>NZ_JAMGBF010000036.1 GCF_023516615.1 Streptomyces panaciradicis
CGCCGCGCGGCCGCGGTACGCGCCGGAGTCCGGGGTGCCCGCGGGGGCGACGGGCGCGCAGGGGCCGTATGCGGGTGGCTCGGGGCCGTACACGCCCGCCGGGTCCTACCGGGCGCCCAATCCCGCCACCAATCCGTACCTTCGGGTGCCGGACGAGGCCAGGGAGCCCGAGGACGCGCGGCCACCCGACCGCCCCGCCACCGGCTCCGGCTCCGGCTCCGGCTCCGGCTCCGGCTCCGGCTCCGGCTCCGGCTCCGGCTCCGGGGAGGGCGTACCGCCGCCCGGCGCCGGGAACCGCGACGTGTACGGCGCTCCCACCGTCGTCCGGCCGCTCGGCAACCCGCCGCCCGGCCGGCAGCCGCCGCGGCCCGGCCGCGGGGACCGTCCCCGGTCGTCGTGGGGCGACGGCCCGCCACCACCGCCTCCGCCGCCACCCGCTCCCCCGCCGGGGAGCCCGAAGAAGGATCACTGAGCACCGCCGCGGGGAGGTCCGGACGTCGCCACCGCGTCGCAAGGTGCCGGTCACCCGCCCGACACCCGATGTTCGGTGTCCGCCAGACGGACCGCGGCGGCGGACGGCACTGGGTGCCGGATACGGTGGGTACACCATGAGCGCTTCGCAGACCTCGCCCTCCGACGTGGCCCCTGACGCCCCCACTCTCCTCGTCAAGATCTTCGGCAAGGACAGGCCGGGCATCACGGCCGGACTCTTCGACACCCTCGCCGCCTACTCCGTCGACGTGGTCGACATCGAGCAGGTCGTCACCCGTGGCCGTCTCACGCTCTGCGCGCTCGTGACGCAGCCGGTGGCCGCCGGACTCGAGGGCGACCTGCGGGCGACCGTCCACAGCTGGGCGGAGTCGATGAAGATGCAGGCGGAGATCATCTCCGGCCACGGCGACAACCGTCCCCGCGGTCTGGGCCGCTCCCTGGTCACCGTCCTCGGTCATCCGCTCACGGCGGAGGCGACCGCCCGGATCGCGGCGAAGATCGCCCACGCCGGCGGCAACATCGACCGTATCTTCCGGCTCGCCAAGTACCCGGTCACGGCCGTCGAGTTCGCGGTCTCCGGCGTCGAGACCGGACCGCTGCGCACGGCCCTGGTGACGGACGCGGCGGCACTGGGTGTCGACGTGGCGGTCGTCGCCGCGGGGCTGCACCGGCGGGCGCAGCGGCTCGTCGTCATGGACGTCGACTCCACCCTCATCCAGGACGAGGTGATCGAGCTCTTCGCCGCGCACGCGGGCTGCGAGGACAAGGTCGCCGAGGTCACCGCGGCCGCGATGCGCGGGGAGCTGGACTTCGAGCAGTCGCTGCACGCGCGCGTGGCGCTGCTGGAGGGCCTGGACGCGTCGGTCGTCGACAAGGTGCGCAGCGAGGTGCGGCTGACACCGGGTGCCCGGACGCTGATCCGCACGCTGAAGCGGCTGGGCTACCAGGTGGGTGTGGTCTCCGGCGGCTTCACCCAGGTCACCGACGATCTCAAGGAGCGGCTCGGGCTGGACTTCGCCCAGGCCAACACGCTGGAGATCGTCGACGGGCGGCTGACCGGCCGGGTCACCGGCGAGATCGTGGACCGCGCGGGCAAGGCGCGGCTGCTGCGCCGGTTCGCCGCTGAGGCGGGCGTGCCGCTCGCCCAGACCGTGGCGATCGGTGACGGCGCCAACGACCTGGACATGCTGAACGCGGCCGGTCTCGGGGTCGCCTTCAACGCCAAGCCGGTCGTCCGGGAGGCGGCGCACACCGCGGTGAACGTGCCGTTCCTGGACACCGTCCTGTATCTGCTGGGCGTCACCCGCGAGGAGGTCGAGGCCGCGGACACCCAGGACGACCGGTAGCCGGCCGGCGCGCGGACCACGCCTCACGCCGTACGCCCGAGGGGCCCGGCACCACCATGGTGCCGGGCCCCTCGGGCGTCCGCGCGGGGTGTCACTCGCTGGGCGCCCAGTAGTCGGTGAGGGTGGCCACGGCCGGCTCCAGGGATTTCCAGGAACCGTCGAAGGTCAGGACGGCGAAGGCGGCGGCCGGGAAGCCTCGGCCGTTCATCCGCTCGCGGGCGTCGCCCTCGGCCGAGCCGGCCAGGATGTCGGCGAGGCCCTGCACGCCCGGGTTGTGACCGATCAGGATGACGTTCTGGGCGTCGTCCGGGGTCTCGTTCAGCAGGGCGATCAGCTCGCCGGGCGAGGCCTCGTAGATCCGCTCCTCATAGACGGTTTTCGGCCGGTGCGGGAACTCGTGGACGGCGAGTTTCCAGGTCTCCCGGGTCCGGGTCGCGGTGGAGCACAGGGCCAGGTCGAAGGTGACGGCGGAGTCGGCCAGCTTGCGTCCGGCGACTGCGGCGTCCATGCGTCCCCGCTCGGCGAGGGGGCGCTCGTGATCGGTCACCTGGGGCCAGTCGGCTTTCGCATGCCGGAAGAGGACGATCCTGCGGGGTTCTGCGACGCTCATGCCACCCAGCTTCGCATGAAACAGGCCAACGGGCGCAGGGAGTTGACCGGCGGCTTCGGGCGTGCTCAGCGGGCCATGAGCTGCTGCACGCGCTCGAAGAGGTGCGTGATCGCCGGGTCGCCGGCCGCCGCCTGCGCGTCCGTCGGGTTCAGCATGAGCGCCAGCAGCACGATGAAGGCGAGGGTGGGCAGGGCGAGGGCCCACCAGGGCAGCCGGATGTCGACGCGGCCCGTGGTCGCCGCGTGGGGCCGGGTGTGCGACTGGGCCGACATGGGTTCCTCCGTGGGTCTTCGGGCCGGTGGTCCGCCGGTCGCGGCCACACTTCGAAGGTACGGAGCCGGGCGCCCTCAACCCATCCGGAGATCCACCCAGTTGACCCTGACACTCACCCCCTAGGGGATGGTGGGGCTAGCACCACCATGGCCCCCGCAGGGGGTGTCAGGGGGAGGCGAGCGTCGCGATGACGGCGATGATCACGAAGATGGCGAAGAACGCGCCGAAGACGATCAGCATCTTCTTCTGGCCGTTCTGGGGGTTCGGATCGAGCACTGGCATACGGCAAGTCTCGCACCCCTCCCCCGCCCGGGGGCCGCCGGGGTGAGGTCAGCGGGCCGCCTCGTCCTCGACCGTGCGGTTCCGGCCCGCCAGCACGCCGACCACCATCTGCGGGATCATCAGCGCGGACATGAGGGCGATCGGCAGGCCCCAGCCGCCGCTGTGCTGGTAGAGCACGCCCACCAGCAGCGGGCCGGGGATGGAGATCAGATACCCGGTGCTCTGCGCGAAGGCCGACAGCTGGGCGACGCCGGCGCCGGTCCTGGCCCGCATGCCGACCATGGTCAGGGCGAGCGGGAAGGCGCAGTTGGAGACGCCGAGCAGCAGGGCCCAGGCCCAGGCGCCGCCGGCCGGCGCGAGGTAGAGGCCGGCGTATCCGGCCAGTCCGCAGACGCCGAGCGCGAGCACGATCGGGCCCTGGTGCGGCAGCCGGGTGGCGACGCGCGGGATGACGAAGGCGAGCGGCACGCCCATCACCATGGTGACCGCCAGCAGCAGTCCCGCGGTGCCGGCGGACACGCCCGCGTCCCGGAAGATCTGCGCCATCCAGCCCATGGTGATGTAGGCGGCGGTGGCCTGGAGGCCGAAGAAGACGGCGAGGGCCCAGGCGGTACGGCTGCGGGTGATGCGCAGCGCGGGCGCCGCGTCGTGGGCGGAGCGCTCCCGCACGCGCCCTTCTTCCCGCGTCGCCGGCTCCTCGGCGGGGGTCGCCTCCCGGCGCCGTACGAACGGGATCCACGGCAGTACGGCCGCCCCGGCGAGCGCCGCCCACACCGCGAGGCCGGTCCGCCAGGAGCCGCCCAGGGCGTCGGTCATGGGGACGGTGATCGCGGCGGCGGACGCGGTGCCCAGGGCGAGGGCCATGGAGTACAGGCCGGTCATGGAGCCGACCCGGTCGGGGAACCAGCGCTTGACGATGACCGGCATCAGGACGTTGCTGACGGCGATGCCCATGAGGGCGAGCGCGCTGGCGGCCAGGAAGCCCGCCGTGCCGCCCGCGTACGGGCGTATCAGCAGGCCGGCGGTGATGGCGAGCATGCCCGCGCACACCACTGCGGCGAGGCCGAAGCGGCGGGCCAGGCGCGCGGCCATGACGCCGAAGACGGCGAAGCAGAGCGGGGGCACGGAGGTGAGCAGTCCGGCGACGCTGCCGCTCATGCCCAGCCCGTCGCGGACCTCCTTCAGGAGCGCGCCGAGGCTGGTGATGGCGGGGCGGAGGTTCAGCGCGGTCAGCACGATGCCGATCAGGAGCAGTCGTGTCGTCCACGCGTGCGTGGCGGGTCGCGGTGGCTCCTGGGCGGCCGGGCCGCGAACCGCCGTGGACGTCGTCGTGCTGGTTTCCTCACGTGCCATGAGACCCATCATAGAATCATGGGATGATTGGTTGTCCATGCCCGGGTCCGCCGTACCCGGCCGCCGCGTGCGAAGGTGTGCCATGCCCCTGAGCCATCCCCGTCGTTCGGCCCTGTCCGAGCAGGTCATCGCCGCGCTGCGGAACCAGATCACCTCCGGCGAGTGGCCGGTGGGCTCGCGCATCCCGACGGAGCCGGAGCTGGTCGAGCAGCTCGGCGTCGCCCGCAACACGGTCCGCGAGGCCGTCCGCGCCCTCGCGCACAACGGCCTGCTGGACATCCGCCAGGGCTCGGGGACCTACGTCGTCGCCACCAGCGAGCTGGCCGGCGTGATGCACCGCCGGTTCGCCGACGCCGACCCCCGGCACATCGCCGAGCTGCGCTCCACGCTGGAGTCCTCCGCGGCGCGGCTGGCCGCCCGGCGGCGCACGGAGAAGGACCTCAAGCAGCTCGACGCGCTGCTGGTGCGGCGCGAGGAGGCGTGGGCGTCGGGCGACACGGAGGCGTTCGTGACGGCCGACTCCACCTTCCACCTCGCGGTGGTCTCCGCGTCCCACAACGACGTGATGACCGAGATGTACGCCGACCTCGGCGAGGTGCTGCGGGACTGGCTGCGCGAGGACGTCGGCGAGGAGCTGACGCCGGAGACGTACATGGACCACACGCGGCTGGTCGACGCGATCCGCGCGGGCGACGCCGAGGCGGCGGGCACGGAGGCGGCGAGCTATCCGTTCCTGTGCCGTCCCGGGCGGTTCAGCCCTTCTGGTGACTGACCCACGCCGTGCGCACGTCCTCCCAGCAGCGCCCGGTGAGCCGTACGGTCAGCGCCGGCGGGACGTCGACGAGGGTGCCGTCGCTGTCGATGTCCCACCACTGGTCGCACTCGATGTGCAGGCTGACGCGGTCGGTCTCGGGATAGGGGTTGTGGCAGTAGGCGGTCACATGGGAGCCGGTGACCCTGGTGCGGCACTCGGCCCCGAAGGGCTCGGCGGAGGCGGCTCTCGGCACGCGCGCGTGCGGCACCGCCTCGAACGGCAGGGACATCACGAGAGCGACGGCGGCGGTCACTGAGGCCAGGCTGCGGGACAGGCGCACAACGGGGACCTCCTCGGCCGGGCTGGGGAGGGAGCGTGTGGTGAACGCCCCTCCAGCGTGCCCGGTCACCGGCCGCCGGCGCCCGGCCGGATAGGCCGAACGGGCGACGCCCCGCTGCCTTGCGGAAGCGGGGCGTCGAGAGAACGCGGGCGGTCAGGCGCCGATGGCGTGCAGACCGCCGTCCACGTGGATGATCTCGCCGGTCGTCTTCGGGAACCAGTCGCTCAGCAGGGCGACGATGCCCTTGCCGGCCGGCTCCGGGTCCTTCAGGTCCCACTCCAGCGGGGAACGGCTGTCCCAGACGGCGGCCAGGTCGCTGAAGCCCGGGATGGACTTGGCGGCCATGGAGCCGATCGGGCCCGCGGAGATCAGGTTGCAGCGGATGTTCTGCTTGCCCAGGTCGCGGGCGATGTAGCGGCTGGTGGCCTCCAGGGCGGCCTTCGCCGGGCCCATCCAGTCGTACTGCGGCCACGCGTACTGCGCGTCGAAGGTCAGGCCGACGACCGAGCCGCCGTTCTGCATCAGCGGCAGGCAGGCCATGGTCAGCGACTTCAGGGAGTACGCCGAGACGTGCATGGCCGTGGCGACCGACTCGAACGGCGTGTTGAGGAAGTTGCCGCCGAGCGCGTCCTGCGGCGCGAAGCCGACGGAGTGCACGACGCCGTCGAGGCCGCCGAGCTCCTCGCCGACCACGTCGGCCAGACGGCCCAGGTGCTCGTCGTTGGTGACGTCGAGCTCGATGACCTTGGTGGGCTTGGGGAGCTTCCTGGCGATGCGCTCGGTCAGCGTGGGCCGCGGGAACGCGGTCAGGATGATCTCGGCGCCCTGCTCCTGGGCCAGCTTGGCGGCGTGGAAGGCGATGGAGGACTCCATCAGCACACCGGTGATCAGGACGCGCTTGCCCTCGAGGATTCCGCTCATGGTGTTCAGTGACCCATTCCCAGTCCGCCGTCAACGGGGATGACGGCTCCAGTGATGTACGAGGCGTCGTCCGAGGCGAGGAACCGCACCGTCGCGGCGACCTCCTCGGGCTGTGCGTAACGGCCGAGCGGCACCTGGGACACGATGTTCTCGCGCTGCTCGTCGGTGAGCGCCTTGGTCATGTCGGTGTCGACGAAGCCGGGCGCGACGACGTTGAAGGTGATGTTGCGCGAGCCCAGCTCACGGGCGAGGGAGCGCGCGAAGCCGACCAGTCCGGCCTTGGAGGCGGCGTAGTTGGCCTGGCCGGGGCCGCCGAACAGGCCGACGACCGAGGAGATCAGGACCACGCGGCCCTTCTTGGCGCGCAGCATGGCGCGGTTGGCCCGCTTGACCACGCGGAAGGTGCCGGTGAGGTTGGTGTCGAGGACGGACGTGAAGTCCTCCTCCGACATGCGCATCAGGAGCTGGTCCTTGGTGATGCCGGCGTTGGCGATCAGGACCTCGACGGGGCCGTGGGCGTCCTCGATCTCCTTGTAGGCCTGCTCCACCTGCTCGGTGTCGGTGATGTCGCACTTGACGGCCAGGAAGCCGGCCGGCGGCTCACCCGAACGGTATGTGATCGCGACCTTGTCGCCGGCATCGGCGAACGCGCGGGCGATGGCGAGGCCGATGCCCCGGTTGCCTCCGGTGACGAGAACCGAGCGGCTCAACGGATCACCCTTTCGATAGGGGTCTGACACATCCGCCCGGACAGCTGGACGACAGGCGGCTTCCCTCGAAAACCTATCGGGCCGGGCCCTCCCGCGGACAATCGGGCACCGACAGTGGCTCGGGGGACTCGCTGTCGGGTCCCTACAGAAAGTCGCCGGGCACGCCCGCAAACGTGTGGTCCGCCACCCGGTCGTCGCGACATGATCGGGGGCAACCGCCGGTCACTGTCGGGTCAACAGGAAGAGACGCAGGTGCCTCATACCATCGACGAAGCCTTCACGGCACTCCCGCTACGCGCCCTCGCGGACGCCGCGCTCGCCCGCGCGCGTGCGCTGGGAGCCGAGCACGCGGACTTCCGCCTGGAACGGGTGCGCAGCGCTTCCTGGCGCCTGCGGGACGCCAAGCCCGCCGGGTCGTCGGACACCACCGACCTCGGGTACGCGGTGCGCGTCGTGCACGGCGGTACCTGGGGCTTCGCCTCGGGCGTCGACCTGACCCTGGACGCCGCGGCCAAGGTCGCCTCGCAGGCGGTGGCGATGGCGAAGCTGTCCGCTCAGGTGATCAAGGCCGCGGGTTCCGACGAGAGGGTGGAGCTCGCCGACGAGCCCGTGCACGCCGACCGGACGTGGGTGTCGTCGTACGAGATCGACCCGTTCTCGGTGCCGGACAAGGAGAAGTCGGCGCTGCTGGCCGACTGGAGCGCGCGGCTGCTCGCCGCGAACGGCGTCAACCACGTCGACGCCTCCCTGCTCACCGTGCACGAGAACAAGTTCTACGCCGACACGGCCGGGACCGCGACGACGCAGCAGCGCGTCCGGCTGCACCCGTCCCTGACGGCCGTGTCGGTCGACGAGTCGAGCGGCGAGTTCGACTCGATGCGGACCGTCGCGCCGCCCGTCGGACGGGGCTGGGAGTACCTGACCGGCACCGGCTGGGACTGGGACGGGGAATTGGAGCAGATTCCGGAGCTGCTCGCCGAGAAGATGCGGGCGCCGAGCGTCGAGGCGGGCCTGTACGACCTGGTCGTCGACCCGTCCAACCTGTGGCTGACCATCCACGAGTCCATCGGCCACGCCACCGAGCTGGACCGCGCGCTCGGCTACGAGGCCGCCTACGCCGGCACCTCCTTCGCCACCTTCGACCAGCTCGGCAAGCTGCGCTACGGCTCCGAGCTGATGAACGTCACCGGCGACCGCACCGCCGAGCACGGTCTCGCGACGATCGGCTACGACGACGAGGGCGTCGAGGGCCAGTCCTGGGACCTGGTCAAGGACGGCACGCTCGTCGGCTACCAGCTCGACCGCCGCATCGCGAAGCTGACGGGCTTCGAGCGCTCCAACGGCTGCGCCTTCGCGGACTCCCCCGCACACGTGCCCGTGCAGCGCATGGCCAACGTCTCGCTCCAGCCGGACCCGGCCGGGATGTCCACGGAGGACCTGATCGGCGGGGTCGACCGCGGGATCTACGTCGTCGGGGACCGCTCCTGGTCCATCGACATGCAGCGCTACAACTTCCAGTTCACCGGCCAGCGGTTCTTCCGGATCGAGAACGGGCGGATCACCGGGCAGCTGCGGGACGTCGCCTACCAGGCGACGACCACCGACTTCTGGGGCTCGATGGCCGCGGTGGGCGGCCCGCAGACCTATGTCCTGGGCGGCGCCTTCAACTGCGGCAAGGCCCAGCCGGGCCAGGTCGCCGCCGTCTCCCACGGCTGCCCCTCGGCGCTCTTCCGGGGCGTCAACATCCTCAACACCACGCAGGAGGCCGGTCGATGAGCGCCCGCAGCAGCAAGCCGCACGAGATCGTCGAGCGGGCGCTGGAGCTGTCCACCGCCGACGGCTGTGTCGTCATCGCCGACGAGCAGTCCACCGCCAACCTGCGCTGGGCGGGCAACGCGCTCACCACGAACGGTGTGACCAGGGGCCGTACGCTCACCGTGATCGCGACCGTCGGCGGCAAGGAGGGCACGGCCTCCGGTGTCGTCTCGCGCTCGGCCGTCACCGTCGAGGAGCTGGAGCCGCTGGTGCGGGCCGCGGAGGCCGCCGCGCGCGCCGCGGGCCCGGCCGAGGACGCGCAGCCGCTCGTCACGGACGTGCCGGCCTCCCCGGACTTCACCGACGCGCCCGCGGAGACCGGCTCCGCCGTGTTCGCCGACTTCGCACCGGCGCTCGGCGAGGCCTTCGCCCGCGCGCGTGCGGGCGGACGCGAGCTGTACGGCTTCGCCAACCACGAGCTGGTGTCGACCTACGTGGGGACGTCGACGGGGCTGCGTCTGCGCCACGACCAGCCCAACGGCACGCTGGAGATCAACGCCAAGTCGCCCGACCGCAAGCGCTCGGCGTGGGCCGGGCGGTCCACGCGGGACTTCAAGGACGTCGACCCGGCGGCGCTGGACGCCGAGCTCGCCGTACGCCTCGGCTGGGCCGAGCGGCGGATCGCGCTGCCCGCCGGGCGGTACGAGACGCTGCTGCCGCCGACCGCCGTGGCCGACCTGCTGATCTACCAGCTGTGGTCCGCCTCGGGCCGGGACGCGGTCGAGGGGCGCACGGTGTTCTCCAAGCCCGGCGGCGGCACGCGCGTGGGCGACCGGCTCAGCGAGCTGCCGCTGACGCTGCGCAGCGACCCGAACGAGCCCGGCCTGGAGTCGGCGCCCTTCGTGATCGCCCACTCCTCCGGCGGCGACCAGTCGGTGTTCGACAACGGCCTGCCGCTCACGGCGACCGACTGGGTGCGCGAGGGAGTGCTGACGAACCTCGCCACCACCCGGCACAGCGCCGGTCTGACCGGACTGCCGGTGGCCCCGGCGATCGAGAACCTGATCCTGACCGGCGGCGAGGACCGCTCCCTGGAGGAGATGGTCGCGAACACCGAACGCGGGCTGCTGCTGACCTGCCTGTGGTACATCCGCGAGGTCGATCCGGCCACGCTGCTGCTGACCGGCCTGACCAGGGACGGCGTCTACCTCGTGGAGAACGGCGAGGTGACCGGTGAGGTGAACAACTTCCGCTTCAACGAGTCGCCGGTGGACCTGCTGGGCCGGGCCACCGAGGCCGGGCGTACGGAAAAGACGCTGCCCAGGGAGTGGAGCGACTGGTTCACTAGGACCGCGATGCCCGCCCTGCGGGTGCCCGACTTCAACATGAGCTCTGTCAGCCAGGGCGTATAACCTCGTAGGCGGCTGTCAGCCGACTGCCCGAGGATCATCCAAGGAGATACGAGAACCGTGACGGACATCGTCGACGAGCTGAAGTGGCGTGGGCTGTGGGCCCTGTCCACTGACGAGGACGCTTTGCGCAAGGCGCTCGCGGACGGTCCCGTCACGTTCTATTGCGGTTTCGACCCGACCGCGGCCAGTCTGCACGTCGGTCACCTGGTGCAGGTCCTCACCATGCGCCGGCTCCAGCGGGCCGGACTGCGCCCGCTGGCGCTGGTGGGCGGGGCGACCGGCCAGATCGGCGACCCGCGGCCCACGGCGGAGCGCACGCTGAACGACCCGGAGACGGTCGCGAACTGGGTGACCCGGCTGCGCGCGCAGATCGAGCCGTTCCTGTCCTTCGAGGGCGCGAACGCCGCGGTGATGGTGAACAACCTGGACTGGACGGCCGGCATGTCGGCCATCGAGTTCCTGCGGGACATCGGCAAGCACTTCCGCGTCAACAAGATGCTGACCAAGGACTCCGTCGCCCGGCGGCTGGAGTCGCAGGAGGGCATCAGCTACACGGAGTTCAGCTACCAGCTGCTCCAGGGCATGGACTTCCTGGAGCTGTACCGGCGCTACGGCTGCACGCTCCAGCAGGGCGGCAGCGACCAGTGGGGCAACCTCACCGCGGGCCTCGACCTCATCCACCGGCTGGAGCCCGAGGCCGAGGTGCACTGCCTCGCGACACCGCTCATGGTCAAGGCGGACGGCACCAAGTTCGGCAAGACCGAGGGCGGCGCCATCTGGCTCGACGCCGAGATGACCACGCCGTACGCGTTCTACCAGTTCTGGCTGAATGTCGACGACCGGGACATCTCCACGTACATGCGCATCCTGTCCTTCCGATCCCGTGAGGAGCTGGAGGAGCTGGAGAAGCAGACCGAGGAGCGCCCGCAGGCCCGCGCCGCCCAGCGCGCGCTGGCCGAGGAGCTGACGACCCTGGTGCACGGGACCGACCAGACGGCCGCGGTGATCGCCGCGTCCAAGGCGCTGTTCGGGCAGGGCGAGCTGGCGGACCTGGACGACAGGACGCTGGCCGCGGCGCTGTCCGAGGTCCCGCACGTCCAGGTCACCGAGCTGGGCCCGGTCGTCGACCTGTTCGCCGAGGTCGGCCTGGTGGCCAGCAAGTCGGCCGCGCGACGGACGGTGAAGGAGGGCGGCGCGTACGTGAACAACGTCAAGGTCGCCTCCGAGGACGCCGTGCCCGACAAGGAGGACCTGCTGCACGGTCGGTGGCTGGTGCTGCGCCGGGGCAAGAAGAACCTGGCGGCGGTCGAGGTCGCGTCCGCCTAGACGCACGTCGAAAGGGGCCGGCTCCGATGGGAGCCGGCCCCTTTCCCGTGCTCAGGCGGTCTGCTTCTGCTTGCCCAGGGTCGCCATGTACAGCATGTCGACCACGAAGACGATGACGATCGCGGCGACGAGCTGGAAGGCGTGCCGGCTCCAGTCGATGCCCGAGGTCGACTCCACTCCGAACGCCCTCGCGATCGCGTTGCCGACGATGGCGCCGAGCATGCCGCAGATGGTGGTCAGCCAGAGGGGGCTGTGCTGCTTGCCCGGGATGATCGCCTTGGCGATCAGACCGAGCACGAATCCCACGATGATCGCCCACAACCAGCCCATGGCTGCCTCCTTGTACGGCTCGACGCGAGCATTACGACAAGCCTCGGGCGGTACGCCGTACGGCGCATGTCGGGTACGGCCGTACGTGCTCCGGACGAGGGCGTTCGCCCAGCGTGGAGGGGACCCGGTCTCGTAGGCGGCGCAGGCGCGGCGTACCGTGGAAGCAGTCCGGATCCCCACCCCGGCCGGGGTGGACCGGACACGGGGACAGGCAGGGCCGATGCGGGCGGATGGTGGAATGTGATGCGAAAGCAGCACGGCGGCGGCAACGGCCAGGTGTTCCGGATCACCGGCGCCCGGACGGGCCTGCAGGAGGACGTGCGCGGGCGGCAGCGCCGGTACGTCATCTCCATGTCGATCCGTACGGTCTCGGTCATCCTCGCGGCCTCGCTGTGGAACGTGGAACGGCCGGTCGCGATCGTGGCGTTGGTGCTCGGCGCGGTCCTGCCGTACATCGCGGTGGTGGTCGCGAACGCCGGGCGGGAGAACGCGCCGAGTCTGCCGTCGACGTTCGTCTCGGTGCCGATGCGCCCGATGATCGCGCCGTCGCGGACGAACGACGGTTTCACGGAACCGGCTCCGGAAGATGTCGCGGCGGAGCCAGCGGCGGGCGCACGAAGCGAGCCGCACGACCCGGCGTGACCCGCACCGGGGCGTGACAAACGGAAGGCGTCTTCGCGCCAAGCTCAAGAAATGCTCAGATCAATCATGTTGTTCAGGTGCCGGGCGACGGGTGACCCGTGACATACTTCGTAGGCGCTCCGCATCCCCCGTCGGAGCGACGGACCGACGCCGGGCAGCTCCCCCCGTGGCTGCTCGGCGTCGCCTTGTTTGCAGCGGTTGTGAGACATACCTGTGAGTGACACCCCCATCTGCTCCGCCAAGGGCTGCCGTGCCGACGCCGTGTGGGTGCTGGCGTGGAACAACCCGAAGATCCATACGCCGGAGCGCCGCAAGACCTGGCTCGCCTGCGACGAGCACCGCGAGCACCTGTCGCAGTTCCTCGGGGTGCGGGGGATGCTCAAGGACGTCGTGACCCTCGCGGAGTGGGAGTCCACGAGGGCCGCCGACCCCCCGGGCACGGACGGGGTCCGCGACCGCTGACGCCGGTGCCGTCGCCCTTCCCTCAGTCGGCCGACGGCCCCCCGGACGACTCGCGTACGACCAGCCGGGTCGGCAGGACGACGTGCCGGCGCGGGGTTCGCGGGTCGTCGATCTCCTCCAGGAGCAGCCGCGCGATGGTGCTGCCGATCTTCTCGACGGGCTGGCTGACGCTGGTCAGCGGGGGGTTGCTGTGCCGGGCGAGGATCGAGTCGTCGAACCCGACCACGGCCACGTCGTCGGGGACCCGGCGCCCCGACCGGCGCAGCTCCAGCAGCGCGCCGACCGCCATGACGTCGGAGGCGGCGAACACGGCGTCCAGATCCGGGAGTTGTTCGAGAAGTGAACGCATCGCGGCCCGTCCGCCGTCCTCGGTGAAGTCGCCCCTGGCGACCAGCTCGGGACCGGCCGGCAGGCCCGCCCGCTCCAGCGCCTCCCGCCATCCCTGAAGCCTGCTGCGGGCCACGTCCATGTCCAGCGGTCCGGTGATGGTGGCCACTTTCGTACGCCCCTGGTCCAGCAGGTGCCGGACCGCCGCCGCGGCCCCGCCCTCGTTGTCCGAGTGGACGTGGCTCAGCGGCTCCTGCCGGCCGCGCCGGCCGGCGAGCACGGTGGGCAGGCCCATCTCCTCCAGCATGCCCGGCAGCGGATCGTGCTCGTGGACGGAGACGAGGAGCACCCCGTCGACCCGCCGCTCCGCCACCGACGCGGTGAGCTGGTCGCGTTCGCCCTGGTCGCGGACCAGCATGAGCTGGAGCTGGGTGCGGGTCTCCGCGAGGACCGTGCTCACGCCGCGGATGACGGCCGAGAAGTACGGTTCCGAGCCGAGCCGGCTCTCGGACTCCGGGATGACGAGCGCCACGGAGTTGGTCTTGCTGGTGACCAGGCCGCGGGCCACGGAGTTGGGGACGTAGTTCAGTTCGGCGATGGCGGCCAGAACGGCGGCCTTCGCCTTGTCGCTGACGAGTTCCGAGCCGTTGATGACTCGTGAAACCGTGGTCCGCCCGACACCGGCGCGTGCGGCGACGGTCTTGATCGTCGGCCGCTGCCTCTCCCCCATGGCCCCTCCTTGCCTGCCGCGCCGCCGGACGCGTGCCACCTGCGCATTGTGCCAGAGGCGTGCGGGCGCCGATCCGACCGGCCGGGGGGCCGCCGCGACATCGCCCCGTAACCGACCGCGTTCACCTTCTTGACATGACGACGGCCGCACGGTCAGTCTTCACCCACCTTGGTGGGCACGTTCCCACCAACGTTTGGGAACGTACCCACCAGACTAATCCGGACAAATAGCCGTCCTGTTTCGACTGGTGTCCCGGTGCGTCGGCAGCCACGGCTAGGGAGACGGAAATGAGCAGCACCCGCACGAAGTTGCGTACAAGAATCGCGGCCGCGATATCGGCCGCGACGGTCCTCGGGCTGGTCGCGGGCTGCGGTTCGGGCGGTGGCTCCGGCACCGGCGGAGGCCACGAGAACGGCAAGACCGTGATCACCATGGGTCTCTTCGGCGTCATGGGCTTCAAGGAGACCGGTCTGCTGGAGAAGTACATGAAGCTGCACCCGGACGTCGTCATCAAGGCGGACGTCGCCGGCGACGAGCAGACGTACTACACCGCTCTGCAGACCCATCTCGCCGCAGGCAGCGGCCTGAAGGACATCCAGGGCATCGAGGTGGGCCGCGCCAAGGAACTGGTCGACACCCAGAAGGACAAGTTCGCCGACCTCTCGGACGTCCCCGGCACCGCCCACTTCCTGCCCTGGAAGCTCAGCCAGGTCACCGCCCCCGACAAGAAGGTCATCGGGCTCGGCACGGACATCGGCCCGATGGCGGTCTGCTACCGCAAGGACTTCTTCGAGAAGGCCGGGCTGCCCACCGACCGGGACCAGGTGGCCAAGCTGTGGGCGGGCGACTGGTCGAAGTACGTCGCCGTGGGCAAGCAGTTCAAGGCCGGCCTCAAGGGCTCCAAGGCCGCCTACATGGACAGCTCCAGCGGCCTGTTCAACGCCATGATCTACGGCAACTCCGAGCAGTTCTACGACAAGAGCGGCAAGCTGATCTACGCGAAGAACCCGGTCGTCAAGGACGCCTGGAAGCTCGCCTCACAGGCCGCGACCTCGGGGCTCACCGCGAAGCTCCGGCAGTTCCAGCCGGGCTGGGACCCCGGTCTGGCGAACAGCACCTTCGCCACCACGGTCTGTCCGGCGTGGATGCTCGCCCACATCAGCGAGAAGGCCGGGCCCGCGAACAAGGGCAAGTGGGACGTCGCCAAGGCGCCGAAGGGCGCGAACTGGGGCGGCTCCTTCCTCGGCGTCATGGAGAAGAGCCCGGTCAAGAAGGAGGCGAAGGAGCTCGTCGCCTGGCTCACCGCTCCCGAGCAGCAGTCCTACCTCTTCGAGAAGATCGGCAACTTCCCGTCGTCGGCGACGGCGCTGAAGTCGCCCGCGGTGACCGGGGCGAAGTCGGAGTACTTCAGCGGCGCGCCCATCGGCAAGATCTTCGGTGAGGCCGCCACGGAGATCCCCGACGAGCAGGTGCTCGGCCGCAAGGACGGCACGATCAAGGACATCTTCTCGCAGGGCCTGACGCTGATCGAGTCGCAGGGCAAGAGCCCCGACGACGCCTGGAAGACCACGGACGAGCGCATCAAGAAGGCCACCGGCTGAGCCGTCCCTCCCGTCGCACCAGCCCGGCGGCCCGGTTCGGGCCGCCGGGTCCTCGAGCCCGTCACCCCGCGAAGGAAGGAAGCCTCCGGTGGCCACCTCCACCCCGATCACCCAGGGTGGTGCTCCAGGCACCGCTCCCCCGCCCGCCAAGAGGGCGCGCGAAGACCGCCAGGGCCTGCGCAACCTGCTGCACCGTCTCGACCTGCGAGGAGCGCCGTACGCGTTCATCGCCCCGTTCTTCGTGGTCTTCGCGGCCTTCAGCTTCTACCCGCTGATCTACACGGCCTGGATCTCCCTCCACCACGTCGAACTGTCGTCGCTGAGCCTGATGGAGTGGGTCGGCTTCGACAACTACACGGCCCTGTGGAACGACGACCGCTTCTGGAACGCGCTGGCCAACACCATCACCATCGGCGTGATCTCCACGGTCCCGCAGCTGCTGATGGCCCTGGGCCTGGCACACCTGCTCAACTACCGGATGCGCGGGTCGACGTTCTTCCGGGTCGCCTCCCTCACCCCGTACGCCACCTCGGTCGGTGCGGCCGCCCTGGTGTTCACCATGCTGTTCGAGCGGGACTTCGGCATGATCAACTGGATGCTGAGCCTGGTCGGGGTGGACCACATCGACTTCGAGAACAACAAGTGGGCGGCCCAGATCGCGATCTCCACGATCGTCATCTGGCGCTGGACCGGCTACAACGCCCTCCTCTACCTGGCCGCGATGCAGGCCGTCCCGCGCGACCGCTACGAGGCCGCGGCCATCGACGGGGCCTCCCGCTGGCAGCAGTTCCTCAAGGTCACCGTGCCGGGCATCCGGGCCACGATCGTCTTCACCATCGTGCTGTCCACGATCGGTGCCACGCAGCTCTTCGGAGAGCCGCTGATCTTCGGGCAGGGGCCCAACGGCATCACCGGCGGCGCCGACAACCAGTACCAGACGCTGGGCCTGCTGCTGTACGAGGAGGGCTGGAAGAACTACCAGATGGGCCGCGCCGCCACCGTCGCCTGGGCGATGTTCCTGCTGCTCATCCTCGTCTTCGTCGTCCAGCGAGTCCTCAAGCGCGCGCTGGCGCGCAGGTCCTGACCAGGAGTGCTTCCCATGACCACTGACAGTCTCCCGGTCCGGACGGCGGACACCCGGCCCCGCACCGGCGCCCCCGAAGGGTCCACCGGCCGGCGCCGGACGCGCCTGTGGCTGCGGCCGCGCGCCGGACGCCAGCACCACGCCGGTCCCCTGGCCTACGTCCTGCTCGGCTTCGCCGCACTGGTGTCGCTGTTCCCGCTGTACTGGACGATGGTGGCCGCCTCCAGCGACAACACCCGTGTGACGCAGAGCCCGCCGCCGTTCCTGCCCGGCCCGCACCTGCTGGAGAACCTGGGCAAGGCCTGGCGCGACGCGGCGCTGGGCAAGGCCATGGTCAACAGCCTGATCGTGGCCGGCGTGATCGCGCTGTCCACCGTGCTGTTCGCCACCCTGGCCGGGTTCGCCTTCGCCAAGCTGCGCTTCAAGGGCCGCAACGCGCTGCTGATGCTGGTCATCGGGACGATGATGGTGCCGCCGCAGCTCGGTGTGGTGCCCCTGTTCATGATGATGACGGACCTCGGCTGGGGGCAGCAGCTGCCCGCCGTCATCTTCCCCACCCTGGTGAGCGCCGTCGGCGTGTTCTTCATGCGGCAGTACCTCGCCGAGGCCCTTCCCGACGAGCTGGTCGAGGCGGGCCGGGTGGACGGCGCGCACTCGCTGCGCATCTTCTGGAGCATCGTGCTGCCCGTCGCGCGCCCGGCCATGGCGGTGCTGTTCATGATCACGTTCGTGCACGCCTGGAACGACTTCTTCTGGCCGTTCATCGTGCTCGACATGACCAACCCGACGGTTCCCGTCGCCCTCACCCAGCTCAGCGCGGGGTATGTGCGCGACCAGTCGCTGATCATGGCCGGCGCCCTGCTGGGCACCCTGCCGCTGCTCGCCCTGTTCGTCGTCTTCGGCCGCCAGATCGTCGGCGGCATCATGCAGGGCGCGGTCAAGGGCTGACCCGCGCGGTCCCCCCACGCCTTCCCCTGCACCGGCATGTCCCTCGCCCCACCCGAAAGGATCTCCGTGACCACCGCTACCCGACGTGTCGCACCCGGGCCGCAGAACACCTCCGCCCTGGTCTTCCCCAGCGGTTTCCGCTGGGGCACCGCGACCGCCGCCTACCAGATCGAGGGCGCCGCCGCCGAGGACGGCCGCACCCCCTCGATCTGGGACACCTACTCGCACACGCCCGGACGGGTACGCAACGGGGACACCGGCGACGTGGCCTGCGACCACTACCACCGGTGGCGCGAGGACGTCGACATCATGGCCGACCTCGGCGTGGACGCCTACCGTTTCTCGATCTCGTGGCCGCGGGTGCAGCCGACCGGCCGCGGCCCCGCCGTCGAGAAGGGCCTGGACTTCTACCGGCGGCTGACCGACGCGCTGCTGGAGAAGGGCATCGAGCCAGTGGTCACCCTCTACCACTGGGATCTGCCGCAGGAGCTGGAGGACGCCGGCGGCTGGCCCGAGCGGGCAACCGCGGAGCGGTTCGCCGAGTACGCCTCACTCGCGGCCCGTGCGCTGGGCGACCGGGTGAAGATCTGGACCACGCTCAACGAGCCCTGGTGCAGCGCCTTTCTGGGATACGGCTCCGGGGTGCACGCCCCCGGACGCACCGACCCGGTGGCGGCGCTGCGGGCCGCCCATCACCTGAACCTGGCCCACGGCAGGGCGGTTCAGGCGCTGCGGGCCGAACTGCCCGGTGACGCGCAGACGTCGATCACCCTCAACATCCACCACGTCCGGGCGCTGACCGACCGCCCGGAGGACGTCGACGCGGCCCGCCGGATCGACGCGCTGGCCAACCGCGTCTTCACCGGACCCCAGTTGCTCGGCGCCTACCCGGACGACCTCGTCGCGGACACCTCCCGGCTGACGGACTGGAGCTTCGTGGAGGACGGCGACCTCTCCGCCATCCACCAGCCGCTGGACTTCCTCGGCGTCAACTACTACTCGCCGACGCTGGTCTCGGCCTCGGACGGGCGCGGCACCCACACCTCGGACGGCCACGGCCGCAGTGAGCACAGCCCGTGGCCCGCCGCGGACCAGGTGGCCTTCCACCTGCCGCCGGGCGACCGGACGGCGATGGGCTGGGCGGTCGACCCGAGCGGTCTGTACGAGCTGCTGCTGCGGCTGAAGGCGGACTTCCCCGGGCTGCCGTTGATGATCACGGAGAACGGCGCGGCCTTCGACGACTACGTGGACCCGCAGGGACGGGTCGCCGACCCCGACCGCATCGCCTATCTGCGCGGGCACCTGAGCGCCGTGCACCGGGCGATCGAGGAGGGCGTCGACGTCCGCGGGTACTTCCTGTGGTCGCTGCTGGACAACTTCGAGTGGGGCTACGGCTACAGCAAGCGGTTCGGCGCGGTGTACGTGGACTACCCCACCGGCCGGCGCATCCCGAAGGCGAGCGCACGGTGGTACGCCGAGGTGGCGCGCACCGGTGCGGTTCCCACGGAGGAGCCCGGCGACGTGTGACCTGAGCGGGGGGCGGGGCGGCGTCCGGCTTCGGAAGCGGCACGGTGTCACCCGTCGCCAGGCCGGTGTCGCCCGTCGGGAGGCCGGTGTCGCCCGCCATGCGTTCGCGCCCGGAGGCCGGCCGGGCTCGTCCGCCGGAAGGCAGGTGCCGGTCAGCCGCCGATGGCCGACATCGGCCGGTCCGGCTGGACGAACGACGGGTCGTCCAGGCCCGCGCCCGCCTTCTTGCCCCACATGGCCAGCCGCCAGATGCGGGCGATCTCCTCGTCCGGGGAGCCGTCGCGCAGGGCGGTGCGCAGGTCCGTCTCCTCGCGGGCGAACAGGCAGGTGCGTATCTGGCCGTCGGCCGTCAGGCGGGTGCGGTCGCAGGCGGCGCAGAAGGGCCGGGTCACCGAGGCGATGACGCCCACGCGGTGCGGCCCGCCGTCGACCAGCCAGCGTTCGGCCGGGGCCGAGCCGCGCGCGTCGGCGCCCTCGGGGGTGAGGTCGAAGCGGGTGCGCAGGGAGGCGAGGATGTCGCCGGCGGTGACCATGCCCTCGCGCTTCCAGCCGTGCTGGGCGTCCAGCGGCATCTGCTCGATGAACCGCAGTTCGTAGTCGTGCTCGACGGCCCAGGCCAGCAGGTCGGGGGCCTCGTCGGCGTTCAGGTCCGGCATCAGGACCGCGTTGACCTTCACCGGGGTCAGGCCCGCGTCGCGGGCGGCCCGCAGGCCCTCCAGGACGTCCTTGTGGCGGTCCCGGCGGGTGAGGGTCTTGAAGACGTCCGGGCGCAGGGTGTCCAAGGAGACGTTGACCCGGTCCAGGCCCGCGGCCTTCAGGGCCTTCGCCGTGCGCCCCAGGCCGATGCCGTTGGTGGTCAGGGACATCTGGGGGCGGGGGTCCAGCCGCGCGACCCGCTCGACGATGCCGACCAGGCCGGGGCGGAGCAGGGGTTCCCCGCCGGTGAAGCGGATCTCCTGGATGCCCAGGGTGGTGACGGCGATGTCGATCAGGCGGACGATCTCGTCGTCGGTGAGCAGATCGGGCTTGGCCAGCCACTGCAGGCCCTCCTCGGGCATGCAGTACGTGCAGCGGAGGTTGCACCGGTCGGTCAGCGAGACCCTCAGGTCGGTGGCCACCCGGCCGTAGGTGTCGATGAGCACGTGGGCCCCCTCCCTCGTAGCGGATCAGTGCGGGTCGTCATGTCCGTCCCTTGCGAGCCTACGTGACGTCACCGACAACGACAGCGGCCCGGATCCCACGAGGTGCGGCGCGGCCGCGTCGTAGGGATCTACGACGCGGCCGCTCAGGGGGCGTGCGGGGGTGTCAGTGGGCGCCGGTGCCGGTCAGCGAGCGGACCTCCAGCTCCGCGTACTTGCCGGCGTCCGGCTCCTCCTTGGAGAGGTAGGTGCCGAGAATGCCGAGCAGGAAGCCGACCGGGATCGAGATGATGCCCGGGTTCTCCAGGGGGAACCAGTGGAAGTCGACGTCCGGGAACATCGACGTCGGCTTGCCCGAGACGACCGGCGAGAACAGCACCAGACCGACCGCGCTGACCAGGCCGCCGTAGATCGACCACAGGGCGCCGGAGGTGGTGAACCGCTTCCAGAAGAGGCTGTAGATGATCGTCGGGAGGTTGGCGGAGGCGGCGACCGCGAAGGCGAGGGCGACCAGGCCGGCGACGTTCAGGTCGCGGGCGAGGGCGCCCAGGACGATGGAGACGGCGCCGATGCCGACGGTGGCCCAGCGGGCGGCGCCGAGCTCCTGCTTCTCGGTGGCCGTGCCCTTCTTGATGACGTTGGCGTAGATGTCGTGGGCGAAGGACGAGGACGAGGCCAGGGTGAGGCCGGCGACGACCGCAAGGATCGTGGCGAAGGCGACCGCCGAGATCGTGGCGAGCAGGATGGCGCCCCAGTTGGAGTCGACGCCGCCGAGGTGGAGGGCGAGGAGGGGCGCGGCGGTGTTGCCCGCCTTGTTGGAGGCGATGATCTCGTCCGGCTTGATCAGCGCGGCGGCGCCGAAGCCGAGGGCGAGGGTCATCAGGTAGAAGGCGCCGATCAGGCCGATCGCCCAGATCACGGACTTACGGGCGGCCTTGGCGGTGGGCACCGTGTAGAAGCGGATCAGGATGTGCGGCAGGCCGGCGGTGCCCAGCACGAGGGCGATGCCGAGGGAGATGAAGTCCAGCTTGGTGGTGCCCGTGGCGCCGTACTTCAGGCCAGGCTCCAGGAAGGCCGAGCCCTTGGCGCTGTTGTCGGCGGCCGAGCCGAGCAGGTCGGAGATGTTGAAGTGGAACTTCAGCAGCACCAGGAAGGTGAGCAGCAAGGCGCCGGCGATCAGCAGGACGGCCTTGACCATCTGCACCCAGGTGGTGCCCTTCATGCCGCCGATGGTGACGTAGACGATCATCAGGACGCCGACCAGGGCGACGATGCCGATCTTGCCGCCGTCGCTGGTGATGCCGAGCAGCAGGGAGACCAGGACGCCGGCGCCGGCCATCTGGGCCAGCAGGTAGAAGATCGAGACGACGATGGTGGAGGTGCCGGCCGCGGTGCGGACGGGGCGCTGGCGCATCCGGTAGGCGAGGACGTCGCCCATGGTGTAGCGGCCGGAGTTGCGCAGCGGTTCGGCGACCAGGAGCAGGGCGACCAGCCAGGCGACGAGGAAGCCGATGGAGTACAGGAAGCCGTCGTAGCCGAAGAGGGCGATGGCGCCGGCGATGCCGAGGAAGGACGCGGCGGACATGTAGTCGCCGGAGACGGCGAGGCCGTTCTGGAAGCCGGTGAACTGACGGCCGCCGGCGTAGAAGTCGGCCGCGTCCTTGGTCTGGCGGCCGGCCCAGATGGTGATCACGAGGGTCGCGGCGACGAACACCGCGAACAGCGTGATGATCAGCGTCCGGTGCTGGCTCGCCTCGCCGGCCGCGATCAGGGTGTGCTGTGCGGGGCTCATGCGCCGCCCTCCATCCGGGACTTGATCGCCTCGGCCTTGGGGTCGAGCTTGGCGGCGGCGTGCCGTGAGTACCACCAGGCGATGAGGAACGTGGTCAGGAACTGCGCGAGGCCGAGGACGAGGGCCACGTTGATGTTGCCGAACAGCTTCGTGCCCATGAAGTCGCCCGCGTAGTTCGACAGCAGGACGTACAGCAGGTACCAGGCGATGAAGCCGACGGTCAGCGGAAAGGCGAACGAGCGGTAGGAGCGGCGCAGTTCACCGAATTCCGCGCTCTCCTGCTCGGCGACGAACGCCTCGGTGGCAGGGAGCCGGGTGGGGGTCTTCGAGGGGGGCGGTGTCTCGGTGGCCACGTAGTCTCCTCGCGTTGCGGATGCGGTCGTCTCGGGGAGCCGGCACGTGTCCCGCTGCTCCCTGCCCAAGGTCACGGCGCCGCGCGAGGGCGGGTTCAACTCCCTTGACCGTTTTCCTAACTCGCCTTGGGCAACTCATTGCTGACCAGCGACTTCCAGAGATAGTTTTCGGCCTGGACCGCCCGTCATGTACCTGCCCGAGCACCACCTGTGTCTCGGGCGGCTTCGTTTCCGGATGATGTGGAGACCCCATGGTTCATCTGCGTTCCAGACGTCGGCTCGCTCTCGCGGTGCCGGTCGTGCTGTCGCTGACCGCCTCGCTCGGCTTCCTGCCGGCGGCGGCCCAGGCCGCTCCGCGCGTGGAGTCTGCCGCTCAGGCGGCCGCCGGCGCGGACACGTATGCATACCTCGTCAACACGAAGACGGACTCCTCCACGATCAAGTCGGTCAAGGCGGCGATCAAGGCGGCCGGCGGTTCGATCGTGGTGTCGTACGACAGGATCGGTGTCATCGTGGTCCACTCCGCGGACCTCGACTTCGCGAAGAAGATACGCGGGGTGCGCGGTGTGCAGTCCGCGGGTGCCTCGCGGACCTCGCCGGTGCAGGCGGCGGGGACGACGGACGAGGGCGCCGCGCAGTACCTGTCCGAGGCCGAGGCCGCGAAGGTGGAGAAGGGCTCGGCGGCCGGTGAGGAGCCGCTGGAGGCCGACCAGTGGGACCTCAGGGCGATCGGCGCCGACAAGGCGGCCGCGATCGACCCGGGCAGCAGGAAGGTGACGGTCGCGGTGATCGACGTGGGCGTCGACGACACCCACCCCGACCTGGCCCCCAACTTCTCCCCCTCGCAGTCCGCGAACTGCGTCAGCGGCAAGGCGGACACGACGTACGGCTCCTGGCGGCCGGTGGACGCCGAGCACTACCACGGCACCCATGTGGCGGGCGAGATAGCCGCCGCCCGCAACGGCATCGGTGTCGCGGGCGTCGCGCCCGGCGTGAAGGTCGCCGGCATCACGGTGGCCCAGCCGGACGAGAACCAGCTGTTCTTCCCCGAGAGCGTGGTCTGCGCGTTCGTGTTCGCCGCCGACCACGGCGTCGAGATCACCAACAACAGCTACTACGTCGATCCCTGGCAGTACAACTGCATGGCCGACCCCGATCAGCGCGCC
The DNA here is from genome assembly GCF_023516615.1 of Streptomyces panaciradicis. Taxonomy (GTDB): domain Bacteria; phylum Actinomycetota; class Actinomycetes; order Streptomycetales; family Streptomycetaceae; genus Streptomyces; species Streptomyces panaciradicis. The sequence continues at coordinate 23,676 of NZ_JAMGBF010000036.1, forward strand.
ATCGTCGACTCGGTCAACAGGGCCCAGCTGTACGCGCAGAGCAGGGGCACGCTCAATGTGGCCGCCGCGGGCAACGCCAACGACGACCTCGACTCGGACGCCCTGGTCGACGACGCCAGCCCCGACGACTCCACCCCGGTGACGCGGACGGTCGACCCGCACAAGTGCTTCGACCTGCCGACCCAGCTGCCGGGCGTCGTCACCGTCAGCGCGGTGGGCGTCAAGGGCACCAAGTCGTACTACTCCAGCTACGGCTACGGGGTCGTGGACGTCGCGGCACCGGGCGGCGACAAGTACCAGATCCCGGACACGCCGTCCAAGAACGGCCGCATCCTCTCCACCATGCCCAACGACCAGTACGGCTTCCTGCAGGGCACGTCGATGGCCACACCGCACGTGGCGGCCGTCGCCGCGCTGCTGAAGTCGGCGCACCCGTGGGCGACCCCGGCCCAGCTGCAGGCGCTGCTCAAGGCGGAGGCCGTCAACCCGGGCTGCCCGAGCGACCCCTACGACGGGAACGGCGACGGCGTGGTGGACGCGACCTGCGTGGGCGCCAAGCGGGTCAACGGCTTCTACGGCTTCGGCGTCGTCGACGCGCTGCGCGCGGTGAAGTGACCCCGGCCGGCTCACCGTCCACCCGCTCCGGGGGACGCCTGCGTCCCCCGGGGCTCCCGCACGGCCCTCTCGTACCGCGAACGAACTGGAGACCCCGACACATGACAGCGCCTCATCCGCGCTCGCGCCGCGCGCTCGCCCTTCCGCTCGGGATGGCGATGGCGACGGCTCTCGCGTTCCTGCCGAACATCACGGCCTCGGCGGCGGAGACCGCGTCGACGGCCGCGGCCACGACCACGGCCGGCGACGCCACCTCGCTCAGCTACGTCGTCAACGTCCGCCCCGGGCACGGCCCTTCGGCGCGCGTGAAGAAGGCGATCGCCGAGGCCGGCGGCACGATCGTGACGTCGTACGACCAGATCGGCGTGATCGTCGTCCACTCGTCGAACGCCGACTTCGCCAAGATCCTGCGCGCGGTGCCCGGCGTGCAGTCGGCGGGCAACACCCGCAACGCGCCGCTGCCCGCGCAGTCGACCGACGACATGGGCACGCCGAAGGTGCTCTCCGCGCGGGAGGTCGCCGCCGCGCGGGCCGCCGACGGGCAGGACCCGCTCGAACCCCAGCAGTGGGACCTGGCCGCCATCAAGGCGGACAAGGCGCACGAGGTGTCGCTGGGCAGCCCGAAGGTGACGGTCGCCGTCATCGACACCGGCGTCGACGACACGCACCCGGACATCGCGCCCAACTTCGACCGCAAGGCGTCGGTCAACTGCGTGGCGGGCAAGCCGGACACGGCGGACGGCGCCTGGCGGCCGAGCGCCTCGGAGAGCCCGCACGGCACGCACGTGGCGGGCGAGATCGCGGCCGCGAAGAACGGCGTCGGCATGACGGGCGTGGCGCCCGGGGTGAAGGTCGCCGGCATCAAGGTGGCCAACCCGGACGGCTACTTCTACACGGAGGCCGTGGTCTGCGGCTTCGTGTGGGCGGCCGAGCACGGCGTCGACGTGACGAACAACAGCTATTACACCGACCCGTGGTACTTCAACTGCACCGACGACCCGGACCAGAAGGCGCTGGTGGACGCCGTCACCCGGGCCTCGCGGTACGCGGAGCGACGGGGCGCGGTCAACGTGGCGGCGGCCGGCAACGAGAACTACGACCTCGCCGCCGACACGATCACCGACCCGGTGTCGCCGAACGACGGCACGCCCTCGGACCGGGTGATCGACCCGACCAAGTGCTTCGACATACCGACCCAGTTGCCGGGTGTGGTGACGGTCGCGGCCACGGGCGCCAAGGGCCTGAAGTCGTCCTTCTCCAACTACGGCCTCGGCGTCATCGACGTCGCCGCGCCGGGCGGCGACTCCACCCGCTACCAGACCCCGGCCCCGCCGGCCACCAGCGGCCTGATCCTGGGCACGCTGCCCGGCGGCAAGTGGGGCTACATGGCGGGGACGTCGATGGCGTCGCCGCACGTCGCGGCGGTCGCCGCACTGATCAAGTCGACGCATCCGCACGCCTCGCCGGCCCTGGTGAAGGCGCTGCTGTACGCCGAGGCCGACGGCACGCCGTGCACGGACCCGTACGACATCGACGGCGACGGCAAGGTCGACGCGGTGTGCGAGGGCACGAAGAACCGCAACGGCTTCTACGGCTGGGGCACCGTGGACGCGCTGGCGGCGGTGACGAAGTAATCGTCCGTTGACCGGTCAATATATTGATTGAGTCAATACTGCATAGTGCAGTCATGACTGCAATCAAGTTCGCATGGTCGGAGCTGGGCGGCGATCCCGCCCTGCTCTCCGGGGTGTCGACCACCGCGCGGGAGGGCGCTCTTCAGGGGCGCCTTCCCGCGCGGGAGCTGGCGCGGGCCTGCGTCGGGGCGTGCGCGCTGGCCGCCGCCGAGCTGGGGGCGCGGCGGGCCGGGCTCGCGCGGGTGCCCCGGGTGCGGATCGACGACGGGGCGGTCGCGACCGCGTTCCACAGTGAGCGGCATCTGCGGGTCGACGGGCGGACACCGGTCGTCTTCGCGCCGCTGTCGCGGTTCTGGCGGACCGCGGACGGATGGGTGCGCACGCACGCCAACTACCCCCACCACCGGGCCCGGCTGCTGGACGTGCTGGGGACGCCCGAGGACGTGGCCGCCGTCGAGGCGGCGCTGGCGCGAAGGTCGTCGCTGGAGGCCGAGGAGGCCGTGTACGAGGCCGGTGGTCTCGCGGTGGCGCTGCGGACGCCGAAGGAGTGGGCCGCGCACGAACAGGCCACCGAGGTGCGCCGACGGCCGCTCGTCGAGCGCGGGCGGCTGGACTCCGCTCCCGCGCGCGTGCTCCCGCCGCTCGACGGACCCGTCCTGCTGCCCGCCGCCGGGCTGCGCGTCCTGGACCTGACCCGGGTGCTCGCGGGACCGGTCGCCACCCGCACGCTCGCCCTGCTGGGCGCGGACGTCCTGCGCCTGGACCCCCCGGATCTGCCCGAACTGCCCGACCAGCACGCGGACACGGGCTTCGGCAAGCGGTCGGCGCTGCTGGACCTCGGGGCCGACCGGCGCGCCTTCGACGACCTTCTCGCGCGCGCGGACGTCGTCGTCACCGGCTACCGTCCGGGCGCCCTGGACCGGTTCGGCCTGTCGCCCGAGGCGCTGGCCGAGCGGCGGCCGGGACTGGTCGTGGCGCAGGTGTCGGCGTGGGGCGCGTGCGGGCCGTGGGCCGGGCGCCGGGGCTTCGACAGCCTGGTGCAGGTCGCGACCGGCATCGCCGCCCTGGAGGGTTCGCCGGAGCGGCCGGGCGCGCTGCCGGCGCAGGCCCTGGACCACGGGACGGGGTATCTGCTGGCGGCAGCGGTGCTGCGGGCGCTGACCGAGCAGTCGTACGACGGCGGCGGCCGGTCCGTGCGGCTGGCGCTGGCCCGGACGGCCGGCTGGCTCGTGGACGGCGTCGAGGCGGGCGGTCACGGCGAGGCCGCGTACGACGGACCGGAGCCCTGGCTGACCGAGACCGACAGCGCCCTGGGAAGACTGCGGCACGCCCGGCCGCCGGTGTCCTTCGACGGCGGACCGGCCGGCTGGGCGCGCCCGTCGGAGCCGTGGGGGTCCGCTCCCGCGCGTTGGGTCTGAGCCAAGGGACGGCCAAGAACCTCTTGTGCGGGCGGAATGGCGTACCGTCAGTTGTTTTACTTCGGTTGCCCTGTTCTGCGACGGCTGGTGAAGTTCTCGAGGTGACGTCGATACGACCCTCCGCCGGGGTGGCGGACGCGAGCGGGCCCGGACGGCGCCCCGGCGCCGGCGGGGCCGTCGCCGTCCTGGTCCTGGTCGCGCTGGCGGCGCTGATACCGCTGCTGGGCCCGTCCGCCGCCCTGCACGGCACCGGGGAGGCCGCCGCGCCCGGCACGCGGGGCATCGGGCTGCTGCGGGCCGTGCTGTTCGCCGCGCTGTGCGTCCCGGTCGGCGAGGCGTTCGTGGACCGTCTGGCGCGCTCGCTGCCCGGCGCCCCCGGGGACGCGCCCCGCAGCTGGGCCCCGTACGCGGCGATCGCCGGTCTCGTGGCCGCCCTGGGGCTGGCGTCGGTCGTCTCGACGGGCAACCTGGTGCCGCACAGCCCGGCCCAGATCGACGTCGGGGGGCTGTACGGCTCGCGGGACGGCAGGCTCGCCCTGGTCGAGGTCAACGCCTTCCTCGCGGCCCTCCTGTGCGCCCGCTCGCGCCGCCCGGCCGTCCGGCTCTGGCCGGTGGCCGCGGTGATCGTGGCGGAGGCCCTGCGGGCGCACCCCGCCGCCGAGCACGCCCCCCTGGTCGGATCCGGGCTGACGCTCCTCCACCTGACGTGCGCGTCACTGTGGACGGGCGGTCTGCTGCACGCGCTGCGGACGCTGCGCCGCTGGGGGCGCGCCGAGGCCGGCCCCGCGCTGCTGGGGCTGTACGCGCGCGTGGCGGCCGTGCTGCTCGGCGTCATCACCGCGACGGGCGTGTGGAGTTCGCTGCGCCGCATGCCGTCGGCGACGATCCTGGACCAGCTGACGACGACGGGCTACGGGCGCACCCTGCTGGCCAAGGTGATCCTGGTGGCCGCCGTCGCCGTGCTCGCCGGGTGGGCGCGGCTGCGGCTGCGCCGCGCCGCCGACCCGCTGACGGCCTGTGCTCCCGCCCGCGCGGAGGTCGTGGCCCTCGGCGCGGTGGTCGCCGTGTCGGGTCTGCTGACGGCGCTGCCGCTGCCGATCCGCTGGTCGTGACGTCGACGCGTCGATCAGCCGTTGGTGACGAGGACCTTGAGGGCGGTGCGCTCGTCCATCGCCTTGTAGCCGTCGGGCACGCCCTCGACGTCGACGGTCATGTCGAAGACGGGCGAGGGGTCCACGGTGCCGTCGAGGACGTCGGGCAGCAGCTGCGGGATGTAGGCGCGCACGGGTGCCACCCCGCCGCGCAGCGCGATGTTCCGGTCGAACATGACGCCCAGGTCGAGACCGGTGCCGCTGCCGTGCGGCACCCCGACGAAGCCGATGGCGCCGCCGTCGCGGGTGATCTCGACCGCCGTGCGCATGGACTGCTCGGTGCCCACGGCCTCGACCACGGCGTGCGCGCCCTGGCCGCGGGTGAGTGCGCGCACGGCCTCGACGGCCGCTTCCCCGCGCTCGGCGACGACGTCGGTGGCGCCGAAGCGGCGGGCGATGTCGGTGCGCACTTCGTGGCGGCCGAGGGCGATGATCCGCTCGGCGCCGAGCCGCTTGGCGGCGAGGACCGCGCACAGGCCGACGGCTCCGTCGCCGACGACGGCGACCGTGGCGCCCGGGCGGACGCCGGCGCCGAGGGCCGCGTGGTGGCCGGTGCCCAGGACGTCGGAGAGGGTCAGCAGGGCGGACAGCAGGTGCTCGTCGGAGGCGGCCTCCTTGGGCAGTTGCACGAGGGTGCCGTCGGCGAAGGGGACGCGCACCGCCTCGCCCTGGCCGCCGTCGTAGCCGACGGAGCCCCAGAAGCCGCCGTGCTCGCAGGAGGTGGTCAGGCCCTCCCGGCAGTAGTCGCAGACGCCGTCGGACCACATGAACGGGGCGACCACGAGGTCTCCCCGCCGGAAGCCCGCGACCTCGCTGCCGGTCTCCTCGACGACACCGAGGAACTCGTGCCCGATCCGCTGTCCCGGCTGCCGGGCGGCCTCGCCGCGGTACGCCCACAGGTCGCTGCCGCAGATGCAGGCACGCAGCACCCGCACGACGGCGTCGGTGGGCAGCTGCACCACGGGCTCGGGGACGTCCTCCACGCGCATGTCGTACGGGGCGTGGATGGTGGTGGCGCGCATGGCGAGGATCCCTCTCGTGCGGTGTCGTGGGCGCGCTCAGGGGGTGGTCGAGCGCACTTCACGGTACGCCGTCGCCGTCGCGGGCCGCTCGTCGAGGGCCCCTTGGACCAGCAGGAACTGGGCTGCGGCATAGGTCAGCATGATCCACAGGTCGGGCCGCGGCGGCTGCGGCCAGTCGGCGACGCCGGTCGCGATCAGGGTGTCGGAGAGCATGAGGAGCGCGCCGCCGGCGGCGGCCCGGGGGCCGAGCCGGGTGGCGGCGCCGTACGCCATGGCCGTGAGCAGGGTGCTGTAGCCGGCGACCGGGACGCGCAGGTCCGCCGGGAGGTCCGGCCACAGCAGGGCGACCGTGGCGGCGAGGGCGACGGCGTAGACCGGGGCGAGAAGACGGGCCCGCGCGTGGGGGGGGCGCCGTGGCGCAGGGCCGGGGTACGCGCTTGCTTTTGGGGATCTCCGCCAAGGCGCCCCCGCCGCCGCGGTGCGCGGCTACACCCCGACCGCTCCCAGCAGCGCCCCCGCCGCGTAGGTGATCCCCATGGCCAGCGCCCCGCCCACCGCGTTGCGCAGCACCGCGCGCCCCGGCTCGGCCGCGCCGAGGCGGGCGCTGCTCCACCCGGTCAGGACGAGGGCCGCGAGGACCGACACCACGGTGATCCACAGCCGCCAGCCCGCGGGCGGCAGCACGATCGCGAGCAGCGGCAGCAGCGCGCCGACGGTGAACGCGAGGAAGCTCGCCCACGCCGCGTGCCAGGGGTTGGTCAGCTCGTCGGGGTCGATGCCGAGCTCTACGCGCGCGTGCGCCCTGAGCGCGTCACGTTCCGTCAGCTGCTCGGCCGCCTCCCGGGCGACGTCGTGGGACAGCCCGCGCTCCTGGAGCAGCTGGGTCAGCTCCTCCAGCTCGGCCTCCGGCTGTTCGCGCAACTCCCGCTTCTCCAGGGCGAGGGCGGCCACCTCGGAGTCGCGCTGGGTGGAGACGGAGACGTACTCGCCCGCGGCCATCGACATCGACCCGGCGAGCAGCCCCGCGAGGCCGGCGGTGAGCAGCGCGGAGCGGCTGTCGGTCGCGCCGGCCACGCCGACGACGAGGCCGGCGGTGGAGACGATGCCGTCGTTCGCGCCGAGCACGGCCGCGCGCAGCCAGTTCAGCCGCTGTCCCAGCGCGCCCCCGTGGGCTTCGCCGCTGTGCGTTGGTTCGGTCACACCCGGAGGATGCCACCCGAACGCCGTTCGCACGCGCACCGACGCTCTCGCGGCCCCCACCGGTATCGCACAGGGGCTCGACCAACGAACGGGGCGTGCCCGTGGATTGGGGAGGGCCCATTGCCGCGAGAACGGACATTCCGTACGTGGAGCCCCTGTTGGACGGGACTGTCAGTCATGGCCCGTATCCTCAGGGACCATGCTCGAAGACCCCACGACCGCAGCGTCCTTGCCCACCGGGTGGCCGGCGGCGTATCCCCCTGGATACGCGGTCGTTGACGTGGAGACGACCGGCCTGGCCCGGGACGACCGCATCATCTCCGCGGCCGTCTACCGGCTGGACGCGCACGGCGAGGTCGAGGACCACTGGTACACGCTCGTCAACCCGGAGCGGGACCCGGGCCCGGTGTGGATCCACGGCCTGACGAGCGAGATGCTGGAGAGCGCTCCTCTTTTCACGGACATCGCCGAGGAGTTCGCGACCCGCCTGGAGGGCCGGGTGCTCGTCGCGCACAACGCTGTCTTCGACTGGCAGATGATCGCGCGGGAGTACGCGCGCGCCCGCCGGGAGGCGCCGGTGCGGCAGCGGCTGTGCACCATCGCGCTCTCCAAGGAGCTGGCGTTGCCGCTGCCCAACCACAAGCTGGAGTCGCTGGCCGCCCACTTCGGCGTGGTGCAGCGGCGCGCGCACCACGCGCTGGACGACGCGCGGGTGCTGGCGGAGGCGTTCCGGCCGAGCCTGCGGGCCGCGGCGGCGGGCGGCGTACGGCTGCCGCTGCTGGAGTGCCGGCCGCTGACGGAGTTCACGGACCGGCCGGTGCCCCGCCAGGCGGGCGGCTACGGCGGCTATCGGCCGACGAGTTGGCGCCCCTCCCGCAAAAGGCCCGCATGCCCCCATCCCAACCCGGGCCGCTACGAAGACGGCAAACCGCTCAAGCAGGGCATGCGGGTCGCCTTCTCCGGGGACACCTCCGTCGAGCGGGAGCTGCTGGAGGACCGCGCGGCCGAGGCAGGCCTGCACGTCGCCACCAGCCTGTCCCGGCTGACCAGCCTGCTGGTCACCAACGACCCCGACTCGGGCACGTCGAAAGTGGTCAAGGCCCGGCAGTACGGGACGCCGGTGGTGGACGAGGCGGCGTTCGGACAGCTGCTCAGGGACGTCGAACCGGCGGACGAGTGACCCGTACGGACGGGTGATTGCCGCGCGACTCGCCCGGCGCCCGCTCGCCCGCGCGGCGCCGACGGCCCACCCTGTGGCCCATGGCGAGATGCGAAGTTTGCGGCAATGACTACGGAATGAGCTTTGAGGTGCACGCGCAGGGCGCGGTGCACGTCTTCGACTGCTTCTCCTGTGCGATCCATCGCATGGCACCGATCTGCGAGCACTGCCGGGTGCAGATCATCGGTCAGGGCGTCGAGGCCGACGGCCAGTGGTACTGCGGTGCCCACTGCGCCCGCGCGGCCGGGAAGGCCGGCATCGTCGACCGCGTCTGAGGCACACCCCTGGCGACGGCACCCCGCGGCCCGAGAGGTACGGTCGTGGGGTGTACCGCTTCCTGTTGACCCGGCAGTGGGTGATCCTCACGCTGGTCGCCCTGCTGCTCATCCCCACGATGATCAGGCTGGGCATCTGGCAGATGCACCGCTACGAGATGCGCTCCGCGCGCAACCAGCTGGTGTCGGACGCGCTGCACGCCAAGCCCGTCCCCGTGGAGGAGCTGACCTCCCCCGGGCACGCCGTCACCACCCACGACCGCTACCGCACGGTGACCGCGACGGGGCGCTTCGACACCGCGCACGAGGTCGTCGTCCGCCGCCGCACCAACTCCGACGACGAGGTCGGCTACCACGTCCTGACCCCCTTCGTGCTGTCGGACGGCCGGGTGCTGCTGGTCAACCGGGGCTGGATCCCCTCCGACGGCCCGAGCCAGACCACCTTCCCCAGGGTTCCCGCGCCGCCGAGCGGCCAGGTCACCGTCCAGGGCCGGCTGATGCCCGACGAGACGACGTCGGCGAGCGGCATCAAGGACCTCAAGGGGCTGCCGGCCCGGCAGATCATGCTGATCAACAGCGAGGAGCAGGCCCGGCGCCTGCACGCCGAGGTCCTCGGCGGCTACATCCAGCAGACGGCGCCCGAGCCGAAGGGCGGCAGCCCGGAGCAGATCTCCGACCCGGGCAAGGAGGACGCCCCGCTGAACTACGCGTACATGATCCAGTGGTGGCTGTTCGCGGCCGGTGTGCCGTACGGCTGGTGGGTCCTGGTGCGCCGGGAGCGCCGCGACCGGGCGGCGGCGGCCCGGGAGGCCCAGACGGAGGCGACCCCCGCCTCGGTGTGACCCGCCGGTCCGCCCCGGCGCACTCACTCCCCCGGCCCACCCCCTGATTGCCCGCTCCGCAGGCCGGGAACCCGCACCTTCGTGCATCCCCGTATCGAGGACTACGCCCTCATCGGCGACGAGCAGACCGCGGCCCTGGTCGGCCGGGACGGCTCCGTGGACTGGCTGTGCCTGCCCCGCTTCGACTCGGGGGCCTGTTTCGCCCGGCTGCTCGGCGACGAGGAGAACGGCCACTGGCGTATCGCCCCCAGGGACGTCGACGGGCCCTGCACCCGCCGCGCCTACCGCCCGGACACCCTCGTCCTGGACACGGAGTGGGAGACCGCCGAGGGCGCGATCCGCGTCACCGACCTGATGCCGCAACGCGACCGCGCCCCCGACCTGGTGCGCGTCGTCGAGGGCCTGAGCGGCCGGGTGACCGTCCGCAGCACGCTGCGCCTGCGCTTCGACTACGGCTCGATCGTGCCGTGGATGCGCAAGTCCGACGGGCACCGCGTCGCGGTCGCCGGGCCGGACTCGGTGTGGCTGCGCAGCGAGCCCTCCGTGCGCACCTGGGGCGAGGACCTGACCACCTACTCGGAGTTCACCGTGGAGGAGGGGGAGAAGGTCGCGTTCGTCCTGACCTGGCATCCCTCGCACCAGCAGCGGCCACCCCTCGTCGACCCGCACAAGGCGGTGCACGCCAGCGTCAAGGACTGGCGCAAGTGGGTGCGGCGCTGCCGCTACGACGGCCCGTACCGCGACGCCGTCGTGCGCTCCCTGATCACCCTCAAGGCGCTGACCTACCGGCCGACCGGCGGCATCGTCGCCGCCGCCACCACCTCGCTGCCCGAGGAGCCGGGCGGCGTCCGCAACTGGGACTACCGCTACTGCTGGCTGCGCGACTCCACCCTGACCCTCAACGCCGGCCTGGCGGCGGGCTACCGCAAGGAGGCGGAGGCCTGGCGGAACTGGCTGCTGCGCGCGGTCGCCGGCGACCCCGCCGACCTGCAGATCATGTACGGCCTCGCGGGCGAGCGGCGGCTGCCGGAGACGGAGCTGCCGTGGCTGTCGGGCTTCGACGGCTCGGCGCCCGTACGGATCGGCAACGAGGCCGTCAACCAGCTCCAGCTCGACGTGTACGGCGAGGTCATGGACTCGCTGGCGCTGGCCCGCCGTTCGGGCCTGCCCCCGCGGCCGCACATGTGGTCGATCCAGCGGGCGCTGATGGACTGGCTGTGCGACGAGTGGCGGCAGCCCGACGAGGGGCTGTGGGAGGTGCGCGGCGGCAGACGCCACTTCGTCCACTCCAAGATCATGGTGTGGGTGGCCGCCGACCGCGCGGTGCGGACGCTGGAGGAGGAACCGGATCTCGGCGGGGACCTCGACCGCTGGCGCGCGCTGCGCGAGGAGGTGCACCAGGAGGTGTGCGAGAAGGGCTACGACGCCGAACGCAACACCTTCACGCAGTCCTACGGCTCCCGCGAGCTCGACGCCGCGCTGCTGCTGATCCCGCGCCTGGGCTTCCTGCCGCCGGACGATCCACGGGTCACCGGGACCATCGAGGCGATCCGCGGCGAGCTGGGGCACCACGGCCTGCTGCGCCGCTACAGCACGGACGGCACGACCGTCGACGGGCTGCCCGGCGACGAGGGCACGTTCCTGGTGTGCTCGTTCTGGCTCGCGGACGCCCTGCACATGACGGGCCGCAGCGAGGAGGCACGGGAGCTGTTCGAACGGCTGGTGGGCCTCTGCAACGACGTGGGACTGCTGTCCGAGGAGTACGACCCGGTGAGCGGACGTCAGCTGGGCAACTTCCCGCAGGCCTTCAGTCACGTCGGTCTGGTCAACACCGCCCTCGCCCTGTCCGGGGACGGGGAGGCAGGATAGGGGCCATGGATCTTGGACTGAAGGACCGGGTGTACGTCGTCACCGGGGCCACGCGCGGCCTGGGCAACGCGGCGGCACGGGAGCTGGTGGCCGACGGCGCGAAGGTCGTCGTGACCGGCCGGGACGAGAAGCGGGTGGCCGACGCGGCGGGCGAGTTGGGGCCGAACGCCTTCGGGGTGGCCGTCGACAACGCCGACCCGCAGGCGCCGGCCCGGCTGATCGAGGCCGCGCGGGAGAGGTTCGGCGGGTTCGACGGCATCCTGGTGAGCGTGGGCGGGCCCGCGCCCGGGTTCGTCGCCGACAACACCGACGAGCAGTGGGACGCCGCCTTCGAGTCGGTGTTCCTCGGCGCGGTGCGGCTGGCCCGGGCGGCGGCGCAGGAGCTGGAGGCGGGGGGTGTCATCGGGTTCGTGCTGTCGGGGTCCGTGCACGAGCCGATTCCGGGGCTGACGATCTCCAACGGTCTGCGCCCGGGGCTCGCCGGGTTCGCGAAGTCGATCGCCGACGAGCTGGGGCCGCGCGGCATCCGGGTCGTCGGGCTGCTGCCGGCCCGGATCGACACCGACCGGGTCCGCGAGCTCGACGGCATGTCCGCGGACCCGCAGGCCACGCGGACGGCCCATGAGTCCCGTATCCCGCTGCGGCGCTACGGCAGGCCGGAGGAGTTCGGGCGGACGGCGGCATTCCTGCTGTCGCCGGCCGCCTCCTACCTGACCGGGATCATGGTGCCGGTCGACGGCGGTATGCGGCACGGGTTCTGAACCCGGACCGCAGGCTCAACTGACCCTCTCCGCACGGTGCTTGACCGCCTTCATGCGGACCTCGGAGGGCAGCGCGGCGAGTCCCGCCGAGGCGCGGGCGCGCGTCAGGGACCCGGTGGCGAGGTGGTGCAGGGCCGCCGCCGGGTCCACGTGGGGTTCCAGCAGGAGCCGCACACGGGAACCGGGGGCGGTACGGCGGCCGGTCAGCCGGGCCTGCGCGTGGGCCACGCCGTCGAGTTCGGCCGCGTCGCCCGCCAGGACGTTCTCCAGGGCCCGGCCCCGCAGCAGCGCGCCCTCGCCGTCTCCGGTGTCGACCAGGACCTCGGTGAGACGGCGGCGGCGCAGCACGGCCGTCAGCCACCACAGGGCGAGCAGCACGAGGACCGCGAGGACGGCCAGAACGGTCGGCCACCACCAGCCGTGGCCCTGCCACTTCGTCCGCTCGGCGTCGCTGAGCAGGACGTCGTGCCGCCCGTCGTGGATCCACCAGGAGGGCGGCGGCGCGCCCAGCCCGACGGCGAGCACCGAGCCACCGACGACGACCAGCACGAGCCCGACGAGCCCGATCAGTACGCGGTTGACGATGCGGAGCATCCCGCTCACCCCTTTCGCCCGGGTCGCCGTACATGGACCGACAGCGCGGGGGGACGGGCGAGGCCGAGGCCCTCGATCGCGTACTCCAGGGCCGCGTTCAGGTCGGCCCGCACGTCGTCCAGGTCACGGAAGTGGGAGACGGCGCGGACGTCTGCGCGGGAACGGCGCACGCGGATGCGCACCGACTGGACGCCGGCCACCTCCATGGCGCGGTCGCGCAGGACGAGGGCGGCGGCCTCGCGGTGCAGGCCGGCGTGGACGTCGGGGTGCACGCGCCGCATCGGCAGGACGCCGCGCAGGCCGGGGGTGCAGGCGAGCACGATCAGCCAGAGGCCGAGAGCCGCGGCGACCCCGGCGCCGACCAGGACCCAGAGGTCGTCGAGGGGGCGCTGCGCGAGCTGCCGGGCCAGTTCGCGGCGCCAGGCCATCGCGGGCCGGTGGGCCCGGACGGCCGCGACGTCGTAGAGGAAGGTGCCCGCGACGGCCAGCAGCAGCACCGCCACGACGGCCGCGGGGACGCGGCGCGCGGACCAGAAGCGGCCCTGAACGCCCGTCGGCGGTAGCGGCCCGTGGTCGGGCTCCTCCTCCGGTGCTCTCTCGATCACCGGCAGCCGCTGTGTGATGCCCTCGGAGCCCTGGAGCTCGCTCATCGCGTCCTCCCCTGTGCCGCGCCGTGTGCCGGGGGCAGGTGCAGCCGCTCCACGTGAACGGCGACCTCCGGCACCTCCATGCCCACCAACGCGCGTACCCGGGAAGCGACATGTCGACGCACATCCGCGCACCGGGCCCCGATGTCGCAGGGGTAGTCGAGTTCGAGATGGAGCCGGACACGGACGGTCCCGTGGTGGACGGCGACCGTGGCGTGCGGGGACGCGGCCCGCCTCGACTGGTCGCCGAGGCGTTCACGGGCCGCCTGCGCGGCGATCTTGGCCACGACCCGGTCGGCGATCCGGGTGGCACCGCGCTCCCCCGGCGCGACGGCGCCGCGCGGTCCGCCCCGCTCGCCGACGCCCTCGTGCACTGTGGTCAACGCCGTCACCGCCGCCGGTCGTCACGGGTGCGGAAGAAGTCGCCCAGTTCCAGGTCCCCCTCCAGGAACCGGCCCACCACGAAACCGACGGCGCCCAGGGCGGCCACCAGCAGGAAGGCTCCGAAGCCGCCGAAATAGCCGGCGAAGCCCAGGGCCATTCCGGCGATCATGCCGACCACGGCCATGCTCATCGTGCGCTCCCCTCACGGTTGTCCGCTCGCCCACCGGTCACTGGAGCCGGGGCTCCGGCTCCTCGTCCTCTTCCTCGGGCAGCTTCACGTCGCTCACCGCGATGTTGACCTCGACCACTTCCAGGCCGGTCATCCGCTCCACCGCCGCGATGACGTTCTCCCGCACGGCGCGGGCGACGTCGGAGATCGACACGCCGTAGTCGACGACGAGCTCCAGGTCGAGCGCCGTCTGCACCTCGCCGACCTCGACCTTCACGCCGCGTGTCACGGACTTCGAGCCGCCGGGCACCCGGTCGCGCACCGCCCCGAAGGTGCGGCTGAGCCCGCTGCCCAGGGCGTGGACGCCGAGCACGTCCCGGGCGGCCAGCCCGGCGATCTTCTCCACGACCCCGTCGGCGATCGTCGTCCGGCCGCGGGCGCCGGGGTCTCCGCCACCGCGCCGGGTCATCTGCGCCTTCCGGGTACCGGAGGTCTCCGGCACCTCCGTCTCGACTCCCGGGGTCCCCGTCCGGTTCGGTTCCGTCATGTCCGTCATCGCCGCACGTCCCTTTCGGTTCGTCGTCCTGTGACCACGGTAAGTGGCGCAACGCCGCAGCGCGCCCGGGATGCGGCAGGCTGGAGGAATGACGGCGGACGGATGGACGCGGACGGTGCGGCACCGGCTGGGGCTGGGCAGGCTGCTGCCGCTGGGCGGGCCGCGCGACGGCGCGTGGATCTCGGAGGAGGCCGCTGCGGCGGCACTGCGGCGGGCCGCGGGGGAACTGCGCGGCGTACGGCTGGACGTGCTCCGCATCGGCCTCGCCGATCCGCAGGACACGGACGAGCCCGTCGTCCCGCCGCCGCCGAGCGCCCTGCCGCCCGGTCCGCTGCGGGTGTCGGCGGACCTCGCGGCGTCGCCGGCCGAACCGCTGCCGGTGACGGCCGCCTGGGTGCGGACGACGCTGGCGGACGCGGCGGCGGAGCTGCTCGGCCTGACGGTGACGGAGGTGGACCTGCGGGTCACGTCCCTGCTGGACGAGGTGCCGCCACCGGCCGCGGTGGCGGCGCCCGGTCCGCCGCCGGCCGGGGAGCCGGCCGCCGGGGAGGAGACGCGCGCGGCCTCCGCCGCGCTGTCGGTCCCCGGCGTCGACCGTCTCACCGCCGGCCTGGGCCGCGCGGTGCACCTCGAGGAGCGGCACCGGGAGGGCGCCCTGCCGCGCCGCCACGCGCGCGTGGAGATCGCGGTGCGCGCGGACCACCGGGCCGTGGAGGTGGCCCGGGAGGTCCGGGCGGTGGTCGCCGAGGCGCTACCGGATCACCCGACGGTGGCGGTGCTCGTCACGGCGATCGTCTGAGAGGTCACTCGCCGAGGCCGGCGAGGTCCCGCAGGCGCCGGGCCTGCGCGGCCCGCTCGGCAGCCCGCTGGTCGTCGTAGGAACGCCCCTGCGCCCCGCGGATCAGGGCCTTGGTCTCGATCACGGCGTCGCGGGGCGCGGCCAGGATCGCCGAGGCGAGGTCCCGTACGGCGGCGTCGAGCTGGTCGGCGGGGACGGCGAGGTTGGCGAGGCCGGTGGCGACCGCCTCCTCGGCCTGGACGGAGCGGCCGGTGACGCAGATCTCCAGGGCACGGGCGTAGCCGACGAGGGCGACGAGCGGGTGCGTGCCGGTCAGGTCCGGCACCAGTCCGAGGCTGGTCTCGCGCATGGCGAACTGCACGTCGTCGGCGACGACGCGCAGGTCACAGGCGAGGGCGAGCTGGAAGCCCGCGCCGATGGCATGCCCCTGCACGGCGGCGACGGAGATGAGGTCGCTGCGCCGCCACCAGGTGAAACCGTCCTGGAAGCCGGCGATGCTCGCGTCGAGTTCACCGTCGCTGCTGCGTGCCAGGTCGATGAACGTCGGCTCGCCCTCGATGCCCTCGGGCGTGAACATCTGCCGGTCGAGGCCGGCGGAGAAGGACTGCCCCTCGCCCCGCAGCACGACGAGGCGGACGGAGCCCGGCAGGACCCGCCCGGCCTCGGCGAGCGCGCGCCACATGGCGGGGCTCTGCGCGTTGCGCTTGGCCGGGTTGGTCAGCGTCACCGTGGCGATCGCGTCGTCGACGGTGAGCCGTACGCCGTCCTTGTCGAGTACGGGACCGAGGTCCTTGGCGGGCGTGGCCATGGGGCGCCTCCGATGAGTGCGGTCAGCAGAGCAGACGTACAAGCTAAGTGACTGCACAGTAACCACCCGGCCGGTCAGCCGACCGACCGGGTGGCCACCATCGAAGCCGGTGGGCCGCCCGGGTCAGGACGAGGCGGCCTTCTTGCCCCGTGTCGCGCCGCCACGCCCACGAAGCGTGACGCCCGACTCGCTGAGCATCCGGTGAACGAAGCCATACGAGCGGCCGGTTTCCTCGGCCAGTGCCCGAATGCTCGCACCGGAGTCGTACTTCTTCTTCAGGTCTGCCGCGAGCTTGTCGCGCGCGGCGCCGGTCACCCGGCTGCCCTTCTTCAGAGTCTCGGCCACCCGTGCCTCCTCATGGGAAGTGCGCTCTGGTCTCCTCATGATCACCCCTCCGGGGCGCGATGGCCACCCATTCGGCAAGGTCCGTGAGACAGGGTTTTGACGACAGGAGCGCATCCCCACAAGCGGAATCAGGAATTCCACGACGGGGCGTTCGTACCGCCGAACGGGTTCTTTCGACAACCGGCAGGTCAGGGACGTACGACGGCCGAGCCCTTGTCGATAAAGGACTCGGCCGCGAAATGGATGTAGGACACACGACGGTACGAGGAGATCTCACACAGATGGTGGATCACCGGTCGGCCGAATGATCCATACGCCGTTGATCACACATTCGATCAAGCGGTGCTGACCCTCAGGCCAGGGCCACGAGGTCCGCGTAGTCGGCACCCCACAGGTCCTCGACGCCGTCCGGCAGCAGGATGATGCGCTCCGGCTGCAGCGCCTCGACGGCGCCCTCGTCGTGGGTGACGAGCACGACCGCGCCCTTGTAGGTGCGCAGCGCGCCGAGGATCTCCTCGCGGCTGGCGGGATCGAGGTTGTTCGTCGGCTCGTCGAGCAGCAGGACGTTCGCGGAGGACACCACGAGCGTGGCCAGGGCGAGACGGGTCTTCTCACCGCCGGACAGGACGCCGGCCGGCTTGTCGACGTCGTCGCCGGAGAACAGGAAGGAGCCGAGCACCTTGCGGACCTCCACGAGGTCCATGTCGGGGGCGGCCGAGCGCATGTTCTCCAGGACGCTGCGGTCGGCGTCGAGGGTCTCGTGCTCCTGGGCGTAGTAGCCGAGCTTGAGGCCGTGACCGGGCACGACCGCGCCGGTGTCGGGCTGCTCGACGCCCGCGAGGAGCCGGAGCAGGGTGGTCTTGCCGGCGCCGTTGAGGCCGAGGATGACGACCCGGGAGCCCTTGTCGATGGCCAGGTCGACGTCGGTGAAGATCTCCAGCGAGCCGTACGACTTCGACAGGCCCTCGGCGGTCAGCGGGGTCCTGCCGCACGGCGCGGGCTCGGGGAAGCGGAGCTTGGCGACCTTGTCCTGCATCCGCACCGCCTCGAGGCCCGCGAGGAGCTTGTCGGCGCGCTTGGCCATGTTCTGCGCGGCGACCGTCTTGGTCGCCTTGGCGCGCATCTTGTCGGCCTGCGAATGCAGGGCCGCGGCCTTCTTCTCGGCGTTCTGCCGCTCGCGCTTGCGGCGCTTCTCGTCGGCCTCGCGCTGCTGCTGGTAGAGCTTCCAGCCCATGTTGTAGACGTCGATCTGGGCGCGGTTGGCGTCCAGGTAGAACACCTTGTTGACGACCGTCTCGACCAGGTCGACGTCGTGGGAGATCACGATGAAGCCGCCGCGGTAGGTCTTCAGGTAGTCCCGCAGCCAGATGATCGAGTCCGCGTCGAGGTGGTTGGTGGGCTCGTCGAGCAGCAGGGTGTCCGCGTCGGAGAACAGGATGCGCGCCAGCTCGATACGGCGGCGCTGACCGCCGGAGAGCGTGTGCAGGGGCTGGCCGAGGACCCGGTCGGGCAGGTTGAGCGCCGCGGCGATCGTGGCGGCCTCGGCCTCGGCGGCGTACCCGCCCTTGGTGAGGAACTCCGTCTCCTGGCGCTCGTACTGCCGCATGGCCTTCTCGCGGGTGGCGCCCTGGCCGCTGGCGATGCGCTGTTCGTTCTCGCGCATCTTGCGCAGCAGGACGTCCAGGCCGCGCGCGGAGAGGATGCGGTCGCGGGCGAGGACGTCGAGGTCGCCGGTGCGCGGGTCCTGCGGGAGGTAGCCGACCTCGCCGGAGCGCGTGATGGTGCCGCCGGCGGGGATGCCCTCGCCGGCCAGGCACTTGGTGAGGGTGGTCTTGCCGGCGCCGTTGCGGCCGACCAGGCCGATGCGGTCGCCCTTGGCGACCCGGAAGGTGGCGGACTCGATGAGGACTCGGGCGCCGGCGCGCAGCTCGATACCGGAGGCGGAGATCACGGACAGACTCCAGGGCGGATATGGGTGTTGACGGGTGGGCGGCTGAGGACGTTCCCGCCGTCTAATGCGCGAGGAGAATGGCCATGGGAGAAGTCTAACGGGGCCGTGCAAGCACTTTTCCGGCGTCCAGGTGTTCGTTACGGCACTCCTCAGCTGCCTCCGGTGTGCACCTGGAAGGCGGCCCGGCGCACGGCCTTGGCGAGGGCCGGGTCGGGGTGCGCGGCGGCGAGGGCGACCAGCACCTGGACGGTACGGGGGTGGCCGACGGCGCGGACCTCGTCGAGGAGCATCGGCACGGTGGGCTGCACGGCCGACTCCAGGTGCCGCACGAGCATCGGGGCCTCGCCGTGGTCGGCGACGGCGGCCGCGGTGTCCACCCACAGCCAGGTGGCCTCCTGCCGGGTGAGCACCTCGTGGGCGTCCTCGGCGTCGGCGCCGTCGTGCTCGGCCAGCCACAGCAGGGCGTACGGCCGCAGGGTGGGCTCCTCGGCGACGGCGCGGACGTCGGGCTCGGCGGGGGCGCCGACCACGCGCAGCGCCTCGAAGGCCAGGCCGCGCAGCAGGGCGTCGTCGCCGCGGGCGGCGGCGATGAGCTCGGTGACGGCGCTGCCGACCGGGCGGGCGGCGAGCCAGGCGCGGTACTCGGCGCGGGCCGCGTTCGGGCGGAGCTGGGCGCAGCCGCGCAGCATCTCCTCGGCGACGGCCTCGATGTTCCCGGCGGGGCTCTGCGCGGCCACGCAGATCTGCTCCAGCTTGACCCACACCGCCCAGCTGCCGAGCGGGGTGAGCGTGGCGTGCCCGTCGCCGTAGGTGAGGGCGCCGACGGAGGCGAGGGCGTGCAGGGCCCAGTCCAGGAGGGGGGCGAGCGGCGTGTCCTCGGACCGCGGGGGCTCGACGCGCTCGGGCTGCGGCCCGTAGGGGATCTCGCAGCGTTCGGTGCGCAGTTCGGTGACGCGCTGCTCCAGCAGGTCCAGGAGCTGCTCGACGGGGACGGGCCCGGCGGAGAGCTGGAGGAAGGAGAGTACCTGGGGCATGGCCGAGACGACCTCGGCGACGGCGGCGGGCTCGTGGTCCGCGGGCTCCGGGTACGCGAGCGACCAGGCGTCGAAGAGGGCGACCCAGCCGCGCAGCACGGCGCTGTCGTCGCGGTCCCACGCGCGCAGCCGCCAGCCGGGGCGGGCGCTGTCCCCGTGCACCTCGACGAGGCCGGCGAGGCGGGCGGTGTCCCAGTCGGCGCGGACCTGAGCGGCGGTCAGGCCGAGGTCCCCGGCCGCGCGTTCGGCGGTCGTGTCGGCGAGGGTGGCCTTGCCGTCTCCCGCGCCGTCGCTGCCCGGGCCGAGCGCGACGTCGGCCCAGCGGGCGACGCGGGCGGCGGCGGCCAGGTGGGAGCGCGCCATTCTGGCCAGCTCCGCGGGGGCCGGTGTGCCCTCCGGGGGGCGGGGCGCGGGGCGGCGCGGGCGCCGCTGGTTCACAGCTGTGGGGGCGGCGGCCAGGGGTCGGGGGCGGACGAGTCGAAGCCTGGAGTCGCGCGGGATACGGGACGTCACGGGTGCAGTCTTCCGGTTGACGGTCCGAAAACCCAAACGGAAGGTCACGGGCGGCGACGGGACTGGCCAAGGGCGGGCCCCCGGGGACGGCCCGGGACCGAGTTCAGGCCAGCGGTTCGACGTTAAACGGAACCGGGGCCAACGGTTCGGGCCGAGGGGGCCGGGGAGGTCACATCAGCGGGGTCAGGAAGCGGCGCAGCGCCTCCTCGTAGGCCTTCGGGTCGGCGTTCCACATGGCCGAGTGCGGGGCGTCCCGGACGGTGTGCAGGGCGACGAGGTTCGGGTGGGCGTCGGCGAGGCGGCGGGAGTGCTCCCAGGGGGCGAGGGTGTCGTCGGGGCCGTGGAAGAGCAGGGTCGGGACGGTGAGCCGGACGGTCTCGGCGGTGCGGTCGCGGTCGAGTCCGGTGCGGCCCTGGGCGGCGCGCACGGCGAGCGGCAGCAGGGCGCCGGGGGTGCGGTGGGCCGCGGCGAGGGCGCGCAGGGTGGTCGGCCAGTCGAGCACCGGGGAGTCCAGGATCAGTCCCGAGATCTTCCCGCGCAGACCGGAGTGCGCGGCGGCGCGCAGGGCCATGGCGGCGCCGGTGGACCAGCCGTGCAGGACGATACGTCCGGCGCCGTGGCTCATGGCGTAGCGGATGGCCGCGTCCAGGTCGCGCCACTCGGTCTCGCCGAGGTGGTTCAGGCCGTCCGGGGAGCGGGGGGCGCCGAGGTCGCCGCGGTAGGCGGGCGCGAGCACCGGGAAGCGCTGGCGGTGCAGGAACTCCATGACGTTCATGGGGAGTTCGCGGGTGGTGCCGAGGCCGTGCACCGCGATGACCCAGGTGTCGCGCACGCCGGGGACGAACCAGGCGGGCAGGGGGCCGAGTTCGCCGGGGATGTCGACGTCGGCGTGGTCCAGGCCGAGGGCGTCGCGGGGGTTGCCGACGTGGAGGTTGGGGGTGAACCAGACCTTGTCGCGGCGTTCGAGGGTGCCGTGCGTGACGCGCTCCAGCCGGCGCACGACGGTGTCGGCGGAGTGGTCGGCGGAGTCGAGCACGGGGCCGACGACCGCGTGGCTGGAGTCGCCCGCGAGACCGTAGACGCCTGGGCGCAGCGCCGCCAGGTGGCGGGTGAGGGTGACGCGGCCGGCCGCGGTGGCGTGCACGGTGAGGCGGGGCTCGGTGGGCAGGGGCCTGCCGGGCACCGTCTTGAGCGCGGCGCCGCTGGCGAGGCGGCCGGCGGCCACGGAGGCCGCGCCGGCGGCGAGGGCTACGGTGACGGCGGCGGCCGTCGCTTTGGCAGTACGCACCTGTCCAGTGTCCTGGCGGTGGGGGTGACCGGCCAGCGGAAGGCGGGAGCGGGGTGACGTCGTGCGGCGGCGATGTGGTGTGCTCACGCCCTCCCGGTTACCCCGTGACGCCCCCGTCAGCGCTGCCCGTACCCCTTCAGCTTCTCCCCCACCTCGTCCAGCTGTTCGCGGGTCAGGAGGTTCGGCGACAGGCCCGGCACCGAGGACGCGGTGAGCCACAGGCGGCACATCCACTCCAGTTGGGCCGTGCGGTCGTAGGCCTGGTCGAGGGTGGCGCCGTGGGCCATCGTGCCGTGGTTCTGCAGCAGGCACGCGGTGCGGCCGTCGAGGGCGTCGAGCATGTTCTCGGCCAACTCGCCGCTGCCGTACGTCGCATAGGGGGCGACTCGGACGGGTCCGCCGAGGGCGGCGGACATGTAATGGATCGTCGGGAGCTCGGGCACGAGGGTCGAGACGGCCGTCGCGTGCACGGCGTGGGTGTGGACGACGGCACGGGCGTCGGTGGAGCGGTGGATCGCGAGGTGCATGGGCAGCTCGCTGGTCGGCACCAGGGTGCCGAGGACCTGACGGCCGTCGAGGGCGACTCCTGTGATGTCGGCCGGGCCGAGGCGGTCGTAGGGCACGCCGGAGGGGGTGACCAGGACGGTGTCACCGACCCGCACCGAGACGTTGCCGGAGGTGCCGACGACCAGGCCGTCGGCGACGGTGCGGCGGGCCGTGGCGACGAGCGCCTCCCAGGCACGGGCCTCCTCGGGGAGGGCGGCCCTCCCCTGTCCCGGCGGCACGTCCCGCGCGTCCTGTCGGAGATCCCGCCCGTCACCCTGTTCCCGCCGCTGATCAGCCATACGGCGATCCTGCCAAAGAGGGTGCCGGACGTCTCCAGGCGCGTGCGATTCAGGGCGGAAGCCGCCCGTCCGAAACGCGCGGACGTATACAACCCGACGTGCTGCGGGCCGAGCGCGGACCGCACGACGCCCGGCGCCCCGTTTCCGACACCCTGATGCCCACCTCAGTTCATCTTCCGTTCACCCAGGTTATTTACGGTCAACCGTCCGATGACTTCGAACGATTGCCTGGGTAAATGGAAAACTTCTCGCTGATCCTCGCGATTGTGGTGGTAACCGCACTCGCGTTCGATTTCACGAACGGTTTCCACGACACCGCCAACGCGATGGCCACCACCATCTCGACCGGTGCACTCAAGCCCAAGGTCGCGGTGGCCATGTCCGCCGTGCTGAACCTTGTGGGCGCTTTCCTCTCCGTGGAGGTCGCCAACACGATCTCCAAGGGTCTCGTCGACGAGACCGGCATCCGTCCCGAGGTCATCTTCGCCGCCCTGGTCGGCGCGATCCTCTGGAACCTGCTGACCTGGCTGGTGGGCCTGCCCTCCAGTTCCTCGCACGCCCTCATGGGCGGTCTGATCGGCGCCACCGTCGCCTCGGCCGGCTTCGGCGCGGTCCACGGCGACGTGCTCGCGACCAAGGTTCTCCTCCCCGCGCTCGCCGCCCCGATCGTGGCCGGTCTGGCCGCGTTCCTCGCGACGCGCTTCTCCTACACCCTGGACAAGAAGGCCGACGGCAAGGCGGCGGCCAAGGGCTACCGCGCCGGGCAGGTCGCCTCCGCCGGCCTGGTCTCCCTGGCGCACGGCACGAACGACGCGCAGAAGACGATGGGCATCATCACCCTCGCCCTGGTCGCCGGCGGTGTCGTCGCCCCCGACGCCGACCCGCCCACCTGGGTCATCCTCTCCGCCGGTCTGGCCATCGCGCTCGGCACCTACATCGGCGGCTGGCGCATCATCCGCACCATGGGCAAGGGCCTGACCGAGCTGCGGCCGCAGCAGGGCTTCGCCGCCCAGACCAGCGCCGCCACGGCGATCCTGGCCTCCTCGCACCTCGGCTTCTCCCTGTCCACCACGCACGTCGTCTCCGGCTCGGTGATGGGCGCGGGCCTGGGCCGCAAGGGCGGTGTGGTGCGCTGGTCCACCGCGACCCGCATGCTGGTCGCCTGGGTCCTCACCCTCCCGGCCGCCGCGCTCGTCGGCGCGGGCGCCGAGTCCGTCACGGACCTCGGTGACTGGGGCACCGCCGTCGTCGCCGTCTTCCTGGTCGCCGCGAGCGCCGCGATCTGGAAGCTCTCGCGCCGCGAGGTCGTCGACGCGTCCAACGTCAACGAGACCGAGGAACCGCCCGGCGTGGTCACCACGGCCATCGCCGCCGTGATCCCGCCGCCCGCGGGCCCGGTCGGCGAGGAGCTGACGGCGACCATCTCGGCGCCGGCCACGTCCACGACCACGGAGTCGGCGGCCCCGCCGGCCGCCGTCTGAGTCCCGAGCATCCGGTAACGAAGGAATCAGCAGCATGAAGATCGACTGGGCAGCTCTGGGCTCCGTCTTCGGCGTCAGCCTCGCGGTCACCGTGGGTCTCGTCGCCCTGTTCACCCTCGGCGTGATGGGCCTGTCCCGCAAGGAGCGGGCCGTGGCCGAGGGCAACTCCGCGGCCCTCGCGGCGACCGGGGCCTACGTGGCCTTCGCGGGATGCGCGGCGGCCGTCGCGTACGGAATCTCGCTCATCATGAACAAGGCCTGAGCCTCGAACGCACCTGTGATGCCGGGACGGTGATCCGTCCCGGCATCACGCGTTCCGGTGACCCCGGCGACCCCCTGCGTGTGGGCCTCAGCACACTCCCGCGCCGCAGGTCAACGGCAAGTTGACTGCCGTTCGGGCGCATGGTGGACTGCCGGAGCCATGTACGGCGGCAAGGGAGGAAGCCGGTGCGATTCCGGCGCGGTCCCGCCACTGTCACCGGGGTAGGTAGCCCCGGGAGCCAGGAACTCCCACCGCCGGTCTCGTCGAACCAGGGCGCGGACACCCTGAGTGAGGACATATCGCCATGCGCGGCTGCCTGTTGAGGTGCACCACCCCCGTCCCGCCCGACCCTTCGGCGGGCTGAACCGGTGCGGGCCGATCGCGTCTTCGCGTACGGCGCCGCCGCCGGACTCCTCGGTGACCATCTCCTCGGCGATCCCCGCCGCGGGCATCCGGTCGCCGTGTTCGGACGTGCCGCCGGCGCCGTCGAGTCAGTGCTGTGGCGCGACCACCGGGGGTGGGGCGCGCTGCACACCGCCGTGTGCGTGGGCGGTGCCGTGGCCCTCGGTGCCGTGGCGCAGTCGCTCGTACGCCCTTCCCGTGCCGCCTCCGTCGCGCTGACCGCCGCCGCCACCTGGGCCGTGGTCGGCGGTACTTCGCTCGCGCGCGAGGCACGGACCGTCGGGCGGGCCCTGGAGGCGGGGGACGTCGAGGCCGCCCGGGCGCGGCTGCCGCATCTGTGCGGGCGGGACCCGCAGGCGCTGGACGCCGCCGGGATCGCGCGGGCCGTGGTGGAGTCGGTCGCCGAGAACACCTCCGACGCGGTGGTCGGGGCGCTGGTGTGGGGAGCCGTCGGCGGGGTGCCGGGGCTGCTCGGATTCCGGGCCGTCAACACGCTGGACGCCATGGTCGGGCACAGGTCGGCCCGTTACCGGCGCTACGGGTGGGCCTCGGCGCGCCTGGACGACGTCGCCGGATGGCCGGGGGCCCGGCTGACGGCCGGGCTCGCGACGGTCGCCGGGGGCGATCCGGCAGGGGCGGTGCGGGCCTGGCGTGCCGACGCCGGACGGCACCCGAGCCCCAACGCCGGGCCCGTGGAGGCCTCGTTCGCGGGAGCGCTCGGGGTGCGCCTGGGCGGGACCTTGTCGTACGGAGGGCGGGTCGAGCACCGGCCCGTGCTGAACAGGGAGGGGCGGCCGGTGGAGGTCGGGGACATCGAGCGGGCCGTGCGGCTGTCGCGGCGCGTGGGACTGCTCGCGCTCGGCGTGAGCGTTGCCGCGCGCGCCCTGCTGAAGGGGCGTGCGTCATGAGCGGCGGCGGGCTGCTGGTCGCCGGGACCACCTCCGACGCGGGCAAGAGCGTCGTCACCGCGGGGATCTGCCGCTGGCTGGTGCGACAGGGCGTCAAGGTCGCCCCGTTCAAGGCGCAGAACATGTCGCTGAACTCGTTCGTGACGCGCGAGGGCGCCGAGATCGGGCGGGCGCAGGCCATGCAGGCCCAGGCCTGCCGGATCGAGCCGACCGCGCTGATGAACCCCGTGCTGCTGAAGCCGGGCGGCGAGCAGAGCAGCCAGGTCGTGCTGATGGGCAAGCCCGTGGGCGAGTTGAGCGCGCGGGGGTACCACGGCGGCCGGCAGCAGAAGCTCCTGGGGACCGTGCTGGACTGCCTCGCCGAACTGCGGGGCACGTATGACGCGGTGATCTGCGAGGGGGCGGGCAGTCCGGCCGAGATCAACCTCAGGCGCACGGACATCGTGAACATGGGCATCGCCCGCAACGCGGGGCTGCCCGTGCTGGTGGTCGGGGACATCGACCGCGGGGGTGTCTTCGCCTCCTTCTTCGGGACGGTCGCGCTCCTGTCCCCCGAGGACCAGGCGCTCGTCGCCGCGTTCCTCGTCAACAAGTTCCGGGGCGACGTCAGTCTCCTGGAACCCGGCCTCGACATGCTGCACGGGCTCACCGGGCGGCGGACGTACGGCGTCCTGCCCTTCCGGCACGGGCTCGGCATCGACGAGGAGGACGGGCTGCGCGTGTCCCTGCGCGGGACCGTGCGGGAGTCGAACACCGCCCCGCCGGTGGGCGAGGACGTGCTGCGGGTCGCGGTCTGCGCGATCCCGCTGATGTCCAACTTCACGGACGTCGACGCGCTGGCCGCCGAACCGGGCGTCGTCGTGCGGTTCGTGGACCGGCCCGAGGAACTGGCCGACGCGGACCTGGTCGTGATCCCGGGGACGCGCGGGACCGTGCGGGCCCTGGAGTGGCTGCACGAGCGGGGACTCGCCGACGCGCTGCGCCGCCGGGCCGCCGAACAGCGGCCGATCCTCGGTGTCTGCGGCGGCTTCCAGGTCCTCGGCGAGCACATCGAGGACGACGTGGAGAGCCGGCGCGGGCAGGTGGACGGCCTCGGAATCCTGCCCGTGCGGGTGCGGTTCGCCCGCGAGAAGACCCTCACCCGGCCGGTGGGCGAAGCCCTCGGCGAGCGGGTCGAGGGGTACGAGATCCATCACGGGGTCGCCTCCCTGAGCGGAGGGGAAACCTTCCTCGACGGCTGCCGGGTCGGCCAGACCTGGGGCACGCACTGGCACGGTTCGCTGGAGTCGGACGGCTTCCGGCGCGCCTTCCTGCGCGAGGTGGCGGCCGCCGCGGGCCGCCGCTTCGTGCCGGCCGGCGACACCTCGTTCGCCGCGCTGCGCGAGGAGCAGCTCGACCGGCTCGGCGACCTGATCGAACAGCACGCGGACACGGACGCGCTGTGGCGGCTCATCGAGTCCGGCGCGCCGCAAGGACTGCCTTTCATTCCACCGGGAGCGCCCGCATGAGCACTGTGTTGTTGTTGTCCACCGCCGACACGGACCTGTTGGCGGCGCGGGCCGCGACCGGCGCCGACTACCGGATCGGCAACCCGATGCGGGTGGACGTGGCGGAGGAACTGCCCGCGCTCCTCGACGGCGCCGGCATCGCCGTCGTACGGCTGCTCGGCGGCAAGCGGGCCTGGGAGGACGGGCTCGCCGCGCTGAGGGCGTCCGGCGTTCCGACCGTGCTGCTCGGCGGCGAGGCCGTACCGGACGCGGAGCTGATGGCCGAGTCGTCCGTGCCGGCGGGTGTGGTGGCCGAGGCGCTGAAGTACCTCGTCGAGGGCGGGCCGGACAACCTCACCGAGCTGGCGCGGTTCCTGTCCGACACCGTGCTGCTGACCGGCGAGGGCTTCGTCGAGCCGCAGAAGATGCCGGAGTACGGCGTCCACGGCGCGTACGAGCGCGTCGACGGCCGCCCGACCGTGGGCGTGCTGTTCTACCGGGCCCACGAACTCAGCGGCAACACCGCCTTCGTGGACACCCTGTGCCAGGCGATCGAGGCGCGCGGCGCCAACGCCCTTCCCGTGTACTGCGGTTCGCTGCGCGGCGCGGACCCCGGGCTGTACGAGATCCTCGGCCGGGCCGACGCCCTCGTGGCCACCGTCCTGGCCGCGGGCGGCACGCACGCCTCGCAGGCCTCGGCGGGCGGCGACGAGGAGGCCTGGGACATCGGGGCGCTCGCCGACCTCGACGTGCCCGTGCTGCAGGGGCTGTGCCTCACCTCGTCCAGGGCCGCCTGGGAGGAGTCCGACGCGGCCCTCTCCCCCATGGACGCGGCGATGCAGGTCGCGATCCCGGAGTTCGACGGACGGCTGATCACCGTGCCGTTCTCCTTCAAGGAGCAGGGACCGGACGACGTGCCCGTGTACGTCGCCGACCCCGAGCGGGCCGCGCGGGTCGCCGGGATCGCCGTACGGCACGCGGCGCTGAAGCACAAGCCGAACGCCGACAAGAAGCTGGCGCTGGTCTTCACGGCGTACCCGACGAAGCACTCGCGGGTCGGCAACGCGGTGGGGCTGGACACGCCCGCCTCGGCGGTGCGGGTGCTGGACGCGCTGCGGGAGGCCGGGTACTCGCTCACCGAATACCCCGCCGGCGGCGACGAGTTGATCCACCGGCTGATCGAGGCCGGCGGTCACGACGTGGAGTGGCTGACCGAGGAGCAGCTGGCCGCGGCGCCCGCGCGGGTGCCGCTGGCCGACTACCGGGCGTGGTTCGACAAGCTGGACCCGGAGCTGCGGGACGGGATGCTGCAGGCGTGGGGCGAGCCGCCGGGCTCGCTGTACGTCGACGGCGACGACATCGTGCTGGCGTGCTTGCAGTTCGGGAACGTCGTCGTGATGATCCAGCCGCCGCGCGGCTTCGGCGAGAACCCGATCGCGATCTACCACGACCCCGACATGCCGCCGTCGCACCACTACATGGCCGCCTACCGGTGGCTGGAGAACTCCTTCGGCGCCGACGCCATCGTCCACATGGGCAAGCACGGCACGATGGAGTGGCTGCCGGGCAAGGGGCTCGGGCTCAGCGGGGGCTGCGCGCCGGACGCCGTCCTCGGCGAACTGCCGCTGGTCTACCCGTTCATCGTCAACGACCCCGGCGAGGGCACCCAGGCCAAGCGGCGCGGGCACGCCACGGTCGTCGACCATCTGGTGCCGCCGATGGCCCGCGCGGACACCTACGGCGACCTGGCCAAGCTGGAGCAGCTGCTCGACGAGTACGCGCTCGTCTCCGACCTGGACCCGACCAAGGCGCCCGCCGTGCGGGCCCAGATCTGGACGCTGGTGAAGGCGGCCGAGCTCCACCACGACCTGCATGTGGACGAGCAGCCGGACGACGAGGCGTTCGACGAGTTCGTCATGCACATCGACGGCTATCTGTGCGAGATCAAGGACGTGCAGATCAGGGACGGTCTGCACATCCTCGGCGGCGGTCCGGTCGGTGAGCCGCGCGTGAACCTGGTGCTCGCCGTGCTGCGCGCCTCGCAGGTGTGGGGCGGGCAGGCGAACGCGCTGCCGGGGCTCCGGGCCTGTCTCGCGGCCCACTTCGGGCTCGTCGAGAAGGAGCTGCTCGCCGAGCCGGGTGCGCCGGTGAAGGTGCCGGTCGAGCTGACGGATCTCGTCGAGGGGCCCTCCCGTACGGCCGCCGACGCGATCGACCTGCTGGAGCAGCTGTGCCGGCGGTTCGCGGAGGGGATGGAGGCCCGGGACTGGGCCGCGGACACCGTGCCCGCTCTCGTCCGTGGCGTGCTGGGCACCGAACTCCCCGACGCGGTGGCGGTGCTGGAGTTCGCGTGCACCGAGGTGGTCCCGCGGCTGGCCCGCACCACCGACGAGATCGGCCACATCCTCAAGGCGCTCGACGGCGGTTACGTCCCCGCCGGTCCCTCCGGCTCCCCCACCCGCGGTCTGGTCAACGTCCTGCCGACCGGGCGCAACTTCTACTCCGTCGACCCCAAGGCCATTCCCTCGCGGCTCAGTTGGGAGGTCGGGCAGTCGCTCGCCGACTCGCTCGTCCAGCGCTATCTGCAGGACACCGGCGAGTACCCGAAGTCGGTCGGGCTGACGGTGTGGGGCACGTCCGCGATGCGCACCCAGGGCGACGACATCGCCGAGATCCTGGCACTGCTGGGCTGCCGGCCGGTGTGGGACGACGCCTCGCGCCGGGTGACGGGCTTCGAGGTGGTCCCCCTCGCCGAACTCGGCAGGCCGCGCGTCGACGTCACCGTCCGCATCTCCGGGTTCTTCCGGGACGCTTTCCCGCACGTGGTCGGGCTGATCGACGACGCGGTGCGCACGGTCGCGGAGCTGGACGAGAGCGCCGAGCACAACTTCGTGAAGGCGCACGCCGACGAGGACACCGTCGCCCACGGCGACCGGCGCCGGGCCACCGCCCGTATCTTCGGCTCCAAGCCGGGTGCGTACGGCGCCGGTCTGCTGCCGCTCATCGACGCCCGCAACTGGCGCTCGGACGCCGACCTCGCCGAGGTGTACGCGGTGTGGGGCGGCTACGCCTACGGGCGCGGGCTCGACGGGCGGGCCGCGCGCGGCGACATGGAGACGGCGTTCCGGCGGATCAACGTCGCCGCGAAGAACGTCGACACCCGCGAGCACGACCTCGTCGACGCCGACGACTACTTCCAGTACCACGGTGGCATGGTCGCCATGGTGCGCCATCTGACGGGCGAGAGCCCCGAGGCGTACGTCGGCGACTCCGCCACCCCGGACCAGGTCAAGACGCGCACGCTCGGTGAGGAGACCCACCGCGTCTTCCGCGCCCGCGTGGTCAACCCCCGCTGGATGGCGGCCATGCGCCGGCACGGCTACAAGGGCGCCTTCGAGATGGCGGCGACCGTGGACTACCTCTTCGGGTACGACGCCACGGCCGGGGTCGTCGACGACTGGATGTACGAGAAGCTCAGCGCCGAGTACGTCTTCGCCCCGGAGAACCGGGAGTTCATGAAGCAGTCCAACCCGTGGGCGCTGCGCGGCATCACGGAACGGCTCCTGGAGGCGGCCGAGCGCGGGCTGTGGGCCGAGCCGGACGCCGAGACGCTGGAGCGGCTGCGCGCGACCTATCTCGAGCTGGAAGGCGACCTGGAGGGCGACCAGTGACCACCCCCTTTCCCTTTACCGCCGTCGTCGGTCAGGACGACCTGCGCCTGGCGCTGCTGCTGAACGCCGTCTCCCCGGCGGTCGGCGGTGTGCTGGTGCGCGGTGAGAAGGGCACCGCCAAGTCGACGGCCGTGCGGGCCCTTTCGGCGCTGCTGCCCGAGGTGGCCGTCGTGCCCGGCTGCCGCTTCTCCTGCGACCCGGCGGCACCGGACCCGTCCTGCCCGGACGGACCGCACGAGCCGGGTGCGGGGACCCGCCGCCCGGCCCGGATGGTGGAGCTGCCGGTCGGTGCCTCCGAGGACCGTCTCGTCGGCGCCCTCGACATCGAACGGGCGCTGGCGGAGGGCGTGAAGGCCTTCGAGCCCGGCCTGCTCGCCGACGCCCACCGCGGGATCCTCTACGTCGACGAGGTCAACCTGCTCCACGACCACCTGGTCGACCTGCTGCTGGACGCGGCCGCGATGGGCGCCTCCTACGTGGAGCGCGAGGGTGTGTCCGTCCGGCACGCCGCCCGCTTTCTCCTCGTGGGCACCATGAACCCCGAAGAGGGCGAGCTGCGGCCGCAGTTGCTCGACCGCTTCGGGCTGACCGTCGAGGTCGCGGCCTCGCGGGAGCCGGACCAGCGGGTCGAGGTGGTCCGGCGCAGGCTCGCCTACGACGACGACCCGGCCGGTTTCGCCGCGCGCTGGGCGGACGAGGAGTCCTCCGTACGTCAGCGGATCGTCGCGGCACGGCAGTTGCTGCCGTCGGTGCGGCTGGGCGACGGGGCGCTGCGGCAGATCGCGGCGACCTGTGCCGCCTTCGAGGTGGACGGCATGCGGGCCGACATCGTGATGGCACGCACCGCGACCGCGCTGGCCGCATGGGCGGGGCGGACGGAGGTGCTGGCCGAGGACGTGCGGCAGGCGGCGCTGCTCGCGCTGCCGCACCGCAGGCGCCGCAACCCCTTCGACGCGCCCGGCCTGGACGAGGACAAGCTGGACCAGACGCTGGAGGAGTTCGGCGAGGAGGACGACGATCCCGACCCCGACGGCGGCGGACCCGGTGGGGGCGGCGGGCAGCCGTCGCCGGACGCCGGACCGCAGGGCGGGGACACGGGCGCGCGCCCGGAGTCCGGTGAGGACGAGGGCGCGCCGCAGGCCTCCGGGGGCGGCGAGCAGTCCCCCGCACGGGCCGCGGAGCCTTTTCGCACCAAGGTGCTGAGCGTGCCCGGGATCGGGGAGGGCGCCGCGGGGCGGCGGTCGAGGGCGCGGACCGAGCACGGGCGCACGACCGGGGCCAGGCGGCCCCGGGGGGCGCTCACCAAGCTGCACCTGGCGGCGACCGTGCAGGCCGCGGCGCCGCACCAGCGGGCGCGGGGGCGGTCGGGGCCGGGGCTCGTGGTCCGGCGGGACGATCTGCGGCAGGCGACGCGGGAGGGGCGCGAGGGCAACCTGGTGCTGTTCGTGGTCGACGCCTCCGGGTCGATGGCGGCGCGGGCGCGGATGGGCGCCGTGAAGGGCGCCGTGCTGTCGCTGCTGCTGGACGCCTACCAGCGGCGGGACAAGGTGGGGCTGGTGACGTTCCGCGGGTCGGCCGCGGACGTGGCGCTGCCGCCGACCTCGTCGGTGGACGCGGCGGCGGCCCGGCTGGAGTCGCTGCCCACCGGTGGGCGGACGCCGCTCGCCGCGGGGCTGCTGAAGGCCCATGACGTGCTGCGGGTGGAGCGGCTGCGGGACCCCGCGCGCCGGCCGCTGGTGGTCCTGGTCACCGACGGGCGGGCCACGGGCGGCCCCGAGCCGGTCGCCCTCGCCGGGCGCGCGGCGCGGCTGTTCGCCGCCGACGGGGTGGCCTGCGTGGTCGTCGACTGCGAGTCCGGGCCGGTGCGGCTGGGGCTGGCCGGTCAGCTCGCCGGTGAGCTGGGCGGGACGGCGGTGACGCTCGACGAACTGCGGGCGGACAGCATCGCCGGGCTGGTGAAGGACGTACAGAGGAGGGCCGCGTAATGCCGCAGGGGCAGCCGAGTGTGGTGCCGGACGACGGGCTGACGACACGTCAGCGCCGCAACCGGCCGCTGGTCGTCGTGCACACGGGGATCGGCAAGGGCAAGTCGACCGCCGCGTTCGGGCTCGCGCTGCGCGCTTGGAACCAGGGGTGGCCGATCGGGGTGTTCCAGTTCGTGAAGTCGGCCAAGTGGAAGGTCGGCGAGGAGAACGCGCTGCGGGTGCTCGGTGCCAGCGGCGAGGGCGGAACGGTCGACTGGCACAAGATGGGCGAGGGCTGGTCCTGGGTCCAGCGGGACGCCCAGATGGACAACGAGGAGAAGGCCCGCGAGGGCTGGGAGCAGGTCAAGCGGGACCTGGCCGCCGAGACGTACCGGCTGTACGTGCTCGACGAGTTCGCCTACCCCATGCACTGGGGGTGGGTCGACACCGCCGAGGTGATCGAGGTGCTGCGCGAGCGGCCGGGGACCCAGCACGTCGTGATCACCGGGCGGAACGCGCCGGAGAAGCTGGTCGAGTTCGCCGACCTGGTGACCGACATGTCGAAGGTCAAGCACCCGATGGACGCGGGCCAGAAGGGCCAGAGGGGCATCGAGTGGTGACAGGTTCCGTCCCACGGCTGGTCATTGCCGCGCCCTCCTCGGGCAGCGGCAAGACCACCGTCGCCACGGGGTTGATGGCCGCGTTCGCCGCGCGGGGGCTCGCCGTGTCCCCGCACAAGGTCGGGCCGGACTACATCGACCCCGGGTACCACGCGCTCGCGACCGGGCGGGTGGGGCGGAACCTGGACGCGTACCTGTGCGGGCCCGAGCTGGTCGGCCCGCTGTTCGCGCACGGCGCCCGCGGGTGCGACCTCGCGGTCGTCGAGGGTGTCATGGGGATGTTCGACGGCGCCGCGGGCGAAGGCGAGTTGGCGTCCACGGCCCATGTCGCCAAGCTGCTGCGGGCGCCCGTGGTGCTGGTGGTCGACGCGTCGTCGCAGTCGCGGTCGGTGGCGGCGCTGGTGCACGGGTTCGCGTCGTGGGACCCGGAGGTGCGGGTCGGCGGCGTGATCCTCAACAAGGTGGCCTCCGACCGGCACGAGGCGCTGCTGCGGGAGGCCCTGGACTCGGCCGGGGTGCCGGTGCTGGGGGTGCTGCGGCGGGCCGCGCAGGTGGAGACGCCGTCACGGCACCTGGGGCTGGTGCCGGTCGCCGAGCGGGGCGCTGCCGCGGTGGAGGCCGTGGCGGCGATGGGGGCGCAGGTGGCCGCCGGGTGCGACCTTGACGCGCTGTCGGCGCTGGCGCGCGGTGCGGGTGCGTTGTCGTGTGCGGCGTGGGATGCGGCTGAGGCTCTGGGGGCTGCGCCCCCAGGCCCCCATCGGCCCGAGGGGCCTCGTCCTCAGGCTCCCCCAGAGGGGGTACCCCCAGACGGGCTGGTGGTTGCCGTGGCCGGCGGTAGTGCTTTCACGTTCTCCTACGCCGAGCACGCTGAGCTGCTGACCGCCGCCGGTGCCGAGGTCGTCACGTTCGATCCGCTGCGGGACGAGCAACTCCCGGACGGAACGGGCGGGTTGGTCATCGGGGGCGGGTTCCCCGAGGTGTACGCCGCCGAGCTGTCCGCCAACGAACCCTTGCGGAAGGCCGTCGCCGATCTCGCCGTGAGCGGGGCGCCCGTCGCCGCCGAGTGTGCCGGGCTGCTGTATCTGTCCCGGGAGCTGGACGGGCTGCCGATGTGCGGGGTGCTGGACGCGACCGCGCGGATGAGCGAGCGGCTGACCCTCGGCTACCGCGACGCCGTGGCCGTGAGCGACAGCGCGCTGGCCGTCGCCGGGACGCGGATGCGGGGGCACGAGTTCCACCGGACCGTGGTGGAGCCGGGCGCGGGGGCGGCTCCCGCGTGGGGGGTGCGCGCCCCGGAGCGGCGCGTCGAGGGTTTCGTACAACAAGGTGTGCACGCCAGTTATCTGCACACGCACTGGGCGTCGCGGCCCGGTGTCGCCCGTCGGTTCGTGGAGAGGTGCCGGACGTCATGAGCAGGAAGCTGACCGGAGTGGGAGTGGGGCCCGGCGACCCCGAGCTGGTGACCGTCAAGGGCGTCAACGCGCTGCGGGCCGCCGGTGTGGTCGTCGTGCCCGTCATGGACACCGGGGAGCGCGGGCGCGCCGAGGCGACCGTGCTGCACTACGTGCCCGAGGAGAAGGTCGTACGGGTCGTGTTCGCGCTGAACGAGCGCAGCGACCGGGGACGGCGGGAGGCCGCCTGGGACGCGGCCGGGGAGCGGGTCGCCGAGCTGCTGCGGGAGCGCGGGAGCGTCGCCTTCGCCACCATCGGCGACCCCAACGTGTACTCCACCTTCACCTACCTCGCGCAGACCGTCGCCGCGCTGGTTCCGGGGACCGTGGTGGAGACCGTCCCCGGGATCACCGCCATGCAGGACCTCGCGGCCCGGTCGGGGGCCGTGCTGACCGAGGGCACCGAGCCGCTCACCCTGGTCCCCGTCACCGCCGGGGCGGCCGTCCTCAAGGACGCCCTGAACGGGCCCGGCACCGTCGTCGCCTACAAGTTCGGCCGGCACGCCGCCGAGGTCGCCGAGGTGCTGCGGGAGACCGGGCGGCTGGAGGGCGCGGTGTGGGGGGCGGCGCTCGGCCTGGAGAGCGAGTCGATCCGGGCGGCCGCCGACCTCGACGGGGCCCCGCTGCCGTACCTGTCGACGCTCATCGCGCCCGCCCGGCGCGAGGGCGGGCGGGGCGGCAAGCTGTGAGACCGCGCCCGGGGCCCGGCTCAGCCGGCGAGCCCGACCACCAGCCAGATGAACAGCGCGCCCGCCACCGTGAACAGCAGGGTGGAGCGGGCGGGGTGTTCGTGGTGCGCCTCGGGGAGGATCTCGGCGGCGGCGAGGTAGAGCAGCACGCCGCCGAACAGGCCCAGATAGCCGCCGAGCAGGCTCTCGGGGATGGACACGTAGGCGGTGGAGGCCGCGCCGACCACCGGGGCCGCCGCGTCCGCGAACAGCATGGTGAGCGCCTTGCGGCGGTCGTTCCCGTACAGGCTCGTGATCGTGTACGTGTTGAAGCCGTCCGCGAAGTCGTGGGCGATCACGGCGAGCGCGACCGCCGCGCCCATGCCGCCGCCGACCTGGAAGGCCGCGCCGATCGCGACACCGTCCATCGCGCTGTGGCCGACCATGGCGGCCGCCGCCGTCAGGCCCACCTCGGGCGCCCGGTGGTCGTGCGCCTCGTCGCCGCCGTGGGACGCCTGGCGGTGGGCGAGGGTGCGCTCCACCAGGTGGGCCAGCAGGAAGCCGGCCACGAACAGCAGCAGGGCCGCGGGTACGCCGAAGACCTCGTCGCCCGCCGCCCGCAGCGCCTCCGGCAGCAGGTCCAGGCCGACCACGCCCAGCATCAGTCCGCCCGCCAGTCCCAGGACGAGATGGCGACGGTCGGTGACCCGCTGTGCCGTCCATCCGCCGACCAGCGTCATCAGGAACGCGCACAGCGCGACGAAGACCGCCATGGGGCCTTGTTATCCGATCAACCGTCGTTTGCGCACATCGTGCGGCCTCGACGCCCCCTCGCGTAAGACGTTTTGTACGAGTTGTTCATGAGAGGACCGATTTTCATGGCCGATGCCTCCACCGGCAAGGTGACCTTCGTCGGTGCCGGCCCCGGCGCCGCCGACCTGCTGACGTTCCGTGCCGCGCGCGCCATCGCCGAGGCCGACGTCGTGATCTGGGCGGCGAGCCTGGTGCAGGCGGAGGTCCTCGAGCACGCGCGCGAGGGCGCGGAGATCCTCGACTCGGCGACCATGTCCCTGGAGGACGTCGTCGCCGTCTACGAGCGGGCGCGGGCCGAAGGGCTGCGCGTGGCCCGTATCCACTCCGGCGACCCGGCCCTGTGGGGCGGCACCCAGGAGCAGCTCGACCGGTGCGCCGCGATCGGCATCGCCACCGAGGTCGTTCCCGGTGTCTCGGCGTTCTCCGCCGTCGCCGCCCTCGCGCAGCGGGAGCTGACCATCCCCGAGGTGGCGCAGTCGGTGATCCTCACCCGGCTCGGCGGCGGCAAGACGCCGATGCCGCCCGGCGAGGAGGTCCGGGAGTTCGCCCGGCACGGCACCACCATGGCGCTGTTCCTGTCGGCCGCCCGCAGCGGGCAGCTGGTGCGGGAGCTGCTGGAGGGCGGCTACCCGACGTCCACACCGGTCGTGGTCGCCTACCAGGCGACCTGGCCGGAGGAGCTGCTGGTGCGCTGCACCATCGGCACCCTGGAGGAGACGGTCAAGGAGCACAAGCTCTGGAAGCACACCCTGTTCCTGGTCGGCCCGGCGCTGGACGCCGAGGGCACCCGCTCCCACCTGTACCACCCCGGTCACTTCCACGGCTTCCGCAAGGCCGACCCGGAGGCCCGCCGGGCCCTGCGCGAGCGCGGGGCGAGTACGTGAGCGGCCCGATCACGGTCGTCGGCACGGGGACGGGGGCGCCGGTTCCCGCCGAGGTGCTGGCCGGCGCCCGGCTGGTCGTCGGCGGGCGGCGCCATCTGGCCGCCGCCCCGGTGCCGCCGGACGCCGAGCAGGTCGTCCTCGGCGCCCTGGCGCCCGCCCTGGACACCGTCGAGCGGCATCTGGAGAAGGGGGCCCGGGTGGTCGTGCTGGCCTCCGGCGACCCCGGGTTCTTCGGGATCGTGCGGGTGCTGGCCGAGCGGTTCGGATCCGGGCGGCTGGACGTGCGGCCCGGGGTGTCGTCCGTCGCCGCCGCGTTCGCGCGGGCCGGGCTGACGTGGGACGACGCGGTGGTCGTCAGTGCGCACGGCCGGGCGCTGCGTACGGCGGTGAACGTGTGCCGGGCGCGGCCGAAGGTGGCGGTGCTGACCGGTCCGGGCGGCGGGCCCGCCGAGCTGGGGGCCGCGCTGCGCGGCACCGGCCGGGTCCTGGTCGTCGCCTCGGCGCTCGGTTCCGGGGCCGAGCGGGTGGAGCGGGTGACGCCCGCCGAGGCCGCGGACCGCGACTGGGGACCGGACGTCAGCGTGGTGCTGTGCCTCGACGAGGCGCGCCCGACGGGCGAGGTGCGGACGGTCGCCGGCGCGCCGGCCGGGCCCGCCTCCTGGGCCCTGGCCGAGGACGCGTTCGCGCACCGGGACTCGATGATCACCAAGTTCGAGGTACGGGCCCTGGCGCTCGCCCGGCTCGGGCCGCGCCTCGGCGACCTGGTGTGGGACGTCGGCGCGGGCTCCGGCTCGGTGGCGGTCGAGTGCGCCCGGTTCGGGGCCGCCGTCACCGCGGTGGAGAAGACGCCGGACGGCGTGGAGCGGATCCGGGCCAACGCCGCCGCCCACGGCGTGGACGTCCAGGTCGTGCACGGCACGGCGCCGGACGCCCTGTCCGCACTCGACGCCCCGGACGCCGTGTTCGTCGGGGGTGGCGGAGCCGACCTGCCCGCCGTCGTCGCCGCCTGTGCCCGGCGCGCCCGGCGGACGGTCGTGGTCGCCATGGCCGCGCTGGACCGCGTACCGGCCGCGCGCGCGGCGCTGACCGGCGCCGGGTTCGCCTGCGACGGCGTGCTGCTGCAGTCGTCGCGGCTCGCCCCGTTGCCGGGGGATGTCACCCGGCTCGCGGCGACCAACCCCGTGTTTCTGCTGTGGGGGTCCAGAACCCCCGTGTCTGACGAAGGAGTTGCCCAGTGATCGGCCTCATTTCCGCCACCGCGGCGGGGGCGGCGGCACGCGACCGGCTGGCCGCTGCCTGGCCGGACCGCACGCGCGTGTACGAGGGTCCCGTCGGGGACGCCGTACGGGCCGCGTTCGCGGAGTGCGAGCAGCTCGTGTGCTTCCTGGCCACCGGAGCGGTCGTCCGGCTGATCGCACCGCTGCTGGGCGACAAGAGCGCCGACCCCGGTGTGGTGTGCGTCGACGAGGGCGGCCGGTTCGCCGTCTCGCTGGTCGGCGGCCACGGCGGCGGCGCCAACGAACTCGCCCGCGAGGTCGGCGAGTTGCTGGGAGCCGAGCCCGTGATCACCACGGCGACGGACTCCGTCGGGCTGGCCGGCCTGGACACGCTCGGGCTGCCGGTCGAGGGAGCCGTCGCGGCCGTGTCGCGGGCCCTGCTCGACGGCGAACCCGTCGCCCTGGACGCCGAGTTGCGCTGGCCGCTGCCCGCCCTGCCGGTCGCGGCGCGGGGCGCGTACACGATCCGGCTGACCGACCGGGCCGTCGAGCCCGGCGAGCGCGAGGTCGTCCTGCGGCCGCCCTCTCTCGTCGTCGGCGTCGGCGCCTCCAAGGGCGCGCCGGTCGAGGAGGTCCTGGAGCTCGTGGAGGGCGCGCTGCGGGACGCGGGCCTCTCCCCCGCCTCGCTCGCCGAACTGGCCACCGTCGACGCCAAGGCCGACGAGCCGGGGATCGTGCGGGCGACCGAGCGGCTGGGCGTGCCCCTGGTGACGTACCCGGCCGAGGAGCTGGCGGCGGTCGACGTGCCCAACCCCTCCGAGGCGCCCCTCGCCGCGGTCGGCACGCCGTCGGTCGCCGAGGCGGCGGCCCTCGTGGGCGGAGGCGAACTCCTCGTCCCCAAGCGGAAGTCCGCGGCGAGCCCCGCCATGGCGACCTGCGCGGTCGTACGGCGGCCCGCGCGCGGCCGGCTCGCGGTGGTGGGGCTCGGCCCCGGCGCCCGCGACCTGCTCACCCCGCGCGCCGAGGCCGAGCTGCGGCGCGCCTCCGTGCTCGTCGGGCTCGACCAGTACGTCGACCAGATCCGCGACCTGCTGCGGCCCGGCACCCGGGTCCTGGAGTCGGGGCTGGGCGCGGAGGAGGAGCGGGCCCGCACCGCGGTCGCCGAGGCCCGCAAGGGGCAGGCCGTCGCACTGATCGGCAGCGGCGACGCGGGCGTGTACGCCATGGCCTCGCCCGCGCTGGCCGAGGCGTCGGACGACATCGACGTGGTCGGCGTGCCCGGCGTCACCGCCGCGCTCGCCGCCGGGGCGCTCCTCGGGGCACCCCTCGGCCACGACCACGTGTCCATCAGCCTCTCCGACCTGCACACCCCCTGGGAGGTCATCGAGCGGCGGGTGCGCGCGGCGGCCGAGGCGGACCTCGTGGTCACCTTCTACAACCCCCGTTCCCGCGGCCGGGACTGGCAGCTGCCGAAGGCGCTGGCGATCCTCGCCGGGCACCGCGAGCCGGCGACGCCGGTCGGTGTCGTACGCAACGCCTCCCGCCCCGACGAGTCCGCCCGGGTGACGACGCTCGCCGAGCTCGACCCGGCGACGGTCGACATGATGACGGTCGTGACCGTGGGCAACACGGCGACCCGCGAGATCGCGGGACGCATGGTGACGCCGCGCGGCTACCGCTGGCAGGAGGAGCCGAAGTGAACCGTGTGATCCACCCGATCGAGGTGGAGTCCTACCGGCGGATGCGGGCCCGCCTGGACACCTCGCACCTCCCGCCGCTGACCCGGGCCGTGGTCGAGCGCGTCGTCCACTCGGCCGCCGACCTCGACTACGCCGGCGATCTCGTCATGGACGAGGGCGAGTTGGCGAAGGCGCACGCGGCGCTGCACGCCGGCGCTCCGGTGGTCGTCGACGTCGAGATGGTGGCGGCCGGGATCACCCGGCGCGAGACCGTGTGCCGGCTGAAGGACGCGGTCGCCGGGCCGGGGCTGACCCGCTCGGCGCACGCGGTCCGGCTCGCCCACGAGCAGGTCGGCCCGGGCGCGATCTGGGTGATCGGCAACGCGCCGACCGCGCTGGAGGAACTGCTGACACTGGACGCCGACCCGGCGCTCGTCATCGGACTGCCCGTCGGCTTCGTCGGCGCGGTCGAGTCCAAGGCCGCGCTGCGCGCGAGCGGGCTGCCCGCCGTGAGCAACGTGTCCGAGAAGGGCGGTTCGGCGGTCGCCTCCGCCGCGCTCAACGCCCTGCTGTACCACCCCACTTCACCGTCCGAGGAGACATCGTGACCACCCCGCCGCCCGCCCTGCTCATCGCCGGCCACGGCACCCGGGACGAGGCCGGGGCCGAGGCGTTCCGCGACTTCGTGCGGGAGCTCGGCCGCCGCCACCCCGAACTGCCCGTCGCCGGCGGCTTCATCGAGCTGTCGCCGCCGCCGCTGGGCGACGCGGTCGCCGACCTGGTGGAGCGCGGTGTGCGCCGGTTCGCCGCCGTCCCGCTGATGCTGGTGTCCGCCGGGCACGCCAAGGGGGACATCCCGGCGGCGCTGTCCCGCGAGAAGGAACGGCACCCGGGGATCTCGTACACCTACGGCCGCCCCCTGGGCCCGCACCCGGCGCTGCTGGCGGTCCTGGAGCGGCGGCTGGACGAGGCGCTGGGCGGTCCGAGCAGCCCCGAGGAGCGGGCGGACGTCACCGTGCTGCTGGTCGGGCGCGGCTCCACCGACCCCGACGCCAACGCCGAGGTGCACAAGGCGGCCCGGCTGCTGTGGGAGGGCCGCGGCTACGCGGGTGTGGAGACGGCGTTCGTGTCGCTGGCGGCGCCGGACGTGCCCAGCGGCCTCGACCGGTGCCTGAAGCTCGGGGCGCGACGGATCGTCGTGCTGCCCTACTTCCTGTTCACCGGCATCCTGCCGGACCGGGTGAAGGAGCAGACCGGGGCCTGGGCGGCCGCGCACCCGGAGACGGAGGTGCTCTCGGCCGAGGTCATCGGCCCGGAGCCGGAGCTCCTCGACCTCGTCATGGAGCGGTACCGGGAGGCCGTGCGGGGCGATCTGCGCATGAACTGCGACTCGTGCGTGTACCGCATCGCACTGCCCGGCTTCGAGGACAAGGTCGGGCAGCCGCAGCAGCCGCACTTCCACCCGGACGACGACGGCCACCATCACCACCACGGGCACCCTCACGGCGGACACGCCCATGCCCACTGAGGACGGCACCGGGCACGATCTGCGGCACCACGGCGACGCCGAGGTGCGCGACGGCGGGGCCGCGCTGGTCGACCTCGCCGTCAACGTCCGCGCGGACACGCCCCCGGCCTGGCTGCGGGAGCGGATCGCCGGGTCGCTGGACTCGCTCGCGGCCTACCCCGACGGGCGGGCCGCCCGGGCGGCGGTGGCGGCCCGGCACGGGCTGCCGGTGGAGCGGGTGCTGCTCACCGCGGGCGCCGCGGAGGCGTTCGTGCTGCTGGCGCGCGCCCTGAAGGTGCGCCGGCCCGTCGTGGTGCACCCGCAGTTCACCGAGCCGGAGGCGGCGCTGCGGGACGCCGGGCACACGGTGGACCGGGTGCTGCTGCGCGAGGAGGACGGCTTCCGGCTCGATCCGGCCGCCGTCCCCGAGGACGCCGACCTGGTCGTGATCGGCAACCCGACCAACCCCACGTCGGTCCTCCACCCGGCCGCCTCCGTCGCCGCGCTCGCCCGCCCCGGGCGGACGCTGGTGGTGGACGAGGCGTTCATGGACGCGGTGCCGGGCGAGCGGGAGGCGCTGGCCGGCCGGACGGACGTGCCCGGCCTCGTCGTCCTGCGCAGCCTCACCAAGACCTGGGGTCTGGCCGGGCTGCGGATCGGGTACGTCCTCGCCGCCCCGGAGACGATCGCCGACCTGGAGCGGGCGCAGCCGCTGTGGCCGGTCTCCACCCCCGCGCTTGCCGCCGCCGAGGTCTGTGTGGGCTCGCAGGCCCTCGCGGAGGCCGCCCACGCGGCCCACCGGATCGCCGCCGACCGGGCTCATCTCGTCGCGGGACTGCGCGAGTTCGCCGCGGACGGGCTGCGGGTGGCGGAGCCCGCCGAGGGCCCCTTCGTCCTCGTCCGGCTGCCGAGGGCGCGGGCCGTCCGCGGCCACCTGCGCGACCTGGGCTTCGCCGTACGACGGGGCGACACCTTCCCGGGACTCGACGAGGAGTGGCTGCGCCTGGCGGTACGCGACCGGACCACGGTCAACTCCTTCCTCCAGGCCCTGGACCGCGCGATGACGCTGGCCGCTTCCTGAGCCCCGGGCACGGCGGGCGCGCCGCATCGGCCGACTGTGGCGAGGAACGTCCGCGGCCTGCGAGTTCGGGACCGGGCCCCGGTGCCGGTGAGGCCGACCGCCTGCATGGTCCCGGAGGGCGGTCGGCCGACCAGTGAGCCCCACGGGGAACCGCCGAGATCAGCGACGGCGGCCCTTTCCCCGTGGGCCCGTTGAGGGACGGAGGCGGGTCAGCTCCTGCCGCGGCGGGCCAGTGCCAGCGCGCCGCCGCCCGCCAGGACCAGGGCGAGCGCCCCTCCGGCGACGTACGGCGTCATGGAACTGCCGCCGGTCTCCGCGAGGTTGGCCTCCTTGCCGGGCGCGCCCTGCGGCTCGACGTCGCCGGAGGGTGCCGTGCTCGGTTGCGCGGCCGCCGCGGCGGGGGCCTCGCAGGTCGCCTTCGCCAGGGTGAGAGTGCCCTCGACCTCGGCCACGTTGAGCTTCAACGGGTTGACGGAGACCTTCAGTTCCAGGGCGGTGGCCGCGGCCGTGCGCGAGGTGGTCTCCCTCCTGGACAGGTCCAGGCGCACCTCGCCGATGCCGGGTACCTTGACGTCGGTAGTACCGCCGGTGGTGACGGTGACCTTCTTACCGAGGACGGTGACCCCGCCGAGCAGGTTGGACTCGGCGACCGGGGCCTTGCCGGCCGCGCAGGTCGCCTTCGAGGTGACCTGACCGATCTCGACGAGGGACAGCAGGGGCAGCCCGGGGACGTGCAGCCTGGCGTGGGCGAGGTGGGTGTAGCCCTCGGCCTTCGCCGGGGTGACGGTCGCCTTCGCGGTCGCCACCTCGGCGGCCAGGACGCTGAACGGCTTGCCGCCGTTCACGCCGTCCAGGGTCGCGGTGAGCGCGGTCTTCTCGGCGCTCTGCGGCGCCTGGACCTCGTTGAGCGAGACCGCGAGGGGGACGTTCACGGTCTTGTTGAGCAGGGACACGTCGAGCCCGGTGCGCAGGACGACGGCGCTCGCGCGCCCCTGGTCGCCGGTGGCGTGCGCGGTGCCCGCGGCGGCGAGGGCCGTGGGACCGGCGGCCAGGGCCGTCGCCGTCGCGACGGTGGCGAGACGGCGTGCGGGCATGCGGAATTTCTTGCCGTTCAAGGTGGGGACCCCTCAGAGAGACTTGCTCGGGACCCGCCAAGAATTACGCACTACGGGTGAACTGGCGGCCGTCCGCCGCCAGTTCACCCCATCGTGCATTCGACGTGAATGTTTTCGAATCACCGGGCACAGGCGTTGCACGCGTCAGCCGACGACCCGCCCGTTCAGCACGATCCGCCGCGGGGCCGCCAGGACCCGTACGTCGGCCCGCGGATCGTCCTCGTACACGACGAGGTCCGCCGCCGCGCCCTCCTCCAGCCCCGGCCGGCCGAGCCACTTCCGCGCCCCCCAGGTGGTGGCCGACAGGGCCTCGACGGCGGGGATGCCCGCGGTGACCAGCTCGGCGACCTCGCCCGCCACCAGACCGTGGGCGAGGTGGCCGCCCGCGTCGGTGCCGACGAACACCGGGATACCGGCGTCGTGGGCGGCGCGCACGGTGTCGTAGCGGCGCTCGTGCAGCCGGCGCATGTGCGCGGCCCACTCGGGGTACTTGCGCTCACCGCCGGCCGCGAGCTCGGGGAACGTGGCGATGTTGACGAGGGTGGGCACGATGGCGACGCCGCGCTCGGCGAAGAGCGGGATCAGGTCG
Organism: Streptomyces panaciradicis; assembly: GCF_023516615.1. Lineage (GTDB taxonomy): Bacteria > Actinomycetota > Actinomycetes > Streptomycetales > Streptomycetaceae > Streptomyces > Streptomyces panaciradicis. The sequence continues at coordinate 67,414 of NZ_JAMGBF010000036.1, forward strand.
TCGGTCAGTCCGGTGGCGTGCTCGATGCAGTCGATGCCGGCCTCGACCAGGTCCTTCAGGGAGTTCTCGGCGAAGCAGTGCGCGGTGACGCGGGCGCCGAGCCGGTGGGCCTCGGCGATCGCGGCCTCGACGGCGTCCCGCGGCCAGCTGGGCGCCAGGTCGCCGAGGCCGCGGTCGATCCAGTCGCCGACCAGCTTGACCCAGCCGTCGCCGCGCCGGGCCTCCCGGGCGACGTACTCGACCAGGTCCTCCGGCTCGATCTCGTGGGCGTAGCCGCGCATGTAGCGGCCGGTGCGGGCGATGTGCCGGCCGGCCCGGACGATCTTCGGCAGGTCCTCGCGGTCGTCGACCCAGCGGGTGTCCGAGGGGGAGCCGGCGTCGCGGATGAGCAGGGTGCCCGCGTCCCGGTCGGTCAGGGCCTGCTTCTCGGCCACGCCCTCGGGCACCGGGCCGTGCGGGCCGAGCCCGACATGGCAGTGGGCGTCGACGAGCCCGGGCAGGGCCCAGCCCTCGACGGTCCTCACGTCGCGGGCGCCCGCGGGACGGTCGTAGGAGATCCGGCCGTCGATCACCCACAGTTCGTCCCGGACGTCCTCGGCCCCGGCCAGGATCCGGCCCTTCACGTGCAGCACCGCGTGTTCGCTCATGCCCCGCACCTTAGGCGGTGGCCGTCACCGCTCCCAGGGCGGCGGCCCCACGAAGGCCAGGGTGTACACGTCGAACAGGACGGCGGCCTCGACGCCGAGCGCGGGGCCGCCCTGGCGGGCCAGCCAGGTCAGGAAGGGCCGCGGCTCGAAGGCCGCCGCGCCGAGGCCCTTGGTGTACTCGGCGTGGGCGGCCAGGGAGGCGATGCCCCGCTCCAGCGGCTCACCGGAGACGTCCACGCCGTGGGTGGGGCGCTCGGCGCCGGCGAAGCACACGCAGCGGACACCGCCCCAGGGTTCGAGGCCCTCGTCGGCGAGTTCGGGGAAGATCCACCGGTTGCCCGCGTCCCGGGCCGCGTCGAGCGCGGCGAGGCCCACCGCGCGGTGGTCGGCCTGGTTGACCATGCCGCCGATCATGCGCACGGTACGGGCGCCGGTGACCAGCACCTCGGGCCGGTGCCGGCGGATCGAGCGGACGATGTCGCGGCGCAGGGCGGGGCCGTACTCGACGGTCCCGTCCCGGTGGTCGAGGAACTCGACCGTCTCCACGCCCACCTCGCGGGCCCCGGCCCGCTCCTCCGCCTCACGCAGCGGCCCCGCCTCGTCGGGGTGGAGTCCGTCGATGCCCGCCTCGCCTCGGGTGGCCAGCAGGTACGTCACCCGCTTGCCGTGCGCGGTCCAGCGGGCCACGGCCGACGCGGTGCCGTACTCGATGTCGTCCGGGTGGGCGGCCACGGCCAGGCAGCGCTCCCAGTCCTCCGGCAGGGCGGGCAGGGGCGTGCCGGGGCCGAGGCCGGCCGGCTCGTCGTGAGTCGTCATGGCCCGAATGATGGCGGTTCCGGCCGTGTGGGCGACAGAGGAATGTATGTCCCCGTTTCGTACGCCCGTGTCAGCCGCTGCCGCCCACCTGGTCCGAGGTCTCCTCCTCGACCTGCGCCATCGCGGGATCGAGCAGCCGGGCGAGGAAGTGCCGGGTGCGCTCGTGGCGCGGGGCGCCGATGACCTGTTCGGGGCTGCCGTCCTCGACGATCACCCCGCCGTCCATGAAGACGACCCGGTCGGCGACCTCGCGGGCGAACGTCATCTCGTGGGTGACGACCATCATGGTCATGCCCTCGTCGGCGAGCACGCGCATCACCGCGAGGACGTCGCCGACGAGTTCGGGGTCGAGAGCCGAGGTCGGCTCGTCGAAGAGCATCACCTCGGGGCCCATGGACAGCGACCGCGCGATCGCCACCCGCTGCTGCTGGCCGCCGGAGAGGGAGGCGGGATAGGCGTCCGCCTTCTCCGACAGTCCCACCCGCTCCAGGTTCTCGGCGGCGACCTTGGCTGCGGCCGCCTTGTCCCGGCGCAGCACCCGGCGCTGGGGCAGCGTGAGGTTCTCGGTGACCGTCAGGTGCGGGAAGAGGTTGAACTGCTGGAAGACCATGCCGATACGGCGGCGTACGGCGTCGATGTCGACGTCCGGGTCGGTGAGTTCGGTGCCGCCGACGAAGACCTGCCCCTTCGTCGGCTCCTCCAGGAGGTTCACGCACCGCAGCAGCGTCGACTTGCCGGAGCCGGAGGGGCCGATGACGCACACGACCTCGCCCTGGCGGATCTCCAGGTCGATGCCGCGCAGCACCTCGTTGTCGCCGAAGGACTTGCGCAGGCCGCGGACCTCGATCTCCGGGCCGGCCGGGGCGGGCTGCTCGCTCATTTGACGGCCTCCTGGGCCTTCGCCTCCATGCGGCGCACGACGAAGCCGAGCGGGATGGTCACCAGCAGGTAGCACAGGCCGGCGACGAGGATGGGCGTGGAGTTGGCGGTCGTACTGGCCAGGTCGCGGCCGTACTTGGACAGTTCGCGCTCCTCCAGGGTGACGCCGAGGAAGAGGACCAGCGAGGAGTCCTTGAAGAGCAGGACGAGTTCGTTGGTCAGCGGCGGGAGGATGATGCGGAACGCCTGCGGGACGATGATCGAGGTCATCGCGCGGGCGGGCGAGAAGCCCAGCGAACGGGCCGCCTCCATCTGCCCCTTGGGCACCGCCTGGATGCCGGCGCGGATGGTCTCGGCCATGTAGGCGGCGGCGACCAGGCCGAGCGCCAGGGCCACCTTGCCGTAGGTGCCGCCGACGATCTCCGTGCCCGGGAAGGCGAGGGGGACGGCGACCCCGATGAAGATGAAGATCAGCAGGGCCGGCAGGCCGCGGAAGATCTCGATGTAGACGCCGGCGAGCCAGCGGTACGGCCCGACCGACGACAGCCGCATCAGGGCGATGACCATGCCCAGCGCCAGCCCCACGACGAAGCCGGACAGCGTGTACAGCACGGTGTTCTTCAGCGCCAGGGTGATGACGTCCGGGAACATCTGCTTGGCGATGCTGCCCTGCGCGAACTGGTTCTTCAGCCGCCCCCAGTCCGCCGAGACCGCGAAGGCGATCACGGCGGCGACGAAGACGACGTACTGCACTCCCCTCGACAGGCTGCGCTTCCGACGCCGGGTCAGCCCCTTCTTCTTCGGCTGGAGTCGTACGTCGGTGGCGGTCATGAGGCGGACGGGGAGGCCGCGGCGGCGTCGTAGGGACCGATCCACTTCTCGTACAGCTTCTTGTACGTGCCGTCGGCCTTGGCGTTCTTGATCGCCTTGTTGACGGCGGCGAGCAGCTTGGTGTTGCCCTTCTTCACCGTGAAGCCGTACTGCTCACCGGTGTTGATCTGGCCGGCGAGCTTGAAGGCGTCCGCGTTGGCCTTGTCCTTCAGCCAGCCCTGGACGACGGGGTAGTCGATGACGACGGCCTTGACCTGGCCGGCGCGCAGACCGTTGAGGACGGCGTCGGAGGACTCGAAGGAGACCGGGTCGAAGCCCTGCTTCTTGGCGTAGTCCTCGCCCGTGGTCTGCGCCTGGGCGCCGAGCTTGACCTTCTTCGCCTTCGCGTCGGCGAGCGAGGTGATGCCGCTGTTCTTGCCGACGAGCAGGGCCTGGGTGGCGTCGAAGTACGGGTCGGAGAAGTCGACGTTCTTCTTGCGCTCGGCGGTGATGGTCATGCCGGCCGCGGCCAGGTCGCACTGGCCGGAGTTGAGGAAGGCGCCGGTCTTGAAGTTCTCGAAGGGCGTGTCGAGGATCTGCTGCTTGACGCCGAGGTCCTTGGCGACGAGGTCGATCATCGACACGTCGAAGCCCTGCACCTTGCCGTCGATCTCCGACTGGAACGGCGGGTAGGGCAGATGGGTGCAGGTGGTGAGCTGACCGGCCTTGACGAGCTGGACCCCGCCGGCGGCGGTCTTGGTGCCGCTGCCGCCGCTGCCGCTGGAGGTGCAGGCGGCCACGAGCACCAGCCCGGCCGTGGCGGTGGTGGCGGCCAGGACGCGGGTCCGGCGGCCGGAGAACGTTGTCACGGGGTGGCCTCCTGTGTGGGAACTGTGGGTTCCGATTATAAGGAGAAGTTTGGGTCTCTCAAATCAAACCGATGGTGACGAGGCCGCCCGGCCTAAGAAGTCGCAAGCGCGGGGAGGCGACAGGAGGGTCATCAGGGGCGGATACCCTCGACTGAGCCGACCACTCGTGAACGAGGAGAGCACCGCCGTGACCCACCCCTTCCTCGATCTGCCCCCGCTGAGCGCCGCGCGGTTCGCCTCCGTCGAGGACCGGGTGGCCCGGCTGCTCGGCACCGAGCAGGACGTCGTGATCATGCAGGGCGAGGCGCTGCTGCCGCTGGAGGGGGCGATCCGCGGGACGGCGGGCCCCGGATCCACCGCCCTGAACGTGATCACGGGGCCGTACGGGCAGACGTTCGGGAACTGGCTGCGGGACTGCGGGGCGACGGTGATCGACCTGGCGGTGCCCTTCCACACGGCGGTGAGCGCGGAACAGGTCCGGAAGGCCTTCGCCGAGCACCCGGAGATCGACTTCGTCTCCCTGGTCCACGCCGAGGCGGCGACCGGCAACACCAACCCGGTCGCCGAGATCGGCGAGGTGGTACGGGAGCGGGGCGCGCTGTTCTACGTCGACGCGGTCGCCTCCGTCGGGGCCGAGCCGGTGCTGGTGGACGCGTGGGGCGTGGACCTGTGCGTGATCGGCGCGCAGAAGGCGATGGGCGGCCCGGCCGGGGTGTCGGCGGTGTCGGTGAGCGCGCGGGCGTGGGCCCGGATGACGGCGAACCCCGCGGCGCCGCGCCGCTCCTACCTCTCACTCCTCGACTGGAAGGAGCGGTGGCTCGACGGCGGCCGGAAGGTGCTGCCGCACGCTCCGGCGCAGCTGGAGATGCTCGCACTGGAGGCGTGCCTGGACCGGATCGAGGCGCAGGGGCTGGAGGCGGTGATGGGCCGCCATCGCACGGCGGCCGCGGCCACCCGGGCGGGGGCCCAGGCGCTGGGCGGAGGCCTGGAGCCGTACGTCCACGACGCCCGGGAGGCGGCGCCCGTCGCCACGACGCTTCGGACGCCGGCCGGGGTGGTGGCCTCGGGGCTGGTGGCACGGGCCCTGGCAGCGGACCCGGCCCTGCCGCTGGCGGCGGGCGGGGGCGCGCTGGCCAAGGAGATGATCCGGGTCAACCACTACGGCCCGGACGCGACGCCGGAGACCGTGCAGGGATGCCTGGCGGCGCTGGGTGCCGCACTGGCGGAGCAGGGGCTGACCGTGGACCCGGAGGGTGCGCGCCGGGCGGCGGAGAACGCCTGGCACTGACCGCGGCCGATTCGAGACGGCGTTGCCGGACCCGCGTGCCATGCTGCCCGCATGACCATCGAGACGCGCCCCGTCCTTCCCGACGGCCGCCCCGTCCCCCGGCTCACCGGCGACGAACGCCCCATGCTCGACAGCTGGCTCGACTTCCATCGCGCCACGCTGGAGCTGAAGTGCAAGGAGCTGGACGACGCCCAGGTGCGGGCCGCCGCGGCCGAGCCGTCGGCGCTCACGCTGCTCGGGCTCGTGCAGCACATGGCCGAGGTGGAGCGGAACTGGTTCCAGCGGACGGTGGCGGGGCTGGACGTACCGCCGGTGTACGGCGAGGGCAACGAGAGCGGGTACGGACTCGATCCCGCGCGGGGGCTGCGGGAGGCGCTGGACGTCTGGCGCCGGGAGATCGCCCGGGGCCGGGAGCTGTGCGCCGGGCGGCCGCTGGAGCAGACCGGGCGGCTGACCGACGGTCCGATGGCGGGCGCCGAGGTGAGCCTGCGCTGGGTGCTCATCCACATGATCGAGGAGTACGCCCGGCACAACGGGCACGCCGATATCCTGCGCGAGCGTATCGACGGAGTTACCGGCGCCTGAATTCTGCGGCATTTACTCAATACAATTCCGAGGCAGCTTCCCGTCTTCTCCTGCCCGCTCTCCCCGGCCCTAAACGCAAAGATTTCGCGAACGTCGGCGGGGGTGATTCGGGCAGATCTCGTGAGGGTTACACGGGTGTGACACGTTACACAAGCGGCCCGTTTTGTGCGGTATTTACCGGCCAAAACAGGCCCTTTCGGTCGCGACTCCGGAGTCCACTCGCGCCCGCGCGATAACATACGCACCGCCCACACGTAACCCAGATCGGCCATGCATTTTTGAATTCCTCTCGGTAAGTTCAATTTGCATGACCGCCGCACAAGCAGATTCAGCACAGTTGCAAATCGACCGTCCCTCGGTGACGGACGGCGCAGCGCTGTGGCGGATAGCGCGCGACTCGAAGGTGCTCGACCTGAACTCGTCGTACAGCTATCTGCTGTGGTGCCGCGACTTCGCCGCCACCTCGGCCGTGGCGCGCGACGAGCACGGCGAGGCCGTCGGCTTCGTCACCGGCTACGTGCGGCCCGACCGTCCGCGCACCCTGCTGATCTGGCAGGTGGCGGTGGACGAGGCCCAGCGCGGGCGGGGACTGGCGGCCGCACTGCTGGACGGGCTCGTCGCCCGGTGCACCGGCGAACACCGGATCACCGCGATCGAGACCACCATCACGCCCGGCAACACCGCCTCCGAGCGCCTGTTCACATCGTTCGCCGAGCGGCACGGCGCCGGGGTGGAGCGCGAGGTGCTGTTCGACACCGGCCTGTTCCCCGACGGTCCGCACGACCCGGAAGTCCTGTACCGCATCGGCCCGCTCTCCCACTGACGCCGGCCACCCCTCACTCCCTCACTCGCAGCTGACGACCCCACGCACTCCCCCACGCAACGAGGAGCGATTCGTCGTGACCATCACCCAGCCCGACCTCAGCGTCTTCGAGACCCTCGAGTCCGAGGTGCGCAGCTACTGCCGCGGCTGGCCCACCGTCTTCGACCGTGCGCACGGCAGCCGTATGTACGACGAGGACGGCCACGAGTACCTGGACTTCTTCGCCGGCGCCGGCTCGCTCAACTACGGCCACAACAACCCGGTCCTGAAACGGGCGTTGATCGACTACCTGGAGCGGGACGGCGTCACGCACGGGCTCGACATGTCGACCACCGCCAAGCGGTCCTTCCTGCAGACCTTCCAGGACCTGGTGCTGCGCCCGCGGGACCTGCCGTACAAGGTCATGTTCCCCGGGCCGACGGGCACCAACGCCGTCGAGTCGGCGCTGAAGCTCGCCCGCAAGGTCAAGGGCCGCGAGGCCATCGTGTCCTTCACGAACGCCTTCCACGGCATGTCGCTCGGCTCCCTCGCCGTCACCGGCAACGCCTTCAAGCGGGCCGGCGCCGGCATCCCGCTGGTCCACGGCACGCCGATGCCCTTCGACAACTACTTCGAGGGTCAGGTCCCGGACTTCCTGTGGTTCGAGCGGCTGCTGGAGGACCAGGGCTCCGGTCTGAACAAGCCCGCCGCGGTGATCGTGGAGACCGTGCAGGGCGAGGGCGGCATCAACGTGGCACGCCCCGAGTGGCTGCGCGCGCTCGCCGACCTGTGCGAGCGGCAGGACATGCTGCTCATCGTCGACGACATCCAGATGGGCTGCGGCCGCACCGGCGCCTTCTTCTCCTTCGAGGAGGCCGGCATCACGCCCGACATCGTCACCGTCTCCAAGTCCATCAGCGGCTACGGACTGCCCATGTCGCTGTGCCTGTTCAAGCCGGAGCTGGACATCTGGGAGCCGGGCGAGCACAACGGCACCTTCCGCGGCAACAACCCGGCCTTCGTCACGGCCACCGCCGCGCTGGAGGCGTACTGGGCGGACGGCTCGGCGATGGAGAAGCAGACCCGCACGCGCGGCGAGCAGGTCGAGCGGGCGCTGGCCGCCATCGCCGAGGAGAACAGCGGCGAGGTCAAGGAGTACCGCGGCCGCGGGCTCGTGTGGGGCATGGAGTTCCACGACAAGGAGCGCGCCGGCCGGGTCGCGCGGCGCGCCTTCGAACTCGGCCTGCTCATCGAGACGTCGGGCCCGGAGAGCGAGGTCGTCAAGCTGCTGCCGGCCCTGACCGTCACGGCCGACGAGCTCGACGAGGGGCTGAGCGTCGTCGCCCGGGCGGTACGAGAGACCCGCTGAACCCCGGCCGTACGCGCGACCCACCGAGAAACCCGCCGACAAAGGAGAAGTGCAGCACAGTGATCGTCCGCTCGTTCAAGGAGATCGAAGGCACCGACCGGCATGTGAAATCCGCGTCCGGCACCTGGGAGAGCAAGCGCATCGTCCTGGCCAAGGAGAGGGTCGGATTCTCGGTGCACGAGACGATCCTCTACGCGGGCACGGAGACCCACATGTGGTACGCCAACCACATCGAGGCCGTCGTCTGCACCCAGGGCGACGCCGAGCTGACCGACCGCGAGACCGGGCAGACCTACCACATCACGCCCGGCACCATGTACCTCCTCAACGGCCACGAGCGGCACACGCTCAAGGTCAAGGAGGACTTCCACTGCATCTGTGTCTTCAACCCGCCCGTCACCGGCCGGGAGGACCATGACGAGAACGGCGTCTACCCGCTGCTCACCGAGCCCGAGGAGGTGTGAGAACCCCATGACCACCGTCACCGATCTCTACCCCACCCGCGGCACCACCGAGGTGTCGGTCCCGCGCCAGGACCCCGTCGTGTGGGGCGCCCCCGACACCCCGGGCCCGATCTCGACCGGCGATCTGCAGTCGTTCGAGCGGGACGGCTTCCTCGCCGTCGACCAGCTCATCGCCCCGGACGAAGTGGGCGTCTACCAGCGTGAGCTGGAGCGGCTCGTCACCGACCCGGAGATCCGGGCCGACGAGAGGTCGATCGTCGAGCCGAAGTCCAAGGAGATCCGCTCGGTCTTCGAGGTGCACCGGATCAGCGAGGTGTTCGCGAAGCTGGTGCGCGACGAGCGGGTCGTCGGCCGGGCCCGGCAGATCCTCGGCTCGGACGTGTACGTCCACCAGTCGCGGATCAACGTCAAGCCCGGTTTCGGGGCCAGCGGCTTCTACTGGCACTCGGACTTCGAGACCTGGCACGCCGAGGACGGCCTGCCCCACATGCGCACGGTGTCCGTCTCGATCGCGCTGACCGAGAACTACGACACCAACGGCGGGCTGATGATCATGCCCGGCTCGCACCGGACGTTCCTGGGCTGCGCCGGCGCCACCCCGAAGGACAACTACAAGAAGTCGCTGCAGATGCAGGACGCGGGCACGCCCTCGGACGAGGCGCTGACCGAGATGGCGAGCCAGTACGGCATCAGGCTGTTCACGGGCAAGGCCGGTTCGGCGACCTGGTTCGACTGCAACGCCATGCACGGCTCCGGCGACAACATCACGCCGTTCCCGCGCAGCAACGTCTTCATCGTCTTCAACAGCGTGGAGAACAAGGCGGTGGAGCCGTTCGCGGCGCCGATCCGGCGCCCCGAGTTCATCGGCGCCCGGGACTTCACCCCGGTGAAGTGACCCCCTGAAAGCACCGGGCCGGGGCCTCCTCGTGTGGGACGGGAGGCCCCGGCCCGGTCGCGTCCGTCACCCGGACAGCGCGTCCAGCAGACGGTCCACGTCCGCGGGCGTGTTGTAGAGGTGGAAGGAGGCGCGCAGATTGCCGGCCCGGTCGGACACCTCGATGCCGGCCCTGCTCAGGGCCGGCTGGCGGTCGCCGAGCCCGGGGACCGAGACGATCGCCGAGCCCGGCGCGGGCACCGCCTCGTGCCCGAGGCGCGCGAGCCCCTCGCGGAACCGGTCGGCGAGGGCCACGTCGTGCGCCTGGACGGCGGCCACGCCGAGTTCCTCGATCAGGTCGAGCGAGCGGCGCAGTCCGGCGAAGGTGAAGAGGGCCGGGGTGAGGTCGAACCGCCTGGCGGAGTGGGCGAGTTCGGCGACCGGGCCGTAGCAGCTGTCCCACGGCCGCTCGCCCGCGACCCAGCCGGCGAGCACCGGGGTGAGCCCGCCGAAGTCCTCCGGCACCACGAGGAAGGCCGCGCCGTGCGGGCCGAGCAGCCACTTGAAGGAGACCGTGGCGCTGAAGTCGTAGGCGTCGGCGTCCACCGGCAGCCAGCCGGCGGCCTGCGAGAAGTCGACGTAGGTGCGCGCCCCGTGGGCGCGGGCGGCCTCGCGCAGGGCGGGCAGGTCGGCGACGCGCCCGTCCGCGGACTGCGCGGCGCTGACGGCGACCAGTGCGGTGCCGGGGCGGACCGCCTCGGCGATCCCCTCCAGCGGCACCGCACGGACCTTGAGGTCGCCGCGGACGTGGAAGGGGTTGAGGACCGAGGTGAAGTCGTCCTCGGCGGTGAGGACTTCGGCGCCGGACGGCAGCGAGGCGGCGATCACCGCGGTGTGCGCTGCGACGGAGGCGCCCGCCGCCACCCGGGTGGCGGGAACACCCGCGAGCCGGGCGTACCCGGCCCGGCAGGCCTCCACGTCCTCGTGCAGCGGGGTCAGCGGACGGCCCTGGGCCCGCAGCAGCGCCGCCTGGTGCAGGGCGGTCACCGTGCGGGCGGGCAGCAGGCCGTTGCTCGCGGTGTTGAGGTAGGTGCTCTCCGGGGCGAACTCGGCGCGGACGAGGCTCTCGAAGGTCTCCATGAGTCCACTCTGGGCCCCGGGGAACCCATAGTCCATTGCCGTTTTCTGCGTGGTTTCCCTAAGCAGGACTTATGAATGCGCCCCGACCTGCGTGTTCAGCTCTGCGGCACCGCGCATCCGTCGGGACCGCAGGCGTCCGCGTCGCCCTGGTCGAGGAGCTGCAGCGGGGAGCGCTCGCCCCAGGCCTGGGTCAGCGCCTGGGTGAAGACCTCGGCGGGCTGGGCGCCGGAGACGCCGTACGTGCGGTCGAGAACGAAGAAGGGGACGCCGTTGGCGCCCAGCTCGGCGGCCTCGCGCTCGTCGGCGCGGACGTCGTCGGCGTAGGCGGTGGGGTCGGCGAGGACCTTGCGGGCGTCCTCCGCGTCCAGCCCGGCGGCGACGGCGAGCTCGACCAGCCGCTCGTCGCCCTCGGAGAACACGGAGCGCTCCTCGGCGAAGTTCGCCCGGTACAGGACCTGGATCAGCTCGTCCTGCCGGCCCCGCTCCTTGGCGAGGTGCAGCAGGCGGTGCATGTCGAAGGTGTTGCCGTGGTCGCGGTCGCGGGTGCGGTACTCCAGGCCCTCGGCGGCGGCCTGCGCGCCCAGGTTCTCCTCGCCGGCCTGCGCCTGGGCCTCGCTCATGCCGTACTTCCTGGTGAGCATGGTGATCACGGGCTGGACGTCACCCTTGGCGCGGCCCGGGTCCAGCTCGAAGGAGCGGTGCACCACCTCGACCCGGTCGCGGTGCGGGAAGGCGGCGAGCGCCTTCTCGAAGCGCGCCTTGCCCACGTAGCACCAGGGGCACGCTATGTCCGACCAGATCTCGACCTTCATGTTCTCTCCAGCTCGTACGGGTACGGAGGCCGCCTCCGCCGAGTGGGTGAACGTTCAAGCAGCGGGGATCATTCCCCCGCCACCGCATACCGCAGGAACAGGTGGTGGTCGTCCTCGGCGGGCGGGTTCTCCGGGTCGGGGACCCAGCCCTGGCGGGCGTAGAAGGCCTGGGCACGTTGGTTGTCGACGTGGACGTCGAGGACCGCGACGCGGCGGCCGTCGGCCTGCCACTGTTCGGCGCAGGCGGTGTGCAGGGCCGTGCCGACGCCGCGGCGCCAGGCGTCCGGGTCGACGTGGAACTGGTACAGCTTGACCGTGTCCGCGTCGGCGTCCGGCGGGGTGCGGAAGGAGGCGACGGCGACGATGCGGCCCTGCTCGACGAGGCAGAGCACCTCGCCGTCCGGCCGTGTGATGGCGCCGTGCCAGGCGGCGAGCCAGTCGGTGCCGTCCTCGGGGACCCCGTCCGGGTAGTAGGTCGCCCGGGCGCGCGCGTGCAGGGCGGTGACGGCCTCGGCCTCGGCGGGCAGCACCGTGCGGATCACCCGGGCGCCCGTGACTCGGTCACTGATCATGCTGCGGAGGACGTGTCCGCGGAGGCCGCGGTTCCCAGCCGGCTGAACTGCGTGCGGTACGCGCTCGGCGTCAGGCCGGTGCGGCGGACCACATGGGCGCGCAGCGAGTCGGCGGTGCCCAGGCCGCTGGCGCGGGCCACCTGGTCCATGGGCAGGGTGGTGGTCTCCAGCAGCTCCTTGGCGCGCTCGATGCGCTGGTGGAGCAGCCACTGCAGGGGGCTGACCCCGCTCTCGGCGCGGAAGCGGCGGGTGAGGGTCCGTACCGAGACGCCCGCGTGGCGGGCCAGGTCGGTGAGGGTGAGGGGCTGGTCGAGGTGGCGCATGGCCCAGCCCCGGGTGTCGGAGCAGGCGTTGCCGCGCTCCGGGGGCAGCGGGGTGTGCGTGAACTGCGTCTGGCCGCCGGGCCGTACGGGCGCGACGAGCGCGCGCCGGGCGACCTCGTTGGCGACGGCGGCGCCGTAGTCGGTGCGGATGACGTGCAGGCACAGGTCGATGCCGGCGGCGTAGCCGGAGGAGGTGACGTACGGGCCGTCCTGGACGTAGAGGACGTCGCCCTGGAGGTCGACCTCGGGGTAGCGCCTGCGCAGTTCCTCGGCGTGCGCCCAGTACGTCGTCGCCCTGCGGCCGGCCAGCAGGCCCGCCTCGGCGAGCTGGAAGGCGCCGGTGCACAGGGAGGCGACGCGCTTGCCGTCGGCGGCGGCCTCCTTGACGGCGGCCACGATCCTCGCGTCCGGCTCGTAGGGCGCGCCGGTGCCGGCGACGACGACCGTGTCCGCCTCCCGCACGGCGTCGAGGCCGCGGCGGACGTACAGGTCGAGCCCGCCGCTGGTGGGCACCGGTCCCGGCTCGGCGGCGCAGATGATCACCTCGTAGCCGGGCCGCCCGTCCACCTCGACCTTGCCGAACAGCATCTCGGGGATGGCGAGGTTGAACATCGACACGGGCGAGGGCGCGATCACGGCGATGCGGTGCGGGGCGAGCGCCTGGGGCTGGGGCATGGCCAGAACCTCCGGTTCCCTGTCGTTCAGGCCACTACTGTACGACGCGGCAGATCCGCAGCATGGACCCATGACGACGAACCGCACCCTCAGAGGCGACGAACTCGCGCCCTCCGTGGAGGAGTTGACGGTCGAGGCCCGGAAGTCCTCGCCCGCGCTCACCCTCACCGCCGCCCTGCTCGGCTTCGCGCTGATCTGCCTCGACGCGTCCGTGGTGAACGTGGCCCTGCCCGCGATCGGCTCCTCCCTCGACGCCGGGATGTCCGGGCTGCAGTGGGTCGTCGACGCCTACACGCTGCCCTTCGCCGCGCTGATGCTGTCCACCGGGGCCTTCGCGGACCGGTCCGGGGCGAGCCGCGCGTTCGCCCTCGGCACCGGCGTCTTCACGCTCGCCTCGGTGGCCTGCGGGCTGGCGCCGGGCCTGCCGGCCCTGATCGGCGCCCGGGTGGTGCAGGGCATGGCCGCCGCGGTGGTGCTTCCGGCCTCGCTGGCGCTGGTGCGGCAGGCGTTCCCGGAACCGGCGCGGCGGGCGCGGGCGGTGGCGACCTGGGCGGCGGGCGGTTCGGCGGCGGTGGCGCTGGGGCCGGTGGCGGGCGGCCTGCTGACCACGGCGTGGGACTGGCGCGGGATCTTCTTCGTCAACCTGCCGGTGGGGGCGCTGATCCTGGCGCTGCTGGTCCGGGCCCCGCGCTCCGGGCGCCGGCCGGCCCCGCTGGACCTGCCCGGGCAGGCGACGGCGGTGGTGGCGCTCACGGCTGTCACGTTCGCGGTGATCGAGGGGGGCACGGCGGGCTGGGCGGCCCTGGCGGTGGGCCTGGTCGCGGGCGCGGTCTTCCTGCGGGTCGAGGCCCGCAGCCCGCACCCCGTCGTCCCGCTCGGCCTGTTCCGCGACCGGACGGTGGCCGTGACGGTCGCGGTGGGCGCGGCGGTGAGCGTCGCCTTCTACAGCGTGGTGTTCGTCTTCTCGCTCTTCTTCCAGCAGGTCCAGGGGCTGTCCGCGCTGCGCGCCGGGCTGGCGTTCCTGCCCATGACGGGCCTGATCGCGGTGACGAACGTCGTCGCGGGCAAGCTCGCGGGGCGGTACGGGGCGAAGCCGCCGATGCTGGTGGGCCAGGCGCTCGCCGTCGTGGGCCTGCTCCTCCTGCTGTACGTCGACGCCGGCACGTCCCCCGTCCTGACGGCCGTGCTGCTCGTGCCGCTGGCGCTGGGGTGCGCGCTGACGGTGCCGCCGCTGACGGCGGCGATGATGGACGCGGTGCCGGTGGAGCGGGCGGGGCTCGCGGCGGGCGTGCTGAACGCTGCGCGGCAGGTGGCCGGGGGGCTGGGGATCGCGGTGTTCGGGTCGCTGGTGGGGGGTGGGTTCGTGGACGGGATGCGGGTGGCGTTGCTGATCAGTGCGGGGGCGCTGGCGCTGGCCTGGGCGGGTACGGTGCGGTTGCGGTGAGTGCTGGGGGCTGTGCCCCCAGACCCCCCTTCGGCCCTGAACGGGCCTTGTCCTCAAACGCCGGACGGGCTGGGTGTGCTCAGCTGCCGTCTCTCAGGTCTTCGGGCCAGTGGGGGCGGAACTCTATGTGGTCGTAGGTGACGACGCAGCCCTCGCCCATCGGGGACTGGGTCATGAAGCCGACCAGGGCCGCGTCCGTCTCCTTCTCGGCGCCCAGGGTGAACAGGCGGACGAAGGTCCAGCGTTCGCCGTCGCGGGAGGCGTGGAAGGCGAAGGCGCGGCCGGTGCGGCTGACCCGGAGCCATACCGAACTGCCGTCCACAGTGAAGGAGTTGGCGTCGTCGGAGTGCCCCCGGGTGACCACCGTGCAGACGGTGGGCACATCCGGGGAGTACTCCAGGCACAGCTTGGCCCAGGCCCGCTCGCCGACATGGACGTAGAGGACCCCCGCGTCGAACGCCCCCGCGAAGCCGACCGTGACGCGGGCGATCAGCTGGAAGTCCCCCTCGGGCCAGCCCAGCAGCCGCGGGGCGTCCGAGGCCGGTTCGAGGGCCTCACCGGTGGGCGGCACGAACCGGTCCTGCCGGGGGCCGGCCCAGCCGGTGAGCACACCGTCCTCGTAGGACCAGTTGCCCTCGGGGCCGTATGTGCGCAGGGCGAAGGGGAGTTCGGGGAGTTCGACGTCCATCGGGCGATTGTGTCAGGTGGGTCCGGTCAGCGTTCCAGCCGGCCGTTGAACCGACGCGGCAGCCCGAGCGGGTTGTCGTCCCGCAGCTCGGGCGGAAGCAGCGCCTCGGGCGCGCCCTGGTACGCCACCGGCCGCATCCACCGCTCGATGGCCGTACCGCCGACGGACGTCGAGGTCGACGTCGTCGCCGGGTACGGGCCGCCGTGGTGCTGGGCCGGGGCCACGGCGACGCCCGTCGGCCAGCCGTTGACCAGCACGCGGCCGGCCAGCGGCGTCAGCTCCGCCAGGATCTCCGCGCCGCGTCCCTCGCCCGCGGCCTCCTCGGCCGACAGGTGGACCGTCGCGGTGAGGTTGCCGGGCAGGCGTGAGAGCACGCTCTGGACCTGGGCGTCGTCGTCGTAGCGGACGACGACCGTGACCGGGCCGAAGCACTCCTCCAGCAGGAGGTCGTACGCGCCCTCCTCGGTGAGCTTGTCGGCCGCGACGGTCAGGAAGCCGGCGCTCACCGTGTGCTCGCCGCCCGAGCCGGGCGTCACCGGCGACTCGACGTCCGGCAGCTTGGTGCGCTCGGCGACCCCGGCGATGAAGTTGTCGCGCATGCGGTGGTCGAGGAGCACCCCGGCGTCCGTGTCGCTCACGGCGTCGGTCAGCGACTTCAGGAAGCGGTCGCCCGCCGAGCTCGCCGGGGCCAGGACCAGGCCGGGCTTCACGCAGAACTGCCCGACGCCGAGGGTCATGGAGCCGGCCAGGCCCGCGCCGATGGCCTCGGCGCGCTCGGCGGCCGCGGCCTCCGTGACGACGACGGGGTTCAGGGAGCCCAGCTCGCCGTGGAAGGGGATCGGCACCGGCCGCGCGGCAGCCGCGTCGAACAGGGCGCGGCCGCCCTTGACGGAACCGGTGAAGCCGGCCGCCGAGACCAGCGGGTGCCGGACCAGCTCGATGCCCGCCTCGAAGCCGTGCACCAGGCCGAGGACGCCCTCGGGGATGCCGTGCGCGGCGGCGGCCCGGCGCAGCACCTTGGCGACCAGCTCGGACAGGGCCGGGTGGTCGGGGTGGGCCTTGACGACGACCGGGCAGCCCGCGCCGAGCGCGCTCGCGGTGTCGCCGCCGGCGACGGAGAAGGCGAAGGGGAAGTTGGAGGCCGAGTAGACGGCCACCACGCCGAGGGGCACCTTGTAGCGGCGCAGGTCCGGGATCGGGGGCGTCGCGGTGTCGTCGGGGTGGTTGATGATCACGTCGAGGAAGGCGCCCTCGTCGACGATGTCGGCGAAGGCCCGCAGCTGGAAGCAGGTGCGGGCGAGTTCGCCGGTGAGCCGGACCGGGCCGAGCGCGGTCTCCGCGTCGGCGGTCTCGACGAGCCCGTCCTTGGCCGCCTCCAGCTGTTCGGCGGCGGTGCGCAGGAAGGCCGCGCGGACGGCGCGGTCGGCGAGGGAGGCGCGGGCCGCGTGGGCGGCGCGGACGGCGGCGTCGACCTCCTGGGCTGTGGCCTCCACCGCAACCTGTTCCCGCTGCTTCCCGGTTCGGGGGTCGACACTCCAGACTGGTGCTGCTGCCACCGCGGATCCCTCCAGGTGTATCAGGGTCATTCACCAGGGTCGTTCGATATACTGAACGCTGTCTCTGATGATGAATATGCTGTTGGAGACTATAACTTCGGTTTCTCGTCCAACGAAGGGGTCCAGGGCGATGTCGGCAGCCGAGACAGGCGGCGGGGCGCAGGTCAAATCCGCGGTGCGAACCGTCGAATTGCTCGAGTACTTCGCCGGCAGCCCCGGCATGCACTCCCTCGCATCGGTCCAGGAGGCCGTCGGATATCCCAAGTCCAGCCTCTACATGCTCCTGCGCACACTGGTGGAGCTGGGCTGGGTGGAGACCGACGCGACGGGCACGCGGTACGGCATCGGGGTACGGGCGCTGCTGGTGGGCACCTCCTACATCGACGGCGACGAGGTGGTCGCCGCGGCCCGCCCGACGCTGGACCGCCTCTCGGACGACACCACCGAGACGATCCACCTGGCGCGGCTGGACGGCACGAACGTCGTCTACCTCGCCACCCGCCAGTCCCAGCACTACCTGCGCCCCTTCACCCGCGTCGGCCGCCGCCTGCCGGCGCACTCGACCTCGCTCGGCAAGGCGATCCTCGCCACGTACTCCGACGAGCAGGTCCGCAAGATGCTCCCGGAGACGCTCCCCGCGCTGACCGAGAACACGATCACCGACCGGGAGAAGCTCATCGAGGAACTGCACCAGGTGCGCGAGCAGGGCTTCGCCGTCGACCGCGAGGAGAACACGCTGGGCCTGCGCTGCTTCGGCGTCGCCATCCCCTACCGCACGCCTGCGCGCGACGCGATCAGCTGCTCGGTGCCGGTGGCCCGGCTCACGCCGGCGCACGAACAGCTGGTCAAGGACGCCCTGTTCGACGCGCGCGACCGACTCACCCTGGCGACCCGCCGACTGTGACCCCTAGCCTCTTCCTCCATGGACGTCGTACTGCGTGAGGTGCACGACAGCGATCTGCCCGTCTTCTTCCGGCAGATGAACGATCCCGAGGCCCTGCACATGGCCGCCTTCACCGCGAAGGATCCCGCCGACCGGGACGCCTTCGACGCCCACTGGAAACGGATCCGGGCCGGCGGGGACGTGCTGCGCACGGTCCTGCTGGAAGGTGACGTGGTGGGCAGCGCGGCCGTGTACGGGGACCCGGGCGAGCGTGAGGTCACCTACTGGGTGGACCGGGCGTACTGGGGGCGGGGTGTGGCCACGGCCGCGCTGCGGGCGCTGCTGGCCGAGGTGCCGGAGCGGCCGCTGTACGCGCGGGCCGCGGCGGACAACGCCGCCTCGCGGCGCGTGCTGGAGAAGTGCGGGTTCCGGCTGACGGCGCATGCGACGGGGTTCGCGAACGCACGGGGCGCGGAGATCGACGAGGTCGTGCTCACGCTGGAGGCGTGAGGTTCATGAGCGCCCGATGAGAATCCGGCGGGAAGGGAACGTTCCGCCCCTTCCCGCTCGTCTTCACGATCGCGATGAACAAGACGATCAGGCGGACCTCCGTCTTCGTGCTGCTGCTCGTGTTCGCCCTGCTGATCCGGGCGACCTGGGTGCAGTACTACGACGGCAAGGCCCTAGCGGACGACAAGTACAACCGGCGCAACGTGATCCAGACGTACGCGGAGCCGCTCGGCAACATCATCGTGGCCGGACGCTCGGTCACCGGTTCGGCGCGGACGAAGAGCGGCGACCTGGCGTACAAGCGCACCTACAAGGACGGCGCGCTGTACGCGGCGGTGACGGGCTACGCCTCGCAGGCGTACGCCCCCACCCAGCTGGAGGGCATCTACCAGGACCTGCTCAACGGCACGGACAACCGCCTGAAGACCGTGATGGACACGGTCACCGGCAAGCGCGCCGAGCCGGGAGACGTGGTCACGACGATCGACCCGGCCGTGCAGAAGGCGGCGTACGACGCGCTCGGCGCCAAGAAGGGCGCGGCCGTCGCGATCGACCCGAAGACGGGGAAGATCCTCGCGGTCGTCTCCACGCCGTCGTACGACCCGACGTCCCTGACGGACGCCAACACGGCGGGCCCGGCCTGGAAGAAGCTCAACGCCGACCCGGACAAGCCGCTGACCAACCGGGCGCTGCGCCAGCCGCTGCCGCCGGGGTCGACGTTCAAGCTGGTCGTGGCGGCGGCCGCGCTGGAGGACGGCCTGTACTCCTCCGTGGAGCAGCACACCGACAGCCCCGATCCGTACACCCTGCCGGGCACCACCCGCGAGCTGTCCAACGAGAACCCGAACGCGCCCTGCGAGAACGCCTCGATCCGCACCGCGCTGGAGTACTCCTGCAACAACGTCTTCGCCCGGATGGCCGTGCAGCTGGGCCAGGACAAGGTGCGGGCGATGGCCGAGAAGTTCGGCTTCAACGACGACGCCCAGGACGTGCCGGTGCGGGCGTACACCAGCGTCTACCCCACCGGCATGAACGAGTCCTCCACCGCCCTGACCGGCATCGGCCAGTTCGACGTCACCGCCACCCCGCTGCAGATGGCGATGGTGTCCGCCGCGATCGCCAACGGCGGCAAGCTGGTCTCGCCGCACATGGTCGCGCAGATCACCGACGGCGGCGGTGACGTGCTGAAGAACTACGACGACAGCGCGGGCACCAAGGAGATCGTCAGCTCCTCGACCGCCGAGCAGCTGCAGTCGGCCATGCAGACGGTCGTGGAGAAGGGCACCGGCACCAACGCGCGGATCTCCGGCGTCACGGTCGGCGGCAAGACGGGCACGGCCCAGCACGGCGAGAACAACAGCCAGACGCCGTACGCCTGGTTCACGTCCTACGGCAAGGCCGGCGGCAAGGAGGTCGCCGTGGCGGTCGTGGTCGAGCAGTCGAACGCGGCGCGCTCCGAGGTGAGCGGCAACGGGCTGGCCGCGCCGGTGGCCAAGGCCATGATGAAGGCGGCGCTGGAGGGCTGACGGGACTGCGCGATCGGCTGCGGGCCGTCCGTGGCTGGTCGCGCAGTTCCCCGCGCCCCTTACGGGGCGCTGCAGTCACGTCACTTCATTTCACCCCGAGGATCTGCTCCACCGGATCGATCGCGAAGTACACCAGGAACAGCGCCGACACCCCCCACAGCAGCCAGTGCACGTCCCGCGCCTTGCCCAGCACCGCCTTGATGAGGACGTAGGCGAGGAAGCCCGCGCCGATGCCGTCGGTGATGGAGTAGGTGAACGGCATGACGGCGATGGTGAGGAACGCCGGGATGGCGATCTCGTACCGGTCCCAGTCGATGTGCTTGACGTGGGTCATCATCAGGAAGCCGACCGCGATCAGGGCCGGCGCCGCGGCCTGCAGCGGGACGATGGTAAGCAGCGGCGTGAGGAACAGCGCCAGTCCGAACAGGCCGCCGGTGATCAGGTTCGCGAACCCGGTGCGCGCCCCCTCGCCGACGCCCGCCGCCGACTCGATGTAGGCGGTGTTGGAGGAGGCCGACCCCACACCGCCGGCCACGGCCGCCGCGCCGTCGATGAACAGCACGCGCCCGATTCCCGGCACCTGGCCCCGGTCGTCGAGCAGTCCGGCCTCCGCGCTGATGCCGACGATGGTGCCCATGGCGTCGAAGAAGTCCGACAGGATCAGGGTGAAGACCAGCAGGACGGCGGTGAGGATGCCGGCCTTGGCGAAGCCGCCGAACAGGCTGAAGTGGCCGATCAGCCCGAAGTCGGGGGCGGCGACGATCTTGTCCGGCAGCTTGGGGGTGGTCAGGCCCCAGCTCTTGACGTCGGCGACGGCGTTGATGACGATCGCGACGACCGTCATGGTGATGATGCTGATCAGGATCGCGCCCTTCACCTTGCGCGCGAGCAGCGCGATGGTGAGCAGCACGCCGACGCAGAAGACCAGCACGGGCCAGCCGGTGAGCCGGCCGACGGCGCCGAGCTGCACCGGCACGGTGGTGTTCGCGGCGTCCGGGATGCGGCTGACGAACCCGGCGTCGACGAAGCCGATGAAGGCGATGAACAGGCCGATGCCGACGCCGATGGCCTGCTTCAGCTGCTGCGGGATCGCGTTCATGATCGCTTCCCGGAGCCCGGTGAGGACCAGGACGCAGATCAGGACGCCTTCGAGGACGACCAGGCCCATCGCGTCGGGCCAGCTCATCAGCGGCGCCAGCTGGAAGGCCACGACGGCGTTGAGGCCGAGGCCCGCCGCGATGGCGAGCGGGAGGTTGCCGCCGACGCCCATGATGATCGTCATCACGCAGGCCACCAGGGCGGTGGCGGTGACGAGTTGGCCGGTGTCGAGCTGGTGGCCGAACTTGTCCTTCGCGCTGCCGAGGATGATGGGATTCAGGACGAGGATGTAGGCCATGGTGAAGAACGTGGCGAAGCCGCCGCGTATCTCCCGGCCGAAGCCGGATCCCCGTTCGGAGATCCGGAAGAACCGGTCGACGCCGTTCGCCGCTGGTGGCGCGGATGTCGGCCGGCCGGCGGCCTGCTGGGGGTCCTTCGTGTCGGACATGGGCGGGTGCTCCTCGGTGCCTGATCGGACGAGTGCGGATGCTGGCTGGATTGTTCCCACGATGAACGCGTTTCAGGTTTTCTCCGTGTTACGGAATCGACCGGCCCGTCACACCCTGTTCGAAGGCCCGTACGAGAGCGGTCGGTCGGCCGCTGCTACGCTTCCGGATCTCGGCCGGGGCACTCCGGATGATCACATGTCATTCGCATGACACCCACAGAGAGGTCGCCCGTGGGCACTGTCGTCGACGACGCAGCCTCCATGGAGTTCCATGCCTTCTTCGAGCGGCACTACGCCGAACTCTCCCGGCTCGCGCATCTGTTGACCGGCGAGCCGGACGCCGCCGACGACCTGGCGGCGGACGCGCTGCTCGCGCTGTGGCACCGCTGGGACCGGGTGCGCGCCGCGGACCATCCGGTCGCCTACGCCCGCGGAGTCGTCGCCAACCTCGCCCGCACCCGCATCCGCAGCGCCGTCCGTGAACGCCGGCGCGTCTCGCTGTTCTGGTCGCAGCGCGAGGAGAGGACGGAGAACCCCGACATAGCGGGTGTCGTCGACGTCCAGGAGGCCCTGCGCAGGCTGCCGTTCAGGAAGCGGGCGTGCGTGGTGCTGCGGCACGCGTTCGACCTGTCGGAGAAGGACACCGCGCTCGCCCTGGGTGTGTCCGTGGGTACGGTGAAGTCCCAGACGTCCAAGGGGATGGCCGAGCTGCAGAAGGTCCTCGGCTCCCGGGGCGGCCCACAGAAGGTGCACGCGGCGATGGCGCGCGGCGGCGAGACCGGAGGAACGGCGCGATGAGGCAGCGGGACGTGCACGACGAGCTGCGCGCCCGGCTGCACGAGGCGGCCGAGGCGCACGAGCCGGACCGGGCCCGCATGCTGGCCAGGATCGAGCGGGGCATGGGCTCCGAGGCCGACCGTTCCGGGCACCGGGCCACGCGGCCGCAGGTGTGGAGCTGGGTGCGGGTCGTGGGCGCCACGACCGCGGTCGCGGGCATGCTCGCGGTCGGCGGGTACGCGGTGGCGTCCGCGGTGAAGGACGACGCTCCCCCGCAGCAGACGGTCGCGGTGTCCCCGACGCCCAGGCCCTCACCGGACGCGACGAGCCGGGCGCCCGTACCGCCGGTGGAACCCGCGCCGAGCCGAACTCCGGGCACCCACCGGCCCAGTGGCATCCCGTCCCCGACGAAGCCGTCCGCCTCCGTCACCGTGCTGCCGTCCGCCGGCGGCGAGAGCGACGGGCCCCTGTGGGCGGACGGCGCGGTGGACCCGCACAGCAACGACTTCTGGGCGCAGAGCGACATCACCCTCAGGACCAGCGCCCACCTCACCTCTCTGGTCGTGCAGTTGAAGGTCGCGCAGACCGGTGGGGTGAGCAACACGGGGGCCTGGCGCTCGCTGCCGGAACAGGACTTCGACCTCACTGTCGGCGAGCGGGACGGCTTCCTGGTGTACACCTGGACGCTCAAGGCGGGCCGTACGGTCCCCACGGGCGAGTGGGTGTTCGCCGGTCAGTACAACCACCAGCGCGGCGGCCGGGACGCCAAGGACGACGGCTACACGGTCCGGGCGACGGCGGAAGGCCGGCAGCGCGCGGTGGGCGGCGGCTTCGCGGCGCACACCAGCGGCGCGGACGGCTCGTGACGGCGCCACGGTGTCCCACCGTGACACAACCTCATCTCCCCTTTCGACGTCCCTAGTAGTGCGTAAAGACGGACGGAGGACGGTATGACGTCCTCAGTGGACCTGCTGACCTGAGCCCCCCTCGGTCAGCAGCCGCCGACAGAGCCCCCCTCGTCGGCGACAGGGACGCCCCGCCGGTGACGACCGGCGGGGCGTTCGTCGTTCCGGGCCGACTCATCGAAAGTTTCGCCCGCGTCCTGCCCGCCCCTGGCTGTTGACGCGCAGTTTCCCGCTGGGAACACTCCGAAGGCGCGCAACACCCAACAGAAACCCCCACACTCCGACAGGATCGCCGATGCGCCCCAGAGCCGTGCTCGTCGTCTGCCTCGCCCTCCTCCTCGGCCTGTTCGCCGCACCGCCCGGTACCGCCCACTCAGGAGCCCCGCCCGTGAAGCACCCCCAGTACGCCGGCTATCTCTTCGCCTACTTCACGGGCGAGGGCACCGCCGACGGCGAACAGATCCGCTACGCCCTCAGCCGGGGCAACGACCCGCTGCACTGGCGCGAGCTGAACCAGGGCAAGCCGGTGCTGACGTCGACGATCGGCGAGAAGGGGCTGCGCGACCCGTTCGTCATCCGCTCCCCCGAGGGCGACAGGTTCTACCTGATCGCCACCGACCTCAGGATGTACCGGAACAGCAGCGGCAGCTGGGACCAGGTCCAGCGGCACGGCAGCAAGTCGATCATGATCTGGGAGTCCACGGACCTGGTCCACTGGAGCGACCAGCGGCTGGTGAAGGTGGCCCCCGACAACGCGGGCAACACCTGGGCGCCGGAGGCCTACTGGGACGACTCGCTCGGCGAGTACGTCGTCTTCTGGGCGTCGAAACTGTACGCCGACGACGACCCCGAGCACACCGGCGACCAGTACAACCGCATGATGTACGCGACCACCAGGGACTTCCGCACCTTCAGCGCGCCGAAGGTCTGGGACGACCCGGGCTACTCGGTGATCGACTCGACGGTGGTCAAGTACAAGGACACGTACTACCGCTACACCAAGGACGAGCGGAACCCGTCGTCCGACTCCCCCTGCTCGAAGTTCATCACGGCGGAGAAGTCGACGAGCCTGACCTCCGCCGCATACGACTTCGTCTCCGACTGCATCGGCAGCGGGTCGATCGCCCGCGGCGAGGGGCCGACGGTCTTCCGGTCCAACACCGAGAAGAAGTGGTACCTGTTCATCGACGAGTACGGCGAGCGCGGCTACGTCCCGTTCGAGACCACCGACCTCGACTCGGGCACGTGGACGATGTCGAAGGACTACCAGCTGCCGGCCAGCCCCCGGCACGGCACGGTCATGCCGGTGACGCAGGCGGAGTACGACCGGCTGCTGGCCGCCTACCCGAGCACCCCCACCTCGGTCATGGACGCCACGGCGAAGGACCAGAAGGGCTACGCCGTCGTCACCGACAGCGCGTCGAAGGTCGTGCTGCCGATGGAGCCGGACGCCGACCTCGCGCACCTCGCGCCGCGGATCGCGGTCGCCCGGGGCGCGACCCTCACCCCGAAGTCCGGTACGCACCGCGACTTCCGCACCCCGCGGACGTACACGGTGACCGCCGCCGACGGCACGAGCCGCACCTGGACGGTCGAGGCCGTCCGCACCCGCAGCCCCATCCTGCCCGGCCTCAACGCCGACCCGGACGTGGCCTATCTCGACGGCCAGTACTGGATCTATCCGACGACGGACGGCAACCAGGGCTGGAGCAGCACGAGTTTCAAGGCGTACTCCTCACGCGACCTGGTCCACTGGAAGGACCACGGCGTCGTCCTGGACCTCGGCCCCGACGTCTCCTGGGCGGACAAGTACGCCTGGGCGCCCGCGATCGCCGAGCGCGACGGCAAGTACTACCTCTACTTCTGCGCCGAGCAGCAGATAGGCGTCGCGGTCGCCGACTCCCCGGCCGGCCCGTTCAAGGACGCCCTCGGCAAACCCCTGGTGGCGAAGGGCGGTTCGCTGGGGGGCCAGATGATCGACCCGGCCGTCTTCACCGACGACGACGGGACGTCGTATCTCTACTGGGGCAACGGACACGGGTACGTGGTCCCGCTGAACGACGACATGACGTCGTACGACCCGGCGAAGGTGAAGGACATCACCCCGGCCGGCTTCCGCGAGGGGTCCTTCGTGGTCAAGCGCAAGGGCACGTACTACTTCATGTGGTCCGAGGACGACACCCGCAGCGAGAACTACCACGTCGCCTACGCGACGGGACCGTCCCCGCTCGGCCCGTGGACCGAGCGGGGGACGATCCTGTCGAAGCGTCCCGAGTACGGGATCCTGGGCACCGGCCACCACTCCGTGGTGAACGTGCCCGGCACCGACGACTGGTACATCGTCTACCACCGGTTCGCCCTCGCCGGGCCGGGAAGGCCCGGCGGTGACGGCATGCACCGGGAGACGACCGCCGACCGGCTGTGGTTCGCCGCGGACGGTACCCTTCAGCCGGTCGTGCCGACCCTGGAGTCGATCAGGCCCGTGAGGGACTAGCTGACGAAGTACGTCGGGTTCGGCAGCTTGTACGTGCGGTCGGCGTAGCCGCCGTCCAGGTCCGAGTACTGGTCGCCGAAGTTGGCGACGATCTCGTAGCCGAGGTCGTCCTCGATGTGCTCGCGGGTGCCGGACTTGTACTGCACGGTGGTGCAGGTCCAGGTGCCCGGCGTGGCACAGGAGGACAGGTAGGCCGGCGGGTTGGCCTTGTCCTTGAGGAACATGTGGTCGGCGTCGAGGTTCACATCGGCGCCGATCTTCTTCAGGTTCTCCACGGCGGCGGAGCGCTGGGCCTCGCTCAGACCGGAGTTGTAGAAGACCTCGACGCCCTTGGACTCGGCGTAGCGGACCAGCTCGGCGGAGCCGAAGACGCCCGGGCGGTCCGCCTTGTTCACGTAGTCGGCCCAGGTGGTCGAGTTGTACGTGTAGTTGTAGCGCTTCTCGTAGTCCAGGCTGAGCAGCAGCGTGTCGTCGATGTCGAAGACGACGGCCGGCTTCTCGCCGCGGTGGTGGGCCTTGCGGGCCGCCTGGTCGATGTACTTGCGGGCGGCGGCGTCGATGTGCGCCAGGTCCTGGGCGTACGGGCTGTCCGGGGACGCCTGGTACACGCCGTTGGCGTCCGCCGTGGTGCCGTAGTAGGTGTCGATGTCCTTCACCAGGAGCCCGATGTTGTAGGGCTCGTGGGTGGAGTTGGCCGTGGACTGTCCGGCCGTCGCCGCACCGGCGCCGTAGAGGGCGCCGCCGGAGAGGGCACACGCTGCGGCGATCGCCGCGATACGCAGTGGCTTATGCATGACAGGTTTCTACGCGCGTCACCCCCGTGGGCGCGAGACCCGTTGCCCGATCGATACCTCGATCGGAGGCAAAAAACGGGTCAAGCGCCCCGGACGGGAAGGTTCCGGTTCAGTTCATCGTCGCGCCGATGGTGGAGCTGCCCGTCGTCAGGAAGGTCGTCGCGGGCAGGGAGCCGTCGGACTGGCGGGCGTTGTAGACGGTCGACGCGTCCGTGGACCTGAAGGCGGGGGTCGAGATGCCGGAGTCCCAGTTGTTGCCGGCCGAGGTGACCGAGGTGCCCTTGCTCACCGCGCCGCCCGCGTTGCCCACGGCGAGGTTCTTGCCGAGCTTTGCCGCGCCGGTGGCGAAGTAGTAGCCCCACTTGGCGTTGGCGTAGGCCGTGGTGCGGTTGATGACGATCGCGCCGGTGTTGGAGTTCTCGGTGAAGCCGTTGCCGGCGTTGTCCCAGGCGGCGGAGTTGTTGACGACGTGGGCGACCGTGGGGCCGTTGCCGCCCAGCTTGTAGCCGTTGCCGTTGCCCTCGAAGGCGCTGTCACCCCAGCGGTTCCTGCCGTTGCCGAAGGACCAGGTGTGCTCGATGGTGACCGGCGAGGAGAACGACCACAGGTCGATGCCGTCGTCCGAATTGTTGTACAGGCGGGCCCCGGTGACGAGGTTGCCGGTGCCGGAGCCGAACTTGACGGCGACACCGTCGGCGTTCTGGCCGTGGGTGGCAGCGTCGTAGTTGCCGTAACTGTCCAGGTTCTTCACGGTGTTGTTCACCGTGCCGTCGCCGGTGAGGGTGAAGCCGGAGTCGCCGCCGTTGATGGTCTTGACGTTGTTCCAGTTGGTGCCGGTGCAGGACTGGCAGACGACCGCGCTGTCCGGAGAGTTCTGGAAGGTGATGTTGGAGACGTTCCAGTAGTCCGCGGTCAGCTTGAAGATCCAGGAACCGGAGGGCAGGGACGAACCGTCGATCTTCACGGTCTCCGAGCCGTACGCGGTGAGCGTGACGGGCGCGGAGGAGGTGCCGTTGGCCGTGGACTGGAGGGTGGCCGTCGGGTAATAAGTGCCGCCGCGGACCTGGATGACCGTGCCGGCGGTGGCGTTCTTGATGGCGTTGGACAGGTCGGTGGAGTTGCTGACGACGACGGTCGCGGCCTGCGCCTCGCCGGGCAGGACGGCGAGGCCCGTGCCCAGGGCGAGGGCGGTGAGGGTGGCCGGTGCGGTACGACGAGACATGGAGAGCGGTCCTTTGCTCGTGCGGGTGGGGGGACGGTTCACAGGACGGCGTCGAGCCAGTCGAAGACCTCGTCCTGCATGGGCTGCGTGAAGACGTGGCCGAGGCCCGGCCAGGTCTCGGTGCGCAGCCGCTGTCCGGCGTGGGCCGAGTCCCAGACGGCGCGCAGCCTGGCGTAGGCGGCCCGGACGCCGTCGGCGGGGAAGAGCGGGTCCTGCGCGCCGTCGAGGAAGTACATCGGCCTGGGGGCGGCGATGCTCGCCACGTCGGGGATGTCGAGGTGCCGGGCGAGCCCGGGGTGGAGCATGTAGTACGACGACTGCCCGCGCAGCGTGTTGTTGCCGGGCACCATCATTTCCTTCAGGCCGGTCATCCAGCAGACGGCGGCGCCGGCCGCGACATGGTCGCTGAGCGCGGCGGTCTGCCAGGCGCGGTAGCCGCCCATGGAGAAGCCGACGGCCGCCACGCGCCGGGCGTCGACCCGGTGGAGGCCGGCGAGGAACCCCGCGGCGCGGGCGTCCTCGCGGGCCATGAGCCCGGCGAGCGAGGAGCCGAGGTTGTAGAAGTTGGAGGCGAGGGCCTGCTGCTGGTCGTAGGCGACGGGCCCGCGGTCGCCCCAGCCGAGCGCGTCCGCGCAGAGCACGACGTAACCGCGCCGGGCCAGTTCGTCGCCGACGAACCGCCCGCTGAAGTACTTCTCCGACCAGGCCTCGGCGGAGGCGAGCCGGGTGTCGTCGTACCAGGGCCGGACGAGTTTCTCCTTGCCGATGTCGAACCTGGCGCCGTGGTCGTGCAGAAGGAGCACGGCCGGGAACGGACCGGGCCCGTCCGGGGTGAGGAGGGCGGCGCGGACCCGCTCGTAGCGGGTGAGGGAGAGCGTGACCAGTTCCCGCGTGTAGCCGTCGCCGCGGGAGGGCTCCTGGTGGTCGGGCGCGTACGGCGTCCCGTCCTGCCGTGGGACGAGGAGGTGCTCCTCGACGGTGGCGCGGGCGGCCCGCCGCCAGGCCCGGATGTCACGGACGGGCGAAGTGCCGAACGCGAGCGGGAAGTTCAGCTCGTCCTTGAGGGCCTGGTGGAAGTCGGGGAGGTTGCCGGCGACGAGGTCGGCGGCCTCGGCGGAGCCCGGCGCCGCGCCGAGGAAGGCGGCCGCGGCGGCCCCCGTGACGAAGGTCCGGCGGTTCAGCCGCTCAGCCCCGGACATCGGGACACCAGTCGCCGAGACAGCTCCGTACAGTGTGCGCCCGCGCCTCTTCCGGGGTGAGCTGCGGCCGGTTCTCCGGGACCGGGATCACCGCGCCGGGACCGGAGTTGCCGTACTCGCGGAAACGCATGGACTGCCAGGGATAGGCGTCGCGCATGGTGGTGTAGGGGGCGACCGGATCGATGCCGGGCCCGATCCAGGTGTCCCGGACGACCAGGGACGGCAAGGCGGTCGTCTCGTACGACGGCACCCAGGGCCGGGCCAGCTTGTACGCCCCGTCCTGCGCGCCGGAGGTGATCCGGGAGCGGACGGCGAGGATGCCGTGCGGGTTGGCGCGGGCGGTGGAGGGCGCGAAGACCATGCCCTTCGGGGTGAAGTCGACGTCCCGTGCCAGCGTGTGGAAGCGGCAGCGGTCGAACACCGCCGTGGCCCGCCCGAAGACGAAGTCGACGTCGCCCTCGATGTGGCAGCGCGAGAAGTACTGCCGGTCGAAGGCGTCCAGCGCGGTCGTGTCGACGAAGAGGGTGTCCTGGTGGGCGAGGAGCCGGACGTTGTCGAAGCGGGTGCGGTCGCCGTAGGTGTAGGCGGCCACCGCCTGGGTGCCGGTGATGTCGGGGTGGTCGGCGCGCAGCCAGTCGTTGGCGAGGGTGAGGTCGCGGACGGTCAGTCCGGCGGCCGCCGAGGTGAAGGTGGCGGAGCCCGCGGTGCCGTAGGTCGTGCCGTCGGGTTTCTTCGTGCCGTTCGCGCGGTCGAAGACGATGACGGTGTCGCGCGGGTCGCCGGTGGCCCCGCGGATCGTCAGGTCCGTCGTCTCGGCGGGAACGGCGACGACCTCGCGGTACGTCCCCGGGTGCACGACGATCGTCCCGCCGGGTCCGTCCACCGCGTCCACGGCCGCCTGGACGCTGTCGCCGGGGCGGACGTGCAGGGGCCGGCGGCCGGCGGCGAGGGCGGGCGTGGTGCCCGGGGCCGCGAGTCCGGCGGCGATGCCGGTGAGAAGGGTGCGCCGGCGCATCTCAGCGGCCCTCCTTCCAGGGCGTCCAGTCGCCGAGGTAGACCTCGCGGGTCGCCGACGCGGCCTGTTCGCGGGTGAGTTGGGGGCGGTTGACGGGCACGCTGACGGCCGCGCCGGGACCCGTGTTGCGGTACTCGGCGAACCGCTGGTCCTGCCACGGGTAGGTGTCCGACATGTTGGTGTAGGGCGCGACCGCGTCGATGCCGGGGCCGAGGTGGGTGTCGCGGACGGTGAGCATGGGGCGGGCGGTGGTGTCGGAGCCGGGCACCCAGGGGCGGGCCAGCTTGTAGAAGCCGTCCGGTGCCTCGCTGCTCACCCGGCTGCCGGTCACCAGGTAGCCGCGCGGGTTGGCGGCCGCCGTGGAGGGCGCGAAGACGAAGCCGTAGGGGGCCGCCGCCAGGTCGGCGCGGTTCAGCGTGCGGAAGTGGCAGCGGTCGTAGACGGCCGTGGCCCGCCCGAAGACGAAGTCGACGTCGCCCTCGACGTAGCAGTGCGCGTAGTACTGGCGGGCGAAGACGGTGAGGGCCGTCGAGTCGGCGTACAGGGTGTCCTGGTGGCCGAGGAAGCGGCAGTGGGTGAAGGAGCTCCGGTCGCCCTGCACCTTGACGGCGACCGCCTGGGTGCCGGTGATGTCGGGGTGGTCGGCGCGCAGCCAGTCGTTGGCGAAGGTGATCCAGCGGGCGGTGAAGCCGTCGGCCTGGAGGGTGGTGGTGGCGGATCCGGTGGTGCCGTAGGTGCCGCCGCCGGGCTTGGGGGTGCCGTTGGCGTGGTCGTAGACGATCACGACGTCCCGGGGGTCCTCCGAGGCGCCGATCCAGGTGGCCTCCGTGCGGGTGGCGTCCAGGAGGACGGTCTCCCGGTAGGTGCCGGGCGCGATGACCAGCGTCCGGCCGCTGCCGGTGGCGGCGGTCACGGCGGCCTGGACGGAGGTGAAGTCGCCCCGCCCGTACGGGTCGACGTACAGGGTCCGCGGGGTCAGGCGGCGCTCGGGCGAGCCGTGGCGGCCGAAGGGGCAGGCCCGCTCGGCGGCTCGTGCGGGGGCGGCGGCGGTGGCGAG
The DNA here is from genome assembly GCF_023516615.1 of Streptomyces panaciradicis. Lineage (GTDB taxonomy): Bacteria > Actinomycetota > Actinomycetes > Streptomycetales > Streptomycetaceae > Streptomyces > Streptomyces panaciradicis. The sequence continues at coordinate 97,955 of NZ_JAMGBF010000036.1, forward strand.
GCCGACCGAGGCGGCCAGCCCGGCACCGGCGCGGAGGAAACCCCTCCGGGACGGGGGAAGGTGCGGCGAGGGCATACGAGTGGTCCTTCGAGTCGCGGCTCTGGGGAGAGGGGGCCGGGGCGCCGTGCGCCCCGGCCAGGGGCGTCAGCGCAGCTTGCCCGCGCCCGCGCAGTGGTCGACGATCCCGGGGACGGCCCGGGCCGGGTCGACCCTCGTGCGCAGGGTCGGCGTCCAGCCGGCGCCCGACTGGAGCACCTCCGTGGGCACTTGGGCGTTGTGGACGGCGATCAGGTCGGTGAGCTCGCCGTTGACGTAGTTGTCGTCGGCGGTCAGCGGCGCCTCCTTCCACTTCTTCAGGATCGAACCGGCCTTGGCCGCGTCGGGCAGCGTGAACGCGTTGTGCTCGGCGACGAGTCGGGACTCCATGCCGATGCCGTAGCTGTAGGAGTAGCCGTCGCCCGCGACGAAGTGGTTGTTGTAGGAGTCCACTTGGCCGAACCGCACCCGGGGCGCGCGCTCGACGAGGTTCGCGAACAGGTTGTGGTGGAAGGTGACCTTGAGATGTCCCCGGTCCACGGCGGCCGTCGAGGCGCTGTCGCTGTTGCCGATGAGGATCGTCTTGTCGTGGTCCTCGAAGACGTTCCAGGAGGCGGTGACGTAGTCGGCGCCCTTGACGATGTCGAGCTCGCCGTCGTGCTGCTCGAAGATCCGGCCGTAGTAGTACGGCAGGGTGCTGTCCGGGTGGTCGCCGTCGGTGAAGGTGTCGTGGTCCATCCACACGTGGGTGGAGCCGTAGACCACCGCGCTGTCGTACTCGGAGTTCCAGTTGCCGTCGGCGGTGTCGGTGGGGTCCCACTGCGGGAAGCAGTCGAGCGGGCTCTCCAGGCCGAGGTTGCGGACGATGACGTTGTCGACGCCCTTGATCTGCAGGCTGGCGCCCCGGAAGCCGGCGTTCTCGCCGATGCCGATGATCGTGGTGTTGGCCGGGACGTACGCCTTGATGTAGGCGTCCTGGTTGGCCTGTGAGGCGCGGCGCAGGCCCTCGGGGCTGGCGTCCGGCTCGCCGTCCAGGTTCTTGTCACGGCCCCAGACGGCGGGGTCGTAGGTCTTCAGATAGGTGTCGAAGTCGTATCCCGGCGCCTCGAACGAGGCGCAGCTCGGTCCGTCGGCGTCGATGGTGCCCTTGACCTTGATGATCTTCGGTGCGCTGCCGCCGTCGGCCAGGGCGGCCTTGAAGCCGGCCCAGTCGGTGACGGTGTGGACGTGCGCGGCGTCGGCGGCGGCGCCACCGGTGGTGCCGGTGCCGTAGGAGGCCCAGCCGTCGCTCGCGGGCAGCACTTGCCGGTCCGGGGAGGGCCGGTGGGCGGCCTGCGCGGTCCCGGTGACCGCCAGCACGAGGGCGGTGCAGCCCACGACGGTTCCTATGACACGTCCATGACATTTCTGTGTACGCACGGTGCGGTTCTCCTCAGCTTGCGGGTGGCCAGGTGATCCACGAGGTCGGGATCTCCTCGTGCAGCCGGATGACGTCGGGCCGGGCGAGCACCCGGGTGCGCAGCAGCTCCTGCGCCACGAGCCGGGCCACGGCGATGGCCCCCGGCGGGTTGAAGTGCGTGTTGTCCTGCTCGGTGTCCGTCCAGTTGAAGTACGTCTTCGTCGCCTCGACGCCGAGCCGTTGCCACAGGGCGAGCGACAGCGCCTCGACGTCGAGCAGCGCCACCCGCTCCTCCGCGGCGAGCGCGCGCATCGCCGCCGGGTAGTCGCCGTGGGTGGGCACGGCGTTGCCGTCGGCGTCGAAACGGCGCCGCTCGACGGGGGTGGCGAGCACCGGGCGGGCGCCGTGGGCCCGGGCGCCCTCGATGTACAGCCGCAGATGCTCCTGGTACGTCGTCCAGGGCTCGGTGTACCGGGTGGGGTCCCCGCTCTTCTCGTCGTTGTGCGCGAACTGGACGACCAGCAGATCGTGCGGCCGTATCGTGCCGAGAAGGGCGTCGAGCCGTCCCTCGTCCACGAAGCTCTTCGAACTGCGGCCGTTCACGGCCTGGTTGGAGACGACGACGTCCTTCCGCAGAAAGAAGGGGAGCGCCATCCCCCACCCCGTCTCGGGGGCCGCGTCGGCGTATTTCTGGGCGGCGGTGGAATCACCGGCGATGTAGAGGGTGCGCTGCTTCCTCGCCGGGGACCGCCCGACGATCGGAACGACACCCACCGCGGCCGCGGCGACCTGTCTACGGGTAAGCGACAAGACCGTTCACCTTTCCCACGTCCAGGGGCGCGGGGAACTGCGCGACCAGTCACGACGGCCCCGCGGTCCCCCACGCCCGAACCCGGCACCGTCAGTGGTTCTGCTTCCAGTCCGCCTGCGCCTTGTTCAGCTGGTCGGCCAGCGTGTTCAGGAAGTCCTTCGCGCTCATCTTGCCGAGCAGCACCTTCTGGAAGTTCGGCTCGTTGTCGGCCTTGGAGATCGTGTTCCAGTCCGGCAGGTAGTACGGCAGCTGCACGATCTTCGTGCCGGCGCCGTTGAGGGCCTCGGCCGCCAGCTTGGTGGGCTCGGCCTTCTGGATCCAGGCGTCCTCGGCGGCGTCGGTGTTCGCCGGGATCTGCCCGGCGGACTGGTTGAACTTCGAGTTCTCCTCCTGCGAGAGGGCGAACTCGACGAACTTCCAGGCGGCCGCCTTGTTCTTGCTGGACTTGAACAGGCTCAGCCCGTCGACGGGGTTCGATATCTGCACGCGGGTGCCGTCGGCCTGCGTGGGGTTCGGCAGGCCCCGGAACTTGTCCGCGCCCAGCGCCTTCAAGTGGTCCTGGTACGAACCGAGGTTGTGGCTGAGCATGCCGATGGTGCCGCTGTCCCACTGGGCGACCATCTTCGTGAAGTCGTTGTTGACGTCGGCGGACGGGGTGTCCTTCTTGTACAGGGCGACGTACTTCTCCAGCGCGGCGACGTTCTTGGGGTCGTTGACCGTCGTCCTGTCGCCGTTCCAGAACGAGGTGATGCCGCTCTGGCTGTACGCCGCGTCCAGCGCCGGGGCGATGGACCCCTCACCGCCGCGGATGGTGAACCCGAACCGGTTCTTGCCCTTGTCGGTGAGCTTGTCGGCCGCCGTGTAGAACTTGTCCCACGTCGTCGGCGCGTCCAGGCCGGCCTTCTTGAACAGGTCCGTCCGGTACCACAGCGTGCCGTTGTTCGACGAGGTCGGGATCTGGTACAGCTGGTCGCCGCCGCCGGCCGCCTTGCTGCTCTGCACCAGGTTCTGGCTGAGCTTGCCGTTCAGCGGGCTCTTCGCCAGCCGGCCGTCCAGCGGCTCCAGCGCGCCCTGGACGGCGACCTCGGCGAGCATCGCGGTGCCGACACCGCCGACGTCGGGCAGCCCGCCGCCCTGGATGGCGGTGTCGTACTTCGACTGGGCGCTCGCGGCCGGGATGCCGACGTAGTTGACCTTGATGTTCGGGTACTTCTTCTCGAAGTCGGAGATGATCTGCTTCCAGATGTCGGTGCGGACACCGCCGTTGTTGTCCCAGAAGGTGATCTCCCCCTTGCCGGACCCCTCGTTGCCCTTGTCCCCCGCGCTGCCGCTGCCGTCGTCACCGCAGGCGGTGGCGGTCAGGGCGAGCACGGAGCCCAGGGCGACGGCGACGGCGGCGCGCCTGTTTCTGCGGATGCTGGTCTTCATTGGCCGGCTCTCTCTTCTGGTTCCTACGGAGATGTGAGGTTGTGGGGGGACGGTGCGCGGTGCGGCACCACCCGCTCGGGGCAAGCGCTTGCTACAGGGGTGTTGCTGTGCGGTGCGGCGTTGCGGCGGGGGGTTACAGGGAGTCGATCCTGAAGCGCGTGAAGGTTGCCGCGCCCGCGTGTCCCGTTCCGGCGGGCGCGACGGCGAACAGGCCCAGCAGGGCGCCGACCCAGCGCCAGGGGGTGGCGGAGAAGACGGGCCCGGAGGGGCGCGGGCCCCGACCGGTGTCGTAGAGGAAGCGGCAGCGCGCGCCCGCCCCGATCTCGATCCGCAGTCGCACCCGTCCCTCGGGGGCGAGCCGCGGGTGGTCCGCGTCCCGTTCGTGGTCGGCGACGGCCTCGGCGAACCGGTGCACCACGTGCACCGCCCCGTCGCCGCCCCGCTGCAGCCCGATCCAGCCGAACGCGTCCCCGAGTACGGCGAGTCCCGCCCGCGCCCCCGGCTCCTCGCTGTGCAGGGTCAGCTCCACCTCGACGGCCGACGGGGTCCCCGGCAGCCGCTGGGTGAGGACGTTCGGGAGTCTGCGCGGGTCGTGGGCGTCGGCCGAGCGGACGCAGGACAGCCGCAGGCCGTCGCCGGAGTGCTGGGTGGCCCAGCCGTCCCGGGGGTTGGCGGTCCAGCTCCACTGGCGGCCGAAGCGTCCGCCGGGGAAGTCGTCGTCGGTGGCGGGCGCGGCGGGCGGCTGGGCCGGCAGCGCGGGCGCCTCGTGCACGGCGACGGGGGCGCCCTCGTCGCCGATCACCGGCCAGCCGTCACTCCCCCAGCGCATCGGCTGCAGGTGGACGACCCGGCCGTACGCGCCCCGCTGCTGGAAGTGCAGGAACCAGTCCTCGCCGGTCCGGGTGCGGACCCAGCCGCCCTGGTGCGGCCCGTTGACGTCGGTGTGCCCCTGCTCCAGGACGATCCGCTCCTCGTACGGCCCGAAGAAGCCCCGTGAGCGGAAGGCGCCCTGCCAGCCGGTCTCCACCCCGCCCGCGGGAGCGAGGATCCAGAACCAGCCGTCGTGCCGGTAGAGCTTGGGGCCCTCCAGGGTGAACCAGCCCGGTATCCGGTCCCCGTCGACGATCACCTTGCCCTCGTCGAGGACCTCGGTGCCGTCGGGACGCATCCGGTGGCCGGTGAGACGGTTCTTCACCCCCGAACGGGACTTGGCCCAGGCGTGCACCAGGTAGGCGTCACCCGTCTCCTCGTCCCACAGCGGGCAGGGGTCGATCAGGCCCTTCCCGGCCTTGACCAGGTGCGGCCGGGTCCACGGGCCGCGCACCGCGGGGGCGTTGACCTGGAAGACGCCCTGGTCGGGGTCGCCCCAGAAGATCCAGAAGCGTTCGTCGTGGTACCTGAACGCCGGTGCCCACACGCCGCAGTCGTGCCGTGGCGTCCTGAACTCGGCCTCGGGTTCGAGGCGTTCGAGGGCGTGGCCGACCAGCGTCCAGTTGACCAGGTCGCGCGAGTGCAGCAGGGGCAGGCCCGGGGCGCGGCCGAAGCTGGAGGCGGTGAGGTAGAAGTCGTCGCCGACGCGCAGGACGTCCGGGTCGGACCAGTCGGCGTTCAGGACGGGGTTGGTGTACGTCGTCACCGGCTCACCGCCTTGCGGACCAGCGCCGCCGCCTCGTCCCGGCCCAGCCGCCCGTCGGCGACGACGGTGACGACACGGCGTACGACGGTGCCGCCCGGCTCGACCGGGAGCCGCTCCTCGGACGCCAACGACGAGCCCACGCCCGGGTATTCGGCGGTGCGCACGAACCACGGGTCGCGCCGGGTGGCGTCGGTGGCACCGGCGAGGACGAGGGTCCAGGTGGATCCCGCCAGGGCGAGCCAGTCGGCGCGGCTGCCGTGCACCGCCGGCTCGCCCTCGCGGTCGGGGGTGAAGACGTGCGGGGCGTCCTCCTCCTTGCGGGCCCGCCAGAAGAAGCCGCCGTACGCGGCGCCCGGGCGGCCGTTGGTGGCGGGGCTGCCGAGGGAGAGCGGGCCCGAGGTGACGTTGGTGAGGGAGAAGGTGAAGTCCAGCGCCCAGGCGGTGTCGGTGAGTTCGGTGGCGGCCACCGTACGGCGCTCGCGCAGCAGCTCCGCCCCGGACGCCACCCAGCGCAGCTCCTCCACGAAGCCGTCGGGGTCGCGCAGCTGGAAGGAGACGTGGCGCTGGGCGCCGTGGTTGTCCAGCTCGGTGGGGCCCCGGTCGCGGACGTAGGTCCGGCCGCCCCAGAAGTTGTGCCCCTCGACGTCGGGAACGGCGACACCGACGCCGAGGTGGTGGGTGTGGTCGGCGGGGCTGAGCTCGGTGACCGCCGTGCCGGCCAGGGTGGTGACGGGGTGCAGATAGGGGCGCGGGGAGAGTCTGGCGGGGAGTTCGGGCCGGGTGACGTAGCGGCCGACCGGGCGGCCCGAGACCCGCAGGACCGTGGAGTCGTGGGTCGTCATCAGGTGCTCACCTCTCTCGGTGGGGCCCAGCCGGCGCCGAGTTCGGAGTAGAGGGCGAGGGTGTCGGCGGCGGCCGCGACCAGGGCGTCGATGCCGGGGACGACCCGGCGCTCCTCCTCGGGGAGCAGCCGCCAGGCCGTGTCCGGCAGCGGGGTGGGATCGGGGGCCAGCCGGATGGCCTCGACGACCTTCATGAAGGCGCCCGTGACGTCCGGGACGACCAGCAGGTCGTCGCCGTCGGTGAGGTGGTCGACCAGGTTCTGCAGCAGGTCGGTGCGGCCGTACTCGTACTCCTCGGGGCCGTGGTCCGCGCGCTGGAGCAGGACCCGGTCCTGCTTGTACCAGAAGGTGATGCGGCCGCGGGTGCCGTGGATCAGGACGTACGGCTCGCCGGGCTCCTCGGCGCACAGGGTCGCGGCGACGGTGACCTGGCGGCCCTGCGCGGTGGTGACGCGGACGCAGGAGGTGTCGTCGGACTCGATGGCGTTGGCGCGCAGCAGCTCCAGCTCGACGTCGGTGACGTCCTCGGCGCGCGCGGAGCCGTTGAGCGCGAGGCCGGTGGCGACGGCGTGGGCGAGCGGGTTGGTCAGCACGCCGTCGACGACGTCGACGCCGTTCAGCCGCCGCTTCCCGGCCCAGGGCGCCCGCCGGTAGTACGACTCCGGCCGCGCCCAGGCGCCGGCTCCGCCGATCCCGACGATGTCCCCGACGGCGCCCTCGGCGATCATCTCGCGGATCGCCGGCACGGCGTGCGAGCCAAGCGACTGGAAGCCGATCTGGCAGGCGACCCCGGCCGCGGCGACCCCGTCGGCCATCCGCCGGAACTCCGCGTACGACGGCGCGGGCGGCTTCTCCAGCAGCATGTGCACGCCCCGGGCGGCGGCGGTCAGCGCGAGGTCCGTGTGCGTGGGGATCGGCGTGCAGATCACCGCGACCCGGGCACCGGTGGAGTCGAGGAGGGCGCCGAAGTCGGCGGACTGCTCGGGGGTGCCGAGGCCGTCGGGGATCTCGTCGGCGCCGAGCGGCGTCAGCTCGCAGATGCCCGCCAGCCGGACGATGCCCTTGTCCTGAAGGCGCCGGATGTTGTCGAGGTGCCAGCGGCCGTGGCCGCGCGCGCCCGCCAGGACGATGTCTACGGTGCTCATGGGATCCTCCCTGCGCTGGTTCGTGCGTGCAGGGTAGGCATCGGACGGGCTCTCATCCCTTCACCGCCCCCGCGCTGAAGCCGGTGATCAGCCACTTCTGGATGAAGGCGAAGACGATCACGACGGGTACGGCCGCGATGATGCCGCCCGCGGCGAGCGCGCCGAGGTCGACGCTGTCCGCGCTCATCAGCGTGTTGAGGCCGACCGGGATGGTCTGCTTGCCCTGGTCGGACAGGAACATCAGGGCGAACAGGAAGTGGTTCCAGGCGTGCACGAAGGCGAAGGAACCGACGGCGATCAACCCGGGCCGCAGCAGCGGCAGGACGACGATCCGGAAGGCGGTGAAGCGGTTGCAGCCGTCGACCCAGGCGGCCTCCTCCAGGGAGAAGGGCACGTTCCGGATGAAGCCGCTGATCAGGATCATCGACAGGGGCAGCTGGAAGACGGTCTCGGCGATGACGACACTGGCGAGCGAGTTGATCATCCGCAGGTTGGCGAAGATCTCGAAGAGCGGGACCAGCAGCAGGGCGCCCGGCACGAACTGCGTGCACAGCAGGGCCAGCATGAAGGCCTTCTTGATCCTGAAGTCGAACCGGGCGAGGGCGTATCCGCCGGCCAGGGCGACCAGGGTCGTCATCACGAGGGTCGCGACGCCGACGAGGACGCTGTTCTGGAAGTAGGTGCCGAACGCCCGCTCGTTCCAGACCTTCCCGAAGTGGTCGAAGGTCATCGGCCAGGGCACCAGCGAGGTCGAGCCGGCCGGGCGCAGGGCGAACAGGAGGATCCAGTAGAACGGGATCAGGGTGAAGAGCAGGTAGACCGAGAGCGGGAGGTAGATGTGCCATCGGGGCACCTCGTCCCAGGCGGGGCGCTTTCCGCGCGGCCGGCGGGCGGGCTCGGAGGCTACGCGCTCCGGCGCGGGGGCGATCTCGGTGATCATTTCTGGTCGCCTCCGAACTTGCTCAGCCGCAGATAGACGATCGAGCAGAAGAGCAGGATCACGAACGCCACCGTGGTCAGGGCGGACGCGTAGCCGAAGTTGTGGGCGTCCACGCTGGTGTTGGCGATGTAGAGGGGCAGGGTCGTGGTCTCGCCGGCCGGTCCGCCGCCGGTGAGGGTGTAGAGCAGGTCGACGTTGTTGAACTCCCACACCGCGCGCAGCAGCGTCGACAGGACGATGGCGTCCTTCAGGTGCGGCAGGGTGATGTGCCAGAACTGCTTCAGGCGGCTCGCGCCGTCGACCTCGGCGGCCTCGTAGAGGTCCTTGGAGACGGACTGGAGGTCGGCGAGGATGAGGATGGCGAAGAAGGGGACGCCGCGCCACAGGTCGGCGACGATCGCCGCGGGGAAGACGGTCGAGGTGTCCGACAGCCAGCTGGTGCCGTAGGAGCCGATGCCCAGGTCGGCGAGGTAACGGGTGATTCCCGTCTGGGAGTTGTAGAGCAGCACCCAGATCGCGGAGGTCAGCACGCCGGAGACGGCCCACGGGGAGAAGACCAGGGCCCGGCCCACCGCGCGGCCCACGAAGGTCTGGTTGACGATCAGCGCGAGCGCGAGACCGAAGAGCAGCTGCAGACCGACCTCGACGACGACCCACTTGGCGCTGAAGGTCAGCGTGTCCCAGAACTGGGTGTCCTTGGTGAAGATCTGCACGAAGTTGTCGAAGCCCGCGTAGCCGTTGCGCCACGGCTTGGTGGGGTTGTAGTTCTGCAGGCTGTAGTAGAAGACGCTGATGACGGGGTAGGCGATGAAGCCCAGCATCAGCAGCCCCGCCGGTGCGATCAGCAGGTACGGGAGCCTGCGCGGGGTGGCGGAGGCACGGCGCCGCCGGGGTGGCGCGGGCGGTTTCGCCACGGCTGCGGCTTGGGCCATGACAGGGTCTCCGTTCTCGGTACGGTACGTCGTACGGGAAGCGCTTTCTCGATCTGCGGAGGTCGGCCCCTGTGCGCGGTACGGGGTGCCTCTTGCTGGTGCGTGGCGGGTGCGGGTGCGTTGTGGTTCGTCACGCAGTTCCCCGCGCCCCTCCAGGTGGGTTCAGTCACCCCGCGTAAGGGTCTGGGGCCTTGCCTTGCCTGGCCAGGAACTCGAAGTCGCAGCCGGTGTCCGCCTGGGTGATCTGTTCGTTGTAGAGGGCGCCGTAGCCGCGCTCGTAGCGGGTGGGCGGAGGCGTCCACTGTGTGCGGCGACACTCCAACTCCTCCTCGTCCACGTTGAGCTGGAGGGAGCGCGCCTCGACGTCGAGGGTGATGCTGTCCCCGGTCCGCACGAGGGCGAGCGGACCGCCGACGTACGACTCCGGGGCCACGTGGAGCACGCAGGTGCCGTAACTCGTGCCGCTCATCCGGGCGTCGGAGATCCGCACCATGTCGCGCACGCCCTGCTTGAGCAGGTGGTCCGGGATCGGGAGCATGCCGTACTCGGGCATGCCGGGGCCGCCCTTGGGTCCGGCGTTGCGCAGCACCAGCACGCTGTCGGCGGTGATGTGCAGCTCCGGGTCGTCGATGGTGCGTTGCATGGTCTTGTAGTCGTCGAAGACGACGGCGGGACCGGTGTGCTTCAGCAGGTGCTTCTCGGCGGCGATGTGCTTGATGACGGCGCCGTCGGGACAGAGGTTGCCGCGCAGGACCGCGACTCCGCCCTCGGGGGCGACCGGGTTCTCGCGGGTGCGGATGACGTCGTCGTCGTGGACGGCGGCGCCCTCCAGCTGCTCGCCCAGGGTGCCGTTGACGGTCGGCCGGTCCAGGTGCAGCAGGTCGGTGATCCGGGAGAGGAAGGCGGGCAGGCCGCCGGCGAAGTGGAAGTCCTCCATCAGGTACGTCTGTCCGCCGGGCCGGACGTTCGCCAGCACCGGCACGGTGCGCGCGATGCGGTCGAAGTCGTCCAGGGTGAGCTCGACGCCCGCCCGGCCGGCCATGGCGATCAGGTGGATGACGGCGTTGGTGGAGCCGCCGAGCCCGAGCACCGTGGTGACGGCGTCCTCGAAGGCCTCGCGGGTCAGGATCCGCGACGGTCTGAGACCGGTCCAGGCCAGCTCCACCACGCGGCGCCCGGAGGCGGCGGCCATCCGCTCGTGCCCGGAGTCGACCGCCGGGATCGAGGAGGCGCCCGGCAGGGTCATGCCGAGGGCCTCCGCGGCCGCGGTCATGGTGGACGCGGTGCCCATGGTCATGCAGTGGCCGGGAGACCGCGCCAACCCGCCCTGCAGTTCGCGCAGTTCGCAGTCGGTCAGGTTGCCGGCGCGGTGCTCGTCCCAGTACTTCCACATGTCGGTGCCGGAGCCGAGGGTCTCCCCGCGCCAGTGCCCGGGCAGCATCGGCCCGGCCGGCACGAAGAGCGACGGCACGTCGGCCGAGGCCGCGCCCATCAGCAGCGCCGGAGTCGACTTGTCGCAGCCGCCGAGCAGCACCGCCGCGTCGATCGGATACGACCGCAGCAGCTCCTCCGTCTCCATCGCGAGCAGGTTGCGGTAGAGCATGGGGGTCGGCTTCTGGTAGGTCTCGGAGAGCGTGGCGACCGGGAACTCCAGCGGGAAGCCGCCGGCCTGCCACACCCCCCGCTTGACCGCCTCGGCGCGCTCGCGCAGATGGACGTGGCAGGGGTTGATGTCGGACCAGGTGTTCAGGACGGCGATCACCGGGCGGCCCCGGTACTCCTCCGCCTCGTAACCGAGCTGGCGCATCCGGGCGTTGTGCGACCAGGTGCGCAACTGGCCCTCGGTGCCGTACCACTGGTGGCTGCGCAGCTCCTCGGGGCTCTTGCGCCCGCCGCCGGTCATATCGACCACCCGGCGGCTATCGAGGCGACCTCGGCGCGCTGCTCCTCGGGCAGCGTCCGGCTCGGCGGCCGGACATCGCGGCGGCACAGTCCGAGGGAGGCGAGGGCCTCCTTGACGACGCTGACGTTGTCGGCGGAGCCGTGCGCGGCGCGCAGTTCCTCGAAGCGGCGGATCTGCTCCCAGACCTTCATGGCGGCCGGGTAGTCGCCGGAGCGCAGCGCTTCGATCATGTTCAGCGAGACAGAAGGGGCGACGTTGACCAGGCCCGAGGTGAAGCCGGTGGCGCCCGCGGAGAAGTAGGAGGGCGCGTACGGCTCGGCGAGTCCGGCCACCCACACGAAGCGGTCGAGGCCCGCGTCCCGCGCGAAGGCGGCGAACCTGGCGGCGTCGGGGACGGCGTACTTGACCCCGATGACGTTGGGGCAGGCCTCGCCGAGCTGGGCGAGCCGGGCGCCGGACAGCTGGGCGTTGCGGATGTACGGCACGACGCCCAGCTCGGGAACGGCCTCGGCGATGGCGCGGTGGTAGTCGACCCAGCCGGCCTGGGAGACGTAGGGGTGGACGGGCTGGTGGACCATCACCATCTGGGCGCCGCGTTCGCGGGCGTGCCGCGCGGAGGCGATGGCGGTGGGCACGTCGTGGCCGACACCGACGAGGATCGCGGCGCCGTCGCCCGCCTCGTCGACCGTCAGCTCGGTGACCAGGCGGCGCTCCTCGGGGGTGAGGGCGTAGAACTCGCCGGTGTTGCCGTTGGGGGTGAGGATGCGGACGCCGCCGTCGACCAGCCGACGCAGCAGGGCCCGGTGGGCGGCGGTGTCGACGGAGCCGTCCTCGGCGAACGGGGTCACCGGGATCGCCACCACGTCGGCCAGGGCCGCCCGCTGGGTCTCGAACGTCACGCCGCTCATTCCTGACCTTCCTCTTCGGTTGCCGTGGGCAGTTCCGCCGCCTGCGGGAACGCCCGCCGCACGAACGACGCGATGTGGTCGTGCAGGGCGCGCGCGGCGCCGTCGGCGTCGCCGTCCAGGGCGAGTCGCAGGATCTCCCGGTGCTCGCCGGCCTCCCGCTCCCAGGAGGGCGAGGCCGCCCAGGCGACCGCGGAGACCAGGGCGGCCTGGTCGCGGACCTCGTCGAGCATCCGGCCGAGCAGCGGATTGCCGCAGGGAAGGTAGAGGGCGCGGTGGAACTCCCGGTTGGCGAGGGACCGTTCGGCGGTGTCGGTCGCCGCGTCGGCCCTGGTGAGGGCATCGCGGGCGGCGTTCAGGGAGGCTTTGCGGCGTACGGCGCGCTTGAGCGCCTCGGGCTCCAGGAGCAGCCGGACGTCGTAGACCTCGCGCGCCATGTCCGCGTCCACCATGCGCACCGTGACGCCCTTGTACTGGCTCATCACGACGAGCCCGGTACCGGCGAGGGTCTTGAGCGCCTCCCGCACGGGGGTCTTGGACACCCCGAACTGTGCGGCGAGCTCGGTCTCGACCAGAGCCTGTCCCGGCGTCAACTGCCCGGTGAGGATGCGGTGTTTGATCGCGTCCAGCACGTACTGCGTGCGGGACGGGATCGGCGTGGGCACAGAGGTCATACGGCCCTCTCGGTGTCGCGTATCTGATCTCGCGTATCGCGTCTCATATATGACGTACGAAGTACGACGCGTTGAAGGTAGGAGGGGGCGAAGGTTTCGTCAATGCTTCCGGCAGAGGAAGTCGGGGTTGCCGAGGTGGCTGGCTCAGAAGTCCCTGGTGTCGCCCTCGACGGCGGCGGAGGTCCGCCCGCGGAACACGGCGGCGGCGCGCTTGACGGCCGACTCGCGGCTGAGCGTGGGCCCCACGTGCGTGACGAGGAGCTCCCGGGCGCCGGAGGCACAGGCGCCGGCGTCCTCCGGTGTGAGATGGACGGGCTGTTCGCCTTCGCGATGCCGGTCGACGTCGGCCTCGCACAGGAAGACGTCGGCGCCGGTGGCGAGTTCGGCGAGGGCGTCGCACGGCCCGCTGTCGCCGGAGTAGGCGAGGACGCTGCCCTGGCACTCGGCCCGCAGCCCGTACGCCTCGACGTCGTGGACGACGGCGCGCGCGGTCAGCCGCAGGTTCCAGTGCCGGACGGTGTGCCCGTCGTACAGGGGGTAAAAGGCGAAGACCCCGTTCAGGAACCCGGTGTCCGGCCGGCCGAGGAAGCCCGCGAGCCGGTGGGCGCAGCCCGCGGGCGCGTACACCGGGACGGGGGCCGGCGGAGTGAGTCCGCCGAAGGCGAAGGCGTAGCAGGCGGCGAGCAGGTCGGCGGTGTGATCGGCGTGCAGGTGCGAGATCCAGATCGCCGTCAGCCGCGCCGGATCGGTGTGCCGCTGCAACTCCGCGAATGTTCCGGGGCCCGCGTCCACCCAGACCTCGGCACCGCCGCCGCGCACCAGATAGCCGGAGCAGGGACGTCCGGGGCCGGGGTGCGGGGAGGCGGTGCCGAGGACGGTGAGGCTGAGGGGCATGGTGGGCAGGGTAGGGTCCGGCCCCCGCGCCCGCGGCCGTTTCCCGGGCGTCTACGTCCTCTTCGTACCGCCTGCTACGGCGTCCAGCCCGGGTCGCGCCCGCTCAGGCCCACCGCCCGGTCCAGCAGCGGCGCGTCCGCCGGCACCGCGACGACGGGCCCGAAGATGCCGCCGCCCCGGCTCGGGTCCTCGGCCGCCGCGAACAGGAAGTCGTACGACATCCGCAGCGCGGCCGGGTCGGGCTCGTAGGGCAGGCCGGTGGCGCGGGCCAGGTCCCAGCCGTGGATCACGAGTTCGTCGACGGCGACGGCGGCGGCGACCTCGCCGGGCAGGTCCACTCCGCCCGCCCGGGTCATGCCGGTCCAGGCCGCCGGGTCGCGCCAGGCGTCGGCCAGTTCGTCGAGGGCCTTGGGCAGTTCCTCGCGCCAGCCCGGGGCGAGGTCCGGGGCGGCGGCGCCCGGGTTGCCGTCGGTCGTCACGCCCAGGTCCTTGCGGGCGGCGTCGCGGAAGGCGACGGACAGATGCAGCACGTGGCCCAGCATGTTGCGCACCGCGGAGCCGGGGCAGGGCGTCGGCTCCGCCAGCTGCTCGTCCCGCACGCCCTCCACGAGCCGCGCCATGATCCGTGCCTGGGGTCCGAGATCCAGGATCGTGTCGGTCATTCACTGCTCCTCACAGTCGTCTCGAAGAGGCAGACCGGCGCGGGCCACGAAACTCATCGCCCGGCGCGGGCGGACTTCTGCACCCGCGCGTTCCCACGGCACCTGCCCGATCCGGACGTGCCCTCCTCAGACCCACGATGAGCGGGCATGACGACATCGACCTGGCCGCCGGTGCGCGTGGTGCGGGACCACGACACACGGCTGTGTCTCGCCACCCTGCTGGTCTCCGGCATCGGCACGCCCCGAACGTCCTCGGCCTCGCGCTGGGCGCGGGGCTGCTCGTTTCGGCCGTGTCACTGGGTCGGGCCCCGGTCGGCCCGTTCTGACGGAGCCGCGGGCGAGACGGAGCGGCGTCCGGTGGCGGCGATCGGCCTGCGGCGCGCCGGCTGTCGCGACGCCGCGAGGGCCGTCCCTCAGAGGGACCCCAAGGCCGAGCGCACCGCCTCCAGGTCGCCGTCCGACGCCAATCCGGCGTGGTAGAGCCGCAGTTCGGTGGCGCCGTGCTCGCGGGCCGCCGCCGCGTCCGCGGCCAGCGTCTCGGGGCTGCCGCCCATGCCCGCGACCACGGGCAGGTTGGCGGCGAGGACGGCGCCCGCGCGGCCCTGCTCGGCGAACGGCGTGAGCAGGCCCGGGCCGCCCGCGCAGGGCACGACCACACCGTCCGCGACAGCGAGGATGTGCGCGGGGTCGACGCCCGGGTTGGCGCCGACGCGGTACGTCGCCGGGTCGGCGTGCAGCAGCACCTGGAAGCCGTCGGGGGCGGCCTCGCGCACCGCGCGTACGGCCGCCTCCTGGAGCGTGCGGGCGGTCTCGTCGCGCCACGCGCGCGTGGCGGCCGCCCTCTCCTCGCCCAGCAGCTTCTCCACCCCGGCCCAGCCCGCGTCGTCGGGCGCGCCCCGCCACAGCGGTTCCAGCGCGTCGCGCACGGCGGCCGCCAGTTCGTCGGGGTCGAGGCCCTGGGCGCCGTACCCCGCCCGGCAGGTGGGGCAGAAGCAGAGGGCCATCAAGTAGTACCCGGCGTCCCCGAGTCCGATCGCGCCGGTCTTGTCGTGGGCGTGCAGGTGCTGCAGGCCGTACCAGCCGAGGGACTCCAGCTCGGTGCCGTGCGCCCCGGGCCGTACGGCCGCCTCGGACGCGAGGTCGGTCAGGTACGCGCGCGTGGCGGGCTGGGCAATGCAGGGGGCCCAGGGGTAGCGGTCGCCGTAGGCGTTGACGACGGAGGTGTCCGGGTGCTCGGCGCCCATACGGGAGTTGTGGGCGAGGACGACCCAGGTGTGCACCTCCAGGCCGGCGTCCGCGAGGGCCGCCGCGGCCTCCCCGTACGCGTCGCCGGGCGCCCAGTCGCCGGCCGGGTGGGGGCGCAGCTCCCGCCCCTCCCAGCGCCCGTCCGTGGGGTACAGCACGGCCGCGTGCTCGGCGGTGACGATGCGGTGGCGCGGGTGGCGGGGGGTCAGGGCGCGCGTGGAGTGGTAGGCGGCGGCCAGCGTCACCTGCCGTACGCCGAGGCCGGCGATGCGGCGCGCGGCCCCGGGGTCTCCGTTGACGTCCCAGGGGTAGACGAACGTCGACGCCTTCACTTGCCCTCCTCCAGCAGCGCATGGCCGCGCTCGATCAGCGCCGCGAGGTGCTTCACATGGTCCTCGGTCGGCTCGTGCAGCGGCGGGCGGACCTCGCCGACGTCCAGTCCGCGCAGCCGTACACCGGCCTTGACCAGCGACACCGCGTAGCCGCGGCCCTGGGCGCGCAGTTCGACGAAGGGGCGGTAGAAGCCGTCGAGGAGCCGGCGGACGGTGCTGTCGTCGCCGGAGTTCAGGGCCGCGTGGAAGGCGAGCGCGAGCTCCGGGGCGAAGCAGAACACGGCGGAGGAGTACAGCGGGACGCCGATGGCGCGGTAGGCGAGCTGGGTCTGCTCGGCGGTCGGCAGGCCGTTGAAGTAGAGGAAGTCGCCGGTCGTCTCGGTGCGGACGGCGCTGACGACGCGCTGCATGAGGTCGAGGTCGCCGAGGCCGTCCTTGAAGCCGACGATCCCGTCCGTGCGGGCCAGTTCGACCACGGTCGCGGGGGTGAACACGGCGTTGTCGCGCTGGTAGACGATCACCGGCAGCGCGGTCGCGGCGGCCACCTCGCGGTAGTGCCGCAGCAGCCCCTCCTGTCCGGCGACCACCAGGTAGGGCGGCATGGCGAGCAGTCCGTCGGCGCCGGCGGCCTCGGCCAGGCGGGCGTAGCGCACGGCGAGGGCGGTGCCGTACCCGGCGCCCGCGACGACCGGCACCCGGCCCGCCGTCTCCTCGACCGCCGCCCGCACGCACGTCTGGAACTCCTCCGGCGTGAGCGCGTGGAACTCGCCGGTGCCGCAGCAGGCGAACACCGCGGCGGCCCCGGCCTCGACGCCCCGGCGCACATGCGCGCGGTAGGCGGCGAGGTCGAGCGCGCCGTCCGGGCCGAAGGCGGTGACCGGGAAGAACAGCGGCCCGCTCGGGATGCTGAGGCGAGCGGCGAGGGGGGCAGGCGTCACGGGCTCTCCCTGAGGCAGGCGCGTACGTTCTTGTGATCGGCGTCTATATTTCTGAACACCACCACCCTAAAGAGCCCTCTCCGGGCCGGTCAAGCGCGCAATTCGGCGGGAGGTCGACGGAAAGTTGCTGGAAAAGAGGTGCATACGGCGGCCGCGCGGGACACTTGACGGGGTGCGGCACAGCTCCCTAGCGTGTCCATGAATGTGAATACCGTCCACACATGTGCCCCAAGGAGACCGAGGATGCCCGCTCCCCGCACCGTTCTGCTCACCGGCGCCGCCGGTGGGGTCGGCACCCTGATGCGGAACCTGCTCCCGGCCTTCGGCTACGAACTGCGCCTGCTCGACGTGCGCCCGATCGAGGGCGACCCCGACGCCGTCACCGCCGACCTCTCCGACCGTGCCGCCCTGCGCGAGGCCGTCCGGGGCGTCGACGCGATCATCCACCTCGCGGGCATCTCCCTGGAAGCCCCGTTCGAGAAGATCCTCAAGGCCAACATCGAGGGCACGTACAACCTGTACGAGGCCGCCCGCGAGGAGGGCGTGGCACGGATCGTGTTCGCCTCCTCCAACCACGCGGTCGGCTTCACCCCGCGCCCGCAGGGCGAGGACCCGCTGATCCCGATCGACACCCCGCGCCGCCCGGACACCTTCTACGGCCTGTCCAAGTGTTTCGGCGAGGACCTGGCGCAGCTGTACTGGGACAAGCACGGTCTGGAGACGGTGTCGGTCCGCATCGGCTCCTGCTTCCCGGAGCCGACCAGCGTGCGCATGCTGTCGGTGTGGATGAGCCCGGCCGACGGCGCCCGCCTCTTCCACGCGGCCCTGTCCGCCGAGAACGTCGGGCACACGGTCGTCTACGGCTCCTCCGCCAACACCCGCCTGTGGTGGGACCTGTCCAGCGCCCGGGCGCTCGGCTACGAGCCGCGGGACGACTCGGAGGAGTTCGCGCAGAAGCTGATCGCCGAGCAGGGCGAGCTGGAAGAGGGCAACATCGCGCACGCGTACCTGGGCGGTGCCTTCGTCAGCGACCCGCCGGTCTGGCCGTACTGACCTGACCGGAACAGATCGTTCGCGCGGCGGGCGGGCACCGAACGGGCCCGCCCGCCGCCGTATTCGGGCACGGACGCTGCCCGCTCCCACGCGCGCGTGCACAGCCGCGCAGGTCCGAGGCGGACGCTCCGCTTGGCGGAACGGGCACACCCGGGCAGCATCGGGCCGGCAACAAGCCTGGTCAGCGCCGAGCGCCGGTTGTAGAACTTCCTGCATGGGTCCCACCGGGCCCGAACGGGCAGCCCGCGGACACGGCAGGGAAGCAGGTGACGGCGATGACGGCGAACACCGCGAGGACGGCGGAGGAGCGCCAGCGCGAGATCGTGCGCGTCGCACGCGCCACCGGCTCGGTCGACGTCACGGCGCTCGCCGCACAGCTGGGCGTGGCCAAGGAGACCGTACGACGGGATCTGCGCGCCCTGGAGGACCACGGCCTGATCCGCCGCACCCATGGCGGGGCCTATCCCGTGGAGAGCGCCGGCTTCGAGACGACGCTCGCGTTCCGGGCCACCAGTCATGTGCCCGAGAAACGCAGGATCGCGGCCGCAGCGGCGGAGCTGCTCGGGGACGCCGAGACCGTCTTCGTCGACGAGGGCTTCACCCCGCAGCTCATCGCCGAGGCGCTGCCCAGGGACCGGGCGCTCACCGTCGTCACCGCGTCCCTGCCCGTCGCCGGAGCCCTCGCGGAGGCGGAGAACACCTCCGTCCTGCTGCTCGGCGGCCGGGTCCGGCCCGGCACCCTGGCGACCGTCGACCACTGGACGACGAAGATGCTGGCCGGCTTCGTCCTCGACCTGGCCTACATCGGCGCCAACGGCATCTCCCGCGAACACGGCCTGACCACCCCGGACCCGGCCGTCAGCGAGGTCAAGGCACAGGCGATGCGGGCCGCGCGCCGCACGGTGTTCGCCGGCGTGCACACCAAGTTCGGCGCGGTCAGCTTCTGCCGGTTCGCGGAGATCGGCGCGCTGGAGACCATCGTCACCAGCACCCTGCTGCCGTCCGCCGAGGCCCACCGGTACTCACTGCAAGGGCCACAGGTCATCCGCGTCTGACAGCCCGGCCTTCACGCGACACCGGGGGACGCCGTGCCGAGCGGCGCCCCTTCCACCCCCCTATGTCCAGGAGCGATCCATGCGCACCCCGAGCCGACGACGGCCACCGCGAGCCACGCTCGCCCTGGCCGCCGCAGGGACGCTGCTCGCCCCGCTGCTCTCCGGCTGCTGGGCCGGGGCGGGCGGGTCCGGTTCCGGCGGCGACTCCATCAACGTCCTGATGGTGAACAACCCGCAGATGGTCGAGCTGCAGAAGCTCACCAGGGCGCACTTCACCAAGGACACCGGCATCAAGGTCAACTTCACCGTCCTGCCCGAGAACGACGTCCGCGACAAGATCAGCCAGGACTTCGCCAACCAGGCGGGCCAGTACGACGTGGCGACGCTCTCCAACTACGAGATCCCCATCTACGCCAAGAACGGCTGGCTGCACGAGATGAACTCGTACGTGGCCAAGGACCCCTCCTACGACGAGCAGGACGTCCTCAAGCCGATGCGCCAGTCCCTGACGGCCGACGACGGCAAGCTCTACGGGCAGCCCTTCTACGGCGAGTCGTCGTTCCTGATGTACCGCAAGGACGTCTTCGCGGCGAAGGGCCTCACCATGCCCGCGCACCCCACCTGGACGCAGGTGGCCGACCTCGCCGCCAAGGCGGACGGCGCGAAGCCCGGCATGAAGGGCATCTGCCTGCGCGGACTGCCCGGCTGGGGCGAGGTGATGGCCCCGCTGACCACCGTCGTGAACACCTTCGGCGGCACCTGGTTCACCAAGGACTGGAAGGCGCGGCTGGACTCCCCCGCCTTCGAGAAGGCGACCAGGTTCTACGTCGACCTGGTCCGCCGGCACGGCGAGTCCGGCGCCGCCCAGTCCGGCTTCGCCGAGTGCCTGAACAACATGACCCAGAGCAAGGTCGCCATGTGGTACGACGCCACCTCCGCGGCCGGCTCCCTGGAGGCCGAAGGCTCCCCCGTGAAGGGCAAACTCGGCTACGCGCCGGCCCCCGTGGAGAAGACCGCCGGCTCCGGCTGGCTCTACACCTGGGCCTGGGGCATCCAGAAGGCCTCCCGCAACCCCGACAAGGCCTGGAAGTTCGTCTCCTGGGCGTCGGGCAAGGGCTACGAGCAGCTGGTCGGCGAGACCAGCGGCTGGTCCAACGTGCCCGCGGGCAAACGCGCCTCGACCTACACCAACGCCGAGTACGTCAAGTCGGCCGCCGCCTTCCAGGAGATGACCAAGCAGGCCATCGAGGGCGCCCGGCCCGACGACCCCGGCGTGCAGCCGCGGCCCGCGCCCGGCATCCAGTTCGTCGGCATCCCCGAGTTCACCGATCTCGGCACCAAGGTCTCCCAGGAGATCAGTGCCGCCATCGCCGGACGCCAGTCCGTCGACGCGGCGCTGAAGAGGTCCCAGCAGCTCGCCGAGAAGATCTCGAAGGAGTACGAGGGACGATGACCGCCACGACCACGGCACCGATCGCCGCAACTCCCGTACACGCCCGCAGCGCCCCCTCGACCCGGCTGCGCGCCTGGGCCACCCGCGCCCCGCTGCTGCCCGCCCTGGTGTTCATGATCGCGGTGACCCAGCTCCCCTTCGTGGCCACGCTGGTGATCTCGTTCTTCGACTGGAACGCCCTCTACCCCAGGGCCCGCCACTTCACCGGCCTCGACAACTACCGGCAGGTCCTCACCGACGCCGACCTGCGCCACTCGGTGTGGACGACCGTCCTGCTGACCGTCACCGTGGTCCTGGTCAGCCTGGTCCTGGGCCTGCTCCTGGCGCTGCTCCTGGACCGCAGGTTCAAGGGCCGCGGCGTGGTCCGCACCCTGCTGATCGCCCCCTTCCTGGTGGTTCCGGTGGCCGCGGCGCTGCTGTGGAAGCACGTGCTCTACAACCCCGAATACGGCCTGTTCAACGGCCTGTTGCACTACGTGGGCGGCCCCCAGCCGGACTGGATCTCCCGCACCCCGCTGATGGCGGTGGAGGCCTCGCTCGTCTGGCAGTGGACGCCGTTCATGATGCTGATCCTGCTCGCCGGCCTGCAGAGCCGCGACCACCAGCAGATCGAGGCGGCCCGCGTCGACGGCGCGAGCGACTGGCAGATCTTCCGCCACCTGACGCTGCCGCACCTGCGCCGCTACCTCGAACTCGGCGCGCTCCTCGGCTCGATCTACATCGTGCAGAACTTCGACGCCGTCTTCACGATCACCTCCGGCGGCCTCGGCACCGCCAACCTCCCCTACACCGTCTACCAGAGCTTCTACCAGGCCCACGAGAACGGCCTCGCCTCCGCCGCGGGCGTCCTGGTGGTCATCGGCTCCATCGTCATCGCCACCTTCGCGCTGCGCGTGGTGTCGTCCCTGTTCCGCGAGGAGGTGTCCCGCGCATGAGCACCGTCGCCGTACGAACCCGCCCGCGCCGCCAGGGAGCCGGCCTGGGCCTGCTGGCCTGGCTGGTCGGGATCGCGTTCTTCCTGCCCATCGCGTGGATGGCGCTGACGTCCTTCCACTCCGAGGCGGACGCGGCCACCAACCCGCCGTCCTTCGCCGCCTCCCTGACCCTGGACGGCTACCGCGAGTTCTTCGGCACCGGAGGCGGCGCGAGCCCGTGGCCCGCGCTGATCAACTCCACCGTGGCGTCCGTCGCGTCGACGCTCTGCGTCCTGCTCCTCGCGCTGCCGGCCGCGTACGCGCTGTCCGTACGGCCGGTGAGGAAGTGGACGGACGTCCTGTTCTTCTTCCTGTCCACGAAGATGATGCCCGCGGTGGCGGGCCTGCTGCCGATCTACCTGTTCGCCAAGAACGCCGGACTGCTGGACAACATCTGGCTGCTGGTCCTGCTCTACACCGCCATGAACCTGCCGATCGCGGTGTGGATGATGCAGTCCTTCCTCGCCGAGGTCCCGGTGGCGGTCATCGAGGCCGCGCAGATCGACGGCGCCCGGCTGCCGACGATCCTCGCGCGCGTGGTCGCCCCCATCGCCCTCCCGGGCATCGCCGCGACCGCCCTGATCTGCTTCATCTTCAGCTGGAACGAACTGCTCTTCGCCCGGGTCCTGACCGGCGTCGTCGCCGAGACCGCCCCCGTCTTCCTGACCGGCTTCATCACCAGCCAGGGCCTGTTCCTGGCCAAGGTGTGCGCCGCGTCGCTCGTCATCTCCCTGCCGGTGCTCGCCGCGGGGTTCGCCGCCCAGGACAAGCTGGTCCAGGGCCTGTCGCTTGGAGCCGTCAAATGAAGGCCGCCGTCATCGAGTCCGTGGGCCGCGCCGTCGTCACCGAGGTCCCGGACCCGACCCCCGGCCCCCGCGAGGTCGTCGTCGAAGTGGCCGCCTGCGGCCTGTGCGGCACCGACCTGCACATCCTCCAGGGCGAGTTCGCGCCCAAGCTGCCGATCGTGCCGGGCCACGAGTTCGCCGGCGAGGTCGTCGGCGTGGGCGCCCAGGTCACGGAGGTCGCGATCGGCGACCGGGTGGCGGTCGACCCCTCCCTGTACTGCCACGAGTGCCGGTACTGCCGTACGGGCCACAGCAACCTCTGCGAGCGGTGGGCCGCCATCGGCGTCACCACCGGGGGCGGCGCGGCCCAGTACGCCGTCGCGCCCGTCGCGAACTGCGTGAAGCTCCCCGAGCACGTGCGCACCCAGGACGCCGCCCTGGTCGAGCCGCTGTCCTGTGCGATCCGCGGCTACGACGTCCTGCGCTCGCGCCTGGGCGCCCACGTGCTGATCTACGGCTCGGGCACGATGGGCCTGATGATGCTGGAGCTCGCCAAGCGGACCGGCGCGGCGAGCGTCGACGTCGTCGACCTGAACGCGGAGCGGCTTCAGACCGCGCGGCGCCTCGGGGTCTCGGCGTCCGCGGCGAACCCCGACGAGCTGGACCGCCCCCAGGGCTGGGACCTGGTGATCGACGCGACGGGCAACGCGGCGGCGATCCAGGACGGCCTGGGCCGGGTGGCCAAGGCCGGAACGTTCCTGCAGTTCGGGGTGGCGGACTACGCGACCCGGGTGACGATCGACCCGTACCGCATCTACAACCAGGAGATCACGATCACCGGCTCCATGGCGGTCCTGCACAGCTTCGAGCGGGCGGCGGAACTGTTCGGCAACGGCGTCCTCGACCCCGACGTATTCATCAGCGACCGCATCCCGCTGGAGCGGTACCCGCAGGCGCTGGAGCAGTTCGCCGCCGGGGTCGGCCGGAAGATCGTCGTGGTGCCCTGAGAGATCCGGTGGGCCGCGGAAGTTTAAGGGAACGGTAAAGCCGGTCCGTTCGTTCACCCGGCATGACAGCTATGACCCCGGGCTCGAACATCCCTCTGTCCGTCTCACGCGTGGCGGTCGACGTCGCCGCCCCCGTGCGGCTCGACGTGTCGGGCCTGCTGCTCACCGGCGACGGCAAGGTGCGCTCCGACGACGACTTCATCTTCTACAACCAGCCGGCCGGACCGGGCGTGACGTACCGGTCCGGCGGCGGTACGTCACCGGACGCGATCACCGTCGACACCGCCGCCGTCCCGCCCGGCATCGAGAAGATCGTCGTCACCGCGAGCCCCGACGCCGCGGGCCAGACCTTCCAGGGCATCGAGCCGACCGCCACCGTCAGGGACGCCGACAGCGGCGCGGTCCTGGCGACGTTCACGCCCCCGCAGCTCGGCACCGAGACGGCCCTGGTGGTCGTCGAGATCTACCTGCGCAACGGCCAGTGGAAGGCCCGCGCGGTCGGCCAGGGGTACGCCAACGGACTGGCGGGCATCGCCACCGACTTCGGCGTCACGGTGGAGGAGCCGGCCGCGGCCCAGGCCCCCGCCGCGCCCGCCGCCCCGCCCGTGTCCGCCCCGCAGCCGGCGGCGGCCCCGCCGCCCCCGGCCGCACCGCCCGCCCCCGCGCCCGGCACCGGGAAGATCAACCTCGACAAGGGCCGGGTCAGCCTGCAGAAGAACCAGACCGTCTCCCTGGTCAAGGGCGGCCGCCCGCTGCTCTCCCAGGTCAAGATGGGCCTCGGCTGGGAGCCCGCCTACCGCGGCAAGGACATCGACCTGGACGCGTCGGTCATCGCCTACGGCCCGCAGCGCAACCACATCGACAGCTGCTACTTCGGCAAACTGTCGATCCTGAACGGCGCGATCAAGCACTCCGGCGACAACCTCACGGGCGAGGGCGGCGGCGACGACGAGGTGATCGTGGTCGACCTCGGCCGCATCCCCCAGGAGGCCACCGGCCTGGTCTTCACGGTCAACTCCTTCTCCGGCCAGAAGTTCACCGAGGTCGCCAAGGCCTACTGCCGCCTCCTGGACGCCGCCACCGGCGAGGAACTGGTCCGCTTCGACCTCACCAACGCCGAACCCCAGACGGGCGTGATGATGGCCAAGCTCATCCGCCAGTTCTCCGGCGAATGGGAGATGACGGCCATGGGCGAGTTCGTGAAGGCCCGCACGGTAAGAGGAATGGTGAAGCCGTCGGCCCAGGCGCTGTAGTAACGGGATCGTGATGCCCGGCCTGTGTAGCCGGGCAGTCCCGTCAGAACAGCGCGCTGTAGGCGTTCAGGGCCGGCTGGCCGCCCAGGTGGGCGTAGAGGACGGTGGAGTCGGGGGTGATCTCGCCTCGGGAGACCAGGTCGATCATGCCTGCCATGGACTTGCCCTCGTAGACGGGGTCGGTGACCATCCCCTCCGTGCGGGCCGCGAGACGCATCGCCTCCAGGGTGGTGTCGTCGGGGATGCCGTACGTTCCCGCGTGGTACCGCCCGTCCAGCTCCACGTCCGCCTCGGTCACCTCGCGCTCGACGCCGATGAGTTGAGCGGTGTTCCGGGCGATGCGGGCGATCTGCTCGCGGGTGGTGGCGGGCTTGGCCGAGGCGTCGATGCCCAGCACCCGGCGCGGACGTCCACCGGCCTCCTCCAAGGCGGCGAACCCGGCCACCATGCCCGCCTGAGTGGAACCGGTCACCGAGCAGACGACCACCGTGTCGAAGAAGACGCCGAGTTCGCGCTCCTGCTCGGCCACCTCGTGGGCCCAGCCGGCGAAGCCGAGGCCGCCGAGGGGATGGTCGGAGGCGCCGGCCGGAATGGCGTACGGCTTGCCGCCCGACTCCTCGACCTCCCGGAGCGCCTGCTCCCAGCTCTCCTTGAAGCCGATGCCGAAGCCCGCCCTGACCAGGCGGACGTCGGCCCCGGCGAGCCGGCTGAGGAGGATGTTGCCGACCTTGTCGTAGACGGAGTCGGGCCAGTCCACCCAGCTCTCCTGGATCAGCACGCACTTGAGGCCCGCCCGGGCGGCCACGGCGGCCACCTGGCGGGTGTGGTTGGACTGCACGCCGCCGATCGACACCAGGGTGTCGCAGCCCTGGGCGAGCGCGTCGGCGACCAGGTACTCCAGCTTGCGGGTCTTGTTGCCGCCGTAGGCGATCCCGGAGTTGCAGTCCTCCCGCTTGGCCCACAGAGAGGCGCCGCCGAGGTGGGCGGTGAGGCGCTCCAGGGGGTGCACCGGGGAGGGGCCGAAAAGCAGCGGGTAACGGTCGTACGAGGAGAGGGACATGGGTGACCCGATTCTCTAGAGCGCCGCATCAGGCAAGTCACCATATCGCTCGATCACTTCCCGAGCGAAGGCCAGCAAGTCACTCACCCGTTGCCCACTGGGCTGCATGGATGTCCACAGCTCCAGATTCTCCGCTCGGTTGTCGTCGCGGATGCCATTCTTGTGGTGCACACTCTCCACTCGCGGCAGAAGCGGCCTGCCCAGAATCTCTTCCATGACCAACCGGTGTTCCGGAACCCGTTTACCGTTCACCCAGAAGATGCGATAGCCGTTCTGCAGCGTTCCCCGAACCTTGCGCCCGTCGAGGCCGTTCTTACCACGACGAAGGCGCTCATAGTGCAGGTGGCAGTATCCACGACCGCCGCCGTATCTTTCTCGGCTGCATCCTTCGTAACTGCAAGGAGTACCGCGCCGCGTCCACTCGAACTGCGCTGCCGAGGGTGAACCGTACTTCCGCAAACGCCTGTAGTGGGTGTTGCACAGCCCGCGTGCTTTCAACGGCCTCACGCAGGCTTCCACACTGCATGGCCGGGGCGGGGATGCACCCCTCCCTGAGGGATCACCACCACCGTTCGGATCGCCGTAGGCGAGCCAACGCTGGTAGTGCATGTTGCAGTATCCCCGCCCCTTGTGCGGCCTTGAGCACTCGTCGATTTCGCACAACCGGTTTGCCACGCCGACAAGTTGACCGACTCGTGCCCATTCACTCAAGCCATGGCCAGCGCCCGTCAATACCGCGCTCAAGCAAGGAGACCGTCCGGAAGGCCGCGTCGCTCAGGCCGCCGAAGGTGTGCCGGTTCGCCCGGCCCGACGGGCCGTGACCCGCCCGGTACCCGGCCAGGTTCCAGGTGTAGACCGGCACGTGCGGCGGGACCTGCTCGGTCGGGTCGCCGTACTGGCTGAACGCGTACTGCTCGTCGGTGACGATCAGCACCCGGTCCTGGCCCCTGTAGTGCGCCCGGATCGCCCCGGTGGTGTCGGTGCCGCCCAGGTCGCCGAAACGCTCCAGGATCTTCAGCACCGACTCCCCCTTGCGGAAGGACAGCCGCCGGCTCGTGCTGCCGAACTGCACCAGGTCAGCCTTCTGCGCCCGCAGCGCGAGCGCCGTACCGAAGATCGCCGCCGCGTCCGCCCGGTTCAGCTCCGAACGGTCCGACAGCCGCGCCCACATCGACCCCGAACGGTCGACGAGGACCAGCGTGCGGCCCGGCAGCGCCGGCACGTTGGCCAGCGAGTGGCCGAGCGCCTGCTCCAGCGGGTACGACCAGCGCAGCGACGGCGCGTGCTGGTACGCGGCGAGGTACCGGAAGGGGAACTGCCGCGAGCGCGCGACCTCCGCCGGGTCGCTGATCCGCGCCGCCACCTGCGCCGCGACCTCGTCGGACACCCCGGCCTGGTCGAAGTTGCGCAGGTTGCGCACCAGCGCCATCGGACCCATGGACGGGATCACGGCCTCCCAGGCCGCCTTGTCCATCGGACCCTGCAGCCAGCCCGCCAGCGCCTCCCACGTGATGCCGGCCGCGGCCAGCCGCTCGGCGCCGTCGGGCGCGGTGACGAGCGCGCGCCGCTCGGCCACCGGCAGCGCCATCAGCTCGCGGTGCGCGGTCAGGACACGGTCGGACGCGGGCGGCACCGCCGTGTCCGGGTGGTGCCGGCGGTCCAGGGCGTACTGGAACAGCGCGCCCTGCCACGGCTTGTCCGGGTCGGGCGCCGCGTGCACCAGGTTGAGGATGTCGCCGAAGCGGTAGCCCTTGGACGCGGTGTCGTACTTCAGCAGCGACTTGCCGCTGTAGAGACGCCGTACGGCGTCGGCGACACCGCGCTTGACGGGCTTGGGAACGCTGCGGCCGTACATCGCCGTCCAGTACCCGAGCAGTTCGCCGGGCTCGTCCGGGCGCCGCAGCACGGAGGCCACGACCTGGCGGTTGGAGGGGCCGTCGGTGGCGCCAGCGTCGAGGCGCGCCTTCACGTACTCGGCGGCGCCCACCACGGAGGCGGTACGCAGGTTTCCCTCGCCGCGCAGCCAGCCCAGGAGCCCCGCGGTCCACGCCGGGTCCTCGACGGCGAGCCGGCGTACGAGATGCGCGTACCGGTCGTCTCGGTCGGCACCGGTCTCGTAGAAGGTGTCCGCAACGAAATGGGACACCGCGAGCAGGAAGAGTTCGGAGCGCGCGTCCCGCTCCCGGCCGCGGCCGCCCTCGTAGGTGCGGAGCACTCGGCCCGTGGAGGTGACGCGCGAAGTGGGCTGCGCCTTCGCGCCCTTGGTGTTGAATCGCGCCATGGTGAATTCCCCCGAATTCTGAACAGGTTTCGGAGGGAGGCGCGGCAGAAGGAGGGGGCCCGAGGTCGGAAGTCGGCGACGGCCTTATCACCTGGCGCGTCTTCCCTTTCCGCCACACCGGCCCTTCGGCCGGCGACGGGATTCGAACCCGCACGCTCGCTCGGAGCACCAGGTCCCTGAAGTATCCGCTGCCTTCGCACCGGGCACCCACCATGAGCTGCGCCTCCCGAGATCAAGGTCGGCGGCGGCACTGATTCTCTGAGAAAGGGAAGTAGCCGCAGCCTGCGCACCGGGAGGTGCATGAAGTTGTGGTGTCCAGAGAACAAGGTCGGCGGAACCGACGTAGGTGCTCTAACCCCTGAGCTACACCGGCGCGTTGTACCGGTGGCGGGACTCGAACCCGCGACCGCCCCATTATCAGTGGAAGTAGGTCCTGCCTTCGCACCTGGACGTTCATCACTCTAGGAGGCATCCGGCTGAACGAGCGAGCGAATTAAACGCGAGAGTTCAGGAGGTGGGCTCTACTCACGCCCAGCGAGCCAGACCTCCTGGTATCGCCGACTCTGCAACTGTCGGACCGGCTGCACGCGGGGATTGTTCAGATGCTGGTAGTTCGGTGTCAGCGCATGACAGTTCGGGCACAGCAGGCGAACATCGTCCGGGCGGTTCTTCGTGCGATCGCCGGCGATGTGGTCGACGTGGAGGGGAACGCGCTTGGAGACAGGGTTGATCTCAGCCCAGCCGCATTTCTCGCAACGCTGCCCTCTGAGCAGTACCAAGGCCTGACGGACGCGCCAGTCCGGTTTGCCGTCGGCTCTGGTACCACTGACTTCGCCGGCTTGCCATGCAGCGAACCAACGCGCAAATGTACCCGTCCGCTCGTAGCGGTCCTCGTTGAAGCATTCCCATGAACAGTACGGTCCCTCGCAGCGCGGGCGCCGCTCTGTCGATCCGCATCGGAGACACGGCGCAAGCTGCTCACGCCGCGCCTCCGCTTCTTGTCGGCGGGTCAGATTGGCACAGGCTCGGCTGCAGTGGACCGCGCCACGGCTGCGGATCGGCTCGCCGCACTGAGGACACGGCCTAGGCCTCCGCCGGGCCTCGGCCCGGCGGCTCGCCGTCCCTTGAAGACTGCACCGATTGCTGCAGTAGCGCCTGCGCCTCGTCTTCACCGGGGTGCCGCACTGTTCACATGGTTCGGACATGAGGGAACAGTATGTTCAGCTCAGTGGCTCGATTCCCGAATCGGACAAGCCCATCCGATCGAGTGATGCGCTTTATCGCTTCTGCCGCTTCCACGGCCCCGTGATGGCGAGCATGATGCCCGGTTCCTGGATGTTGGCGAACAGGGTGGCGCCGTCGGGCGAGAAGGTGACGCCGGTGAACTCGCTGTACTCCGGCTCCTCTTCGGTGCCGATGTTCAGTTCGTTGCGGGCGATGGGGTAGGTGCGGCCGCTGTCGGTGGCGCCGAACAGGTGCTGCAGGCCCTCGCCGTCCTCGGCGATGACGAGGCCGCCGTACGGGGAGACGGTGATGTTGTCGGGGCCGTCGAAGCGGCCGTCCTGCGAGGGGTCGGGGTTGACGCCGAGCAGGACCTTGAGGGTCAGGGTGCGGCGCTTGGGGTCGTAGAACCAGACCGCGCCGTCGTGCTGGACGGGGCTCTCGTCACGGGCGTAGGAGGAGACGATGTAGGTGCCGCCGTCGCCCCACCACATGCCCTCCAGCTTGCGGGCGCGGGTGACCTGGCCTTCGGTGAACTGCTTGCGGACCGAGGTGGTCCTCGCGTCGCGGTCGGGTACGTCCACCCAGTCGACGCCGTAGACCGTGCCGATCTTCGTGGCGCGGGAGAGGTCGTCGACGAACTTGCCGCCGGAGTCGAAGCACTTGAAGGCCTGCAGGACGCCCGCGTCGTCGGCGAGTGTGCGCAGCCTGCCGCGGCCGTGGTGGAAGCCGGCCGGCGGGGTCCAGCGGTACAGCAGGCCGTTGGGGTTGGAGGCGTCCTCGGTCAGGTAGCAGTGGCCGCGCTTGGGGTCGACGACGACGGCCTCGTGGGCGTAACGGCCCAGCGCTTTGATCGGCTTGGGGTCGCGGTTGGCCCGGCGGTCGGCGGGGTCGACCTCGAAGACGTAGCCGTGGTCCTTGGTCATGCCGTTCTGGCCGGCCTTGTCCTCGGTCTCCTCGCAGGTCAGCCATGTGCCCCAAGGAGTGTTGCCGCCCGCGCAGTTGGTGGAGGTGCCGGCGATGCCGACCCACTCGGCGACGTGGTCGCGGCGGACCTCGACGACCGTGCAGCCGCCGGAGGCGGCGGGGTCGTAGACCAGGCCCTCGGTGAGCGGGACCGGGTACTTCCAGCTCGAACGGGGGCCCTTGAGCTCGTGGTTGTTGACGAGGAGGGTCGCGCCGCGGGGGCCGTCGAAGGTGGAGGTGCCGTCGTGGTTGGACGGGGTGAACTCACCCGACTCCAGCTTGGTGCGGCCGCTGTAGGTGATGACGCGGTACGTGAAGCCGGCGGGCAGGGCGAGGATGCCGTCGGGGTCGGGGAGCAGCGGTCCGTAGCCGACGCCGCCGTGGCCGTGCGCCGCCCCCGCTTCGGCGGTCTCGGTGTCGGTGGACGCGAGGGCGTTGGGGGCGGTGGCGAGGGCGCCGACGCTGCCCGCCAGCGCGACACCGGCACCGGTGATCGCGGATGTTCTGGCGAAGTCCCTGCGGGTGAGCGACATGGTGTCTCCTGTGACGGTGGGTGTGCCGTGGAGGGTGGCGGGCCTCGGTCGGCGACACCGTCCCGCCCACGCCTGAACGGGAGTTGAACACCGGGCGACGCCATCGGACGCAGTTCCATGAATCCGTACGCGGCGGCCCACGGGAAGCAAAAGTCCCTCGCGCCCGGGTAATTGGTCGGACGAATCTTCGTAAACAAGGTCGACCGGCACCAAATGTCGCCAATCCCATGATTTACCGCAGACCACCTTGACCGGCGGTGTTCGGGGCAATAGACACCCTCTTGCCTGGAGAACCCGGGGGAGGCGAGCCGAAGTGGACGCACGTCGTGCGCGCAGCCTCCATGAGGGCCGGCTGATGGGCCTGCCCAATGTGACGGGGGTCGGGACCGGGAGGGACGAGGCCACGGGCCGGGACGTCATCGTCGTCTTCGTGACCCGCAAGGTGCCCAGGGACCGGCTCAGGGACGAGGACGTGGTTCCGGAGGAACTCGACGGCGTACCCGTGCGCGTGCTCGCGATCGGCGAGGTGTCCGCGCAGGAGTAGCCGGGGTCACGGAACCGCGGTGAAACCGGGGAAAGAAGGTGGTCTGGCCGTGACGAGCCAGCCCGAACTGATGCGAGGACCCACCGGCGGACAGCTCAGCGACTCCTCCCGGCAGCAGGCGCTGTCGGACTTCCTGCGCCGCGAGCAGCCGCTGGCGAACGTCGTGGGCTTCGGCCACGGCGTGAAGTGGAGCGGGGGTGAACCGACAGGCCGGGAGGCCGTGTTGGTGTTCGTGACGCAGAAGGTGCCGGAATCGATGCTGCCGGAGCGGGACGTGATCCCGTACCGGATGGACGACGGCACGCCGACGGACGTGGTGGCGGTCGGCCATGTGGCCGCGCAGCGGCAGCAGCAGCGCTCGCCGGCGGGCCGGCGGGAGCCGTCGTACGGCGCCGACAGCGGGCTCCAGGAGCAGCTGGCGCGGCTCGCGCAGCCGGTGCTGGAGGAGCCGGCGGCGCCGGGCGTGTTCGAGCCGCAGATCCTCAAGCGCCGTATGCGGCCGTGCCCTTCGGGCTTCTCGATCGGCAACGTACGGGTGACGGCGGGCACGCTGGGCTCGGTGGTGTACGACTTCCTGCCGGGCGCGACGGTCGACCCGCCGGGCCCTGGTCTGGGCGTACCGGCGAAGTTCTACGTGCTGTCCAACAACCACGTCCTGGCCGACTCCAACCGGGCGCAGTCGGGCAGCGCGATCGTGCAGCCCGGTGTGTTCGACGGCGGCACGGACCCGGCCGACCGGATCGCGACGCTGGACCGCTTCATCACCATCCAGTTCGCCCCGCAGATCCCGTTGGAGCGGCACAACAACGTGGTGGACTGCGCGCTGGGGGCGGTGGAGTTCCAGGACGCCACCCGGGAGCAGTACTTCAGCGGGGCGCCGCGGGCCTGGCGGCGCAAGGCCAATGTGGCCGTCGGTGATCTGGTGAAGAAGACCGGGCGGACGACCAACATCAGCTTCGGCCGGATCATCGCGGTCGACGCGACGATCGACGTCAACTACGGCGCGGCGGGCACGGCCCGCTTCAAGGACCAGATCCTCACCACGAACATCTCGGCGGGCGGTGACTCGGGTTCGCTGGTCACCTCGCTCGACACCGTGGCGCTGGGCCTGCTCTTCGCGGGGTCCTCGGTCGTCACGGTCGCCAACCACATCGAGAACGTCCGCGCGCTGCTGCGCGTCGAGATCGCCGAACAGCTGGCCTGAGGGTCATCCGATTCCGCACGAGGAAGGGCCTGGTTCCATGACCACACAGGCACGCGGGCAGAAGGGCGCGCACAGCGTGGAGCACCGCTTCCACAACGCGCAGGGCGCCGAGGTGAAGACCCGCGACGAGGCGTTCGCGCCGCGGGCGGAGGTGTCGCCGGAGGCGGTGGCCGCGACGGCGCGGCTGGAGCTGCACAACGGGGCTACGGTGACCTGGGAACTGGAGGTGCGGTACAACCCCAACACCTACCCGTACGTCGTCACAGGCGGCCAGATCACGGGCACCATCTCGGGGCCGCCGTGGAACATCACGGGCGGGTTCATGGGTGAGAGCGTCCGCCTGGACGCCACACGCCACGACAACACGGCGACGGTCACCATCGTCGGCGAGTTCCAGAACCCGCCGGCCTACCGGGGGACGTACGGCTTCAACGGGGCGACGTCGTCGTTCAAGCACACGACGGTCTACCACTGCTGAAGGCTGTGACGGCCCGTGGGCCCCGCCGAGCGCGGGGGCCACGGCACGTTCACCGCCCGGCCGGGCGCGGGCCTTGAAAGGACTCGCTCAACGGCCCTGCCGAGAACGCGACTTGAAAGTCCCCGCTCAACCGCTCTGCCAGAAGCGCGTCTTGCAAGGGCCCGCTCAACGGCCGGACCAGGAACGCATCTTGCAAGGCCCGCTCAACGACCCTACCGGGAGCGGGCCTAGAAAGGGCTCGCTCAACCGCCCTGCCGGGAGCGGGCCTTGAAAGGACTCGCTCAACGGCCCTGCCGCGAACGCGACTTGAAAGTCCCCGCTCAACCGCTCTGCCAGAAGCGCGTCTTGCAAGGGCCCACTCAACGGCCTGACCAGGAACGCATCTTGCAAGGCCCGCTCAACGACCCTACCGGGAGCGGGCCTTGAAAGGGCTCGCTCAACCGCCCTGCCGGGAGCGGGCCTTGAAGCGACTCGCACAACCGCCCCGCCAGGACCGCGTCTTGCAAGGGCCCGCTCAACGGCCGTACCAGAAGCGCGTCTTGCAAGGGCCCACTCAACGGCCTGACCAGGAACGCATCTTGCAAGGCCCGCTCAACGACCCTACCGGGAGCGGGCCTTGAAAGGGCTCGCTCAACCGCCCTGCCGGGAGCGGGCCTTGAAGCGACTCGCACAACCGCCCCGCCAGGACCGCGTCTTGCAAGGGCCCGCTCAACGGCCGTACCAGAAGCGCGTCTTGCAAGGGCCCGCTCAACGGCCGTACCAGGAAAGCATCTTGCAAGGGCCCGCTCAACGACTCTGCCGGGAGCGCGTCTTGAGAGCGCTCGCTCAACCCCCCTGCTGCGACCTCGCCTTGAAGGCCGCCTTGCGTGCCTCCTTGGCCACCCGCTTGTCCGGGTGCAGCCGGCCCATCGCCTCCAGGACGTCCGCGGTGGCCGGGTGGTCCACCCGCCAGGCCGTGGCGAAGAACTCGCCGTGCTGTGCGGCCAGCCCCTGCACCAGCTCGCGCAGTTCGTCGGAGTTGCCCTCGGCGGCCAGCTGTGCGGCGACCGTGTCGATGGTGAGCCAGAAGATCATCGCCTCCGAGGGGGGCGGCACGTCCGGCACGCCCCGCTCGGCGAGCCATACGCGGGCCAGGCCGCCCAGTTCGGCGTCGTCGAGGACCTCGCGCAGCGCGGGTTCCGCCTCGACGCCGACCAGTGACAGGGCCTGCTGGCAGCGCAGCCGCCGCAAGGGGGCGCCGGCGTCCGCGCCGCGCGCCGCCGCCAGCAACTCGCGTGCCGCGGCGAGGGGTTCGCGCCGGGCGAGCCACTGCTCGGTCTCGGCCTGCGCGGCCCCGGCGGGGAACGTCGCCGTGCCGTCCAGCAGCGCGTCGGCCCCCTTGTCGGCGAGGTCGCCCACGGCCGGCGCGGTGAAGCCGGCCTCCAGCAGCCGCGCCCGCAGCCCGTAGAGCCCGAGCGGGGTCAGCCGCACCATGCCGTAGCGGGAGACGTCCGTGTCGTCGACGGGTGCGGCGGGCTCCTCGTCGGCGTCGGCCATCAGGGCCTCGTCGACGGGCTGGTACTCGACGAGCCCGACCGGCTGCAGCAGCCGGAACTGGTCGTCCAGCCGCATCATCGCGTCGGAGACCTGCTCCAGGACGTCGTTGGTGGGCTCCCCCATGTCGGAGGGCACGATCATCGAGGCGGCGAGCGCCGGCAGCGGCACGGGCGCGTCACCGGGGCCGTCCTCGCTGACGGTGAGCAGGTAGAGGTTGCCGAGGACGCCGTCGAGGAACGCGGCCTCCGCCTCGGGGTCCCACTCCAGCCCGGAGAGGTCGAGTTCGCCGTCCTCGGCCAGGGCCTCCTCCAGGCCCTCGATGTCCGGGACACTGGCGTCGGCGAGCACCGTCTCCAGGACGCCCTGCCACACGGCGAGCACGTCGTGCGGGGAGCCGGCGGTGAGCAGGGCCAGCTCCTGTCCGGCCGTGACGGTGCCCGCCTCCTCGTCGACGATCTCCACCAGGCCGGTGTCCACGGCGGCCCGCCAGGCCTCGCCCGCGTCGGCCGCGGCGTCGTCCCCGGTCAGGCCCAGCACCTCGGCGGCGGCCGGCAGCTGCTCCTCGGCGAGCTCTCCCCCGGCGTCGACGCGGGTGTCCGGACCGGCCCAGCGGGCCAGCCTCGCGGCCCGGGACAGCAGGGGCGTGGACAGCGCGTCCCGCGCCAGCTCCGCTTCGGGGTGCAGCCGCACGGGCGGCAGGGGGGAGCTGTCTGACATCGGCTCGGTTCTCCTCGGGCGCCTCGAAGACCGTACGACCACCTGGACGACGTACGACTCAGTGGCTCAGCCTAGACGGATTTCCACCTATGCCGCCCGGTTCATCTCGTCGTCGGCCCTCGTACATGGCCGAAACCTTGACAACTGGCCGGAGCAGGCAGGAGATTGACGCGCGTAGAAACTCGGGGGACAACTGTTCACTGTTTTCTACGCGCGTCACCCTCCCCCCACGACCCACCCTCGTCCCGGCACTCACGAACATCCCCGGAGGGATTCCGTTGCCGAGCAAGTCCTCCGCGCGTCTCGCCGCGCTCACCGTCGCCGCCGTGTGCTCCGCGGCGTCCGCCGTCGCCCTGACCTCCCCGGCGCACGCCGACTCCGTGCGCATCCACGACGTCCAGGGCACGACCCGAATATCCCCGTACGCCGGCCAGAAGGTGGCGGACGTGCCCGGCATCGTCACGGGCACGCGCACCTACGGCTCCTCCAGAGGCTTCTGGATGCAGGACCCCACCCCGGACGACGACCCGGCCACCAGCGAGGGCGTCTTCGTCTTCACGAGCTCCACCCCGAAGGTCGCGGTCGGCGACTCGGTGACGGTCTCCGGCACGGTCTCCGAGTACGTCCCGGGCGGCACCTCGTCCGGCAACCAGTCGGTCACGGAGATCACCAAGCCGACGGTCGCCACCGTCTCCACCGGCAACGCGGTCCCGGCGCCGACGGTGATCGACGCCGACTCGGTGCCGGACGAGTACACCCCGGCCGGCGACAGCGCCGCGAACGGCTCGATCAACGCCCTGCCGCTGGAGCCCTCGACGTACGCCCTGGACTACTACGAGTCCCTGGAGGGCATGAACGTCCAGGTCGCCGACGCCCGCGTGGTCACCGCCACCGATCCCTACAGCGAGCTGTGGGTCACGGTGAAGCCGCACGAGAACCGCACCCGCCGCGGCGGCGCCCTCTACGGCTCCTACGACTCCCAGAACACCGGCCGGCTGCAGATCCAGACGCTGGGCCCGACCTCCGGCTTCCCGGTGGCGAACGTCGGCGACACGCTGACCGGCACCACGACCGGCCCGCTGGACTACAACCAGTACGGCGGCTACACCCTGGCCGCGAGCGAGCTGGGCACCCTCAAGAGCGGCGGGCTGCAGCGCGAGACCACCCGCAAGCAGGCGCGGGGCGAGCTGGCGGTGGCGACGTACAACGTCGAGAACCTCGACCCGTCCGACACCACGTTCGCCGCGCACGCCGCCGCGATCGTGAACAACCTGCAGTCGCCGGACATCGTGTCCCTGGAGGAGATCCAGGACAACGACGGCGCGACGGACGACGGTGTCGTCGACGCGAGCGCGACCGTGAACAAGCTGATCGACGCGATCGTCGCGGCGGGCGGCCCGAAGTACGACTGGCGCTCGATCGACCCGGTCAACGACCAGGACGGCGGCGAGCCCGGCGGCAACATCCGCCAGGTGTTCCTGTTCAACCCGGAGCGGGTGTCCTTCACCGACCGCGCGGGCGGCGACTCCACGACGGCCGTCGGTGTCACCAAGGTGCGCGGCAAGGCGCAGCTGACGGCCTCCCCGGGCCGCATCGAGCCGGCGAACGACGCCTGGAAGTCCAGCCGCAAGCCGCTGGCCGGCGAGTTCGTCTTCCGCGGCCGCACGGTCTTCGTGATCGCCAACCACCTCAACTCCAAGGGTGGCGACCAGGGGCTGACCTCGCAGTACCAGCCCCCGACGCGCAGCTCGGAGACCCAGCGCCACGCGCAGGCGACGCTGGTCAACGGGTTCGTCAAGAGCATCCTCGACGTCCAGAAGAACGCGGACGTCATCGCGCTCGGCGACATGAACGACTTCGACTTCTCCGGCACCGCCCAGATCCTCGAGGGTGACGGCGAGCTGTGGTCGGCGATCAAGTCCCTGCCGAAGAGCGAGCGGTACACCTACGACTACCAGGGCAACCAGCAGGTTCTGGACCAGATCCTGGTGAGCCCGTCGATCCGGCGCGGCTGCGACCTGGACTACGACTCCGTGCACATCAACTCGGAGTTCCACGACCAGATCAGCGACCACGACCCGCAGGTGCTGCGCTTCCGTCCGTGACACCCGCGCCCGGTCAGGGCTGGTCGAACACGCCGTTCAGCCAGCCCTGCCAGGCGCTCTCGCACTCCTTGATGTCGGTGCCCGGGGTGAAGTCGTGCAGCGAGATGCCGACCGGGTGGCCCCAGTGGTTGCGTCCGAAGACGCGGGTCAGGCCCCGGTCGGTGCGCAGCCCGATGAAGTACGGGTTGCGGAAGTCGACCACGGCGTCGAAGTCGTCCGGTCCGTGGACCGTCACCCGGGTGCCGGCGGCGACGTCCTCGCCGACCCCGAGGGCCCGTCCCACGACGGCCAGGGCGTCGGGGGCCTTCGAGGCCTCGGGCCCGTCGAAGGTGGCGAACGCGGCCGGCCGGGGCGCGAAGTGGACCAGGTACTCGCGCAGGGTGTGCAGGTAGAAGTCGGTGTGCTTGGCGGCGCCGTCGTACTGGTTGTCCCAGTCGTCGACGAAGATGCCGCTGTGCACGTACCGCACCCAGGCCCGGCGCCCCTCGTCGCGGGGTTCGATGGTGTGGTCGAGCTGGTTCATCGTCTGCCCGGCGATGCCCTCGACGTCCGCGACGCGGTTGGTGTAGCGGTGCGGCGGGTCCCAGGCGGTGACCGTGGACCCGAAGGGCCCGGCGCCTCCCACCTTGGGCTCCGGTGGGTCCATCGGCCACAGATAGCCGCCGGTTCCGGTGGTGATCGCCTCCCAGACCTGCTCGGGGGTGGCGTCGACCTCGAACTCCCGGACGATCTCGAATTCCTTGGGCATGGTGGGCTCCTGACTACTGCGGTACCTGTGGCGGCTGGGCTGCCTTGAGGGTGGGGTGGACGGCGACGACGATCCGGTGGTCACGGCCGCCCTCGGCGTCCGGGGCGTCGTACTTGCGGACCAGGGCGGTGACCCCGGCCGTCAACTCCTCGATGAACGCGGCCCGTTCGGCGGCCGAGGCGAAGCGGACCTCGCCGTCCAGGGCATAGGTGGCCAGCCGTTTGCGGGCCTTGGCCGCGCCGGTGATCAACGACCCGACGTCGCGCACCAGCCGGGCGCCGAGGGCCAGCAGCCAGCGGGCGGAGAGCTGGTCGCGGAAGCGGTCCGGGTCCGGCTGCACGGCGGCGAGGGCGAGTGGCGAGATGACGTACGACGCCGCGGTCGCCCGCATCAGCCGCTCGGTGACGTTTCCCTTGCGGCGCTCGCCGGCCAGCTCGACCAGGCCGTGCCGCTCCAGCGCCTTGAGGTGGTAGTTCACCTTCTGCCGCGGAAGCCCGACCTGCCCGGCGAGCATGGCCGCCGAGGCGGGCCCGGCGGCCAGCTCGGCGAGCAGCCGGGCCCGTATGGGGTCCAGGGAGACGGCGGCGGCCTCGGGGTCCTCGATCACGGTGACGTCCAGCATGCGTCCACCGTCTCACCGAAAACTTTTTTTGTCCAGGCGATTCGAGTGTTCGGTGAGTCCCGGACAGTGATTCACATCAACTCGCCGATTCGGGAAGGGACTTCGGGAGACCCGCCGGTCACGGCCGACAAGGACAGTCCCACCCGATTGCCCGCGCGCTCCTGGCGGGCGGTGGTGCGGCGCACGGCGAGGGAACTGCTGGACGACGAGCTCTCCGACCGCGCGGCGGCGCTCACGTACTACGGCGTGCTGTCGCTGTTCCCGGCGCTGCTGTTGCTGGTGTCCCTGCTCGGGGTGGTCGGGCGCGGTGCCACGGACGGGATCGTCGACAACATCGCAGGGCTCGCGCCGGGCCCCGCGCGGGACGTCCTGCGGGACGCCGTGACGCAGCTGAGCGACAGCGGCGGGACCGGCGGCGTGCCGGCCGCCGAGCCGCCGGTGCGGCCCTGAGGACGGACCGGCCGGGCGAACGAACAGGCTGTGCGAACGAACCGGCCGGGTGCCGGACGGGTTGTTGAGCCCGTCCGGCACCCGGCCGACGCGTTCCTGCCGACCGCCCCTCGTCCCGCGGCTACTTCTTGGGGTACCTCCACGACACCACCGCGACCGCCAGCACCGCCGCGCCGATGAGCAGCGCCGGCCGCGGGTGGCGGACCGCCGCCTTCACGACGGGACCGGCCGGCCACGGCATGCCGTGTTCCGCCCTGTCCTCCAGGGTGTGCCGGGTGCGTACCGTGCGGTCCTGGGCGGTGTGGCCCGCCTTCAGCGCCCGGTCGTGTGCCTGGTGACCGGCCTTGGCGGCCGTGTCCTGCACCTTGTGGCCCGCCTGCGTGGCGCGCTGCTGCACGGTGTGACCCGCCTGGGCCGCCGTGCTCCGCAGCTGCACGCTCATCGCGCCCGCCTTGTCCCTGAGGTCGGCCGCGCGGGCCCGCGCGCGGCCCTTGACGTCCATCTTTCCTGCCAACTCCTCAACCGTGTCGCCCAGTTCACTGCGGGTCCGCTCGATCTGCCGCCGCAGCTCCTCGGCTCCCTCGGCGCCCGTCTCCCCGGCCGCCCTGTCCGTCATCGGTGTGCCCTTTCCTTGATCTCCTCGACATCGGCCTTGACACTGCCGAGGGCCTCCTCCGGCGTGGGGGGCGTGGCCTTGCGCAGCTGGGCGCGGCCCGTCGCGCCGAGGACGGCGGCGATCACGAACAGCACCGCTGTGACGATGAGCGCCGCGGCCCACACGGACAGCACCAGCGAGAGAGCGGCGATCGCCGTCCCGGCCGCGGCGAGCAGTCCGGCGTACGCGAACGCGCCCGCCGCCCCGAGCAGTCCGCCACCGCGTCCGGCGCGCCTCCCCTTGGCGGCGAGCTCTTCCTTGGCGAGGGCCACTTCCTGTCGTAGGAGCCGGGAGAGCTGTTCGGTGGCCTTGTTGACGAGTTCACCCACGGAGTGCTGCTCGTCGCGCACCGGCCGGGGGGTGGTGGTCCCGGTCACGGTCGCCTCCTCTCGTGTTCCTGTCGTTCGAAAACGTTGGGAACACCCCGGGTACCCGTCACCTCCCCGGCTACCCCTGCCGGCCTCCCCGGCCGCCGGGCTCCCCGAGCCTGGCCAGCTGGGTCTGGAACCAGTCGAGACGGGCCTGCAACAGCGCCGCCTCCGCGACCAGTTCGGGCACGCCGAGTGAGCCGGCGGCGGTGGGATCGGCGCCGGCCGCCGGCCGGGCGTCCTCGGCCGCGGCGACGACGCGCAGGCCCTCCCCCGCCAGCCGGGCGAACGCGGCGAGCGAGACGGACGTACGGCCGCGGACGCAGCCCGCGCAGGAGGGGGCGAGGACGCGCCAGCCGG
>NZ_JAMGBF010000360.1 GCF_023516615.1 Streptomyces panaciradicis
GGCATGCGGAACATCGTCATGCCGGGCGCGCGCATGCAGATGATCGTGGTGATGAAGTTGACCGCGCCGAGGATGGTGCCGAAGCCGGAGAAGGCCAGACCCATGATCCACATGTCGGCGCCGACGCCCGGCGAGCGGACCGCGTCCGACAGCGGGGAGTAGGCGAACCAGCCGAAGTCGGCCGCGCCCTGCGGGGTCAGGAAGCCGCCCACCGCGATCGTCGAGCCGAACAGGTACAGCCAGTAGGCGAACATGTTCAGCCGGGGGAAGGCCACGTCCGGGGCGCCGATCTGCAGCGGCATGATCCA
>NZ_JAMGBF010000361.1 GCF_023516615.1 Streptomyces panaciradicis
GCGAAGAAGCTGGGCGCCACCCACACCGTCAACTCCAAGGAGAACGACGCGGTGGAGGCGATCCGTGAGCTGACCGGCGGGTTCGGCGCGGACGTCGTGATCGAGGCGGTCGGCCGCCCGGAGACGTACAAGCAGGCCTTCTACGCCCGTGACCTGGCCGGCACGGTCGTACTGGTCGGGGTGCCCACCCCGGAGATGAAGCTGGAGCTGCCGCTGCTGGACGTCTTCGGCAGGGGCGGGTCGCTGAAGTCCTCCTGGTACGGCGACTGCCTGCCCTCCCGTGACTTCCCCATGCTCATCGACCT
>NZ_JAMGBF010000362.1 GCF_023516615.1 Streptomyces panaciradicis
ACGGCAACCCCCCGCAGTAACCCAGCGGACCCTCCGCGACACCCTCGCGGAAACCTCTCTCACGGAGACTGAGACCTATGAGCACCCCTGACATCCGCGTCGAGAAGGGCCACGCCGACCCCGAGGAAGTCGCCGCCATCACGGCCGTCCTCCTGGCCCGCGCGGCCGCCCAGCCCGCCACCGAGCCGGCCCACCGCGGCCGCCCGAAGGCCGGCTGGCGCCGCCTGGAGCGCGAGAACGGCTTCCGGGCGCCGCACAGCTGGCGCTGAGCGCAGCTCGCTGCACATGACTGAGGGCCCCTC
>NZ_JAMGBF010000363.1 GCF_023516615.1 Streptomyces panaciradicis
ACAACGCCATCCTCGGCCCGCTCAAGGACAAGCGCGTGGCCACGGTCAACCGCATCGCCACGGCCATCGGCCGTACGGCGGCCAAGCCGACCGGCCTGGACGCGCTCGCGCCCTGCGCGCTGAACGGAGCGGGTGCGGGCGCGGGCGCGGGCGCGGGCGGCGCCAACAACGGCAACGCGGCCGGCAACGCCAACGGCAACGCGGGTAATGCGGGCAACGCAGGCAACGCAGGCAACGCGGGCGCCGGAAACAACGCCGGGGGCAACGCCAACGCCGGTGCCGGCACGATCACGTGCCCGGAC
>NZ_JAMGBF010000037.1 GCF_023516615.1 Streptomyces panaciradicis
CGGTGCTCCCGGGTTCAACGCCGGCCTGGCCGCCGCCGCCGAACACGCGGCGCAGGCGCAGGCCGCCCAGGGCGCCGCCCCGGCCGCGCTCTCCCAGCAGCCCTCCGTCTCGGTGCCGCCCCAGCCCGGCGGCCCCCAGCCCGCCGCCACCCCGATGGCCGCCGGACCCGGCGGCGGCCAGGCCTCCTGGGCCCAGCAGGTGCACCGGCTCGCGGGGGCCGAGGAGGAGCAGCCCGTCACGCCCTGGAAGCCGCCGGTGGCGGACATCTTCCAGCAGGCCGCCATGAACGCGGCCGCCGCCCGCCCGGCGGGCCTGGGCAAGCGGCTCACCGCCCGGCTGCTGGACACGGTCGTCGTCGCCGGCGTCACCGCCGCGGCCGCCGTCCCGCTCGGCACCAAGGCGGTCGACCACATCAACGGCAAGATCGACGAGGCGAAGCTCAGCGGACGGACCGTCACCGTCTGGCTGCTGGACGGGACGACCTCGGTCTACTTCGGCATCATCCTGGCCGTCCTGCTCGTCGTCGGGGTCCTCTACGAGGCGCTGCCCACCGCCAAATGGGGCCGCACGCTCGGCAAGAAGCTGCTCGGCCTGGAGGTGCGGGACATCGAGGCGCACCAGCCGCCGACCTTCGGCGGGGCGCTGCGCCGCTGGCTCGTCTACTGCGTGCCCGGGCTGCTCGGCATCGGCGTCGTGGGTGTGGCGTGGTGCCTGTTCGACCGGCCGTGGCGCCAGTGCTGGCACGACAAGGCGGCGCGTACGTTCGTCGCGGGCTGAGGGGGTCGGCCGTACGGCGTACGCGAATCGGTACTCCGGACGGCCGTCCGCCGGATGCGGAGCCGGGGGGTTCGCGGTCCACTCGGGCCATGACGACCGAACCGCCCGGCTCGGGACAGCAGCCGCCGGAAGACGACCCGTTCAGGAAACAGCCTCCGCCCGGCCAGCAACCGCCCCCAGGCGGTCAGCAGCCGCCGTACGGCGGTCAACAACCCCCCTATGGCGGTCAGCAACCGCCCCACGGCGGTCAGCAGCCGCCCTACGGTCAGCAGCCGCCTCCGGGGCAGCAGCCGCCGCCCTACGGTGGTGACCCCTACGGCGGCGGCCCCCACCCCGGCGACCCGCTCGCCGGGATGCCCCCGCTCGCCGACAGCGGCAGGCGCACGCTGGCCCGGATCATCGACCTGATCCTCGTCGGCATCGTCGTCTGGCTGGTCACCTGGCCGATCGGCGTGCACGAGTACACCGTCAACGGCAACAACGTGGCGGTCGGCAAGTCCTTCACCCAGTCCCTCATCGCCGCCGTGCTCTACATCGCCTACGACACCTTCATGATCAGCAACTCCGGGCAGACGCTCGGCAAGAAGTGGCTGAAGATGCGGGTGGCGAACCTCGACAACGGCGCCACGCCCTCGGTGCAGACCTCGCTCGCGCGGGCGGCGGTGCTGTGGATCCCGTTCGCGTTCTGCTGCGCCTGCATCTGGACCGCGATCTGTGGCGGCTGGAGCTACTTCGACCGGCCCTACAAGCAGGGCCTGCACGACAAGGCGGCGAAGACGGTGGTGGTCAGCACCGGCTGACCGGCGCCGGTGAAACCGGCTCAGGCCGCCTTCGACGAGCCCGAGGCCACGGCGGGCACGGGCTCCTCGGCCTGCTGCGGCGCGGGCCGGGAGACCGCGACGACCTTCGTCCTCGGCAGCGGCACCGTCATGGCGACGAGGAGGCCGAGGGCGAGCGCCGAGACGGCGATGACCGCGATCCCCAACCCCGAACTCGTCTGGGACAGCAGCAGCATGGCGAGCGTCGAGAAGATGACGGTGCAGGAGCCGTAGGTGAGCTGTGCGGCAGTCGGACGAGGCATGGCAATCGTGTCCTCGGAAGTGGGGGTCCACGGGGGGCGTCGGCCTGGCTTTCCGCCGGTTTCGGGGCGTGCCGCCATCCGACTCTAATCGCGTGTGTGCCCGACTGGAACGAACAGTAAGCGTGACCTAACCAACAGTGCCGGTGCACAGGGGGCGCACGGATTCATGGCGTCCATCAAGTGGACGTTCGAACGCGCCGGTCGGGGTGTCCGCTGAGCGAACCCCGGCTCCGCATAGTGCACTTGTCCTGCTCAAGTCAAGGTCTGTCTTTTCTTACCATCCTCTAGTCAAATTGCGTCACTTGACTTACCACCGTGACCACGAGGAACTCAAGTGACTCTTAAACCATGGACGTTCAGAGCCGGCGCGGTCGGTGTCGCACTCGCGGCGGCGACGGCCACGCTCTCGACGTTCGGCGTGGCGCAGGCCGCCGACAGCGCCAAGTCCGCCACCGTGGACCGCCGTGACCCGGCCGCGGCCCAGAGCACGAAGGAGCACGACCTCGACGGTCCGCTCTCCAAGACCCAGGAGGCCCAGCGCCAGGAGGCCCTGAACCAGGTCATATCCGGCAAGGCGTCGGCCAAGGACCGCGACGGTTCGCGGGTCGTCCAGCTCAAGAGCAAGAAGGGCGACGGCAAGTACGTCGAACTGGGCCGCGAGAAGACGGACAAGATCTTCACGATCCTGGTCGAGTTCGGCGACCAGGTCGACAGCCGCTACGGCGGCACCGCGGGCCCGCTGCACAACCAGATAGCCGAGCCGGACCGGGCCAAGGACAACTCCACCGCCTGGCAGGCGGACTACGACCAGCAGCACTTCCAGGACCTGTACTTCGGCACCGGCAAGAACACCGAGTCGCTGAAGAAGTACTACGAGAAGCAGTCCTCGGGCCGCTACTCGGTCGACGGCGAGGTCACCGACTGGGTCAAGGTCCCCTACAACGAGGCCCGTTACGGCAACAACGCCTGCGGCTCGACGACCTGCTCCAGCGTCTGGAACCTGGTCCGCGACGGCCTGACCTCCTGGGTCGCCGGCCAGAAGGCGGCCGGCAAGTCCGACGCCGACATCAAGGCGGACCTCGCCCAGTACGACCAGTGGGACCGCTACGACTACGACGGCGACGGCGACTTCAACGAGCCCGACGGCTACGTCGACCACTTCCAGAT
Source organism: Streptomyces panaciradicis (assembly GCF_023516615.1). GTDB lineage: Bacteria > Actinomycetota > Actinomycetes > Streptomycetales > Streptomycetaceae > Streptomyces > Streptomyces panaciradicis. The sequence continues at coordinate 3,027 of NZ_JAMGBF010000037.1, forward strand.
CGTGCACGCCGGCGAGGACGAGTCCGCGGGCGGCGGCGCCCAGGGCACCGACGCGATCTGGGCGCACCGCTGGTACGCCTTCGGCTCGGACGCCGGCGCCACCGGCCCCGCGAACAACCGGCTCGGCGGCACCCAGGTCGGCGACACCGGCGTCTGGGTCGGCGACTACACGATGCAGCCGGAGAACGGCGGACTCGGCGTCTACGCCCACGAGTACGGCCACGACCTCGGCCTGCCGGACGAGTACGACACCAACGGCGGCGAGAACTCCACCGGGTTCTGGACGCTGATGTCCTCCGGTTCCTGGCTCGGCACCGGCAAGAACGCCATCGGCGACCTGCCGGGCGACATGAACGCCTGGGACAAGCTCCAGCTGGGCTGGCTGAACTACGACACGGCGAAGGCCGCGACGAAGTCGAAGCACAAGCTGGGCGTCGCCGAGTACAACACCAAGAACAAGCAGGCCCTGGTGGTCACGCTGCCCGACAAGGCGGTCACCACCGAGGTGGTCACCCCGGCGCAGGGCTCGACCCAGTGGTGGAGCGGCAGCGGCAACGACCTGAAGAACACGCTGACCCGGTCGGTGGACCTCACCGGCAAGTCCTCGGCGGCGCTGACCCTCGACGGCTACTACGACATCGAGGCGAACTACGACTTCCTGTACGCGGAGGTCTCGACCGACGGCGGCGCCAACTGGACCGCTCTCGACGGCACGGTGGACGGCCAGGCCATCCCGCGCGACGGCAGCGACAAGCCGGCGCTGACGGGCACGGTCGACGGCTACAAGAAGCTGTCGTACTCGCTCGACGCCTACGCGGGCAAGAAGATCGACCTGCGCTTCCGCTACCAGACGGACGGCGGTGTGGCGCTCAAGGGCTTCGCGGCCGACGAGATCACCGTCACGGCCGACGGTGCGGCGGTGTTCTCCGACAACGCCGAGTCCGCGGACGCCGGTTGGGCCGCGAGCGGCTTCTCCCGCATCGGCGCGTCCTTCACCAAGGACTACAAGCAGTACTACATCGCCGAGAACCGCCAGTACGTGTCGTACGACAAGACCCTGAAGGTCGGCCCGTACAACTTCGGCTTCTCGACGACCCGTCCGGACTGGGTGGAGCACTACCCGTACCAGAACGGCCTGTTGATCTGGAAGTGGGACACCTCCCAGCCGGACAACAACACCGGTGACCACCCGGGCACGGGCCAGATCCTGCCGATCGACTCGCACCCGGTGCCGCTGAAGTGGTCCGACGGCACGCTGATGCGGGGCCGCATCCAGGCCTACGACTCGCCGTTCAGCCTGTACCCGACGGACGGCATCACGCTGCACAAGGCGGACGTCGCGACCAAGATCAAGTGGTCGTGGGGGGTGCCGGTCTTCAACGACCACGCGAGCACCTACTACGACGCCTCGAACCCGGCCGCGGGCGTGAAGGTCACTGACACCAACACCAAGATCAAGATCGTCCGGGAGGCCCTTGACGGCTCGACGATCTCGCTCGAGGTGGGGCGTGCGGTGAAGTAGTTCGAGTTTTCGCAGGTCAGAGACGTATCGGCGGTGACCCCTTGGCGGGTCGCCGCCGATCGTGTTTAGGTGCGTGCTGTGCCGTTCTTATTGACAGTCCCTTCGACACCGACACGCACGGGGGTGTGACCTGCATGGCCGCAGGAGGTTTCTGCAAGCTGCCGAGCGGCAGCGTGGTGGTGGCGCTGAACCTGCCCAGCCCCACCGCCGACGGCACGGACTGCGTCCGTGTCCTCGTCCACGCCCGCAACCGGGCGCGCGCCCTGACCAGGCTGCGCAACCTGGGCATGCGGGCGGTCTACCTGCGGGGCAACGCCGCCCCGCCGACCCCGGACGAGATCACGGCCGTCCTGCACCACCCCGACGGCCTGATATGGCGCACAGCCCCTGACAACGGTGTCCTGCCCGCCCCGGACCTGGTCCAGGAACTCTGGCACCCGATCAAGGCCCTCCTCCGCAGACCGGCGACCCCGGCATGACCAACCCCTGACCGGGCGTCTCAGGCCGCTTCCCGACGCCGGTGCACTTCGCATCCGCCGCGACGGCGACCAGTCACGACGCCGCCGTCCGGCGGTGCCGTCCCTGCCCCGGCCGTGTCGCTGCGACGACCGGCAGGGCCCAGCGGGCATCGGCCGTCCGTCCCGGGGGCGGGGCGCTCGACCGGGCGTCTCGGGCCGGTCTCTACGCCGGTGCACTGCGCTCCGCCGCGACGGCGACCAGTCACGACGCCGCCGTCCGGCGGTGCCGTCCCTGCCCCGGCCGTGTCGCTGCGACGACCGGCAGGGCCCAGCGGGCATCGGCCGTCCGTCCCGGGGGCGGGGCGCTCGACCGGGCGTCTCGGGCCGGTCTCTACGCCGGTGCACTGCGCTCCGCCGCGACGGCGACCAGTCACGACGCCGCCGTCCGGCGGTGCCGTCCCTGCCCCGGCCGTGTCGCTGCGACGACCGGCAGGGCCCAGCGGGCATCGGCCGTCCGTCCCGGGGGCGGGGCGCTCGACCGGGCGTCTCGGGCCGGTCTCTACGCCGGTGCACTGCGCTCCGCCGCGACGGCGACCAGTCACGACGCCGCCGTCCGGCGGTGCCGTCCTGGCCTTGGCCGGGTCGCTGCGGCGACCGGCGGGGCGCAGGGGTGGTCGGCCGTCCGTCTCGGGGGCGGGGGCGCCTGACCGGGCGTCTCAGGTGGACGCCGGTGCACTTCGCCCCGCCGCGACGGTGATCAGCCACGGCGTGCTGTCCGGCGGTGCCGGTTCGGGTCCCCCCGCCGGGGGACCGGCTACGCGACCACCGGCTTGCCGGTGAGTTCCACGCCCGCCTCTCGCATCTGCTCCAGGGCGCGGTCGGTGGTCTCCTGGGCGACGCCGGCCGTCAGGTCGAGCAGCACCTGGGTGCGGAAACCCTCGCGGGCCGCGTCCAGCGCGGTGGCCCGGACGCAGTGGTCGGTGGCTATGCCGACCACGTCGACCTCGACGACGTCCCGGGCGCGCAGCCAGTCGGCCAGCGGCACGCCGTTCTCGTCGGCGCCCTCGAAGCCGCTGTAGGCCGCCGCGTACGCCCCCTTGTCGAAGACGGCGTCGACGGCGCCGGAGGCGACGGCGGGCGCGAAGTTCGGGTGGAAACCGACGCCTTCCGTGCCGGCGACGCAGTGCGCGGGCCAGGAGTGGACGAAGTCGGGGTTGTCGGCGAAGTGGCCGCCGGGCGCGATGTGGTGGTCGCGGGTGGCCACCACATGCTGGTAGCCGGAGCCGGCCGCCTGCCCGATCAGCTCGGTGACGGCGGCGGCCACGTCGGCACCCCCGGCCACGGCGAGGCTGCCCCCCTCGCAGAAGTCGTTCTGCACGTCTACGACGATCAAGGCGCGGCGCATGGTCGGTGTCCTTCGACTATGGGGTCGGGGGGAGAGAAGGGGGGTGCGGGCCCGGCCGGTGAACTTCCGAGCCTATTGAGTTCGGGGGGCGCAGGGGAGGGGGCACGACAGGGCGTATCCGCGGGCGCGTGCGGTGTGCGCCCGCTACTGGCTACCCGAGCGGACGTGTACGTACTCCGTCGGAATGACGGGTTCCCCGCGGGAGAGCTGGGTGGCCGACAGCGGCAGGCCGGCCCGCGCGGCCGCATGCCGGTCGCGAACGACGTCCAGCGGCTCGCGGGCGATCACGTCGCCGCCCTTGATCAGCTCCACCGGCAGCTGCCGGTCGGCGAGCTCGGCCGGGACGAGTCCCGTGCCGACGACCTCGGCCTCCGCGACCCCGTCGGCGTCGAGCCGCCGCGCGGCCCACTTGCGGCCGCCGATGGACGTCTTGCCGCCGCTGGACTTCTTCGCCACCGGCACCAGCGGCGCCTTCGGGTCGGCGGACTCGGCGCGGGCGACCAGCTTGTAGACCATCGAGCACGTCGGGTGCCCGGACCCGGTCACCAGCTGGGTGCCGACGCCGTACGCGTCCACGGGCGCCGCCGCCAGCGAGGCGATGGCGTACTCGTCCAGGTCCGAGGTCACGATGATCTTCGTGCTGGTCGCGCCGAGCTCGTCCAGCTGCTGGCGCACCCGGTGCGCGACCAGCAGCAGGTCGCCGGAGTCGATGCGCACGGCGCCGAGCTCCGGCCCGGCGATCTCGACGGCCAGGCGGACGGCCTCGGCGACGTCGTAGGTGTCCACGAGCAGGGTCGTGCCCCGGCCCAGCGAGTCCACCTGGGCGCGGAAGGCGTCCCGCTCGTGGTCGTGGAGCAGGGTGAAGGCGTGGGCGGAGGTGCCGACGGTCGGGATGTTGTAGCGGAAGCCGGCCGCGAGGTCGGAGGTGGAGGCGAAGCCGCCGAGGTAGGCGGCGCGGGAGGCGGCCACGGCCGCGAGCTCGTGGGTGCGGCGGGCGCCCATCTCGATCAGCGGGCGGGTGCCCGCCGCCGAGGACATCCGGGAGGCGGCCGCGGCGATCGCGGAGTCGTGGTTGAGGATCGACAGGATCACGGTCTCCAGCAGCACGCACTCGGCGAACGACCCCTCGACGCGCATGATCGGCGAGCCCGGGAAGTACACCTCGCCCTCGGGGTAGCCCCACACGTCGCCGCTGAACCGGTAGCCGGCGAGCCACTGAAGGGTCGCCTCGTCGACGATGCCCTTCTCGCGCAGGAAGGCCAGGACGCCGGCGTCGAAGCGGAAGTTCTCCACGGCGTCCAGGACCCGCCCGGTGCCGGCGACGACGCCGTAGCGGCGGCCCTCGGGCAGCCGCCGGGTGAAGACCTCGAAGACCGACCTCCGTTCGGCGGTACCGGCCTTGAGGGCCGCCTGCAGCATCGTGAGCTCGTACTGGTCCGTGAAGAGCGCCGTCGAGGGAACGTCCACCGGCAGCCCAAGGTCCGCTGTGTTCATGACGAGCATGCTACACCCCTTCGCGTCAGTGTGACGATTTATCGGGGCCGTGGCAGCATGGGCCTTGTGACGTCACCCGCTCCCGTAGAGATCGAACGCACCGAGTCGGCGGAGGAGGTCTTCGCCGTACCCGAGCCGGACGTCCCCTGGGTCACGATCGTCCACAACGACCCGGTCAACCTCATGAGCTACGTGACCTACGTCTTCCAGACGTACTTCGGGTACTCGAAGGACAAGGCCACCAAACTCATGCTCGATGTCCACCACAAGGGCCGGGCGGTCGTCTCCAGCGGTACCCGCGAGGAGATGGAACGCGACGTGCAGGCGATGCACGGCTACGGCCTGTGGGCCACCCTCCAGCAGGACCGGAAATGACCCCCTCCCGCGCGCAGGACCGGAAGTAGCGAACCTCCTCCATGCCAGGACACTTCGAACCGCTCCCCGGCGGCGGCGCGGCCGTCGCACTCGACGACGTCGAGATCTCCATCATCCGGTCGCTCGCCGTCCAGTTGCTGGAGCTCATCGGCCCCGGACCCGGCGCCGACGCCTCCGGCGACCCGCTCGCGGAGCTCTTCGCCGAGGGCCCGAGCGAACCGCCGAAGGACCCCGTGCTCAAGCGGCTCTTCCCGGACGCCTACTGCGACCCGGAGGGCACCCCCGCGCCCGAGGAGGCCCGGGAGCGGCAGGCCCACTCCGCCGAGTTCCGCCGCTACACCGAGAACGACCTGCGGTCCGGCAAGCGCGAGAACGCCCTCACGGTCGTGCGCACCCTCGACGCACTCACCCCGGCCGCCGACGGCGGAGCGGTCCTGGAGCTGTCCGTCGAGCAGTCCCGGCAGTGGCTGGGCTCCCTCAACGACCTGCGCCTGGCGATCGGCTCCCGGCTGGAGATCACCGACGAGGACGACACCGACGCCCTCTACCGGCTCCCGGACGACGACCCCCGTAAGCCCATGGTGATGGCCTATCTGTGGCTGGGCGGGCTCCAGGAGACGCTGGTGAACACCCTCCTGCCCTGAAATGTGCAGGTTTCGTGTTCGCTCAGAGGACGCTCAAATCCGGATAACGATCGAGTCACCGGTCCGGCCGGGTGTGTCCGTTTTCTGCGCTGTTTGCTCCCTTCTCCTTGTGTGATGCGCCACAAGTCCCCCCGGTGATCCGCGGTGCGGCCGTGATAAATCTTCACGACCGCCCGGCGAACACCACCCGAATGTTCGGCCGGGTGCGCCACAGCGCCGACGACCGTCGGCCTGGCACGAGCGGGACCCGAGCCCGCTCAGCTCCATTTCAGTCCGGGGGGATCGAGACCCGATCCGAGGCCGACGAGAGGCCCGGGTCGGCATGGAGAAAGGCGCACCACACACATGACCTCCGCTCAGGTCGACACAGGCTCGGAGCAGACCTCCGAAGAGGGGTACGAGCGCGGACTCGGCAGTCGCCAGGTCCAGATGATCGCGATCGGCGGCGCCATCGGCGTCGGCCTCTTCCTGGGAGCCGGGGCGAACATCGCCAAGGCCGGTCCCAGCCTCATCCTGATGTACGCCCTCGCCGGCGCCATCGTCTTCTTCATCATGCGGGCGCTCGGCGAACTGCTCCTGTACCGCCCGGTCTCGGGCTCCTTCGCGGAGTACTCCCGCGAGTTCCTCGGCCCGTTCTTCGGCTACTTCACCGGCTGGACGTACTGGCTGATGTGGGTCGTCACCGGCATGGCCGAGCTCACCGCCGCCGCGATCTACGTCAACTACTGGTTCCCGGCGGTCCCCCAGTGGGTGACGGCCCTGGTCTTCCTGGTGATCCTCTTCGGGGTCAACCTGATCTCGGTGAAGGTCTTCGGCGAGCTCGAGTTCTGGTTCTCGATGGTCAAGGTCACCGCCCTGATCGGCATGATCGTGATCGGCCTCGGCGTGCTCACCCTCGGCTTCAGCAACGCCGGTGACACGGCCTCGGTCGCCAACCTCTGGCAGTTCGACGGCTTCTTCCCCAAGGGCATCGGCTCGTCCCTGATGACGCTCCAGGGCGTCATGTTCGCCTACCTCGCCGTCGAGCTCGTCGGTGTCACCGCGGGCGAGTCCGAGAACCCCGAGAAGACCCTGCCCAAGGCGATCAACACCCTGCCCTGGCGCATCGCGCTGTTCTACGTCGGCGCCCTCACCGTGATCCTGTGCGTGGTGAAGTGGACCGACTTCGCGGCCGGGGTGAGCCCCTTCGTGAAGGCTTTCGCGGTGATCGGCATCCCGGCCGGCGCCGGCATCGTCAACTTCGTCGTGCTGACCGCGGCCCTGTCCTCCTGCAACTCCGGCATGTACTCCACGGGCCGCATGCTGCGCACCCTCGCCGACAACGGTGAGGCCCCGGCGGTCTTCCGCAAGCTGTCCTCGACCAGGACGCCGGCCTTCGGCATCACGGTCTCGGTCCTGTTCATGGGCATCGGCGTCGTCCTGAACTACGTCGTCCCGGAGAAGGCCTTCGGCTACGTCACCTCGGTGGCCACCGCGGCCGGCATCTGGACCTGGCTGATGATCCTCGTCAGCCACGTCCGCTACCGCCGTCAAGTCGTCGCCGGCCGCCTGCCCGCCTCCGCCTTCCCGGCGCCGGGCGGCGCGGTGTGCAGCTGGATCGCCATCGTCTTCCTGCTCTTCGTCACCGGCCTCATCGCCTACGACGCCGACTCGCGGGTCTGCCTCTACGTGATGGCCGGCTGGGCCGCCGCCCTCGGCGTCGGCTGGGCCGTGCTGAAGGCCCGCAACCCGCAGATCGCGGAGCGGCGCGAGCCGGAGCTGGAGAAGGTCGGCTGACCTCCCGTTCAGCATGTGGGCCGCCCCGTACCACCCTTCGGTACGGGGCGGCCCCTCTGCTTATCCTTGCCGGCATGCTGACTATCACCCAGGCCCTCGTCGACCAGATCGTCGCCCACGCGCGCAAGGACCACCCCGACGAGGCGTGCGGCGTCGTCGCCGGGCCGGCCGGATCGGACCGCCCCGAGCGCTTCATCCCCATGCTCAACGCGGCCATGTCGCCGACCTTCTACGAGTTCGACTCCGGCGACCTGCTCAAGCTCTACCGCGAGATGGACGACCGCGACGAGGAGCCGGTGATCATCTACCACTCCCACACGGCCACCGAGGCCCGCCCCTCCCGCACCGACATCTCCTACGCCAACGAGCCCGGCGCCCACTACGTCCTGGTCTCCACCGCCGACACCGACGGCCTCGGCGAGTTCCAGTTCCGCTCCTTCCGGATCGTGGACGGCGAGGTGACCGAGGAGGAGGTCACCGTCGTCGAGGCATACTGAGCCCGTACCGAGGCCCCCTGCGCCCTGCCCGACCGGGGACACCGGCGTCCGTCTGAGCTGGGTGGTCTCAGCAGCCGGTCGGAATGGGTCCGGAGTGTGAGATCACACTCCGGGTCGGGTACCGGGAATCGATACGATGACCGCATGGTTTTCCACGACGTGAGCGAAAAGACGCCGGGCACCCTGCTCGTGGCGCGGCTGCACGTCGACCTGTGCAGGCTGAACAGCGCCCTCTGTCCGAGCTGACCCCTGCCGCCGTACGGCCGTGGGCCGCGGCGCCTCACCGCACCACCCCCGCAGTACTGCGCTGCCGCGCGCGCACCGACCAGCCGAAAACTTCCGACAGGAGTCCTGAGCCATGGCCATCGAGGTCCGCATCCCCACCATCCTCCGCACCTACACCGACGGTCAGAAGGCGGTGGAGGGCACCGGGGACACCCTCGCCGAGCTCTTCGCCGACCTCGAGACCCGGCATGCGGGCATCCAGGCCCGCATCGTGGACGGCGGCGAGCTGCGCCGGTTCGTCAACGTCTACCTGAACGACGAGGACGTCCGCTTCCTCGACGGCATCAACACCAAGCTCACCGACGGCGACAACGTCACGATCCTGCCGGCCGTGGCCGGCGGTATGGCCTGATCCCCATGCGCTACGACTCCCCGATCGCCGCGGTAGGCAACACCCCCCTGGTGTGCCTGCCGCGGCTGTCGCCGTCCGAGGACGTCCGCATCTGGGCCAAGCTGGAGGACCGCAACCCCACCGGCTCGATCAAGGACCGTCCCGCGCTGCACATGATCGAGCAGGCGGAGAAGGAGGGGCGGCTCACCCCCGGCTGCACGATCCTGGAGCCGACCTCCGGCAACACCGGCATCTCCCTCGCCATGGCCGCCAAGCTCAAGGGCTACCGCATGGTGTGCGTGATGCCCGAGAACACCTCGCAGGAGCGCCGGGATCTGCTCGGCATGTGGGGCGCCGAGATCATCCCCTCCCCGGCCGCGGGCGGCTCCAACACCGCCGTACGGGTCGCCAAGGAGCTCTCCGCCGAGCACCCCGACTGGGTGATGCTCTACCAGTACGGCAACCCCGACAACGCCGGCGCGCACTACGCCACCACCGGCCCCGAGATCCTCGCCGACCTGCCCTCCATCACCCACTTCGTCGCCGGCCTCGGCACGACGGGCACCCTGATGGGCGTCGGCCGCTACCTCCGCGAGAACAAGCCGCAGGTCAAGATCGTCGCCGCCGAACCGCGCTACGACGACCTGGTGTACGGCCTGCGCAACCTCGACGAGGGCTTCGTACCCGAGCTGTACGACGCCTCCGTCCTCACCACCCGCTTCTCGGTCGGCTCCGCGGACGCCGTCACCCGCACCCGTGAACTCCTCCAGCAGGAGGGCATCTTCGCGGGCGTCTCCACGGGCGCGGCCCTGCACGCGGCCATCGGCGTCGGCAACAAGGCCCTGAAGGCGGGGGAGTCCGCCGACATCGTGTTCGTCGTGGCCGACGGCGGCTGGAAGTACCTGTCGACGGGCGTCTACACGGCGGCCACGACGGAGGAGGCCATCGAGACGCTCCAGGGACAGCTCTGGGCGTAGGCGCGCCTCACGTCGCGAGGTGACGGACCTGGTCCCACAGGACCGGGTCCACCACACCGGCCCGGCGCCGGAACTCCCACACCGGCACCTCGCGCAGCTCGTCCGTCTCCAAAAAGCTCGCCCGGCCCTGGCGGTCGCCCACCGCGCCCGGGGGCAGCGCGATCACCCCGGGCCGTTCGTCGTGGTACTTGCTGGTGATCTTCGCGACCGTCGCCCGCTCCCCGTGCACCACCAGTACCAGGCAGGGCCGGTCCTTCTTGCCGGGCCCGTCCTCGAAGGGGACGTTGGCCCACCAGATCTCGGCGGGCCTGGGCCGCTGCCGGCCCCGCTCGCCCGGCCGCCCCGGCGGCCGGGTCCGCCGCCCCTCTGGGCGCCTGCCGCGCCCCCAGCCGTCGACGAGCGTGGCGACCAGCGCCAGCAGTACCACCGCCGCGAGCGCCAGCCACCAGGACGTGTCCATGCGGACGACGGTACCGGGGCGCGCGGCTCGGCGCGCGCCCTCTCCGGTGTCTCACGCGCCCCACTTCCAGCCGAACCGGTGACACCACAGGTGAGTTCGCCCACAACAGCCCTTGGCGGAGGAGCGACGAGGGGTTTTGCGCCTTACGCTCGACGGACCGCACGACCCCCGACGCCCCGTCCCCGATCTTCTGGATTCTCTGGATTTCCAGCCAGCGGAGGTTTCTGTTTCATGAAGCTCACCGTCGTCGGCTGCTCGGGGTCGTTCCCGTCCGCGGAATCGGCCTGCTCGAGCTACCTCGTCGAGGCCGACGGCTTCCGGCTGCTCCTCGACATGGGCAACGGCGCCCTCGGCGAGCTGCAGCGCCACTGCGGTCTCTACGACCTCGACGCGATCTTCCTCAGCCATCTGCACGCCGACCACTGCATCGACATGTGCGCGTACTTCGTCGCGCGCTACTACCGCCACGACGGCGGCCGCTGCGACCCGATCCCCGTCTACGGCCCCGAAGGCACCGAACACCGCCTGACCACCGCCTACGCGGACACCCCCACCGCCTCCTCCATGAGCGAGGTCTTCGACTTCCACACCGTCAAGCCCTCCACGTTCGAGATCGGCCCGTTCACGGTGCACACGGAACGCGTGGCCCATCCGGTGGAGGCGTACGGCATCCGGATCGAGCACGGCGGCAAGTCCCTGACGTACTCCGGCGACACGGGCGTGACCTCCGTGCTGGACGAACTCGCCCGCGACACCGACCTGTTCCTGTGCGAGGCGGCCTTCACGCACGGCAAGGAGAACATCCCCGACCTGCACCTCAACGGCCGCGAGGCAGGGGAGTCGGCGGCCCGGGCGGGCGCCCGGCGCCTGCTGCTGACCCACATCCCGCCGTGGACCGACCCGCAGATCAACCTGGCCGACGCGCGTGCCGCGTACGCGGGACCGGTGGAGCTGGCGACGCCGAGGATGTCGTACGACATCTGACGCCCACGACATGACGAAGGCCCCCGGAGCCGTGGAGCTCCGGGGGCCTTCGTGCCGGGGTGGGGCCTACGCCTTGGTGAGGTCCTCGACCTCCTCCTCGGGCTCCCGGCCCGGGGTGGGCAGGTTGAACTTCGAGATGGCGAAGCGGAAGACGACGTAGTAGATCGCGCCGAAGACGAGGCCGATCGGGATGATCAGCCACGGCTTGGTGGCCAGGCTCCAGTTGAGCCCGTAGTCGATGGCGCCCGCCGAGAAGGTGAAGCCCGCGTGCACGCCCAGCGCCCAGGTGACGGCCATCGACAGGGCGGTGAGCACCGCGTGGATGCCGTAGAGCACCGGGGCGATGAACATGAACGAGAACTCGATCGGCTCGGTCACACCGGTCATGAAGGAGGTCAGCGCGAGCGAGATCATCATGCCCATCACGGCCTTGCGGCGCTCGGGGCGGGCGGAGTGCGCGATGGCGATCGCGGCGGCCGGCAGACCGAACATCATGATCGGGAAGAAGCCGGACATGAACTGACCGGCGGTCGGGTCACCGGCGAAGAAGCGGGTCAGGTCGCCGTGGACGACGGTGCCGGCGGCGTTCTTGAAGTCACCGATCTGGAACCAGGCCACGGAGTTGACGAACTGGTGCATGCCGATCGGGATGAGCCCGCGGTTGATCAGACCGAACAGACCGGCGCCGAAGGCCCCGAGGCCGGTGATCTGCTCGCCCACGTTGGAGATGCCCTCACCGATGGGCTTCCAGACCAGACCGAAGAAGACGCCCATGACCAGACCGACGAAGGCCATGATGATCGGCACCAGGCGGCGGCCGTTGAAGAAGCCGAGCCAGTCCACCAGCTTGGTGCGGTGGAAGCGCTGCCAGAGCACCGCGGACAGCAGGCCCATGATGATGCCGCCGAGCACACCGGGGTTGTTGTAGGTCGCGGCTATGTCCGCGCCCTTGAGGACCTTCGCCTCGGTGACCGGGAACGCCTTCAGGACGTTGCTGTAGACCAGGAAGCCGACGAGCGCCGCGAGGGCCGTCGAGCCGTCGGACTTCTTCGCGAAGCCGATCGCCACACCGATGCAGAAGAGCAGCGGCAGGTTGTCGAAGATCGCGCCACCCGCCGTGGCGAAGACCGCCGTGACCTTGTCGGGCAGGTGCAGCTTGTCGTGGATGTCCTGCTGGCCGAAGCGCAGCAGGATGCCCGCGGCCGGCAGTACGGCGATCGGGAGCTGCAGACTGCGACCGATCTTCTGCAGGCCCTGGAACAGGCCTGATCCCCACTTCTTCGTGGGGGCCGCCGTGGGCGCGGTGGCGGTGCTCATAGACTTCCTCCATCGGGTGGTGGTCTACACCACTCAGTGGTGTAGACCTGTTGTAGCACGATGAAGGTGGCATAAGGAACCCGCGATTCCCGTGACTGTGGTACTACGTTCGGCTACGCCCTGGTGACGTCCTCGTGGTCCTCCTCCGGCTCCCTGCCGGGGGTCCTGAGATCGAATCTCGTGATCGCGAAACGGAAGATCGCGTAGTAGACCGCGGCGAAGCCGAGCCCGATCGGGACGATCGCCCAAGGCCTCGTCGCCAGGTTCCAGTTGATGATGTAGTCGATCAGCCCGGCCGAGAAACTGAACCCGTCGTGCACCCCGAGCCCCCACGTCACCGCCATCGACACACCCGTCAACAGCGCGTGGATCGCGTACAGCCCCGGCGCGATGAACAGGAACGAGTACTCGATCGGCTCGGTGATGCCCGTGACGAACGACGTCAGCGCGACCGACAGCATCAGGCCGCCGATCTCCTTGCGGCGCTCCGGCCGGGCGCAGTGCGTGATCGCCAGGGCCGCGGCCGGCAGCGCGAACATCATGATCGGGAAGAAGCCCGACGTGAACTGGCCCGCGTGCGGGTCGCCGGCCAGGAACATGTTGATGTCACCGTGCACCACCGTGCCGTCCGGCTTGGTGTAACTGCCGAACTGGAACCAGATGGGCACGTTCAGGAACTGGTGCAGACCCACCACCAGCAGCGCCCGGTTGGCCACACCGAACACGCCCGCACCCCACGAACCCAGACCCTTCAGCCAGTTGGAGAAACTCTCCAGACCGTCGCCGATCGGCGGCCACACCCACAGGGACAGCGCCGCGAACGCGATCGCCACGAACGCCATGATGATCGGCACCAGCCGGCGGCCGTTGAAGAAGCCGAGCCAGTCCACCAGCTTCGTGCGGTGGTAGCGCTGCCAGAAGAACGCCGCCAGCAGCCCCAGCACGATGCCGCCGAACACCCCCGGGTTCTGGTACGTGAACCCCGCCACCGACTGGTCGGCCGTCGCCTGGCAGCCGATACCGGGCAGCGCCTTCGAACCAGGCGGGCAGTCCCTCGGGAACTGCAGCAGCACGTTGTGGTAGACGAGGAACCCGGCGACCGCCGCCAGCGCCGTCGAACCGTCCGCCTTCTTCGCCATGCCGATCGCCACGCCGACGCAGAACAGCAGCGGCAGCCCCAGCGAACCGTCGAGCAGCGCCCCGCCCGCGCCCGCCATCACCTTCGAGACGTTGTCCCACCCCAGCCCGTCCGCCCCGAACACGTCCGGCTGGCCGAGGCGGTTGAGGATGCCCGCGGCCGGCAGCACCGCGATCGGCAGCTGCAGACTCCGACCCATCTTCTGCAACCCCTGAAACGCCCTGTTCCAGCGGGCGCGGCCCGGGCTCACCTCGGCGTTCGTGGTCATCGGTTGGCGACCGCCTGTCGTGTGGTGTAGACCAGTCGTGGACGAGTGGGTTTGCTGTGACGTCATCCTTCGGTACACACGGCACAATCGCTCGCGAAGTTGGGCCAACTGTGCGTGAGGAGACCGAAATGGCCAGCAAGGCAGAGAAGATCGTCGCCGGGCTCGGCGGCATCGACAACATCGAAGAGGTCGAGGGCTGCATCACCCGCCTGCGCACCGAGGTCGTCGACGCGGCCAAGGTCGACGACGCCGCCCTCAAGGCCGCCGGCGCGCACGGGGTCGTGAAGATGGGCACCGCCATCCAGGTCGTCATCGGCACCGACGCCGACCCGATCGCCGCGGAGATCGAAGACATGATGTGAACCGCCGGCCGCCCGCCGGCCGGTTCGCCCCGAAGGCCCCCGTCCCGACCGACGGGGGCCTTCGCCGTACCGCGGGTTCCGCTTCCGCTCCTGCGGCTAGGCTCAGCGGCATGTCACGAATCGACGGCCGCACCCCCGAACAGCTCCGCCCCATCACCATCGAACGCGGCTGGAGCAAGCACGCCGAGGGCTCCGTCCTCGTCTCCTTCGGCGACACCAAGGTCTTCTGCACCGCCTCCGTCACCGAAGGCGTCCCCCGCTGGCGCAAGGGCAGCGGCGAGGGCTGGGTCACCGCGGAGTACGCCATGCTGCCCCGCGCCACCAACACCCGCGGCGACCGCGAGTCCGTCCGCGGCAAGATCGGCGGCCGCACCCACGAGATCTCCCGGCTCATCGGCCGCTCCCTGCGCGCCGTCATCGACTACAAGGCGCTCGGCGAGAACACCATCGTCCTCGACTGCGACGTCCTCCAGGCCGACGGCGGCACCCGCACCGCCGCCATCACCGGCGCCTACGTCGCCCTCGCCGACGCCGTCGCCTGGGCCCAGGGCAAGAAGCTGATCAAGGCCGGCCGACAGCCGCTGACCGGCACCGTCTCCGCCGTCTCCGTCGGCATCGTCGGCGGCGTCCCCCTGCTCGACCTCCGCTACGAGGAGGACGTACGGGCCGACACCGACATGAACGTCGTCTGCACCGGCGACGGCCGCTTCGTCGAGGTCCAGGGCACCGCCGAGGCCGAGCCCTTCGACCGCGACGAACTCAACGCCCTCCTCGACCTCGCCGTCACCGGCTGCAACGAACTCGCCGCCCTCCAGCGCAAGGCACTGGAGACGGTCCTCGAAAAGTAAAGGGGACGCCAAGGAAAGGGCGCCGGAGAAGCAACCCCCGGCGCCCGCCCCGGCGTCCCAGTGAATGCGGGCGCACGGCTCACCGCCGTGCGCCCGACCAGTGCGGGGCCACCGGGGCCCGACGCAGAGGGAGGGACCACAGTCATGGCCGTCAGCCGAGGCCGCCGCAGTCTTCGACGTGACCGGGGTGCCCGCAGCCGTGGCATCGCCACCGCCCTCGCGGCCGTGGCGGCCCTCGCCCTCACGGCCGGCCTCACCACCGGCTGCGACGCCGTCGACAAGGCCCTGGACTGCGTCCAGACCGCCGACACCATCGCCGACAGCGTCACCGACCTCCAGCAGGCCGTGGAGAACGCCTCCAACGACCCCACCCAGCTCGACGAATCCCTCGCCTCCATCGACAAGAACCTCGACAAGATCGGCGACAAGACCGACAACGCCGACGTCAACAAGGCGGTCGACGACCTCGGCAAGGCCGTCGACAACGTCCGCACCGCCATCAGGAACGGCGACAACACCCCCGACGTCAGCCCGGTCACCGACGCGGCCGGCGAACTGACCAAGGTCTGCACCACCTGACGGAGCCGACGGACCGCCCGCGATACTGGTCGCCATGACCCGCCTGATCCTCGCCACCCGCAACGCCGGGAAGATCACCGAACTCCGGGCGATCCTCGCCGACGCCGGCCTGCCCCACGACCTCGTCGGCGCGGACGCCTACCCCGACATCCCCGACGTCAAGGAGACCGGCGTCACCTTCGCCGAGAACGCCCTGCTCAAGGCCCACGCCCTCGCCCAGGCCACCGGCCTGCCCGCCGTCGCCGACGACTCGGGCCTGTGCGTGGACGTCCTCGGCGGCGCGCCCGGCATCTTCTCCGCCCGCTGGGCCGGCAAGCACGGCGACGACAAGGCCAACCTGGACCTCCTCCTCGCCCAGCTGTCCGACATCGACGAGGCCCACCGGGCCGCCCACTTCGCCTGCGCCGCGGCCCTCGCCCTGCCGGACGGCCGGGAGCGCGTGGTCGAAGGCCGCCTCCCCGGCACCCTCCGCCACGCCCCCACCGGCACCAACGGCTTCGGCTACGACCCGATCCTCCAGCCGAACGGCGAAACCCGCACCTGCGCGGAACTCACCCCGGAGGAGAAGAACGCGATCAGCCACCGAGGAAAGGCGTTCCGCGCCCTGGTACCGGTGGTCCGGGAGCTGCTGAGCTGAGAGCACGTACGACGACGGCCTGCGCATCGTGCCCCGGATGCACAGGCCGTTCTCGGTGCGGCGGAAGGGATTCGAACCCTCAAGCCCGATCAAGGGCCACAGGACCTAAACCTGCTGCGTCAGCCGTTGCGCCACCGCCGCCAACCGCCTGTCATCGTACCGGGCATAGGGATGGGCGGCGGCTCGCCTCGGTCACCCCGATGGGAGCCGCTCGCCCGGCGGAACGCACCGACCTCAGATGCCCAGGTCCTTGATGATCTTTGCTACGTGGCCTGTCGCTCGGACGTTGTAGAGGGCCCGTTCCACCTTGCCCTGTTCGTCCACGACGATCGTGGAGCGGATGACGCCCATGTAGGTCTTGCCGTAGTTCTTCTTCTCGCCGTAGGCGCCGTAGGCCTCGGTGACCGTCTTCTCCGGGTCCGCGAGGAGGGTGACCTTCAGGGACTCCTTCTCGCGGAACTTCGCCAGCTTCTCCGGCTGGTCGGGGGAGATGCCGATGACGTCGTAGCCGGCGCCGGCCAGGAGGTCGAGGTTGTCCGTGAAGTCGCACGCCTGCTTGGTGCAGCCTGGAGTGAGGGCCGCAGGGTAGAAGTAGACGATGACCTTGCGGCCCTTGTGGGACGACAGGGAGACGTCGTTGCCGTCGGCGTCGGGGAGGGTGAAGTCGGGGGCCACGTCCCCCGGCTGGAGTCGCTCGCTCATCGGACCAGCGTAACCGGGGGTCCTGACAGTGCGGCGGACGACGGAACTGACAGACTGTCCAGAACAGCAACAGGCATCGGCTGACTTCGGAGGCGCAACCGTGGCGGACACGTCGGACACCAGAACCCCGGCGCAGATCGAGGCGGACATCAGGCGCCGACGCGATGTGCTGGCCGAGACCCTCGACGAGATCGGGGTGCGGGTGCACCCCAAGACGATCGTCGGCGACGCCAAGGCCAAGGTCGTGTCCCATATCGACCACACGCTGGGCCGGGCCTACGTCGGCGTGAACAAGGCCGTCAGCGACGTACGGTCCCGCTTCGTGGACGAGGACGGCGCGCCGCGCCTGGAGCGGATCGTGCCGGTCGCGCTCGTCGCCGTCGGCCTGGTGGGCCTGCTGGCCCTCGGTACCCGGCGCCGCAAAGGCTGAGCGAGAGCTGTAGGTTCGGGGACGTGAGCGCCATCAGAAACGACCAGAGCACCAGTCACGACAAGCTGCCCATCCGGATGCTGCACGACCGGGTCCTGGTCAAGCAGGAGACCGGTGAGGGTGAGCGTCGTTCCGGCGGGGGCATCCTGATCCCCGCCACCGCCGCGGTCGGGCGTCGGCTGGCGTGGGCCGAGGTCGTCGCCGTCGGCCAGAACGTGCGCACGGTGGAGCCCGGCGACCGTGTCCTGTTCGACCCGGAGGACCGGGCCGAGGTGGAGGTGCGGGGCGTGGCCTACGTGCTGATGCGCGAGCGGGACCTGCACGCCGTGGCCGCCGACCGCTTCGAGGGGTCGGAGGACACCACGGGGCTGTATCTGTAAGCCGTGGCAGCGGCGTCGAAAAGGGCTGGTGACCTCGGTCACCAGCCCTTTTCGCGTGCTCCCCGCCGGTCTACTGTCTGCGGCCCGTGAACTGTGGGCCGGCCGTGGTGCCGGTCGTCCCCCCGGTGTCGGTGCCGCCCGTCGTCCCGCCGGTCGTCCCGCCGGTGTCCGTGCCGCCCGTGGTGCCGCCGGTGGTGGTGCCGGTGTCCGTGCCGCCGTTGGTGGTGCCGCCGGTCGTGGTGCCGCCGTTGGTCGTGCCGCCCGTGGTGGTGCCGCCGTTCGTGGTGGCACCGCCCGTGGTGGTGCCCGTCGTGCCGGTCGTGGGCGTGCCGCCGGTGGTCTGGCCGGGGGTGCCGCCGGTGTCCTGGCCGCCGGTGCCCGGGGTGCCGCCGTTGTCCTGGCCGCCGGTGCCGGGGGTCACGAGGTCGGTCGGCGGGGCCTGGGGCTCGTCGGCGCCCGGCTGGAGCTGGAGGTCGAAGTCGGTGGCGGGCTTCCCCTTCAGCGCGTCCCGGGTGTACTGCGCCCAGATCTCGGTGGGCGGGCCGCCGCCGTTGACGCGCTGCAGGCCGAGGGCGCCGTAGAGCGGCTGGTGCGCGGCCGTCACCGGGTCCTGGCCCATGACCGCCACGACCGTGGCGAGGTCGGGGGTGTAGCCGGCGAACCAGGCGGCGGTGTCCTTCTCGGCGGTGCCGGTCTTGCCGGCGGCGGGGCGGCCGGCGGCCTGGGCGGCGGTCGCGGTGCCGTTGTCGACGACGCTCTGCAGCACGGAGGTCGTGGTGTCGGCGGCCTCGCGGCTGACCGCCTGCGTGGTCGCGGCCTTCGGCAGCGTGACGGGCCGGCCGTCCTTGGTCATCGACTCGATCATCGTGTACGTGCCGTGCTCGCCGTGGTTGGCGAGCGTCGCGTAGGCCTCGGCCATGTCGAGGACGCTGGCCCGGGCCACGCCCAGCGCGATCGACGGGTAGGCGGACAGCTCGGGGGTGTCGGAGGGCAGGCCCAGGCCGATGGCCGTCTGCTTGACCTTCGACGGGCCGACGTCGACCGCCATCTGCGCGTACACGGCGTTGACGGACTTGTCGGTGGCGGTGCGCACGGTGATGTCGCCGTAGGAGACGTCGTCCTCGTTGGCGGGGGCGTAGGCGCCGTTCCAGCCCTGGACGGGGCGCTTGTTGGTGCCGTCGTAGTAGGTGTTGGGGGTGATGAGGTCGCCGTCCTGCGTCTGGGAGTGGTTCTGGACGGCGGAGGCGAACACGAAGGGCTTGAAGGTGGAGCCGACCTGGAAGTCCTCGCGGGTGGCGCCGTTGGTGTACTGCTTGACGTAGTCGATGCCGCCGTACATGGCGACGACCTTGCCGGTCTTGGGGTCGACGGAGGCGCCGCCGGCGCGGACGTAGGTGTCGGCCTTGCGGCCCTTCTTGTCGAGCTTGGACATCAGCTTGTCGTTCACCGCCTTGACGAAGGCGTCCTGCTTGCTCTTCTGCAGGGTGGTGGTGATGCGGTAGCCGCCGCGGGCGAGGGTGTCCTCGTCGACGATGTTGTTCTTGTCCAGGTACTCCTTGATGGCGCGGACGACGTAGCCGCGCTGGCCGGACATGCCGGTGGAGGCGGTCTGCTGCTTCGGCACGGGGAACTTCAGGCCGGCCCGCTGCGACTCGGTGAGCCAGCCCTTCTTGACCATGCCGTCGAGGACGTAGTTCCAGCGGGCGACGGCCGCTGCCTTGTTCTCGGGGTGGGCGACGACGTCGTACTCGCTGGGCGCGTTGACCAGGGCGGCGAGGTAGGCGGCGTGGGCCGCGTCGAGGTCGGTGGCGTCCTGGCCGTAGTAGGCCTGGGCGGCGGCCTGGATGCCGTAGGCGTTGCGGCCGAAGTAGCTGGTGTTGAGGTAGCCCTCGAGGATCTCGTTCTTGGACTTCTCGCGGTCGAGCTTGATCGAGATGAAGAACTCCTTCACCTTGCGGGTGACGGTCTGCTCCTGCTCCAGGTAGTAGTTCTTCACGTACTGCTGGGTGATGGTGGAGCCGGACTGCTTGCCCTTGCCGGTGGCGGTGTTCCAGGCCGCGCGCAGCATCGCCTTGGGGTCGACGGCGGACTCGGTGTAGAAGTCGCGGTCCTCGGCGGCCAGGACGGCGTGCTGGGCCTCCTTGGAGACCTGGGCGAGGGTGACGTTCTCCCGGTTGACCTCGCCGTCGCGGGCGAGCTGGGTGCCGTCGGCGTAGAGGTAGACGTTGGCCTGCTTGGTCGCGAGGTCGTTGGCGGTGGGGATCTGCACCATGGAGTAGCCGAGGAAGAACAGGCCGACCAGCAGCAGGACGCCGATGACGAAGCCGCCCAGGACCATGCGCCAGGTCGGCAGGAGCCGGCGCCAGCCGGTCCGCTTGGGCCGCTTGGGCTTCTTGCCCCCGGTGTCCGCCGGTCCGGCGGGGGACCCGGCCGCCGCCTCGGCCGCCTGTGGCTCTGTGATGGCCCGGCCCGGGGCGGGCGGCTGCGGCTCGTCGCTCATGGTGTGCGGAGACTCCTGTGGTGCGGTATCTCGTACGACCCGAAGGGCTCGTACGTCTCTGGCGCGCTTTGGGCGCCTTCGTGGAGGGAGGCTACTCACGCCTCCTTTGATGAAGACTGTCCCATCCGTCGATCAGTTCCCCGAATCGCGGCACGCATGGCCGTGGCCGAAAGGTATCGGGCCGGCGCGGCCCGGAAATTCGGTGGCCGGGCCGGCCGGCCCGCCGCTAGGCTCCTGCGCTTCGGTGTCGGCGGGCCGAGGAGGGCTGCGGTGTGGGCGCTGGGCGGTTGTACGTCGCCGTCGCGGCGGGGGGATTCAGAAGATACGCGACGTATCGGGCGGCGACGGTGGCGGGGGTGTTCACCAACACCGCGTTCGGGCTGATCCTCGTCTACACGTACACGGCGCTGTGGGACGAGCGGCCGCATCTCGGGGGCTACGACCTGGCGCAGGCGGTCACCTATGTGTGGATCGGGCAGGCGCTGTTCAAGACCCTGGCCAACGGCGGCGGGGGCGTCGAGACGGAGCTGATGGAGCGCATCCGCACCGGTGACGTCGCGGTCGACCTGTACCGGCCGGCCGACCTGCAGTTGTGGTGGCTGGCCACGGATCTGGGGCGGGCGGGGTTCGAGCTGCTGGGGCGCGGGGTGGTGCCGTTCGTGTTCGGCGCGCTGTTCTTCGACATGGCGCTGCCCGCGGACGTGATCACCTGGCTGGCCTTCCTGGGCTCCGTGGCGCTGGCGATGCTGGTCAGTTTCGCGATCCGCTATCTGGTGGCGCTGACCGCGTTCTGGCTGATGGACGGCACCGGTGTGATCCAGATGGCGTGGCTGGTGGGCTGGTTCTGCTCGGGCATGCTGCTGCCGCTGAACGTCTTCCCGGGCGCGCTGGGCGAGGTCGTGCGGGCGCTGCCCTGGTCGTCGCTGCTGCAGGCCCCCGCCGACGTGTTCCTCGGCCGGGCCGATCCGCTGGGCACGTACGCCTTCCAGGCGGTGTGGGCGGTGGTGCTGCTGGCGGCCGGGCGGATGGTGCAGGCGGCGGCGACGCGGAGGGTGGTGGTGCAGGGTGGCTGAGAGCTACGTGGTCGATGCCGGGGCCCGCTGGGCGGCCGAGGAGGTTCCCGGCGGCCGGGTCCGGGAGGGGGTGCGGGCGTACTTCCTGATCGCGGGCATGTGGATCCGTTCCACGATGGCCTACCGCACGTCCTTCGTTCTGATGACGGTGACGAACTTCGCGACGACGGCGCTCGACTTCGTCGCGATCCTGCTGATGTTCTCCCGCGTCGACGCGCTCGGCGGCTACTCGCTGCAGCAGGTCGCGTTCCTCTACGGGGTCTCCAGCACCACGTTCGGACTGGCCGACATGGTGATCGGCTCCATGGAGCGGCTCGGGCGGCGGGTGCGGGACGGCACGCTGGACACCCTGCTGGTGCGTCCGGCTCCGGTGCTCGCGCAGATGGCGGCCGACCAGTTCGCGCTGCGCCGGCTGGGCCGCACCGGTCAGGGGGCGCTGGTGCTGACCTGGGCGCTGCTGCGGCTCGACATCGACTGGACGCCGCTGCGGGTGCTGTTGATGCCGGTGATGCTGGTGAGCGGCTGTGCGATCTTCTGCGCGGTGTTCATCGCGGGTGCGGCCTTCCAGTTCGTGGCGCAGGACGCCGCCGAGGTGCAGAACGCGTTCACCTACGGCGGTACGACGCTGTTGCAGTACCCGCCGACGGTGTTCGCGACGGAGCTGCTGCGCGGGGTGACGTACGTGCTGCCGCTGGCGTTCGTGAACTGGCTGCCGGCGACGTATGTGCTGGGGCTGCCCTACCCGTTGGGGCTGCCGGAGTGGGCGGCGTTCCTGTCGCCGCTGGTGGCCGCGGGGTGTGTGGGGCTGGCGGGGCTGGCGTGGCGGGCGGGGCTCAGGTCGTACCGGAGCACGGGCAGTTGAGGGCCGGCGAGAACGGAAAGGGCTGCGGAGGACTGATGGACGACGACTTCATCGAACTCGACCGGGTGGAGAAGGTCTTCGACGTGCGCAGGAAGACCGGGTTCCTGCGGCGGGAGCGGCGGTCGGTGCGCGCCGTGGACTCCCTGTCCTTCACCGTGGCGCGCGGCGAGATGGTCGGGTACATCGGGCCGAACGGCGCGGGCAAGTCGACGACGATCAAGATGCTCACGGGCATCCTGACCCCGTCCGGCGGCCGGCTGCGGGTCGCCGGCATCGACCCGTCCCGCGAGCGGACGCGGCTCGCGCGCCGGATCGGGGTGGTGTTCGGGCAGCGGACGACGCTGTGGTGGGACCTGCCCCTGATCGACTCCTACCGGCTGGCGCACCGCATGTACCGCATCCCGGAGGTCCGTTACCGCGAGAACCTGGACCGGTGCGTCGAACTGCTGGAGCTGGGCGAGCTGTTGGAGGTCCCGGTGCGGCAGCTGTCGCTGGGGCAGCGGATGCGGGGCGACATCGCGGCGGCGCTGCTGCACGACCCCGAGGTGCTCTACCTGGACGAGCCGACGATCGGCCTCGATGTCATCTCCAAGTCCAAGGTGCGGGGCTTCCTGCGGGAGTTGAACGCCGAGCGCGGCACGACGGTGCTGCTGACCACGCACGACCTGCAGGACATCGAGCAGCTGTGCTCGCGGGTGATGGTCATCGACCACGGGCGCCTGATGTACGACGGCGCGCTCGCCGGGCTGCACGAGGTGGGTGAGAGCGAGCGGACCCTCGTGGTCGACCTGGAGCGGGAACTGCCGCCGATCGAGGCCGCGCCCGCGCGGGTCGTCAGGGTGGAGGGGCCGCGGCAGTGGCTGGCGTTCCCGGCGGCGCAGTCCGCGGCGGAGCTGGTGGCGCGGATCGCGGCGCGGTACCCGCTGCTCGACCTGTCGGTGCGGGAGCCCGACATCGAGGCGGTGATCGCCCGGATGTACGCGGGCGGGACGGCTCAGGACGAGGCGGAGAAAGCGGTGTCGTAGCCTCCCGCCGGGGGACCTCGTAGGCTGCTGTCCATGACCGATGACGCCGCAGTCCCGGAGCTCCGCGCATCCGACGCCGACCGTGAACGAGTCGCCGAGGTCCTGCGGGACGCCCTCGCGGAGGGCCGCCTGGACATGGCGGAGTTCGAGGAGCGGCTGGAGGCCACGTACCAGGCCCGGACGTACGGCGAGCTGGCGCCGATCACCCGTGACCTGCCCGTCGGACAGGTCGCCCATCCCGCCGTGTCCCTGGTCAAGGACGAGCCGGACAGCGGGAGTTGGGCGGGGCGGATCGTCGGCGGCGAGGGGTCGTCGAGCTGGGCCGTCGCCGTGATGTCCGGGTTCGAACGCAAGGGCCGCTGGACCGTGCCCAGGCGGTTCAACTGCTTCGCCGTGATGGGCGGCGGCGAACTCGACCTGCGCGACGCGAACTTCGCCGACCGGCAGGTCGAGATCAACTGCGTGACGATCATGGGCGGGGTGAACGTCATCGTGCCGCCCGGCGTCGAGGTCGTGGTCCGCGGCATCGGGATCATGGGCGGCTTCGACCACACCGAGGAGGGCGTGCCCCCCGCGCCGGGCGCCCCCCGTGTGATCGTCACCGGGTTCGCCCTGATGGGCGGCGTCGGCGTCGAGCGCAAGCTGACCCGCGAGGAGCGGCGCCGGCTGAAGGAGGAGCGCCGCCAGGAACGTCTGGAGCGCAGGTCCGGCCGGGCACTCGACGAGGGCCTCGGCGCCCCCACGCGGATGCTCGAGGAGCACCGCGAGTTCCGGCGCGAACTGCGCGAGGAGCGCCGCGAACGGCAGCGCGAGCGCCACGCGGAGCGCCGCGAGAGGCGCCGCCGCGACGAGTACTGAGCCGTCGCGGGGCGCGGGTTGCTACAGCTGGGCCGGGGCCGCGCCCTTGAGCTGGTTCAGGTCGACGGTCTGGGCCATGCGGGCGTAGCCCTTGTCGCTGGGGTGCAGGTGGTCGCCCGAGTCGTAGTCCGAGCGCAGCCGGCGCGGGTTGTAGGGGTCCCTCAGGGCCTGGTCGAAGTCGACCACGGCGTCGTAGACACGGCCCGCGCGGATCTCGGCGTTGACCTGCTGCCGTACCGCCTCCCGGGCCGCCGTGTAGCCGCGGTGGCCCTGGAAGGGCATGAGGGTCGCGCCGATGACCTTGATGCCGCGGGCGTGGGCCTGGCGGACCAGGGTGCGCAGGCCGGTGAGGATCTTGTTCGGGTCGGCGAGCCGGGGGTTGCGCAGGATGTCGTTGACGCCCAGGTCGATCACGACGACCTTGACGTTCGTCCGGGACAGCGCGTCACGGGAGAAGCGGAGCAGACCGCTCTGGTTGTCGGCCGGGCGGCCCAGGCCGTCGGCGAGGACCTGGTTGCCGCTGATGCCCTGGTTGACCACGCTGTAGCGGGGCACGTCCCGGCCGGAGGCGACCGCCGAGCGCAGCCGCTCGGAGAGGAGGTCGGGCCAGCGGTGGTCGGCGCCCTGCGTGGAGGTGATGCCGTCGGTGAGCGAGTCGCCGAAGGCGACCACGGTGCCGTCGGCGTCGTTGCTCAGCACGTCGAGGGCGGTGAGGTAACGCCAGTACGGCGTCTGCTCGGTGTACCCGGTGCCGCTCACGTCCTCGGTGAGGTCGCCCTGGGCGACGTAGGAGATCTGGCGCGCGTGCTGGTGGTACGTGACCGGGCCGGACGCGGTCGGGGAGTACGTGGTGACCAGGATGTCGCCCCCCTGCGGGACGACGATGCGGACGGCGTCGCTCAGGACCTGGCCGCCGGCCGGTATGACGACCGCGGTGCCGCCGTCGAACGTCAGCCTCCGCATCGTCCCTGCGTTCGCCGCCGCGGTCTCGGAGGCGGCCGCCACGGCGATGGAGGCGTGCGTGATGGTCAGCGCCGACTGGCCATAGAGGTTGGAGAGCGTGATGCGGGCACTCGTACCCCCGACGCTCGCGTGGACGACGTTGCGGACCGAGCGGCCCGCCATGCCCTCGACCTCGGTGCCGGGCTCGGCGCCTCCGGGGGAGGCGGACCACGCGCCGACCCAGGTGCCGGTGGAGGCGGGGGCGGCCGGGTTGCGCGGGACGCCGCCGCCCGCGAGGGCGTTGGTGGTGGTGCCGTCGTCGGCGGTGACGCCGACGTAGATCGCGGTCGAGAGGCCCACGATGAGGGCCACGATCGCGGAAAGCAGGGCATAACCGTGACGCTTGGTCATGCGGTGCGTGTCTCCTCGGGCAGTGGAGCCCCGAGGCTCCGTGGTGATCATCCCAATGATGCGGCATGGACGATGCGGCCTGGGACGAGGGTGCTCGGCAGGACCCCCCATTGGGCCACCGGAGTTCACGACGAACTCCCCCTCCTCACAGACGCCGGGAACTCTCGATTCGTTCCAGGAGTCGGTCAGGAAGGGACAATATGTGCAGGGGATCACGAACGGGTGGAGTGAATGGAACGTACGGACCCGGACAAAGCGGGAAATAAGGCGGCGCGTGGGGTGGGAGACCGGGCGGTCGAGGCGGAGAGGCCGGTCGTGGGCGCCGGGGCCGAGGCCGGCGCCGGGGCCAGGGCCGGGCATGCCCGAGCCGGAGCGGCCGGTGCCCGGGGCGTCCCCGCATCCGCCGCCCGCGCCATGAACACCTTCAGCGCCGCCGACGTGGAGAAGCAGCGCGGGGTGCGCCGCATGAAGCTCACCGCGACCGGGCTGCTGCTGTTCGTGGCGCTGATCTACGTCCTCGCCAAATGGGCCGACAACTCCGGCGCCGGCGCGTGGGCGGGCTATGTCGCCGCCGCGTCCGAGGCCGGGATGGTCGGCGCCATGGCCGACTGGTTCGCGGTCACGGCCCTGTTCCGCCGGCCGCTCGGACTGCCCATCCCGCACACCGCGATCATCCCCACGAAGAAGGACCAGCTGGGCGTCTCCCTGGGGGAGTTCGTCGGGGAGAACTTCCTCTCGCAGGACGTCGTACGGCAGCGGCTGCGAGCCGTCGGCATCGGCAGCCGGCTCGGCGCGTGGCTCGCCGAGCCCGAGCACGCGGACCGGGTGACCGCCGAACTGTCGGCCGCCCTGCGCGGCGCGATGACCGTCCTGCGGGACTCCGACGTCCAGGCGGTGGTCGGCGAGGCGATCACCCGGCGGGCCGACGCGCAGGAGATCGCGCCCGGCATCGGCAAGATGCTGGAGAAGGTCGTCGCCGACGGCGGGCACAAGAGGGTCGTCGACCTCGTCGTCACGCGGGCCCACGACTGGCTGGTGTGGCACGACACCGAGATCATGGACGCCGTCCAGGGCGGGGCGCCCGGCTGGACCCCGCGGTTCGTCGACAAGAAGGTCGGCGAACGCGTCTACAAGGAACTCCTGCGGTTCGTCACCGAGATGCGGGACATGCCCTCCCACCCGGCGCGCGGGGCGCTGGACCGGTTCCTCACCGACTTCGCCTCCGACCTGCAGTCCGACACGGACACCCGCGCGCGGGTCGAGCGGCTGAAGGGCGAGGTGCTCGGGCGGGGCGAGGTGCAGGACCTCATCGCCTCCGCCTGGACCGCCGTACGGTCGATGATCGTCTCCGCCGCCGAGGACGAGCGCAGCGAACTGCGCCTGCGGGTACGGGCCTCGCTGCTGTCCCTGGGCGCGCGGATGGCCGTCGACGAGAAGCTCCAGGGCAAGGTCGACGGGTGGGTCGAGGGGGCGGCCGTGTACGTCGTCACGACGTACCGCAGGGAGATCACCTCCCTGATCACCGACACCGTGGCCGGCTGGGACGCCGAGCACACCACCCGCAAGATCGAGGCCCACATCGGGCGTGACCTGCAGTTCATCCGGATCAACGGCACGGTCGTCGGTTCCCTGGTGGGCCTGTTGATCTACACCGTGTCACGGGCGCTGGGAGCGTGAGGCGAGCTTAGGGCGGCAAAGCGCGGGCACCCGAGCGGAGTGTCTCTCGAGGGCGAGAGGACGCTGAGGAGGGAGCCCATGACCACCGCGGAGGCCGCGAGCGGCCACACCGTGACGACCGACATCCCCGCCAGGCTCGACCGGTTGCCCTGGTCGCGCTGGCACTGGACGATCGTCATCGGACTCGGCACCGTATGGATCCTCGACGGCCTGGAAGTCACGGTCGTCGGCAACATCGCGAGCCGGCTGTCCGAATCGGGCAGCGGACTGCCCATCTCCTCCGGAGAGGTCACCGGCATGGCGGCCGCCCTGTATGTGGCGGGTGCGTGTGCCGGAGCCCTGTTCTGGGGGCGGCTGACGGACATCTGGGGCCGCAAGAAACTGTTCATGATCACGCTGGGCGTGTACCTGGCGGCGACCGCGCTGACCGCGGTGTCGTTCTCCAACTGGTGGTTCTTCGCCTTCCGGTTCCTGACAGGATTCGGTATCGGCGGCGAGTACGCGGCCATCAACTCGGCGATCGACGAGCTGATCCCGGCGCTGTACCGGGGGCGCGTGGACCTGATCATCAACGGCAGCTTCTGGCTGGGCGCGGTGGGCGGTTCGCTGCTGTCGATCGTCGCCCTGAACACCGCCTACCTGCCCAAGGACGTCGGCTGGCGGCTGACGTTCGCCCTGGGGGCGGTGCTCGCGCTCGTCATCCTTCTCGTACGACGGCACGTTCCGGAGAGTCCACGGTGGCTGCTGATCCACGGCAGGGACCGGGAGGCGGAAGAGATCGTCACCTCGATCGAGGAGCAGGTGGAGGCCGAGAAGGGGCAGCCGCTGAAGCGGCCCGAGGGTGAGATCACCATCCACCAGCGGCGCAACGTGAAGTTCACCGAGATCGCCCGCACGCTGTTCTCCGACTACCGGAAGCGGTCGGTGCTCGGGTTCTCGCTCTTCATCGGCCAGGCGTTCCTGTACAACGCGATCACGTTCGGCTTCGGCGCGATCCTGACGAAGTTCTTCGACGTGCCGACCGGGAACACCGGCTACTACTTCGCCGTCATCGCGATCGGCAACTTCTGCGGGCCGCTGCTGCTGGGCAGGCTGTTCGACACCGTCGGGCGGCGGGTGATGATCTCGTCGACGTACCTGATCTCCGGGCTGCTGCTGTTCCTCACGGCCTGGCTGTTCAGCCAGGGCTCGCTGAACGCCGGCACGCTGACGGCCTGCTGGTGCGGCGTGCTGTTCTTCGCGTCCGCCGGAGCGTCCAGCGCCTACCTGACGGTGTCCGAGATCTTCCCGATGGAGACCCGCGCGATGTCGATCGCGTTCTTCTACGCCCTCGGCACGGCCGCGGGCGGCATCAGCGGGCCGCTGCTGTTCGCCGACCTGACGAGCACGGGCAAGGTCGCCGACACGGTCCTGGCCTTCCAGATCGGCGCCGGGCTGATGTGCGCGGCGGGACTGGTGGCGGCTCTGCTGGCGGTACGGGCGGAGCGGCGCTCGCTGGAGGATGTCGCCCGGCCGCTGACCGCGGCGGCTTCGGCGGTGACGCGGGGACGCGAGCAGGAGCGGCCGGCCACTGCGTAGGGCTGCGTAGGGCTCGGTGGGCTGCCGTCGCGGGCAGTCGTGCCGCCTGGGGCGGCACGGGTGGGCGCGGCGGCACCCCGCCGCGCCGGGCCGTGCACCCCCTGTTGCGCTCAGGCGTTCCGGTCCGCCACCGCCCACGACGCCAGCGCCACCGCTCCCGACACTGCGAACACGGCCGGCCAGGCACCCACCTTCTTGGCCAGCGGATGCGACCCGGCGAACGCGGCGACGTACGCCGCCGTCAGCGCCCCGGCCGCCTTCCCGCCCGCCCGCTGCCGCCACTGCTGAGCGGCCGCGGCGCCGGCGACGGCCAGGACGGCCCCGCCCAGCTGCCGCTTCTTCGTCCAGCGGGCCACTCCGTACCCGCCGACGAGCCCGGTAGCGGCCACTGCCGCGCTGGGAACCCTGGCCATGTCTGCCTCCTGGCGATGCGCACGCGATCGATCTGCCTCGAGGCTAATCCGCGGCGACACAGGCTCCGTACCTGAGTCCAGGCTTGTCAAGTTTCCTCCACGGAGCTATATAAGAAGTCGTAAGGGCATCGCACCTCAGCGCCTGATGAGAGGAGTGACCCGTGATGCTCATGCGTACCGACCCGTTCCGTGAGTTCGACCGTCTCGCGCAGCAGGTCCTCGGCTCCACCGCAGCCCGTCCCGCCGCGATGGCGATGGACGCCTATCGGTCCGGGGACGACTTCATCGTCCACTTCGACCTCCCCGGCATCGACCCCGAGACGATCGACCTCGATGTCGAGCGCCACGTCCTCAACGTCCGCGCCGAGCGCCGCAACCCCGCACCCGAGGGTGCGGAGATGATCGTCGCCGAGCGTCCCACGGGCACCTTCACCCGTCAGCTCTTCCTCGGCGACACCCTCGACACGGAACGCATCGACGCCTCGTACGAGGCCGGCGTCCTGACCCTGCGCATCCCCGTGGCCGAACAGGCCAAGCCGCGCCGCATCCAGATCAGCGGGGGCGGCGGCGGTGGACGCAAGGAGATCGGCCACTAGCCCGGCGAGCAGTCCGTACATCCCGCATCCCACATCCGACATCCCACATCCGGCCAGAGGCGTCCCGCCGACCGCGCACCGTCGGCGGGACGCGGCACACCCCAGCGCATCGGAGGAGGAGCCACCAGATGAGTGCGGCGACGACCCTGGATCCCACCCCGACGACCACCACGGCGGTCCGGTGGAGTCAACTGATCGACGGCGTCCAGGAGTCGGGGCAGTACCCCACCCGCGCGGAGGCGGAACGCGTCACCCGTGTCGTGCTGTCGGCCCTGGGCGGGCACGTCGTCGGAGACGAGCGGGTCGACCTCGCCCGCGCCCTGCCCGAGGAGGCGGCCCGCGTGCTCGCCGCGCAGATACCCGCCACCCGCCCGCTGACCGCCGCCGAGTTCGTGGACTCGGTGGCCGCCCGCATCCCGGGAGCCACCCCGGCCACCGCCCGCTGGGACGTCAGCTCGGTACTGAGCGTGCTCGGCGAACTGGTCGAGGAGGCCGACGCCGGGCTGATCGACCGCGTCCTGGTCCAACTGCCGCGCGGATACGCCCTGTTGTTCGGCCGCGCCGAGCTCGCGAGGAGAGAGTGAGCCGGTCTCGGCGCGCAGCCAGGCGTCGATGAGGGCGAAGGTGGCGTCCGGCTGCTCGACGTGGGGGAGATGGCCGGCCTCGGGCACGACCTCCAGCCGCCCGTTCCCGAAGGCCTTCGCGTACGCCGCCCCGTACTCCGGCGTGACGATCCGGTCGCTCTCCCCCCACACCAGCAGCGCGGGCTGCCGTACCCGCCCCAGGCGCCGCATCAGCTTGGGGTCGTGCATGTAGGGGTCGCCGGCGAGCAGCCGCATGGTGGCCATGTTCCCCTGGCGGCGGGCGAGTTCCTCGGCGGGCAGGGTGGCGGGGTCGGCGTAGAAGCGGTCCGGGTCGTGCCAGGAGTACTCGGCGGCGGCGCGCGGGTCGAGCGCGAAGAAGTCGGTGATCGGTTCGGACTCGACGTCGATCCCGACGGCGTCGATCAGCACGAGCCCGCCGATGCGCCCCGCGTTGTCCCGTACGGCCATCTCGGCGGCGATCCAGCCACCGAGCGAGGAGCCCACGACCACCATGTCGGTCAGGTCGCTGTCCTCCAGGAGGTGCAGGTAGGAGAGGGCGAGGTCGTCGATGCCGGTGCACCAGTCGGGGCGCGGGGTGCCCTCCCAGCCGGGGTGGACGGGGGCCAGGGTGGGCGCGCCGGCCGAGGAGAAGTGCTGGGCCAGTCCGGCGACGGTGGCGGGGCCCCGGGGGCGTCCGCCCGCGAGCTGGCCGCCGCCACCTTCCAGACCGAACAGGCCTTCGGGACACTCGTGGGCCGGCTGACGGCACAGGGGCTGGTCGACCGGCGTCCGGGCCGGGGACGCCGTATCGAACACCACCTGACGGGGGCGGGGGAGCGGGTGCTGGAGGCGGGGCACACGGTCGCGGACGCGGTGCTGGAGGAGTGCTTCGCCGGGCTGGGGGAGGAGGAGCGGGCGGTACTGCTGAAGCTGCTCCAGCGGCTGAACGAGCCGGCGGTGTGAGGTCAGGTCCCTCCGAGCCGCTTGACGTACCGGTGGCACGGCACGGGCACCGGCCCGTCCGGCCCCTCCGCCGCATACGCGAACGGCCCCTCGTCGACCCAGCCCTGACGCTCGTAGAACCGCCGCGCCCGGGCGTTCCCGGCGACGACCGCGAGCCACGCCCGACGGTGCCCCCGTCCCCGTACGACCTCCTCGCCCCGCGTCAGCAGCGCGCCCGCCACGCCGGCACCCCGGTGCCCGGCCGCCACGTACAGCTGCTCGACCTCGTCCCCGACGACCACGACGAACCCGGCGACCTCTCCACCGGCCACCGCGACGACGGTGTCCACGACCCGCTCGGCGGCCCGTGCCGTGAACGACTCCGGCGTGCGGACGGCGACCAGTTCGTCGGGAACATGCCCCAGATGACCGTCCCGCCATCCGGTGCGCCAGATGGCGGCCACGGCCGGCACGTCGGCGGGGGACGCGGGACGAAGGACGGTGCTTGGGGTGTCGTGTCCGGGCATGGGGCCAGAGTACGGAGGGGTCGGCGGAGAGGCCGCAGAGGCGGGCCGTCGCCCGCCCCGGGCCCCGCGGGAGCCCCGCACACCCCCATCCTGGGCGCGCCTGAGGTCCCTAATTCCCTTCATTGCCAGACCGATTGGGTAACCGCGACGGCCCGCTACTCCTGGGCCATGCCCTCGCGCATCGCCTTCGCGGTGGTCGCCGGGTCGTACCCCTCGGGCACGCCCGGCACGAGGATGATGTCCCCGACGACGTGCCGCGACCGCAGCGGCGCGATCTCCTGGTACGCGGCCGAATCCCACCAGGCCCGCGCCTCCTCCATCCCCGGAAACCCGATCACCACCACATGCCCGGGCCAGCTCCCCTCCTTCACCTCATGCTGCGAGGCATGCACCAGAAACCGCCCGCCGTACGGCTCGAACGTCGCACTGATCCGCTCGATGTACTCGGCGATCTCGGGGTGCGGGGTGGCCTCACGGAGATGGGCTATGGCGTAGGCGGGCATGGGGTCCTCCTGGGTCGGTCCTGCTTCTGAGGGTTTAACAGGCTGTGTCCGTCTTGCGGTGACGATCGTGGCAGGTGGTCCTGGGGGGAGGCCATTACCTGGCAGGTAGCGGGCGGGTCGGGGGCCGGAACGCGGGGGTCGCGTCGCATATCCCCTACCTACGCGCTTGGCGTGTCTCTGCTTGCAGAGACTGCCGCCAAGAAGCTGGCCCATGCCGACACTGACAGCCTGAGGTGCTGGCCTTCCGGCTGTTTGGAGTCCCGCACGAGCACTCCGGACGGGTCGAAGGCGGCCTCCACACACTCGGTCGTATTGCCCCCGCTGTACGAGGACTTGAACCAGACGGGTATGGCGGCCGTCCGGGAGCCGACGGACATTCACAACTCCTTGCGGGCGTGATCAATCATGGCGGATGAAGCTTCCATGTCCAACGCTTGTGCCCGCAGGTACTCGAACGCAAGTCTGTATCGCTCCAGTTCCTCGTCTTTCTCCAGGAAGAGGGAGCCGGTGTGGAAGTCGACGTACACCACGTCGAGGGCCGGCTCGGTGCCGCCGATGATCACAAAGCTCCCAAGGGCTGCGGCATGGGCGCCCTTGGAAAAGGGGAGTACTTGAAGCGTCGTGTGCGGCGACTCGTTCGCTTCGAGCAGCCGGCCGAGCTGTTCCTTCATCGTCTGCGGTGATCCGACCACGCGGCGGATGACGGACTCGTCGAGGATCGCCCAAAGCTGCAGGGGTTTCGGGCGGGTGAGGATTTGCTGCCGCTTCATGCGGATATCGACCAGCCGTTCGATATCCGCCGCCTCCAAGGGCACCTCATTGGCCTTCTGGAGTGCGGTGCTGTAGGCGCGAGTCTGCAGAAGGCCGGGCACGTAGACGCAGGAGAAGTGACTCTCACGCAGGGCCTCGTCCTCTAGTGTGAGCAGCAAGTTCATGCTCTCGGGAATCGAGTCGGCGAATGAACTCCACCAACCCTGCTGTTTGGCGTCCTTGGCAAGGCCGACAACAGCTTTGCGCTCAGCCTCCGTTGCTCCGTACTCACGGCACAGAGCATCGACCACGATCCACTTGACCGGTCCGGACTGGGTTTCGTATCGACTCACGGTCGCCTTGGACACACCGACGAGCAGCCCGGCCTCCTCAAGGGTCAACCCCTTGCGGGCACGCAACTTGCGCATCATGGCGCCCAGTTGACGGCGCCGGGTGGTGGTTCGTTCGGCCATGGGGCTCCTTCGCCAAGTGTCGGGCGGGCAGGCCCGGAAATCCCCATCAGGCTAGGCAGCGCGTACGGGCGCCCACCATTCGATTCACTCGATAGATTCTCGTGAGAAGTTACACAGTAAGACTTCTCTGTGGCATCCTCGCGTTTACGGATCGCTACGCACCGAAGTCGTACGGATACGGCGGGCACTTGAGTGTGCGGTGCGGGAGGGAGGAGTGGTCATGCCTGGCCTTGAAGTCACCGAGCCCCGACTCCGCTGTGTGTTGCCCTTCGAGGCGGTGCCGGCGGAAGTGCGGCTGTTGCGGAGAGCCGCGGCAACACAGCTGACCCGGTGGGGGATCCCCGTTGCTACGGAAGAGGCCGAACTGCTCGTCACGGAGTTGGCGACCAATGTTGTGAAGCACGTCGGTGAGGGTGGGACAGCTGCCTTGATCCTCGAGTGGCGAGGCGAGCGGCTTCGCCTCGAAGTGCATGACAAAAGCCGGGTGATGCCCTCTCCGGACTTTGCGCACTATGACGCGGAGTGTGGCCGTGGCCTGCAGCTGCTTGCGGCTCTGGCGGTGGACTGGGGTGCGGCGCTGACCGTGGCGGGTAAGGCGGTCTGGTGTGAGATCTCGACCAGTGCGGGACGCGGCTGTCAACGGATTGAACGAGCTGCCGTAGCGCTTGAGAACTACCAGAGGATCAGCGACACCTTCGCTCTACGAGGCGTCGGTCGGGAAACG
Organism: Streptomyces panaciradicis; assembly: GCF_023516615.1. Lineage (GTDB taxonomy): Bacteria > Actinomycetota > Actinomycetes > Streptomycetales > Streptomycetaceae > Streptomyces > Streptomyces panaciradicis. The sequence continues at coordinate 37,334 of NZ_JAMGBF010000037.1, forward strand.
GGTCTTGAGGAATCGGCCGTCGCGCTGATCGCGGATTTGCTTCACTGGACCGCTGCTCGGGGAGATGATCCGGACGACATTCTCGATCGTGCTCAGATGCACTACGAAGCTGAGCTGGAAGCCGCTTAGGCGATCGTCTCAGTGCCGATGGTGTGGGCGACGGCATGATGCCGCTACTCAGATGTGGATCTGTCAAGACTCCTGGCTCCTGGTGAGCATGCTCCAGGACCTGCTACTTGTCCCGCTGCGGATACGTGAATGCGTATGACGGCTCTCTCGAGTCACCTGTTGTTCGCTTCCAGCGTGGACGAGCAGACTGGCCCACTTGGACTGCGGGTGGGCAGTCTTCCAGCGACTGGCCCAGCCAGGCATTGAGTCCGTTACCGGATCAACCTCTCAGATAGGTGTGGACTACGGAGGCAATGGCGGTACCGAGTGGGATGGGTACCGCATTGCCGATCTGCCGCGCGATGTCGGTCTTTGAGCCGCACCAACGGAAACCGAGCGGAAAACCTTGGATCCGAGCGGCCTCGTAATGAGTGATGGGACGCGCAGCAACGGGGTGCAGGTAACGACCCTTTTCGGGCTTGAAGAATTCAGTGCGAATGGTCACCGAGGGCTCGCCCAGGCGAAGCCGACCCATGACGTCACCCGTACCCGTGTTGTGATTGTCCCAGCTCTCGGTCGACAGATACTTCACGGGAGTCGACACGCCGGATGGTTTGGACGTTTCAAAGATTCGAATCTCTCCGTCGCGGTCTACCGTGTACCACTTGCCGCGCAAGTCTTTGCGGTTGCCGCCTTCGGGGATGGCTTTATAGCGGGCCATTGAGAGAGGCTCTGGGTTGCGGCCGAAGTGAAGGTCGGTAGTCGTGAAAATCCCGGGGACGCGTGCATCTACGTCGGGAATATATTCTTTGCTGTCAGGGAGTTCGGTGCCTCGCAGTGCGAGCTGTGCTGATTCTTCGAATACTTCGTCGACCGCCTGCCAGTACAAGGGCATCGCGTCAATTCCGTCGAGTGGCTGAGCCCGGCCGGCGCTGCCGCGCCTGATACGACGGAAATGTGTCGTCGTGGGGTATTTCATGATGCGCCCATCGGCAAGGTCCTTGCGGACGCCAATCACAATGGCGCGGCGACGCGCTTGAACCGCACCATAGTCGGCTGCGTTGAGAAGATAGCGCTTGTATTTCTTCTCTTCCGCCTCTCCCGGCTCATGGCCTGGGGGATCGACCAATCGATATTCGGACAGTCGGCCACCCTCTTCTACTTCACGGAGAAGGTTGAGGAATTCGTCCGATTTGAGGAATCGATCGACATTTTCAATGACGAAAACTTTCGGGCGGATTTTCGCGACGATGCGAACGTATTCCTCCCACAATCGATTGCGTTCGGCTCCTTTCTTGTGGCGATTAAGGGCGGAAAATCCTTGGCATGGCGGCCCCCCGACCACTACGTCGGCATGGAGCGCCTCCTCTGTCGGCTTCCACTCCTCGATGTCCTCGAGGTGGACGCGGGCAGGAGGCAGCCCGCTCTCTGATTTGCTCCCGAAGTTCACCGCGTACGTGGCCGCCGCAGCGAGATCGTGCTCGACTGCCGCGACACTGCGGAAGACGGGTCCGCCGTCCTCCGCCCCCTCCGGACGAAACTCGTGAAACCCCTGAGTGAAGCCGCCGCATCCACTGAAAAGATCAAGGACAGTGACGGGCTCGAGTGCGAGGGGGCGGGGCGTGCTCATGAGGGGATCTTAGCCGCGCAGGGCGGCCGAGATGGAGCGGCCGATGGCAGTCGCGAGGGGTGGTGGCATCGCATGACCGATCTGACGGTACCTGGACGTCTTTCCGCCGGCGAACCTCCATTCCTCGGGGATCGCTTGGATCAACGAGGCCTGTCCGACTGTCAGCTTGGGCAGGCCGTCGGTCGGAAAGTCTTCTCCCGGGGGCTCGTCACCGAGGCTGTTGCCATTTACACCCAGCGTGGCCCACGCGTTCTTGGTGCCAGTGGGACCGAGATCGGCCCCTCCGCGACGATCGGAGCCGCCTACGAGAGCGGGGGCGATTCGGTCGGCGCCTTTGATCCAGCGTTCTGCGCCCGGCCATCCGTGCGCCGACATGGAGGGTCCGAGAACTTGGCCTACGGACGGTGGTGGCGCCTCGTGCGGCTCGGGCCAGGAGAAGCGGGAGAAGTACGGCGCCTGCAGAGCGACCAGGAAGCCACTGCTGCGATTCTGCGGCACGCCGAAGTCGGCGGCGTTGAGGACTCGCCAACTCCAGTTGTAACCGGCCTCCCTGAGTTCGGCCTCGATCCACGCGCGGTCGGACGCGAAGGCCGGGTTCTCGACCAGGTCCGGCACATTTTCCAAGACCACTGCCTTGGGGAGGATGGCACGTACCAGTGCTACGGCGGCTCTGAGGACAGCACGCTCCTCCGCATCCTCTGCTCGGCCGACGCTGGCAGGTGACTTCACTCTGGGGAGTCCACCGCTGACCAGATCGACTCCAACAATATCGGGGCGCTCGCCGGGGTGGAAATGTTCGATGTCGATACAGACCACGTCCCACTCGGGCCGATTCAGATCAATCGTGAAGCAGGCATCGGCTTTGTTGTCGATGAGCAGGACGGGGTCGAATCCGGCTCGTTCCAGTCCGAGTGCCTGGGCTCCGGCCCCGGCGCAGATTTCCACCGAGCGAAACCGACGCGGCTCGATCGTCTCCGGCGGCGTGAGCCCGGGTACTGGGGTCTGCTCCGCAGATGACGCAGAAGCCGACATCGCCCGCTGCGCATTGACGGACTCGGCGGCTACAGCGCGTAGTTCCTGATCCAGTGCCTGCTCCTCGATGCCGTCGAAGAGTACGAAAGGGGCGAGCCGCAACAACCTCTTGAGGAAGTCGCGCAGTGTCTCACGCTCGTTCAGACCGGACAGATCGAGATCTTTCCAGACGCGGAGAATGGCTCGCACCATGTGCGGACTACCGCCGAGCGCCGCTCGGCGGGCGTAGATCTGGTCGAACGCAGCCTCACCGAGAATCTTGAGAGCGCCGTACGGATCAGTGGACTCGGAAGAACGAACAAGCTGGGCCCGCCACCACATCCGACCGAACACGTGCCGTGTCAGGTCGGTGCCGAGGACACGGTCTTTGGGTGGCAGTGGATAGCGCCAGAAGGCCACATCCGGAAGCAGCACGAGTGCGAGGAAGGCCCAGACGTCCCGTGAGGCCGCCTCGGCCGGCACCATGCCCATTTCGGAGTGCAGCAGAGCGGCGAGCCGAAGGTCGAAGTCCGCATTGCGGGCCCGATCGGACTCGTCCGGGAAGCCGGCCTGTTTGGCTAGGTCCACCACCCCCACACGCAACTCTTGAAGCTGCGCCGAGGAGATGCGGTCACCACCGGTGGCGACGAAGACCGCAGAGCCGTGGGTAGTAGCCACTCGACTCGTGAGGTCGGCGATGGTCAGGTGCCTGTACTCGTCGAAGAGCGGTCTTGCCTGCTCGGGCAGCAGCCTGGGGTAGAGGAAGCTCATCAGGACACCTCGAAGATTTTGACCGCCGCCTGCAGATCCGAGGCGAACAGAGCTGGCGACTGCCGTTGGCGCAAACGGATGTCGGCGATCGATTGCCCGGGGAAGAGCTGGTCGAACAGGCTCAGCATGGTGGCGCCCAACGAGCCCACGGGGAAGTCGGAGTCTTCCGCGAAGTCGTCGTGGCTGAGCGCGTGTTCGATCATGACTCTCGCTGCGTCCGCATAGACGGCAGAGAGCACGATTCGATCCACAGGGCGTGGTTTTGCGGCGTTCTCGAACGCGGTGGTAGTAACTGTGTTCTTCGCATTGACGAGAAGGAGCAGCGAGCCCATCGTGGCGCTCTCCAGGCTTCCATTGATCTGCAGGTGCCAGGCCGCATGATCAGGGAAGGACGTCAGTGCAAAGTCGATCACGGCCATGGGGAACTGTGGCGCGTCGCCCTGCAGGCGCAGGAACTTGCGGTCACTCCACAACACGGAGCCCGCTCGCCTGGGAGAGGACGGCCGGACATCGTTCCGTCGCTCGGCCAGGACGAGTGCGGTGTCGAGCATGAGCAACCCGCCCAGATCGGCGCCTGGGAGTCGAAACTCGAGTTCCACGGTGCAGGTACCACGGTCGGTCAGGCGCATGTGGCGAGCCGGTCCACTGAGGTTCGACCCGGTGGCCGTCCACACGGCCGCGAGTACGAGTGCTGTGTCAGTTGGCAGACCTGCTTGGGCACGTGCCCGGTCCAGGTCGACCCGGACGAGCCTGCGGAGGTGCAGGTCCATCTGGTAGTCCCAGTCCGGTAGGGCCTCGGGCAGCTCAATGTCGCCGTCCGCTGTGACGAGTTGCCATGCCTCGGCGGTGGCCACGTCCTCGGAGGGGACGCGATAAGGAAGAACGCGTCGAGTCACGATGTCTTCACCGCCTCGACCCTGACACCGATCTCGGTCATGGTGTCGGGAGCCGGCCTGACAAGAGCCCGCCAGACCGATTCACCGCCGTCGATTACGCAGGACTCGGATGTGTGCAGGTAGCCGGTGCCGTCCTCCCATCCGATCAGGACGGGCTTGCTTGCTCCGATGGGCGGATCCGTCTCACGGCCTCCGGTGCCGGGAAGAGTGACGGCCAGATCGATTCGGACCTGCTGCGGTCCGGGAACAGGCAGCCGGAACTCCTGGACGAGTACGGATTCATTGCCGCGGTCGTCGTAATAGGGCTCGCCGACGTACTGCACCCGGGGGCGTTGACGTGGTCCGGTACTGCTTGTTCCGGATGAAGGCGGGAACGAGTTGGCGTTGCCGTCGTATTCGCCGAAGCCGGCCGCCTTGCCCTTGGTGGACGGTGTGGGCAAGGGACGGCCTGTGGACGAACGGGGTGCCGCATTCTCGGCGTCGTCGGGCCTCGAGGCGCGCATGCTGGTGCCGCCGGGCTTCGCGTAGGACGTGGCTCCGCCGATTCCCCACGCGCCACCGACGAGCCCTGAGAAGAGTGAACTGGCCGCGCCCAGAGCGACGTTACTCGCCCCGGCGCGGGCGCCGCCTCCGAGAGAGAGCAAATTGTTCAGCTCATCGTGGATTCGACGGAAGGTGGTCTGAACGAATGTGCTCTCAGGCCGTACGAGCGACTGTGGGTTCCAGGCATCGTGCGTGGGTGGTTCGGCCTTCGCATAAGTGTCGTCCATGGCTTCGTCGGCCCGGAAGACTCCCGCGTATCCTTGGTTAACGCTTGGGGGCTTCGGACCGGCGTGGTACGTGACAACAAGCTCTGCCGGCCGCATCAGACACACGTGATGGACGACATCCTCGATGTCGAGCAGGAGCGATGCCCGTGTCGGTTCCAACGGTGGCATGATCCGCTTCACGAGTCCGAGACGCCCCAGATACCGCTTGGGTTTCAGGCAGTGCAAGTCTCTGCCGTCCGGGCCCGCCATCGACTCGTAGGCGGCGACGAACATATTGAGAGGACGTGTCTCCCGAGGGTCGGGAACGGAGTGCTCGATGCCATCGCAGGTCACGGTGAACCTCATGGCGGCCTGTTTACCGTCGACAGAAATCATCTTCGGCCAGAGGTGCCATGTGATGGTCTCTGCAAGGTAGCGGGCTGCCTCGGGTGCAGGAAGGTCGTCAAGGTCCGGCTCGATGACGAGGACCGTCGTACCAGTCTCTTCCGCGCCGAAAGGTCTGAGACCCAGACGCTGAGCTGCCGTTTCGGCCTCTCGACCCACCAGGGGCTCGACAACCGCACGCGATGTATTGCCCCACCAGTGCCGACCCGTGTAGCGGCGACTCTCACTGGATTTACCGGCCACATAGCTCTTCCAGAGAGCGCAGCCGATGAGCCGGGTTTCGTAGCCTCCTTCAGCCGTGCGGCAGCGGGAGTGAACAAGGATGGAGCCGGACTTGGACAGCAGATAGAAGATGCCCTTTCCGAAACCGTAAGTCCCTCCACCCAAGTCGGTGTCTCGTGGTTCGCCTATGTTGCGGATGAATGAGACGAAGTCCCGGTCGGCGCCCACGGCATCGTCTGCGCGAGTCGGTCCTCCAAGGCCTCGGGTACCGCGATCCGAGACGGCCAGAACCCGGACCGGGCCGCGCCTCAGAGCGTCGTACAGGGGGAAGGTCTCCGTGCCCGAGGGGGCGCCGTTGAGAAGCAGTTCTCTCCATGCACTCATGTATGCCGGACCGACAGTCCACATGTCGATTCGGAAGTCCACCGGCGAAGGGGACCGTACGAGACGGGCGTCCCAGCTGTTCTGAGCAGACTCGCGCACCAGGATGGTGAGCAGATCGAGTTCCGGACGACCGAGTTGGTTGCGGATTCCTTCGGCGGCGCTCGCGCCCTCCGGGGGATAGGGCTGCGAGTACCAGCGTGGCGCCGTCATACGGACTCCTCGATCATTTTCTTGATCAAGTGGGCCACTTCCTCGGACGTGAGCGAGGCGGGAGTCTCACTGGACAGATCTATGGTGTATTCGACATCCAGTATCGAGACAGGCACACCGGCTGCGCCGAGTTCCTCGGTCGTCAGCCCGGGGAAATCAGCATCGACCCTGTACCAACGCTCCTCGCTGATGACGAAGCGCACATCGCGATAGTGATCGGCGTCCGAAGAGTTGTATCCGGCCGCCGCGAGGAGGTCGAGCAAGGTTCGTTCGTCGTCGCAGAGCCGAAGTGTCTCTTCAATCAAGTCCACGAAACCGGCACCCGCCTCGTCCCCGGCCGCGCGTTGCAGGCGGAACCATGCCAGACAGAGAGTTCCACCCTGCGGCGCCTCAAGCTGGTCAAGTCCGTGAATGCGTGGTCTTCTCCCTTCGCTTGCTGTGGTCGCCTTGACTTCGACGGCGGTCTTGCCGGCCGTGAAGTCATGACGGTGCCTCTCGGGCCCACGCCAGAGGCGGTGCGCGCTGGAGTCTTTCTGAAGGAGTCGACGGAGTACGAGCAACTCGCCGTACATGCCAGCCAGTTGGTCGGGGCCCAGTACTGTTCCGTGCGCTCGGAAAAGGGCCTTCCACCGGTCCAGAACGCGGTACATCGCCTTCACCGGATTTTCGGGAAGCTCCCGCGCCGCGCCCAAAACATCCACACACAGCTCCGTGAACAAATCGTTGAGGTCTGTACGCAGACAGGCGAGATCGGCGTACGTCTGGTAGGCCTCCTCGTCCTCGAGAGCTCGTTTGTGCAGGCGGAGCACGGGTCCGTCGAGCCCAGGCCGCACTTTGCGGTGAGCGTGAATCGGTACCAACAGGTGGCGATGTCCATCGTGGTCGACGGCCAATGCCAAGGCTCCATTGCTGCTGTCGACAGGCAACTGCGAGACACGCAGGCTTCGTTCACCCGTAGTCTGCTCGGCAGCGAGTGCCGTCCAGCGATCCTCGACGACCGTGCCGAGCGCATCCTTGTTCATGCGTCCTCGCTGTCGAGAGGACTGTAGTCCTCGTCCTCGATCCTGACGTTGGACAGGTCGGCGGAGATGTAGTTCTCCACAGTGCTGTCCGCTTCCCACGGTTCAGGGAAGACGAGGCCGACACCGATCACGTGGTCCTCCGCGTTCAGAGGCGCACGAAGCTTTTTCGACGGACTTGGCTCGGACACCTTGTCGATGGGATACAGGACGAGCAGACCTGTGTCCGGAAGCTTGTCACGGCGCATGTCCATGATGCCTTTTTCGGTCAACTTACCGGTGTCGCCGTCGAGATCAATTGCAGCATCACGACGGCTCATGAGGGTCTTGATGTCCGCGAAGTCATGGTCGGGATTGGTTACTGCGAGGCGGGCACGAGAATTCAGCCCCACAACGACATTGGGGACGAACTCGTAGTCCTCCCCCTTGCCTCGAGGGTTGCCGACGATCGCGACATTCCATCGCTTGAGTGAGTCTGCTGCCGATACTCGCTTCCGAATATAGCCAACAATCAAATCGGCGTCGTTCTCCGGAGATTTCTCGTGGAACTTGTATTTCTCCAGGAATGAGATCACCACGTCGTGCGGCACATCACGGAAGACATATCGGCCGTCTGCGGAGCGATCCTCCACCCTGACCGCGTTCGCAAGAGAGGCAGTCACAAGAGCACGCGCAGCGTCGGTGTTGCCGCGCAGCCAATCCGCGTTGGTGTGGAAGTAGTGGGTCTGGACCCGCTTGCCGCCGTAGGACGCGGCCGCTCGAACGGCACCGCGCATCTTGGCTGCCGCAGTCACCCGCAGCGCGGGGTGGGTCCGCAGACGCACGGCGAAGGTGAGAGGCGTCTCGTCCTCGGTCATGTAGATGTCGATGTCACGCCGCATTTCGGTCTCAACGGTGGCCAGATGACGGAACCACTCGGCCAACTCGTCGGTCATCCAAATACGGGGCAGATCGGCGTAACCACCTCGAAAACCGAACCAGCGGCCCATCTGGAGGAGTGTGTCGTAAGCAGAGACGGCTCGGACGAAGTAGCTGACTGACAGCCCTTCCAGTGTCAGGCCGCGCGAAAGGGTGTTGCCGCCCACGGCGATTGCCACGACTGGACCGTTCTCGTAGTCGAGACGATCCTCGCTACTGGAGTTGTCCATGATGACGCGGCAGCTGTCGAGGACTCCTCGCAGCTCGGGTACCAGGTCGTCGAAGGCCACCTTCGACTCTTCGAAGTCCTCGGCCGGAACTCGAGCAGTCTCCTGTTCCCATAGGTCACGGAGGCCGGCTATGAACCCGGGATCCGTCAAGGATCGTGCCGCCTTGTCGCGCAGGTGCTCCAGAGGCCTCTTGAAACTGTTGTGAACGGAGGTGTTGACGCTCGTGTGGATCAGCATCGTGCTGTGCGGGTTGCCTGTGCCACGTACACGCCTCGCGGCGGTGACCAACCAGAAGTACTCTATTGCTCGGCGCAGGGTGTCGGTAATGACGGGCTCGAAGCCTTCGACGTCGGCCTTCGTGGTGGGGCGTACGAGTGGTACGTCCTCTTCGGGAACCGACCTGATCATGTCGTGGCCATCGTCCACCTGCTCAGGGTCTTCACCGTCGAGCGCGTAGCGCCCGAACAAGACCTCGGTGCCGAAGTGACCATGCGGCTTCGGCAGATTGACCACGAAGTGCTCGGGGTACAGGTCCTTCGCGCTCGGGTCGATCAGCAGGTTCGCGAATGGTGAAGCCGTGTACCCGACATATGCGCACCTCGGTAGGGAACCCATGATGTCAAGAATCAGTGGGTTGATGGATTTCGTCGCCACTGTGGCCTGATCGGCCTCGTCGTCGATGATCAGTGCGGGGCAGTCCTCAAGATAGTCGGACGCCTTCTCGAGCCATCGGGCGAGTTTGCGCAGCACCGTCGCGTTCTTCTTCACCACGCACAGGACCCGCGTCTTGTTGCTCTTCCCGAAGTACGAAGCCGGGTTCTCCTGCGGGGTGAAATCCTTCTCCAGGCCGGTGAGTTGGGACCACATGGAGGGGTTGGGCTCAACAAGTTGCTGTACCAGGCGGGCCTGGGTCTGGCGGCGCAGACCGTTGTGAATGCCTGCGAGGACGATGAACAACTTGTATCCGCGGTCGGCGGCCTTGGCCATGACCGACGTGAAGTTGGTCGTCTTGCCGGACTGCACATAGCCGACCACAAGGCCTCGGGTGGAGAACGCTTTTTCTTTCGGATGATTCAGTAGCGAGACGACTCGAGTGGAGGAGTCGTCCAGACTGTTGATGGCAGGGTCCTGAGGCCACCCGTCCTTGCGAAGCAGGTCGACAACTGCCGGCCAGCATTTGTCCTTGGCCTGAGGGCCTGTGTACCAGGTGTCGCGGCCATCCGTGACCACCGCGTGTGGTTCGTCCATCTCCCTGATGCGTATGGTCTGCTGCTCGTGACGCTCCCGTATCCGTTCGACGATGTCCTGACTGACACCGAGCTGTTCCAGGCGCTTGACCGCTTCCGAAGGAGGAAACCCTTCCAGGAGCGCCTTGAACGTTTCGTACATACCATCGAATTCATCGGACATGAGGCGCCCGTTCCCCGTTCCACTCACCCGGCCAGTCGACTCACCGGGCCTGCCCGAATCAGTGGATGGCTCCGTGAAGGGCACAGGCACCTTGGCGAGCGCCGGCACGCCACTGCCATATGACGTCTACACACTATTGGCTGAGATAGACGTGGATACAGGGAACCAATACAACGATCAATCATCACCTCGTGGGTGAGTAGATCCGCGGTACATGAGTGCCTCGGCCGACGTGGCCCCAGGCGCGCGTGGTCACCGGGATCGGGCATCGGTGGTCGCCTTCAGGTCCGCCTGGGAAACGATCGCCGCGACGCGACGGTTTCCGCGATCTGCTGAGCCACCTCTGCAGCGGACTCGTGCTCCCAGAACCTCAGGACGGTCCAGCCGGCAGCACGTAGGTGATCCGTTGTCTCACGATCACGTGCCATGTTCTTGTCGAGCTTGGTGCGCCACCACTCTGCGTTGGCTTTCGGCTGCGTCGCGTGCTGGGGGCAGCCGTGCCAGAAGCAACCATCCATGAAGACCGCGATCTTGAGCTTGCCGAAGACGATGTCGATCGTGCGGCGCGGGGCCCCTGGTACGGGCACGTTCACCCGGTACCGCAGGCCTTCAGCATGCAGGAGCCGTCGCACCGCGACCTCGGGTGCTGTGTCGCGTGAACCTTGTCGGCTCATGCGGGCCGAGACGGAGGGGGAGGACGGGACGGTATCTGGCACGTGAGCATTCTGCCGGCGTCTCCAATGTGTGGGAGCGCCCGCGCCAATCCGGAGGACGCCGAGGCAGGAGGATGACTACGCCCGCCAAGGCGTTGGCGTTCGGCGCATCGCCGGCAATCCGCATGTCGTCGCAGCGCTGGGCGACTTGGAGGTGGCGGCGTGGGACGCAATGGCAGTGCGGCCCTGGCGTCGGGAGGCGGGCGGCCCCGCTGGGCAGTCACCGTAGGGCCGCCCGCTTCTTCGCAGTGTCGTGCCTCCGCGGCCTGCCTCAAGGGCGCTGCGCGTCGCCTGCGGCGATGGCCCTCCGGGCCACCCTTGACCCAGGCCGCTCCAGCACGGGTGAGAAGCGAGCGGGCGGCCTGGGGAAAGTGGGCGTCAGGGGCGGATGGGCGGACGCGGGTCGTCCGGTGGGCCGGGGTCGCAGGCGCGTCTGCCCTTGGGGGCACGCCGGGCTCGTTCAGCGGCCTGCGGGAGTGCTCCGGCGTACGGGCGTCGTGGCGCTGCTAGGCGCTGTGGCACCCCTCGTACCCCCGCCCCGACCCGCACCAGCACACCGCCCCCCGCTGCGGCGGCCACTCCACGGCGCGTCCTCGGGCCGCCAGTGTGGTCGCGTACTGGGGGAGGAGGTCCGTGTCCGAGGGGGAGGTGCCTTCCGAGGCGGCGAAGGCCTCGTACGACGGGACCGTGCCCGTGACGATTCCCAGGTTCGGCGTGCCGCTGGACGCCAGCTCCCGCAGCGAGGCCTCTATCGTCGCGAGGTGGGTCTCGTGGGAGGGGTACTCCTCGGCCAGGGCCGGGTACGCGGCCACCAGTTCCGCCAGCTCGTTCGCCGGCCAGTGCAGGACCGCCACCGGGAACGGGCGGGACAGGGCCTCCCGGTAGGTGCCGAGCTCCGCGCGCAGGCGGGAGATCTCCGCCTGCAGTTCCGCCGGGTTGTCCGAGCCCAGGGACCACACCCGCTTGGGGTCGTGCAGTTCGTCCAGGGGGACCGGTGCGGTGGAGAGGGTGTCGGCCAGGACGTCCCAGTCGTCGTGCGCCACGCCCAGCATGCGGCGGACCCGGTGGCGGCCGAAGAGCAGCGGGTGCGTCGAGTACGGGGGCTCCGCCACGTCCGTCAGCAGCAGCCGGGCGCCCTCCGTGAACGTCTCGTGGGCCGCCTCCAGCTCGTCGTGCGCCTCCAGGGACTCCGCCACGATCACCCAGGGCGCCGGGTCGCGGGGTGCTGCCACACGGATGCCGGTGATGATGGCCCTGGCCTCGGCCTCGTGGCCGTACTCCCAGAGGTTGGAGGCCTTCAGGGCCCGTACCAGATAGGGGTTCTCCAGGCCGTCCGCGGAGGAGAGCAGGCGGTCGTAGAGGGTGGTCGCGGCGGGGCGGTCGCCGGACAGTTCCAGGTGGGCCGCGGCCTGGAGGAGCAGGGCCTCGGCGTCCTCGGGATACAGGCCGGCGGTTCGCTCCAGGCGGGCCGCTTCGGCGGTGTGGTCGACGTTCTCGGCAGGCGTGTCGGGGCGCATGAGGGAAACCGTACTGCCCCTCGCTGACGATGAAGAGGTCCGTGCTGGTCACGGGACGGCTCAGCGGGGGGGCGAGGCCCGGGTCCACGACGGCTCAGCCGCGGAGCGTGCCGGCGAGGCCCAGCCTCACGACGGCTCAGCCGCGGAGCGTGCCGGCGAGGGGCAGCCTCACGACGGCTCAGCGGCGCGGTACGGGCTCGCGTGCCGCCCGGGCCATCGTCAGCAGGCCGGCCAGCACGAGGGCCGCGCCCACGTACAGCGGTGCCGTGTAGCCCAGGCCCGCGCTGATCGCCGCCCCGCCCAGCCACGCGCCCAGCGCGTTGCCGACGTTCGACGCCGAGACGTTGGCGCCGGCCGCGAGCGGCACTCCGTGGGCGGCGTCCGTGACGCGGGTGATCAGGCCGGGGACGGGGGCGAAGCCGGCCGCGCCCAGGAGGAAGGTGAGGACTGCGGCCGCCACCGGGCTGCCGGCCAGCAGGCCCAGTGCCAGGAGGGTCGCCGTGAGCGCGGCCAGGGACACCAGCAGGGTGCGGTCGCGGTCGCGGTCCGCCGCCCGGCCGCCCACGATGTTGCCGACGGCCAGCCCGCTGCCGTAGACCACCAGCAGCCAGGCGACGTCCGTGTCCGAGAAGCCCGTGACCTCGGTGAAGGTGTAGGCGATGTAGCTGAAGGCGCCGAACATGCCGCCGTAGCCGAGGGCCGTGGCGGTCAGGGTCAGCCACACCTGGCGTGCGCGCAGGGAGCGAAGCTGGGCCGGCAGGGCGATGAGCGCCTCCTCGCCCGGCTCCGGTCTGCCCGCCCACGCCGGTACCAGTACCGCGATCGCCACCGCCGCCACGACGCCGACCCCGGTGATCGCCCAGAACGTCGCCCGCCAGCCCCAGCGGTCGCCGATCAGCGCGCCGAAGGGGACGCCCAGGACGTTCGCCGCCGTCAGGCCCGCGAACATCACCGCCACCGCCCGCGACGCGCGCTCCGGTGCGACCATGCGGCGCGCCACCAGGGAGCCGAGGCCGAAGAAGGTGCCGTGGCAGAGGGCGGCGACCATGCGGCCCAGGAGCATCACCGGGTAGTCGGGCGCGAGCGCCGAGAGGAGGTTTCCCGCGACGAACAGCACCACCAGGCCGGTCAGGACCGGTTTGCGGGGCAGCCGCGCGGTCGCGGCCGTCACCGCGATCGCGCCGACCGCGACGGTCAGGGCGTATCCGGAGATCAGCCGGCCGGCCGCGGCCTCGGACACGGCGAGGTCGCGGGCCAGCTGGGGCAGCAGTCCGGCGATCACGAACTCGGTCAGCCCGATGCCGAAACCGCCGAGGGCGAGGGCGAGCAGTCCGGCCGGGAGCCGGGCGGGCGGCGACCCGGTCACCGGTGTTGTCCGGCGACCGGACCCCGCCCGCGCGGCGGAGCGGTCCCGTGTCAGACCGTCACTCCGTCGATCTGCAGCGTCTGCACCGCCTTGCCCGCCACCGACACCGCGACGGACTTCCCGTTGAGGTAGGTGTCGGAGTACGACCGGTAGAGGTCGCCGCCCGTCGTCACCGTGTTCCAGCGCGGCACGAGGCCGCCCGAACCGCCGGTCACCGTCGTGAACTTGGAGAGGTCGAAGGTGAACGTCTGGGCGGATGTGGAGGTGTTGAGGGCCACGATCACCAGGCGCCTGGCCGAGGAGTCGTAGGCGGCGACCGCGTTGCTCACGCCCGTGTCGAGGATCTTCATGCCGGGCCGGATGTGCCGGCTGAACTGGGCCATCGTGTAGTACTTCGTCTGCACCGCGCCCGCCTGCAGGGTGCTCGCGTCGTACGCGATCATCGCCCAGTTGGTGGAGGGGTCCATGACCTGCCAGTAGACCCAGGCGGTCGGGTGCAGCCAGCGGAAGTCGTACAGGAGGTTGAAGGCGAGGGTGTAGCCGGTGCCGTCGTTGTCGCCGGTCTCCGAGTTCCACAGGGCCTTGCCCGCCGTCGTCACCACGTCCGTGTAGAGCAGGTCTCTACGGCCGCCGGAGCCCTGGTAGCCGTGGACGTTGACGCGGTTGACGTAGCCCTTGGTGGTGGCGGAGAAGGAGTTCCAGGTGGTGCGGGCCAGGTCGTAGCTCGTCTCGTCGGACGCCGAGATCCTCGTGCCCGTCAGGCCCCGCTTGTCCAACTCGCTGCGCAGGTAGGGCAGTACGGCCGACTGGACCGTCGCGTCCATGTGGCAGCCCTCCTGGGTGCCGGTGGCCGTCCACCAGGACGAGGAGGGCTCGTTGAAGGCCTCGACGGTCGCGAAGTTCACACCCCAGTTGTTCTTGGCGTAGAGGGCCACCGCGGCGAGGTGGGAGGCGTGCTGCCGGTAGTTCCAGGACTGGAGGTTGTTGCCGCCGTCGGAGGCGCCGGAGGGGTTGTGGTTCAGGCACATCCACCACATGGGGGAGTTGGCGAAGAGCTCGGTGGTCGCGCCGCGGGCCACCGCCTTCGTCAGCATCGCGCGCTGGGTGGCGTCCGCCGTCCACTTCCAGGCCGAGGAGGCGGGGTCCTCGTTGTTCCAGTCCTGCCAGTAGCCCTCGATCTGCTTGAAGGCGGGGATGTTGGGGGAGACGGCCATGCTCTCGCCGCCCACGGTGTTCCAGCTGCATCCGCCCAGGTTGTAGCGGGCGATGTTCATCCCGAGGCCGGGCAGCGAAGTGCCGTTGTACGTCGTGGACTTGGTGGTGAAGAAGATGTCGGCGAAGTCGTCCCGGCCGCCGAAGACGTTGGCCCACCAGGCCAGGGAGGTGCCCCAGCCCTCCCAGGTGCCGTAGGAGGTGCCGGGGGAGACGGCGATCGTGGCGTCGGCGCGTGCGGTGCCGGTGGCGAGGGCGCTGCCCAGGACGGCTCCGCCGGCCGCTGTCAGCAGGGTTCTGCGTCGGATCATGGCTACTGCTCCGCTTCGTTCGGCGGGGTGTGCGGGCCGGTCCCGAGCCGGCGCGCGACCCGGCGGGGTGGCGTGTCCCGTGCATGCCACGACGAAGCATCGGGGGTGCCGTGCGGGGTTGTCGAGGGTTGCGACAGCACTTTCTAAAACCTGTGTACGAAGGGTCGAACGGCGCCTGCCGCTGGTGAGTTGAAGGCCCTGCGCCTATCGTGCGGGCGGCTCGGTGCGGGGCCGGGAGGCGAGGCGTGCGGATGCGGGTTCGCGTGGTGCAGCACAGCAATCTGCGGCGGTCGCTCCGGCGGCGCCGCGCGCTGTGGACCGGGGGCGAGGTCCTCGTCACCGCGGGGCTGGTGCTCCTGCTGCTCGTCGTCCATCAGCTGTGGTGGACCAACCGGGAGGCCCGGCGCGGCGCCGAGCACAAGGTGCAGGCGCTGGAGCGGCAGTGGGGTGCCGGTGCCGGTGGAGGCGGTGGCAGCGGTGACCAGGACGGCTCCGGTACGGCCGCCTCGGCCCCGCCGGTCCGTGCGGGGAGCGGCGCTCGGGTCCGCGGGCACTCCGGCGCGGCCCCGTCGTCACGCCCCGTCCGGTCCCAGGCCTACGCCGTCCTCGTCATCCCCCGCCTCGGTCTGCGCGTCCCGGTCGCCGAGGGCGTCAGCAAGCAGAACGTCCTGAACAAGGGCTACGTCGGTCACTACATCGGCACCCAACAGCCGGGCCAGACGGGCAACTTCGCGGTCGCGGGTCACCGCAACACCCATGGCGAGCCCTTCCGGTACATCAATCGGCTGCGGCCGAGGGATCTGGTGGAGGTGGAGACGCGCGACGCGACCTACACGTACGCCGTCGACCGGACCCTGCCGCAGACGTCGGCCCGTGACTCGGGGGTCGTGCGGCCGATTCCGCGCTCTCTCGTCCGGCCCGGGTACGGGTACAGCGAGCCCGGCTCCTACATCACCCTGACGACCTGCACACCGGAGTTCACCTCCCGCTACCGCCTGGTGGTGTGGGGCAGGCTGGTCGCCGTGCGCCCGCGCTGAGAGCCAACCCACCCGGCCTCCGCCCGGTCCCCTCACGCCCGCTCTCGCAGCCCCACCACGGCCACCGCCGCCACCAGTGCCAGTACCGCCGACACCGTCATCGCGATGTCCGCGCCGTGGCCCGGGCCGCCGCCCGACGACGTGACGATCGCGATGGTCAGGGCGACACCGGCGCAGGAGCCGATGTAGCGGAAGGTCTGCTGGGCGCCGGACCCCATGGCGGCGCGGGCCGCCGGCACCGACTCCACCGCGAGCAGGGGCAGCGCGGCGTTGAGCAGGCCGCTGCCGATGCCGCCCACGATCAGGCCGGGCAGCAGCCGGTGCCAGGAGCCCGAGCCGATGGCGCCGAGCATGGTCAGGACGCCGACCGCGTGCAGGGCGAAGCCGACCGCCAGCTGCCAACGGGTGGAGACCCGGCCCGCCAGCCGCTTGGCCTGCAGGGCCACCCCGAAGGACAGGCCCGACCAGAGCAGCAGCAGCCAGGCGGTGTCCAGCGCGGACATCCCGAGCACCTGCTGGAGCAGCGCCGGCACGAAGCTGAACAGGCCGATCACCGCGAGGCCCGTGAACAGCCCGCTCACGGAGGAGGCCAGGAAGCGGGGGTGGCGGAGCAGCGAGAGGTCGATCATGGGGGTCGTCGTACGGCGCTCCAGCCGGGCGAAGACGCCCACCAGCAGGACGGCCGCCAGCAACAGGCCGCCCACCTGCGGGCGCAGCCAGCCGTCCCGGCCGAGGGTGAGGGCGGCGACCAGGGAGACCAGTGCCAGCCCGAACGTCAGGGCGCCCGCCAGGTCCGGTCGTCCGCCTCTCGGGGAGCGCGACTCCGACAGGGGGCGCACGCCCGCCGCGGCCACCGCCAGGGCCAGCGCGCCCAGCACGCCGTAGGCCACCCGCCAGCCGGGCAGGGCGCCCGCCACCAGCGGGCCGACCGCGATCCCGCCGCTGACGAAGGCTCCCCACACACCGGTCGCGTGCAGCCGGCCGCGCGGGCTGGGATAGGCGTGCACCAGCAGGCCCAGGCTGCTCGCCAGGATCGCCGCGCTCGCGGCGCCCTGGGCGATGCGAGCGAGCGTGAACTGCCAGGTGGAGGAGGTCAGCGCACCGAGGACGGTGGTCAGGCCGAGGGCGAGGGTGCCCAGCAGGAAGATCCTGCGCCGGCCGTAGTCGTCGGCGAGGCTGCCGGCCACCAGCAGGAGGGCGGCCAGGCCCAGCGGGGTGCCGTTGAGGAGCCAGGCCTGGGCGGACGGCGAGGTGTGCAGGGCGGCCGCGGTGCCGGGGAGCGTGACCATCGGCGCGGTGTACGTCATCAGGGCGACGGCCGTCGCCGCGCTGGTCACGGCAAGGGTGGCGCGCGGGTGCGGGGGTGCCTCCGCGGAGGGCGCCGGTGTCGTCGTCCGCGGCCCGGTGGGCGCGTCGGACCGCGTGAGAGTTCGTTCATTGAACCTAGCCATGCCGTGCACCGTAGCACTGAAGGTTCGTTCATTGAACCTATGGGTGGGAAATGGTTACAGTGGGCGCCATGGCACTGGGCAAGGACTACGCGACACAGGAGTGCTCCATCGCTCGCGCGCTGGAGATCGTCGGCGAGCGCTGGACCCTGCTCGTCGTCCGCGACGCGCTGTACGGCGTCCGGCGCTACAACGACTTCCTCGTCCACCTCGGCATCCCCCGCGCGGTCCTCGCCGCCCGCCTCCAGACGCTGACGGCCGAGGGAATCCTGGAGAAGCGCCGCTACCAGCAGTCACCCCCGCGCGACGAGTACGTCATCACCGAGCGCGGCATCGCCCTGTGGCCGACGCTGCGCTCCCTCGGCCGCTGGGGCCGCGAGCACTTCGCCGAGGAACCAGTGCGCGTCTTCCGGCACGCCGACTGCGGCACCGAACTCGGTCCGTACGGCGAATGCCCCGCCTGTGGAACCGTCGTGCCGGTCGCGGACGTCGTCATGGAGCCGGGACCCGGTCTGAGCCCGGACCCGGCGGACCCCGTCAGCCGGGCCCTGCTCGCACCGAAGAGGCTCCTGGAGCCGATCGAGACCGGTCAGGTATAACCGACGGCAGGGAAGACAGCCGTACGAGCGAGGGAAGGGGGGAAGCCGTGATCCGCGACCGGATCGGCGCGCGCCCCTTCGCCGTGCTCGTCCTGCTGCTCCTGCAGATCGCCCTGTTCGACACCGGCACCCTCGCCGCCACCGTCGCGCTGGCCGCCACCGCCGCGGCCGGTTCCGCGCTCGCCGCCTGTGCCCTCGTCGCCGCGCGCTGCGCCCCGGCCGTACCGCCCACCCGGGTGCGCACGGCGATCCGGGACCGCGCCCGCCGTACCGCCTTCCTGCCGCAGCGCGACCCCGACGCCAGGGGGCGCACCCGGCCCCGGGCCCCCGGATCGGCCCTTCCGGCGACCGCCGCGTAGGGCACGCGCACCACCTCGCACCGGCCCCTCGCGCGGTCGTCATGCCGCCCGCACCGCTCCACTTCCGGCATGACCCTCGGAGGGCTCACCCATGTCCGTCTTCACCGTCTTCGCCCGGCTCGTCGAAGACCTCGCCGACCTGCTCCAGCCGCTGTTCGGCGCCACCGCGGCCGCGGCCGCGATCGTCCTGTTCACCGCGCTCGTACGACTCCTCGTCCACCCCCTGTCCCGGGCCGCCGCCCGCGGCCAGAAGGCCCGCACCGCGCTCCAGCCGAAGATCGCCGAACTGCGCCGCAAGCACGTGAAGGACCCGCAGAGGCTCCAGCAGGCGGTGCTGGAGCTGCACGCCGAGGAGAAGGTGTCACCGCTGTCCGGATGTCTGCCCGGGCTGCTGCAACTGCCCGCGTTCTTCCTGCTCTACCACCTGTTCTCCAGCACGAGCATCGGCGGTGGGGCCAACTCCCTGCTGGACCATCAGCTGTTCGCCGCGCCGCTCGGCGGCCGGTTCGCCGACGCGCTCGGCGGCGGGCTGCTGGACGGGGCCGGGCTCGTGTACCTCGCGCTGTTCGCGCTCGTCGCCGCCGTCGCCGCCTTCAACTACCGGCGCACCAGGCGGACGATGGCCACGGCCGCCGCGCTCGCGCCGGCGGACGGCGGGCAGCAGGTGCCGGGACTCGGCGCGATGAACAAGGTGATGCCGTTCATGTCCTTCTTCACCCTCTTCACCGTCGCCGTGGTGCCGCTCGCCGCCGCCCTGTACGTGATCACCAGCACCACCTGGAGCGCCGTCGAGCGGGCCGTGCTCTACCCCTGAGCCGGCCGGCGGGCGGTCCAGTCCGTGAACCGGGTATTGCGGACCGGACGCCGACCTTGGACGATCGACCAGTCATCCGATGGCTGCACCCGTCGGAGGACCGCCCGCGATCGAGGGAGATTGTCACCATGAAGCTGCTGCGAGTCGGTACGGCCGGAGCGGAGAAGCCCGCGCTGCTGGACGCCGAGGGGACCCTGCGGGACCTGTCCGGCGTCGTCGACGACATCGACGGCGCGCTGCTCGCCGACGACGCGGCGCTCGGCAGGGTCCGCGCCGCCGCCGAGTCCGGTGAGCTGCCCGCACTGGACCCGGCCGGGCTGCGCACCGGGCCGCCGCTCGCCCGGATCGGCAAGATCGTGTGCATCGGCCTGAACTACCACGACCACGCCCGGGAGACCGGGGCCGAGCCGCCCACCGAGCCCGTGATCTTCTTCAAGGCCGCGGACACGGTGGTCGGGCCGCACGACACGGTGCTCGTGCCGCGCGGTTCGGTGAAGACCGACTGGGAGGTCGAACTGGCCGTCGTCATCGGGCGCACGGCCCGGTACGTGGAGTCGGCCGAGGCCGCGCTCGGCCATGTCGCCGGGTACGCGGTCGCCCACGACGTCTCCGAGCGGGAGTTCCAGATCGAGCGGGGCGGCACCTGGGACAAGGGCAAGAACTGCGAGACGTTCAATCCGCTGGGCCCCTGGCTGGTGACGGCGGACGAGGTCGCCGACCCGCAGAACCTGTCGCTCAAGCTGTGGGTCAACGGGGAGCTGAAGCAGGACGGCACCACGGCCGAGCAGATCTTCCCAGTCGCCGAAGTCGTGCGCTACGTCAGCCAGTTCATGACCCTGTACCCCGGCGACGTCATCAACACCGGCACCCCGGCGGGCGTCGCGCTCGGACAGCCCGAGCCCAAGCCCTTCCTGCGAGCGGGCGACGTCGTCGAGCTCGAGATCGAGGGCCTGGGCCGGCAGCGCCAGGAACTGAAGGACGCGTAGCGGCTTCGCCGGGAGAGGCGGGGGGAACTGCGGCGGCTTGCCGGCCGCGGGCCGGGTGGCGGCCGGCCGTGCGGTTCCCCGTGCCCCCGGCGGACTCAGTCCTCGCGCAGGAACTCCTCCAGCGCCTCCACCACGAACCGGTGGTCCTGCAGCTGCGGCAGCCCGCTCACCGTCACCGCGCCGATGACCCCGACGCCCTCGACGGTGATCGGGAAGGAGCCGCCGTGCGCCGCGTACCGGTCGGGGTCGAGGCGGGAGGAGTCCTCGAAGGTCGTGCCCTTGGCCCGGAACCGGGCGCCCACCAGGTAGGAGGCCTCGCCGTAGCGCTCGACGACCCGGCGCTTGCGGGCGATCCAGGCGTCGTTGTCGGGGGCCGAGCCGGGCAGCGCCGCGTGGAAGAGCTGCTGGCCGGCCCGGTGGATGTCGATGGCGACGGGGGCCTGGCGCTCCCGGGCCAGCTCGACGAGCAGCGAGCCCAGCGCCCAGGCGTCCTCGTACGTGAACCGGCGGAAGACCAGGCGCCGTTGCTGCGCCTGGAGCTCCTCCAGGGACGGGGTGATCTCCGGGTGGAACTTCGGGGTCAGCTCGGTGTTGTGCGTCACAGCTTCACCGCCACTCCGTCGCGGGCCGAACGGCGGGCCGCCTCGAGCACATCGAGGGCCGCGGCCGCCTCGTCGGCGGTCACCGGGTTGGCGCCGTCGTCGTCGAGGGCCCTGGTCACGGCCGCATAGTACGCGGGATAGTCGCCGGCAAGGGTCGGTACGGGCGTGCCGCCGCCGGTCGCCGGAGACTCCCCGGCACCGAGCGTGCCCCACGCCGACTCCGGCTCCCGTCCCCAGTCCGGACCCGGGCGCTCGCCCTCCCGCAGCGCCGCCTCCTGCGGGTCGAGCCCGTACTTCACATAGCCCGCCTTCGAGCCCAGCACCCGGAAGCGCGGGCCGAGTTGGGCGGCCGTGGCGGAGACGTAGAGGTGGGAGCGGACGCCGTTCGCGTGCGTGAGGGCGATGAAGGTGTCGTCGTCGGCCTCGGCGCCGGGGCGGCGGACGTCCGACTCGGCGTAGACCTGGGTGGCGGGGCCGAACAGGGTCAGCGCCTGGTCGACGACATGGCTGCCGAGGTCGTAGAGGAGACCTCCGATCTCTGCCGGGTCGCCGGACTCGCGCCAGCCGCCCTTCGGCTGCGGCCGCCACCGCTCGAACCGTGACTCGAAGCGCCATACGTCGCCCAACTCGCCCTCGGCGAGCAGCCGCTGGAGGGTGAGGAAGTCGTTGTCCCAGCGGCGGTTCTGGAAGACGGACAGCAGTAGGCCGCGGTCCTCGGCCAGAGCGGCGAGCTCGCGCGCCTCGGCGGCGGTGCCGGCGACCGGCTTGTCGACGACGACCGGGAGACCGGCCTTCAGGGCGGTGGTGGCGAGCGGGACGTGCGTCCGGTTCGGGGAGGCGACGACGATCAGGTCCAGCTCGGCGGCGCGTGCGAACAGCTCGTCCGCGGTGGCGGCCACCCGCACGCCCGGGTGCTCGGCGCGGGCCTGCTCCTGCCGCTCCGGGTTCGAGGTGACCACCGTGTCGAGGACCAGGCCCTCGGTGGCCGCGATCAGCGGGGCGTGGAAGACGGAACCCGCGAGCCCGTAGCCGATGAGGCCGACGCGGCGGGGAGAGGCTGTCGTACCAGTCATGCCCTCCACTTTCGCAACGCTGTTGCCAAAGTGCAAGCGCCGGGGACAATCGAGGGCGTGAACCTTCTCGCCCTGCGCAGCCACAACACCGCACTCGTCCTCGACCTGCTGCGCACCGCGGGCCCGGACGGCATCAGCCGGCTGGAGCTCGCCGAGCGCACCGCGCTGACCCCGCAGGCCGTCAGCAAGATCACCGCCCGGCTGCGGGACGCCGGCCTCGCGACGGAGGCGGGCCGCCGGGCGTCGACGGGCGGCAAGCCGCGGACCGTACTGCGCCTGGTGCCGGAGGCGGGGCACGCGGTCGGCGTGCACCTGGACCGCGACGAACTGCGCGCGGTCCGGGTCGACCTCACGGGGGCCGTGGTGGCCGAGCGGCGCGTGCCGGTGGATCTCGGGGTGGGCGCGGACGCCGTGGTGCGGACCGTGGCGCGCGAGGCGCGGGGGCTGATGGGGGACGGGCCGTCCGGCGACGGGCTGGGGGTGGGGATCGCCCTGCCCGGGCCCCTCGACCACACCCACGGCGTCCTGCACCGTGTCACCGGCTTCCCCGAGTGGGACGGCTTCCCGTTGCGGGACGCGCTGGAGCGGCGGCTCGGCGTGCCGGTCGTCGTCGACAAGGACACCAACGCGGCGGCGCTGGGGCTGGCGGTGGCGGGCGAGGCCGGTTCCTTCGCCTACCTGCACCTCGGTACGGGGCTCGGGGCGGGGCTCGTCATCGGCGGGACCGTGCACCGCGGCGCCCGGACCGGGGCGGGGGAGTTCGGGCACCAGGTCGTGCAGCTCGACGGGCCGCCGTGCGGCTGCGGCGACCGGGGCTGCGTCGAGGCGCTGTGCCTGGACGCCGTGGCGCGCGGCGACCTGGCCGGGGCCGCGCGGGTGCTCGGCGTCGGTGCCGGCAACCTCGTCGCCCTGCTCGACGTCGACCTCGTCCTGCTCGGCGGCCGCACCGTCGCCGCCGCGGCGGAGGAGTTCGTACGGGGCGTGGCCGCCGTACTCGACGACCGTGCCCGGCGTGCGGGCGAGGAGGCCGTACCCGTGCGGGTCGCCCGCGGCGGGGTCGCCGAAGGCGCCGCGCAGCTGGTACTGGGACCGGTGTTCGGGCGCACCGACGGCTGACGCACCGGCGTGCGCCGATCGGGGGGACCCGCCCGGGCCGTACGGAGCGTCGGCCACGGTCGCCCCCATCGCACCGACATGCTCATGTGCTTATGCGATTGTGTACGCCCCTGTCCCTCTGCCTGGCGGCAGCCGCCCTCCTCTCCTCGGCGTCTTCCGCCTCCGCCGCTCCCACCCCTGCCGCTCCCACCTGTGCGAGCGGTCCGGGCTTCCCCCTCACCACCCGTATCCACGACGCCCCCGACACCTATGAGGCCGGCGGCGGATACGGCACCTGGTCCCTGGACCTGACCAACACCACCACCCGGACCTGCACGGCCGTGCACCCGGTCGTCGTACTCGTCGACGACGACCGGACCCTGAAGCCCTCCCAGGCCCGCCTGGAGTTCTCCGACGGCGCGCGCTCCCACCCCGTCCGCTTCCAGGCCACCGACGAGGCGGAACTCGTCGGCGCCTTCGACGACGGCTTCCCCGGCTTCACCGTCGGCCCCCGCCGGACCGTCACCGTCACGGTCCGGCTCGCGCTGACCTCCGACGCCGAGGCCGACGAGATCACGGCGAACGCCGCCTTGGTGCAGCGCCACGACGACGACGGCGACTGGATCGGCCAGTCCAACGACTACCGCTTCCGCGTCCGGCACGACCCGCCCACCGAGCCCGGCACCGCCACCAGTACGGCCACCGGCACCGGCACCGGCACCGGCACGGGTACCGGGACCGACACCGGTACGGCTCCTCCCGTCCGCAGCCGCGACGACCTCCCCTTCGCCGACGAACTCGCCAGCACGGGCATCGCCACCCCCCGTACCGCCCTCGCCGCCACCGCCGTCCTCCTCCTCGCCGTCGGCGGGGCGCTCCTGCTGGCCCGCCGCTCGCGAGCGCGCCGGTGAGACGCCCATTCCCGCAAGATCCGACCTCTGTCTAGGCTGGACGCACGCAGCACCGCGTCCATGCGTACGGCAGGAGAACCCGCACATGGCAGAACGCAGGCCCATCGAGTCCTGGCTCACCGACATGGACGGTGTGCTCATCCACGAGGGTGTGCCGATCCCCGGCGCGGACGCCTTCCTGAAGAAGCTGCGCGAGTCCGGGCGGCCCTTCCTGGTCCTGACCAACAACTCCATCTACACCCCGCGCGACCTGCACGCCCGCCTGCGGCGCATGGGCCTGGACGTGCCGATCGAGTCCATCTGGACCTCGGCGCTGGCCACCGCCCAGTTCCTGGACGACCAGCGGCCGGGCGGCTCGGCGTACGTCATCGGCGAGGCGGGCCTGACCACCGCCCTGCACGACATCGGGTACATCCTCACCGACCACGAGCCCGACTACGTCGTCCTCGGCGAGACCCGCACGTACTCCTTCGAGGCCATGACCCAGGCGGTACGGCTCATCCGCAACGGCGCCCGTTTCATCGCCACCAACCCCGACGAGACCGGCCCCTCCCACGAGGGCCCGCTCCCGGCGACCGGCGCCGTGGCCGCGCTGATCACCAAGGCGACCGGCAAGAAGCCGTACTTCGCGGGCAAGCCCAACCCGCTGATGATGCGCACCGGCCTCAACGCGATCGGCGCGCACTCCGAGACCAGCGCGATGATCGGCGACCGCATGGACACCGACGTGCTCGCCGGGATGGAGGCGGGGATGCAGACGTTCCTGGTCCTCACCGGGCTGACCGGGCCGGGACAGATCGAGGACTTCCCCTACCGGCCGTCCCACGTCGTCGACTCGATCGCGGACCTGGTCGACCTGATCTGACGGCGAGGTCCGACAGTGCCGCCCGACGGTGCTGAAACCTTTCTGAACCCGTTTGGAGCAGTCCCGGCCCGCTGAGCGTGCGGGGCCGGGGCCTCCGGGGGAGCCTCCAGATATCTGGAGGTTTCACGATGGGCTCACTACGCCTCACTCTCTGTGCAGGACTCCTGGGTGCCTGCGCCCTCACCCCGGCGGCGCACGCGGCGGACGGAGGAGGCGGCACCGTCTCGGTGACCCCCTCGTCCCCGGCCGCCGGCGCCGACATCGGCCTTCGGGTCACCGGGTGCACCGGGAGGACGGCCACCGCGGTCTCCACGGCGTTCGTCGCGGACGCGCGCCTCGCGGACGCCGCCGACGGCACCCTGGCCGGGGAGACCCGCGTCCGCTCCTCGGCCGGGCCCGGCACCTACGACGTGCGGGTCCACTGCGCCGAAGCCGAGGTCAAGGGCACGATCACGGTCGTGGCGCGGGGGACGCGGCCCTCCCCGCCGGCCTCGCCCGTCGCCCCGGTCGACGCGGGCGGCGGCGGTACGGCCCACTTCGCCACCGTCGACACCCGCACCACCGGCCCCGGCACGGCGCACGCGGTCACCGGACTGATCCTCGCCGGAGTCGCCGCGACCACCGTGGCCGTCCTGGGCGCCCGCAGGCGCCGCGAGACGGAGTGAGCGGACCGTGCCCACACCCGCACCCGCAGCGGCCCTCGCCGGCGCACATGCCGTCGGCACCGTCCCGCCCCTCGCCCGCCTTCCGCTTGCACCGGCCGACCCCGCCGGACCGCATCCGGACAGTGCCGCGCCGCCGGTTCCCCCGACGGCGCCGGCCCGCCCTCCCCGCTCCCAGCCGCCCCCGCCGACGGAACGTCCCGCCCATGCGTGACGACTTCTCCGACTGCCCGTTCGACCGGCGGCGGTCCGGTGGGTCCGGTCGGCTGGTGACCGGTGTCGCCTGGGCCGTGCTGCTGCTCGGCCTGTGGCTGTGGGGGCGGGACCTGACCGAGGTGCGGCCGGAGACGTCCGGCCCGGCCACCGGTGACATGGCGGCGGGCCTGCGGCCGCCGGAGGCGGAACTGCCCCCGGCCGCACGGCCGTTGGCCAAAGCGCTGCCGCTGCGCCTGGACATCCCCGACCTCGGCGTCCAGGCGCCGGTGGTGCGGCGGGGGCTGGACCGGCGGGGAGCGATCGAACCGCCGCCGTTCGACCAGGCGGGCGTGGTCGGGTGGTACGCGGCGGGCGTCGAGCCGGGGGCCCCGGGAGCCGCCCTCATGGTGGGGCACGTCGACACCGAGACCCGGCCCGCCGTCTTCTACAAGCTCAGCACCCTCACACCGGGCCGGACCGTCCGCGTCGTCCGCGCCGACGGCCGCGTCGCCGAGTTCACCGTCGACGACGTCCGGGTCCTCAGCCGCGACCGCTTCGACGCCCGGCAGGCCTACGGCGTCCACCGGCCCGGCCGCGCCGAACTGCGCCTGATCACCTGCGGCGGCACCTTCGACGCGGCCCGCCGCAGCTACACGGCGAACGTGGTCGTGTCGGCGTACCTCACCGCAACCGGCGTGTGAGACGCGCGGGCACCTGGCCCGGTCGACGGCCCGCTCCCCCCGAAGCCGCCGACCGGGCTGGTCCTCGACCGCGGGCGCACGGGCTGCGGGAGTAACCCGGCGACCGGCGCGGGAGGTACGGGAGGTCCGGCAGAAACCGACTGGCCGGGGACTGGGGCCATGTGGGACCACCCTAGAACGAATGAGCGCCGGAGCCTAGAGGGATATGACGCCAGGTTCCGCTCCGGTGGCTCTGCGTCATATGCCCTGGTGATTCGAGGTTCCACAACGGCGCGAGGACCGTGTCACTCCCGCCCGCCCCTCGCCGTCCGTGCTGTAACAGCTCTCCGACAAGGCCCGGGCGATCTCGTGGGCGCCGCGCCGCTATGTCAGGATTGAGACTTGGACCGGTGCACCCAAGGGGGAGTTGGATGTACGGCAGCAGGGGGGCTGGATCGGTGTTCGCCTCCGGGGCCGCGATGAGGGCCTCCGCGGTGGCGCTGGGGGTGGCGCTGCTGGTGGCGGGGTGTTCCTCCGGCGGTGACGGCAAGGACGGCGACGCCGGCGCGAAGATCACCCAACAGCCCAAGGAGAGCGACCCGTTCTGGGTCAACCCGGACGGCAACGCGGCCCGCCAGGTCGCCGCGTACGCCAAGGCCGGCAAGGACGCCGAGGCCGGGCAGATCAGGAAGATCGCCGAGCAGCCGACCGGTGAGTGGATCGGCCCGGAGAACCCCGAGCAGGAGGCCAGGGGCTTCACCGAGGCCGCCGACAACGCCGGCCGCACGGCCCTGCTCGTGCTCTACAACATCCCGCACCGCGACTGCGGCCAGTACTCCCAGGGCGGCGCCGCCGACGGCAACGCCTACCGCGCCTGGATCGACGGGGTGGCCGCGGGCATCCAGGACCGTCCGGCGATGGTGATCCTCGAACCGGACGCCGTACTGCACCTGGTGGACGGCTGCACACCCGGTCAGTTCCAGGAGGAGCGCTACGCCCTGCTCGACTACGCCGTCGGCAAGCTGAAGTCGCTGAAGTCCACCCGGGTCTACCTGGACGCGGGCAACGCCGGCTGGGGCCACCCCGACCAGATCTTCCAGCCCCTCCAGCGCGCGGGCATCGCCCAGGCCGACGGCTTCGCGGTCAACGTCTCCAACTTCTACTCGACCAAGGACTCCGTCGCCTACGGCAAGCAGCTCGCCGCGAAGGTCGGCGGCAAGCACTTCGTCGTCGACACCAGCCGCAACGGCAACGGCCCGTACACGGGCGGCAAGCCCGACGAGAACTGGTGCAACCCGCCGGGCCGGGCGCTCGGGGAGACACCGACGACCAGGACGTCCGACCCCCTCGTCGACGCCTACCTGTGGGTCAAGCGGCCGGGGGAGTCGGACGGCACGTGCCGGGGCGGACCGAACGCGGGGCAGTGGTGGGCGAGTTACGCACTCGCCCTCGCCAAGGCCGCCAAGTAGCCGCGGGCTACGGCACCTTGACCCACTGCGCCTTGCTCGGCGTCCCCTGGTCGTCGTCCACGAAGAGCATGTACCAGCCGGCGGTGACCAGGTTCCGGTTCTTCGGCATGGTCACCGTCAGCTTGTTCCCCGACGTCTTGAAGTCCAGGGCGATCGACCGCTGGTCGACGTCGGTCACGTGGGTCGACGCACTGGGCCGGATCAGCCGCACCTTCTTGATCGCGGAGGCCTGCGGTGAGGTGAACGTGCCCGTCCCGCCCCGCGCGATCGTCTGCGGTCCGCCCGACAGCGACGGCCGGGAGTCCCGGTACAGATAGGGCGGCGTGTAGATCTCGATCCGCTGCTCGAACGTGCCGGGCTTGGTGTTGGCCTTGTCGCCGTACAGCGAGTCGGAGCCGAAGAACATCACGCGCCCGTCGGGGAGCAGGATCGACCCGGAGTGGTAGTTGCGCCCCACCAGCGGATCGGCCACCCGGTCGAACGTGTTGGTGTCCGGGTGGTAGAGCCTGGCCTGCAGGATGTTGGAGTCGCCGCGCCCGCGGTAGTCCTCGGAGCCGCCCGACACCAGCACGGAGTCGTCCGGCAGGATCGACGACTGCGGATAGCGGGTGCCCTTCTCCAGCGTCGGCCCGTCCGTGAACCTCGGGTTCTTGTCCTTGAGGTCGATCAGCCGGGTCCGGTTGCTGGACAGCTTGGACTCGCCGACCCCGCCGCCGCCGATCACCAGGAACTTCTCGTCCTGCGCCGGCGGCAGCAGCACCGTCCCCGAGGTCTCCATCTCGTTCGCGTCGCTGAGCCCGGGCAGCTTGGTGAACTTGTTGGTCGCCACGTCCCAGACGCCCGGGTCACGGCCGACGTTGTCCGGCCCGTACCCGGCGTTGGAGCCCGAGTAGAAGATCTTGCCGTTCTGCATCAGGAACAGCGCCGGGTAGGTGGGGAACTGCCGGATCTTCGAGGTGTACGTCCACTTCTTCGTCTTCGGGTCGAAGATCTCGTTCTTGCCCGGCACCAGCTGCCCGATGTCGTCGAGCCCCGAGACGCTGAGGATCTTGCCGTCGCTCAGGGTGGTGAGCGTCGGGTACCAGCGGGCCTCGTTCATCGGGTCGACCTTGATGTACTTCTCGGCGACCGGGTCGAACTCGAAGGCGTCCCGGATCCCCTGGAAGTCCTTCTTGTCGAGGGCGAGCTTCTGCGCGATGCCGTAGGTGTTGCGCGCGTCGGCACCGGTCAGGCCCTGGATGCGGTAGTTGTCCTGGGTGCCGGTCTCGTACTTGGTGCCGCTCTTCTTCGCCTCGACGTAGATACGGCCGAGCCCGGGGTCGTTGCGCAGGAACTTCCCCGTCGCCTGGTCGAAGACCTTCTTGGCGCGCGGCACGAGCACCGGGTCCTTGGAGACGAAGGTCTTGCCGTTCTCCTTGCCGGTGAACACGGTCCCCGCGGGCAGCGTGATCGGCTTGTCCGGGTTCTCGTTGTGCACCACCATCAGGCCGCCGGCCTTGGTGACGTCACCCTTCAGCTTCTCGTACCGCTTGGTGCCGCCGGCGATCAGCAGATTGCCGTTGGCGAGCTGGGTGTGCCCGGTGCAGAACAGGTCCTTGGGCGTCGGGACCTTCTTGATCGTGCCCTTGACCGGGTCCCAGATCCGGGTGTCGAACTTCTTGGCGTTGAAGTTGTCCTGGTTGTTGCCCGAGCCGGCGATCATCAGCACCTTGCCGGTGCGCAGAAGCGCCGCGTGGATGGTGTCCTGGCGGTACTGCTTGGGGAACTCGACGATCTGCCAGTGGCCGTTGTCCGCTTTGTACTCGGGTTTGTTGATCTGGTACTGGTGGTACTTCGCCGTCCCGAAGCGGTACAGCCACGGACCGTTCATCCCGGCCAGCGCGAGCACCACCGCCGTCCCGATCGCGAGCCTGCGGGCGCGGCGGCGGCCTGCACGGTCGTTCATTCCTTACGTCCCCCGAATCCACCGAGCGCGATCTGCATCGTCTGGTCGTTGCCCGCGTCCGAGGCGCCGTCCGCGGCTGCCCAGGTGGGCTTGTGCCCGGTGCCGTGCGGCGGCGTCGCCTGCCGCTCCGGCAGCGGCCGCGGCTGGTACGGCACGGCGGGCGGCGCGTCCTGCGGCTCCGCGTACACGGGAACCGGCTCCTTCTTCGCCTTCCGCAGCGAGTACCGCCAGGCGAAGATCGGGGACGCGGTGATCAGCAGGGCGAACACGGCCCAGGTGATCATCGCCGGGTGCGAGTGCCCCAGCGCGAAACCGGCGGCGATCGAGCCGCCGAAGACCAGGATGAAGAACAGGTGGATGCGGAAGGTCCCGAACAGGGTGTCCGGGCTGGCCGAGTCGCCCTTGGGCGTCACCACGAACTTGCTCTTGCGCCGCAGCACCGCGTCCATCAGCGAGCGGGCGTAGATCGGCGCCGACAGCGCCGACATCACCATGCCCGCCACACCGCCGGAGCCCTCGGGCTCGTGCGGGGAGACGTTGTGCCGGCGGTTCCAGATGTACAGCCCGATCTGCAGCGCGGAGGCGTTGCCGTACAGCATCAGCCACACGGTCGGGTCGATGTTCACACCCGAGGCGCCCAGGCCCAGGAACAGCGCGCAACTCAGCGCCGCCAGGATCCAGTTGAGGGCCGACATCGGGTAGAAGATGATCATCATGGTGTAGTTGAAGAGCTTGCCCGGAGGCAGCGAGAACCAGCCCTTCCAGTACTGCTTGAGGATCGTCTCGTACGTCCCCCGCGACCAGCGCAGCTGCTGGGTGAAGAAGTCCGTCCAGGCACCCGGGCCCTCACCGACGGCGAGGACGTCCGGCGTGTACACCGAGCGCCACTTCCGCCCCGTCGCCGGGTTCTTGTGGCGATGGATCTCGAAGCCGGTCGCCATGTCCTCGGTGATCGAGTCGTACAGGCCGCCGATCTGCTTCAGCGCCTTGATGCGTACGGCGTTCGACGTACCGACGAACATGGGGGCGCCGTAGAAGTTCCCGGCCCGCTGGATGAGGGCGTGGAAGAGGAACTGCTGGGACTCGGCCGCCTTGGTGATCGGGTTGTCGTAGTTGCCGTAGACCTGCGGGCCGATGACGAAGCCGACGTCCGGGTCGCGGAAGAAGCCCAGCATCCGCTCCAGGTAGTTGGGCAGCGGCACGTGGTCGGTGTCGACGGAGGCGAAGTAGTCGTAGTCGTCGCCGTGCGCCTGGAGCCAGGCGTTGTAGTTGCCGTGCTTGGTCTTCGCGCGGAACGGGCCCTTCGGCCGGTTCCACTGCTCGACGCCCTTGCGGGAGAAGTGGTGCACGCCGAGGCGCTCGCAGACCGCCTTGACCTCGTCGTCGTCGCCCTCGTCCAGGAGCCAGATGTGCAGAAGGCCCCGGTGGCGCAGCCGTACGGCCGCTTCCAGGGTCTTCGTGACCATCTCCAGAGGTTCCTTGCCGGGCACGTAGGTCGTGATGAACGCGACTCTCGTGCCGGTCTCCGGCACCACCGGGATGGGGTCGCGGGCGACCAGGGTGGCATGCGCGTTGGACAGCACGTTCATACAGCGGAAGAACTCGATCAGGCCGATCGAGACGAGCATCACGACGTCCAGCACCGGCAGGAAGTCGAAGGCCGGGTAGTCGCGTTCGGTCCAGTGCTCCGGCTGCAGCAGCCAGGCCAGCAGGACCAGGGACAGCAGCGGGGCCGCGCCCAGCATGAGGGCGGCCCTGATGCGGTGCGGCTCCTGCGAGAGCAGGGAGCGGTACTGCACCTTGTAGGGCTTGTCCGGGTCGGGCTGGGTGAGGGGGCCGGCCAGCCGGCTGTAGTGCTCGTAGTCGTATCTCGGCAGGGATTTCTTGATCCGCCGGAACTGTCCTGTCGTGCTGTTCCGGTGCGGATCGGTTCTCAACTGGGTGGTTTCGGACGGGTCGAAGTTATGCCGGGCGCCCGTCGGCGTCGACGTCATGAGTCATCCCCCCACACGCGGGCGACCGCGTGTCGTGTCGTTTCCTTACCACCCGTGAACGGTCCCCCTCGACCCCTCACAGGCGTGTCAGCGGCGGGCCACGGCCACCACGCTTTCCACAGCCGTAGACATGGAACCGCGCCCTTCCGGTTGCATGATGCCCCCCTCGGCATCGGCTCGTGAACAGGGCCCCCTATCCCCGCAGAACGACGCAACCGCTTACTAGTCCCCCAACTGCCGCGTATCCGCAGCATCGTGGAGAACAGGGTTCTACGGCGTTCAGCATGATCGCAAGATGCGAAACGCGCTGTTTACCGGTCATACACGTTCATTGCGGTGCCTGTGGGAACCTTGTGGGGCGGTGGTGGACAGCCGTGCGCGAAGGTTGCCGAAGTGCTCTCTTATGGCCTCCTCCGCCCGTGCCGAGTCGCCGGACCGCACCGCGTCGAGGATGTCCCGGTGCTGTCTGCAGGTGACCTTGTGGTCGGGTGGGGCGCCTCCCAGGTCCGTGTGCACACGGTGGAAGGCGTCCCAGAACGCCTCCAGGACCTCGCCCAGCAACACGTTGTCCAGACCCCGGTAGAGGGTGGCGTGAAACGCGCGGTCGGTCTCGGCGAGGCCGGCACCTCCCTGTGCGGCCTGCCGTTCCATACGGTCCACGAGCGCGTCCAGTTCAACGAGGTCCCGTTCCGGGATCCGGCCCGCGAGCCGCGACACCAGCCCGGTCTCCACCGCCTCGCGCAGCTCCAGCAGCTGGAGCAGGGAGTCCTCGCCGCGGTAGTGCCCGGCCACCGTGCGGAAGGCCAGGCCCTCGATCATCGGGGCCAGCGACATCGGACCGACGTACGTCCCGAATCCGTGCCGGATCTCCACGATGCCCATCGCCTGGAGCGCCTTGAGCGCCTCGCGCACCGAGTTCCGGCTCGCGCCCAGGAACTCCATCAGCTCCGGCTCGGTCGGCAGCGGGGCCCCGGAGGGCAGTCTGCGGTCGATGATGAGCTTCTTGATCCGCTCCTGGAGGTCTCGGGCTGCCATGGCGAGAGGGTATCCGGCCAAACAGGGCGAGGTCCCCGCTTCCGGCCACACCGAGCGCCCACGTGAAGGGCCCCCATCGCGGAGGGCTGTCCGGACGGTGCGGTTGCGGCCGCGTGGAAACGACGATGGCGAGGCCGGTTCGCGTTTTCCGCGAACATGCCTCGCCATCGACAACGTGCGCCGCCAGGGACTCGAACCCCGGACCCGCTGATTAAGAGTCAGCTGCTCTAACCAACTGAGCTAGCGGCGCCTGCTGACGTCGTAACTCTACCCGATCTCCGGGGGTGCTCCGGACCGCGGGCGGGCCGGCGAGCCCGGGGGAGGGTGAGCGGCGTTACGTCATTCGGACCGTCAGAATGCGCGCGCGGAAGACAGTTGGGAAACTGATCGACGTGCACGAGTGCGGAGATTTCGGCCTGCAGTGTGAGGGGAATCGCATGGAGACTCCGGTATTCGAGGAATTCGATCCCGCGAGCGACTGCGACTGCCCCGGATGCCTTCACTGGCGCCGGGTGCTTCCCCGTTCCCGTACGTTCCACCACCCCGCCGCCCACCGGGCGGTGATCGTCGCCGCTGCCGCCGCGGCGCTGGGCGCCGGCCATGTCCCACCGGCGGTCGCCGCGCCCCACGTACCCCCGGGGCCCGGCGTTCCCGCAGGTGACACGGGTGACGAGCCCGCCACCCCGCAGGGCGGCAAGGCCCCGCTGCACGGCCCGGCCGGCAAGCCCGTCAAGCCGGCCCAGACCCTCCGGACGCCCACGACCACCCGCGCGGAGATCATCAACCGGGCCAAGGTGTGGGTGGCCGCCGAGGTGCCGTACAGCATGACGGACTACTGGTCCGACGGTTACCGGCAGGACTGCTCGGGGTTCGTCTCGATGGCCTGGAACCTGCCCGGGAACGAATGGACGGGCAGCCTCGGCAAGTACGGCGACCGCATTTCCAAGGACGCCCTGGAACCCGGCGACATTCTGCTGTTCCACAATCCGGCGAACCCGGAGAGCGGCTCGCACGTCGTCATTTTCGGCGGCTGGACGGACTACACGCACACCTACTACATCGCCTACGAGCAGACCCCCCCGCACGCCCGCCGGCAGGCCACCCCGTACGCCTACTGGAGCCACTCGGACCAGTACGTCCCCTATCGGTACAAGGGGCTCGCGGCGGACGCGGGCGGCTCCGGGACGGGGTCGACTCCGGCCACACCGGCCTCCGCGGACCACCCGTCCACGGTGTTCCCCGGGGCGGGATACTTCGGCCCCGGAGCCGACAACCCCTACGTCACCCAGCTCGGGCAGATGCTCGTGGCGCGGGGCGCCGCCCGCTTCTACACCTCGGGCCCCGGCCCGCGCTGGTCCGACGCCGACCGGCGGGCCACCCAGGCCTTCCAGCTGGCCCAGGGCTGGCAGGGGGCGGACGCCGACGGGCTGCCGGGGCCGCAGACCTGGGCGCTGCTGGTGACGGGCAAGGGCAGGAACGTGCCGGCGGCGGGCACGAACCCGGCCGGCGGCACGGGCACGGCTCCCTCGTCCGGCGCCGCGGGGCCGCCCGCCTCCCACGGGGTGCCCGGCTATCCGGGACGCGCGCTGTTCCGGCCGGGCGCGAACAACCGGTACGTCACGCTGCTCGGGAAGCAGCTGGTGAAGAAAGGGTTCGGCAAGTACTACACGAAGGGTCCGGGTCCGCGATGGGGCGAGGCGGACCGCCGTAACGTCGAGGCGTTCCAGCGTGCCCAGGGCTGGCGGGGCGGCGCGGCGGACGGCTTTCCGGGGCCGGAGACCTGGAGGCGCCTGTTCTCCTGAGCCGTTCGGCTGTGACCACCTGTTGTGATCCACCCGTGGTGACCCATCTGTTGTGACGCATCTGGCGCGGAGGCTGGAGGCACGCATGAGCACGACGACCACTTCACCGAACCCCGAGTCCGAGGGGCCGAGCAGACCCGGACCCGCCCGTCTCATCCATAACGAGGCGACCATGGAGATCCCCGTCCACCTGCTCTTCCGCGACGATCCCGACCCCGCGCCGGTGCCGGTGCGTCCCGCCGTCGTCGGCCGCCGGCAGGGCACCGGCGAGCAGCCGCGCCTGCGCCGCCCGGCACCGGTCAGGCCCCGCCCGGCACCCCAGGTCGACCCCGAACTGGCCGAGCGCCGGGCCAGGGTGCTGCCCGGCGCGGCGGGCGTCCTCGCCGGGACGTGCGGGCTGGCCGGCGCTCTGGCGAACTCCTGGTGGGCGGGCGTCCTGCCGCCGCTCGCGGTGGAGGCGCTCAGGCTGCCGGCGTACGCGGGCGTCGGTCTCGGTCCCGCGCAGTGGGCCGCGTACGCGGGCGCCGGCACCCTCGGTCTGTTCGGCTTCGGCGGTCTGGCGCGCGGGCGGACCGGGCGGGCCTGGGTGCTGGGGCTGTTCGGCCGCTACCGGGGGACGGTCCGGCGCACCGGCCTGCTGTGGGTCAACCCCCTGCTGCTGCGCCGCCGGGTCGACGTACGGCTGCGGCACTGGCGGAGCGAGCCGATGCCGGCGGCCGACGGCAACGGGGTCGCGCTCCGGGTCGTGGTGCTGGTGGTGTGGCGGGTCCGGGACACCGCGCGGGCGGTGCTCGGCGTCGAGGACCACGAGACGTACCTGCGCGAGTGCGTGGAGGCGGGGCTGGCGCGGGTGCCGGTGGAGATGCCGGGCGGGCCGCGGGACTCGGTCGAGGCGGCCGGGGAGGCGCTGACCCGGGTGGTCGCGGCGGACGCGACGCCGGTCGGGCTCGAGGTGTTCTCGGTCCGGCCGGTCCGTATCGAGTACGCCCCCGAGGTCGCCGCCGCGATGCACCGCCGCCGTATCGCCGCGCTGGACGCCCAGCACCGGGCGAGCGTGCTGACGTCGGTGGTGGACTCGGTGGAGGACACGGTGACCCGGCTGACCGTGCGCGGACTGGTCGAACTGGACGACTACGAACGCAAGGCGCTGGTGAAGGACCTGACGGTCGCCTTCTGCTCGGGGCGCGGAGAACAGACGCCGTGAATGGTATGGACATGGTCAACCCACGGCAATAATCTGGGACTTGGTCTAGACCTGCACGCCTCACGGAACTTCCCCCACGTTCTCCAGGAGCGGCAGCATGCGCAGAAAGACCAAGTTCTACGGGGCCGTGGTCGGCCTCGCGACCACCGGAGCACTCGTGCTGTCCACCGGCGGCGCCAGCGGCCACGGCTACACCGACCTCCCCGTCAGCAGGCAGAAGCTCTGCGCCAACGGCACGGTGACCAACTGCGGCGACATCCAGTACGAGCCGCAGAGCGTCGAGGGCCCCAAGGGCTTCCCGGCCTCCGGGCCGGCCGACGGCGCGATCTGCTCCGGCGGCAACACCCGCTTCGCCCAGCTCGACAGCCCCCGGACGCCGTCCGGCGGCACCTGGCCCGCCACCAAGGTGACGGGCGGTCAGAGCTACACCTTCCGCTGGCAGTTCACCGCCATGCACGCCACGACCGACTTCAAGTACTACGTCACCCGGCAGGGCTGGAACCAGAACCACAACCTGGCCCGCTCCGACCTCAACACCACACCGTTCCTGACCGTCCCCTACGGCGGCCAGCGGCCCCCCTCCACCCTCTCGCACAGCGGCACCCTGCCGTCCGGGCTCAGCGGACGCCATGTGATCGTCGCCGTGTGGACGATCGCCGACACGGGCAACGCGTTCTACGCCTGCTCGGACGTCACGTTCTGAGGGTTCCTTGAGCCAATCGCCCGGCCGGCGTGGGTAGGTTCCTGCCACGCCGGCCGTCCGAGGCCGGCGTCTCGACCTCGGGGGATGCACATGGAGCTCTTCTTCTACGCCGTGCCCGCACTCATGATCGCCGTCGCGGTCGGCGCCCTGATCACCGTGCTGCGCCGCGCCCGGCACGTCAGCGGCGCCTGGAACAGCGGGCTCACCGCCGAGGCGCGCTGCCTGAACACCTACACCACGACCAGCGGGGGCGCCGGTGACACCTCCGTGAGCACGACACTGCACCACGTCTACGAGTTCACCACCCGCGAGGGCCGCGCCGTCCGCTTCGAGGAGCGCAACGGGCCGGGGACGATCCTCACCGGCGACGTCGTCACCGTGCGCTACACCGCCGAGCACCCCGAGCGGGCCACGGCGAAGCCGCCCCGGCCCGGCCGGCTGCTCGCCGAACAGGGCTGCCTGCTCGCCTTCTTCGGCGTGTTCATCGCCTTCTGCCTCTTCTTCATGCTCGCCGTGCACGTGGGCTTCAGCGCGGCGCACGAGGTCATGCCGTAGCCCTCCACATCTGACGAACCGTCAACTACCGTGCGCCGCCATGGAGTCCAGTGAGGCGAAGAGGCGCACGGTCGCGGAGCTCGTCGCCGGGCGGTGGGGCGACCACCGTCCCGGCCTGTGGTGCGAGGACCGGGTGCTCACCCATCACGAGTTCGCCGCCGGTGCCGCGGCCCGGGCGGCCCTGCTGGCCGACCTCCTGCCGTCCGGCGCCGAACCGCACGTGGGCGTGCTGCTCGACAACACCCTCGAGTACCCGCTGTGGCTGGCGGCCGCGGCCCTCGCCGGGGCGGCCGTCGCCGGCGTCAACCCCACCCGGCGCGGCCCGGAGCTGGCCCGGGACATCCTGCACACCGAGTGCCGGATCGTCGTCACCGAGGACGCCCATCTCCCGCTCCTCGCGGGGCTCGAACTCCCGGACGTGCGGGTGCTGTCGACGGACGGCGAGGAGTACGACCGCCTCCTCGCCCCGTACGCGACCGCCGTGCCGGACCCGTCCCGCGCCTGCCCCGAGGACCGTCTGCTCCTGTACTTCACCTCCGGCTCCACCGGCGCCCCCAAGGCCGCGATCTGCACCCAGGGCCGGCTGGCCGCCGCCGGGGCCTCCCTGGTCGGGCAGTTCGGGGTGCGGCGCGAGGACGTGCACTACGTCTGCATGCCGATGTTCCACGGCAACGCCGTGATCGCCGACTGGGCGCCCGCGCTGGTGGCCGGGGCGGGGGTGGCGCTCAGGCGGCGGTTCTCCGCCTCGGGCTTCCTGCCGGACGTGCGGAGGTTCGGGGCGACGTACTTCACCTACGTCGGCCGGGCCGTGCAGTACGTCCTGGCGACCGAGGAGCGCGCGGACGACCGCGACAACCCGCTCCGGCTCGGCTTCGGCACGGAGGCGGGCGCCGTGGACGCGGCGGCCTTCCAGCGGCGGTTCGGGGTGCGGCTGGTGGAGGGCTACGGCTCCTCGGAGGGCGGGGCGGCGGTCCAGTGGTCGCCGGGGACGCCGGCCGGCGCGGTGGGACGGGCGGGGCCCGGTCTCGTCGTACTCGACCGGGAGACGGGGCGGGAGTGCCGGGCGGCCCGGTTCGACGCCGAGGGGCGGCTGCTCAACGGGGACGAGGCGATAGGGGAACTGGTCAACCGCGGTCCGAACCCCTTCGAGGGGTACTGGCGCAACCCCGCGGCGGAGGCCGAGCGGCGCCGGGACGGCGCCTACTGGACCGGTGACCTCTTCTACCGGGACGCCGACGGATACCTGTACTTCGCCGGCCGCACCGACGACCGCATCCGCGTCGACGGCGAGAACCTGGCCGCGGCGATGATCGAGAACATCCTCGCCCGCTACGAGGGCGCCGACGCCGTCGCCGTGTACGCGGTGCCCGACCCGGTGACCGGCGACCAGGTGATGGCGACGATCGCCGGGAGCTTCGAGCCGGCCGGGTTCGCCGCCTTCCTCGCCACCCAGCCCGATCTCGGCACGAAGATGGCGCCCCGGTTCGTGCGGGTGGTGGAGCGGATGCCGGTCACCGCCACCAACAAGATCCACCGGGCCGCGCTCAGGCGCGAGGGCCCGCGATGTCCCGAGCCGGTGTGGTGGCGCCCGCCGGGGGAGCGCACCTATCGGAGACTGGCCCCGGAAAACGCCGATGGGCCTCTCGCTCCCACGAGAGACCCATCGGTCTGGTGCGCCGCCAGGGACTCGAACCCCGGACCCGCTGATTAAGAGTCAGCTGCTCTAACCAACTGAGCTAGCGGCGCATGACTCTCACCCACCACTTGACCTGGGGGCCTGTGGTCGGCGACGAAGAAAATACTACCCGGTCCCGGGGGGTGCTTCCGACCACCCCCCGGGACCCCGCAAGGTCTAGATCGACAGGGACAGCAGCACGGGCGCCGCGTTCCGGTTGAGGGTGTCGGCGGCCCGGCGCAGCCGGTGGGCGTGCTCCACCGGCAGGGACAGCGCCAGGCATCCCACCGCCGACCCGGCGGTGATCGGTACGGCCGCGCAGACCGTGCCGATCGCGTACTCCTGGAGGTCCAGGTGGGGCATGCTGGGCGGCTGGGACTCCAGCCGGGACAGCAGCTGCCGGTCACTGGTGATCGTGCGCGAGGTGAGCCTCGGCAGCTTGTGGCGGGCGAGATGGTCGCGCCGGCCGGCCGGGTCGAGCTGGCCGAGCAGGCTCTTGCCGATCGCGGTGGCGTGGGCCGAGGAGCGGAAGTCCACCCACTCGTGGACCACCGGAGTGGTCGGGCCGTCCGCGTACTGGGCGATCCTCACCTCGCCGTCGACGTACCGGCTGAGGTAGACGGCCGCGCCCACGGAGTCGCGCAGCCGGTCCAGCGTGCGCTGGATCTTGTCGCGCAGCGCCTTCTCGCGGCCTTGCGCGGAGCCCAGGCGGCTGAGGGCGTCGCCGGAGATGTACCCCCCGTCGGTGATCTGCTCCACGTATCCCTCGCGGCGCAGCATCCTCAGGAGGGTGGTCAGCCGCTCCGGGTCGAGGTTGGTGTGCCGGACGAGCTCGGTGTCGTTGA
Source organism: Streptomyces panaciradicis (assembly GCF_023516615.1). GTDB lineage: Bacteria > Actinomycetota > Actinomycetes > Streptomycetales > Streptomycetaceae > Streptomyces > Streptomyces panaciradicis. Next base: position 76,969 of record NZ_JAMGBF010000037.1, read on the forward strand.
TTCCGGTCGTGTGCCGTGCCACGGTCTCCAGGACGCGCAAGGCGTCCTGGGCCGAGTGGTACGGCGCGGTCGGCTCGTGCTTCAGCGCCACGGTGTTCCCCCTGCGCTCGCTCGGTAGCTCCGCGACGCCGGTCTGTAAGCGTCGCTCTACAACTGGGCCGTAGTCCTGGACAGCGAATCCGTTCCACGATAACGGCCAAGAAGCGTGTTGGGAGCGGCTGTTGACGACTTTCCGGCGGTGGGTGCACGGCTCTCAGCAGGAGCGCGGGACCTCTGGCATATGCCAGAGGCGTGCCCCGGTGCTTCGACCTCGGAAGTTGAAATGCGTTCAACTTCCGAGGTCCGAAACCCGGGGACCGGTCACAGCACCGCGCTGAGGAACTGCCGGGTGCGCTCGTGGTCCGGTTCGCTGAAGATCTTCTCCGGGGAGCCGGACTCGATCACCCGGCCCGCGTCGAACATCAGGACGTCGTCGGAGATGTCCCGCGCGAAGTTCATCTCGTGGGTGACGCACAGCATCGTGATGTCCGTGGTGTGCGCGATGTCGCGCAGCACGTCCAGCACCCCGGCCACCAGCTCCGGGTCGAGCGCGGAGGTCACCTCGTCCAGCAGCAGCACCTGCGGGCGCATGGCGAGAGCGCGGGCGATGGCGACGCGCTGCTGCTGGCCGCCGGACAGCTGGGTCGGGTACTTGTCGGCGTGCTCGGTCAACCCCACCAGCTCCAGCAGTTCGCGGGCCCGCGCCTCCGCCTCGTCCGCGGACAGGCCGAGGACGTGGACCGGGGCCTCGGTGATGTTCCGCATCACCTTCATGTTGGGGAACAGGTTGAACTGCTGGAACACCATGCCGATCTTCTTGCGGACCTCGCGCACGTGCTTCTCGCCGGCCGGGACGAGCCCGCCGCCGCGCTCCTCGTGCGTGAGGTAGTCGCCGTCGACCTTGATGGTGCCCTCGTCCGGCCTGGTCAGGGTCATCAGCAGCCGCAGGATCGTCGTCTTGCCCGATCCGGACGGGCCGATGAGGGTGACGTGCTTGCCGGAGGAGACCGTGAAGTCGAGGGAGTCGAGGACGGTGTTGCTGCCGAAGCGCTTGGTGACCTTGTCGAAGCGGATCAGCTCGCTGCCGTCCACCGCGGGGTTGGCCGCCGTCACGGCGGCGCTTTCCTTCGAGAGGTTGCTGTCAGCGGACAAGACGACGCTCCAGGACTCGCAGGAGAAGGGATGCCGGGTAGGAGATGAGGATGAAGGCGATGCCGACGATCGTGATGGGCTCGACGGTGTGGAAGGTCTGGGCGGAGTACTGCCGCGCCTCGCCCAGCATCTCCAGCACACCGATCACGAAGATCATCGGCGTGTCCTTGAGCATCGCGACGACGTAGTTGCCGAGCGCCGGCGCGACGCGCCTGATCGCCTGCGGCAGGATCACCGCGAACCAGGTGCGCGGGCGGGGCAGGCTCAGCGCGGTGGCCGCCTCCCACTGGCCCGCGGGCACGCCGTCGATGCCGGCGCGGTACACCTCGGCGGTGTACGTCGAGTAGTGCAGGCCCAGGCCGATCACACCGGTGCTGAGCGCCGAGAGCGTCAGACCCCATTCGGGCAGCACGTAGAAGAGGAAGAACAGCTGCACCAGCAGCGGGGTGTTGCGGACGAACTCGGTGACCGCCGTCACCGGCCAGCGCACCACGGCGTGCTCCGAGCGCTGCAGCACCGCCCACACCAGGCCCAGGGTGAAGGCGAGCAGGGCGCCGAGCGCCAGTGCCTCCAGGGTGACCAGCAGGCCGTGCCAGAACATCGGCATGAAGTCGCCGACGGCGTTCCAGTCCCAGGTCATCGGGCACCTCCCGCGGTGGTCGCGCCGGAGGACGCGAGCTCGTCGCCGCGGCCGCCGTTCATCCGGGTCCGCAGGCCCTCGCGCTTCTGCGGGGCGCGGCCGACGCTCGCCTTGGCGTGCCGCTCCACCAGGCGCATGCCGCGCGTGAGGACGAACGCGAGCACGAAGTACATGACGAGGATGACGGTGTAGACGGGCGCGCTCTGGCCGGTGGCGTTGCGCACCAGCGAGGCGCCGAAGGCGATGTCGCCGACGCCCATGATCGACACCAGCGCGCTGCCCTTGAGCAGCTCGATGAGCAGGTTGTTGAACGGCGGGACCATCTCCGGCCAGGCCTGCGGCAGAATGATCTTGCGCAGCTGCTGGGCGGGCGTGAAGCTGAGCGCGATGCCCGCCTCGCGCTGGGCCGGTGCCACGGCCTGGACCGCGCCGCGTACGACCTCGGAGCCGTACGCGCCGTAGCTCAGCCCCAGGGCCAGCACCGCCGCCCACATCGGCACCAGCTGCCAGCCGAAGCCGATCGGCAGCACGAAGAAGATCCAGAACATCAGGATCAGCGCGGAGGTGCCGCGGAAGATCTCGAAGTAGGCGCCGGAGAGGAAGCGCACGACCCACAGGCGGTGGGTGCGCGCCAGCCCGATGACGAAGGCCACCGCGGCGGCGAGCGCGGCGCTGAAGACGGTGAGCTGGACGGTGATCCAGACGCCGTCGAGGAGGAGTTTCCACAAACCCCAGCTGATTTCGCTCATGGCTTGCACTTCTCCTCGGCGGTGATGGTCGTCATCTGGTCCTTCGTGAATCCGAAGGGCCGCATGACCTCCAGCAGTTCGCCGCTCCGCTTCATCGTGCGCAGTTCGCGGTTGAAGGCGTCGCGGAGGTGGGTCTCCGGGCTGCGGAAGGCGAAGGCGCCGACATCGATGACCGGCTTGCCGTCCATGTACGGGGTGACCTCCGGGGTCCCCTCCGCCTTCGTGGAGCCGGTCTCCTTCACGACGTTGCGCACGGTGACCGCCGTGCCGACGAAGACGTCGACGCGGCCCTGCTCGACCGCGAGGAGACCGGCCAGCTGGTCGGGCAGGGTCGTGATGTGCTCGACCCCCGCCTCCTTGGCGTAGTCGATCTCCGCGTAGCCGACGCCGGTGGCCATCCGGGCGCCCGTCCTGGCGATGTCCTTGTAGGTACGCAGGTTCTTCGGGTTCCCCTTCGGCACGATGAAGGCGTCGCGCATCTGGTACTCGGGGTCGGCGAAGATGACCTGGCCGCAGCGTTCCGGCGTGATGTACATGCCGGCCGCGACACAGTCGAACTGAAGGGAGTTCAGGCCGCTGATGAGCGAGCCGAACTCCGTCGCGAACGGCTCGACCCGGTCGACGCCGAGCCGCTTGAAGATGCGCTCGGCGATGGCGGGGGCCGAGCCCGTCATCTTTCCGTCCTTGCCGATGTAGCCGTAGGGCTGCTCGCCCGCCAGGCCCAGCCGGACCACGCCTTTCGCCCGCAGCTGCTCCAGCAGATGCCCGCCGTCGCCGGTGTCTGCGGTCGCAACCCTGCTGCACGCGCTGGTCGTGCCCGCCACGCCGAGCGCCGCCACCCCCGCGAGCAGCGAGCGGCGCCGGATGCCTTTCACCTCGTGGGTTCTTATGTCGTCTGCTGGATTCTTCCCCTGTGGTGGAGCCATGGGCGCGCGCCTACCCAGGTCGATCGTGCGTATGCCGGTCGTTTGCGGCCGTTCACTGTGCGGGCAGCAACAGGGAAGGCAGAGGCCGACAGGAGGGCACATGGCCGACCGTCACATCGAAGTCTCCCTGGACAAGCGGGGGGTCAGCTGCACGGCGCGACTCCTCGACGAACGCGCGCCCCGCACCTGCGCCGCGGTGTGGGACGCCCTTCCCCTGGGCGGCGACGTCTACCACGCCAAGTACGCGCGCAACGAGATCTACGCCCTCTTCCCGCCGTTCGCCGACCGGGAGCCGCCCCTGGAGAACCCGACGGTCACCCCCATCCCCGGCGACCTGTGCTACTTCTCCTTCGCGGGCACGGAACTGGGCACCAAGGCCTACGGCTACGACCGCGAGGTCCGCCCGGGCACCACGGTGGTCGACCTGGCCCTGTTCTACGAGCGCAACAACCTGCTGCTCAACGCCGACGTCGGCTGGGTGCCCGGCATCGTCTGGGGCCAGGTCGTCGAGGGCCTGGAGACGATGGCCGAGGCCTGCAACGACCTGTGGCGCTCGGGAGCGGCGGGGGAGACGCTCAGCTTCCGCCGCCGCTGATCCCGGTCTCCTGCAGCGCGTGCGCCGCCCGCAGCACCACATCGTCCCGGTGCCGGGCGGCCACCAGCTGCAGGCCGATGGGCAGGCCGTCCGCGTCCGTGCCGACGGGCAGCGTCGCCGCCGGCTGCTGCGTCATGTTGAACGGGTACGTGAACGGCGTCCACCCCGTCCAGCGCCGGTGCCCCGAGCCCTTCGGCACCTCCGCGCCCGCCTCGAACGCCGTGATCGGCAGGGTGGGCGTGACGAGGAGGTCGTAGGACTCGTGGAAGCGGCCCATGCGGCGGCCCAGTTCCATGCGGACGTCCACCGCGGCCAGGTAGTCCAGCGCGGAGTACCGGGCCCCCGCCGCGCGGACCTCCTTCAGACCCGGGTCCAGCGACTCCCGCTGCCGCGCGCCGAGTTGCGAGGTCACCCGGGCCGCCCCCGAGAACCACAGCGTGTGGAAGGCGTCCACCGGGTCGGCGAAGTCGGGGTCGGCCTCGGTGACGTACGCGCCGAGTTCCGCCAGCCGCTCCACCCCGCGCCGCACCGCGGCGGCCACCGCCGGCCGCACGGCCACCTGCCCGCCGAGCGTCGGCGAGTACGCCACGCGCAGCCCCCGCACCCCGCCCGCCAGCCCCGCCGAGAACGAGGCCGGGGCCGGCCCGAGCGCCGACCAGTCGCGCGAGTCAGGCGTCCCGATCACGTCGAGCAGCAGCGCCGCGTCCGCCGCGTCCCGGGTCATCGGGCCCACGTGCGCCAGCGTGCCGAAGGCGCTCGCGGGGTAGAGCGGGACGCGGCCGTAGGTCGGCTTCAGCGCGAAGATCCCGCAGAAGGCCGCCGGGATACGGACACTGCCGCCGCCGTCGGTGCCGAGGGCCAGCGGGCCCGCGCCGAGGGCCACCGCGGCCGCCGCGCCGCCGCTGGAGCCGCCGGCGGTACGGGCCGGGTCGTGCGGGTTGCGGGTCACCCCGGACAGGGGCGAGTCGGTGACGCCCTTCCAGCCGAACTCCGGGGTCGTCGTCTTGCCCACGAACACCGCGCCGTGCTCGCGCAGCCGGGCGACGGACGGCGCGTCCTCGGCCCAACCCCCCTGCTCCGAGACGGTTTTCGAGCCCTTCAGGGTGGGGGCGCCGCGCAGCAGGATGATGTCCTTCACGGTCGTCGGGACCCCGTCGACCAGACCCCTCGGCTCACCGCGCCGCCAGCGGTCCGTCGACTCCCGGGCCTGCGCCAGCGCCTGCTCGGGCAGCAGCCGGACGAACGCGTTCACCTCCGGCTGGATCCGCTCGGCCCGCTCCAGCACGGCCCGGGTGGCCTCCTCCGGACTGAACTCGCCCTTGCGATAGCCCTCCACGAGTCGTGCGGCGGTCAGATCCGTGAGGTCGGAATCCGTCATCTGCCCTCCATGGCTCGGCGGTTCAGCGTCCCGGTACGTACCCGCGTTCCTTGTCGACCACGTTCAGCAGGGGTCTGCCCGCCTCCCAGCGCTCCCACAACTCCACGAACTGCGCACCGAGCTGATCGCGCCAGCCGACGGTGTCACCGCTCATGTGCGGGGACACGATCAGGCCCGGGACCTCCCACAACGGGCTGTCGGGCGCGAGGGGTTCGTGCTCGAAGACGTCCAGCGCGGCGCCCGCGATCCACCGCTTGGCCAGCGCCTCCGCCAGCGCGTCCTCGACCACCAGAGCGCCCCGGCCGATGTTGATGAACCGGGCCGAGGGCTGCATGACGTCGAACCGGCGCGCGTCGAACATGCCGTACGTCTGCTCGGTGAGCGGCGCCGCCGCGATCACCCAGTCGGCGCGGGCGATCAGCCGGTCGAGGTCCTCGGGGCCGTGGATGCCGGTGTGCGGGGTGCGCCCGACGATCGCCGTCGTCACGTCGAGCGCCTTCAGCAGCCGGGCGATCGTCCGGCCGATGGGCCCCGAGCCGACCACCACCGCGCGCGTGCCCGCCACCCGCTGGGTCTCCCGGTGCCGCCACGTCCGCTCCCGCTGGAGCTCCCACGTCCGCGGCAACTCCTTCGCCATGGACAGCACGAGGGCGGCGACGTACTCCGCGATCGGCTGGTCGAAGACACCGCGGGCGTTGGTCACCACCGTGTCGGACGCGGCGAGTTCCGGACACATCAGATGGTCCACGCCCGCGCTCGCCGTGTGCACCCAGCGCGGCCGCGGGCCCTCGCCGGGCCAGGCGTCCCGCACCGCCGTGGAGGTGAAGTCCCAGACCAGCAGCACGTCCGCGTGCGGCAGCCGCTCGGCGAGCGTGGAGTCGTCGGCGTGCTCGACGCGGACCCGGCCGGTGAGCCTGCCGAGGCGGGGGAGGGGATCGGCGTCCAGGACCAGAAGGGTGGGGACAGTCATGCAGGAGGGCTCGATTCCGGTGGGTGGCGGCCGTCTGACATGCGAGGTTTGACCACGCTCGCACCCGAACCTACCTTCGTCAACACGGGCGTGCGCACGGTCCGTTGCCCACCCCTTTCCCACAGTGAGGGCGGTGCCCGGCATGGATGTCTCCTTCCTCGGCGGACCGCGGCCGCAACGCGGTGTCGGAGTCGTGGCACCCTTCGACTTCGCGCTGGACCGCGAGCTGTGGCGCTGGGTCCCCGACGACGTGTCGCTGCACCTGACGCGGACGCCGTACGTGCCGGTCGAGGTGAGCCTCGACCTGGCCCGGCTGGTCAGCGAGCACGAGACCCTGGACGACGCGGTGCGCACCCTGACCGCGATCTCGCCCGAGGTCGTCGCCTACGCCTGCACCTCGGGCAGCTTCGTCGGCGGGATCGCCGGCGAGCGGGGGATGTGCGCGGCGATGACCCGCGCCGGCGCGGTGCCCTCGGTCACCACCTCGGGCGCGCTCCTGGAGGCGCTGGCGGCGCTCGGAGCGCACCGGGTGGCGCTGGTGACCCCGTACACCGTGTCGGTCACCCGCGCGCTGCGGGAGTACGTGGCCGAGGCGGGCGTCACCGTCGCCGGGTGCGCGTTCATGGGCCTGACCAGGCACATCTGGAAGGTGCCGTACCGCGAGGTGGCGGCCATGGCCCGCAAGGCCGTGCGCGGCGGCGGGCGGCGCGGCGCGGACGCGCTGTTCATCAGCTGCACCAACCTGCCGACCTACGACGTCATCCCGCAGCTGGAGGCCGAACTGCGCATGCCGGTGATCTCGGCCAACCAGGTGACGATGTGGGCGGCGCTCGCCCGAATGGGTACTCGGGCCATGGGGCCGTATCAGGCGCTGATCGATCCGGCGGCGCGCTCGGGCCCCGTACTGCCGGAACTTCCGGACGGTGAACAGCAGCAGGAAGGCATGGCATGACCGCACTCGGATTCCTCTACCCCGGCCACTCCGCCGAGGACGACTACCCGCGCATCGAGCAGCTGCTCGGCAGCGACATCCGCCTCGACGTCATCCACACCGAGATCGGCGAGGACGCGCACCGCGTGGACGCGCTGCGGCGGATGGGCTCGGCCGAGCGGCTCGCGGCGGGCGTCGAGGAACTGCGCATGGCGGGCGCCGAGTCCGTGGTCTGGGCCTGCACCAGCGGCAGCTTCGTCTACGGCTGGGAGGGCGCCCACGAGCAGGTGCGCGGCCTCGCCGTCGCGGCCGGGATGCCGGCCTCCTCGACGTCGTTCGCCTTCGTCAACGCGCTGCGCGAGATCAAGGCCCACCGGGTGGCGGTCGCCGCGACCTACCCCGAGGACGTGGCCGGCCTCTTCGCGGACTTCCTGCGGGCGGGCGGCTTCGAGGTGGCGCACGTCCACGGCGCCGGGATCGTCACCGCCGCCGAGGTCGGCACCTGGGGCGAGGCCGAGGTCCTGACGCTGGCCCGGGACGCCGACCGCCCGGACGCCGACGCCCTTCTGCTGCCGGATACGGCCCTGCACACCGCGGCCCACGTCCAGGCCCTGGAGAAGGAGCTGGGCAAGCCGGTCCTCACGGCCAACCAGGTCACGGTCTGGGAGGGGCTGCGGCTGGCCGACCGGCGGGTGAACGCGCCGCGGCTGGGCGCGCTGTTCACGAGGGAGCCGCTCGTGCAGGCCTGAGCGGCCCCCCACGCACAACCCCGGGAATAAACGGAGAGTGCCTCCTGTTACCCCGGCGCGCACCCCGCGTCGTACCGAACAGGAGGCATCCCCCGTGGTGGCAGACGAGATCCGAGGCGTGGTGCAGGGCACCGCCCCCGTCCCCCTCTCCGTGCTGGACCTGGTGACCGTGGGGGCCGGCAGTACCGCCACCGACGCCCTGCGCACCAGCGTCGACCTGGCCCGCTTCACGGAGTCCCGCGGCTTCCACCGCTACTGGGTCGCCGAGCACCACTCCATGCCGGGCGTCGCCTCCTCCTCCCCGGCCGTGATCCTCGCCCACCTCGCCGCCCACACCGAGCGCATCCGCCTCGGCTCCGGCGGCGTCATGCTGCCCAACCACGCGCCCCTCGTCATCGCCGAGCAGTTCGGCACGCTGGAGGCCATGGCCCCCGGCCGCGTCGACCTCGGCCTCGGCCGTGCCCCCGGCACCGACGGCGCCACCGCCGCCGCCCTGCGCCGCACCGACACCCTCAACGAGGGCGCCGACGACTTCCCCCAGCAGCTGCTGGAACTCACCCGCTTCCTGGACGACGACTTCCCCGACGGCCACCCCTACCGCCGCATCCACGCGATCCCCGGCCCGATCCAGGGGAGCACGCCCGGCGGAATCCAGTCCCCGCACCGGCCCCCGGTCTGGCTGCTCGGCTCCTCCGGCTTCAGCGCCCGGCTCGCGGCCGCCCTCGGCCTGCCCTTCGCCTTCGCGCACCACTTCTCGGCGCAGAACACCGTCCCGGCGCTGGAGCTGTACCGCGAGTCCTTCCGCCCCTCCGAGGTCCTCGACGAGCCCTACGCCCTCATCGGCGTCTCCGCCCTCGCCACCGACGACGAGCACGAGGCACGGCGCCAGACCCGCGCCATGGCGCTCAACATGATCCGTCTGCGCACCGGCCGCCCCGGCCTCTTCCCCGACCCCGAGGAGGCCGAGAAGCACGAATTCAGCCCGTACGAGGAGGAGTTCGTGCAGTCCTGGACCGCCAACATCGTGCACGGCTCGGCGGAGGAGGTGCGCTCCGGTCTGGACGCGCTGCAGAAGCGCACCGGCGCCGACGAGTTGATGCTCACCTCGCACGCCCACACCGGCAAGCTGCGCCTGCGCTCCTACGAACTGATCGCGGACGTCTACGGGTTGCCCACCGCGTAGGCCTGATCGCCCATCAACTCCGCGATCCGGCCAGGGGAGACGGGCCGTGAGTACAGCCAGCCCTGGCCGGTGTCGCAGCCGATGCGGCGCAGCCGGGTGGCCTGCGCCGAGGTCTCCACGCACTCCGCGGTGACCGTCAGGCCCAGCCGGTGGGCGAGCTGGATCATCGCCTCCACGACCACCTCGTCGGCCGGGTTGGGCGGCACGGCCCCGTCCTTGTCGCTCTCGTACTGGAAGCCCCGTACGAAGGACCCGTCCAGCTTCAGGACCGACACCGGCAGCCGGCTGAGATAGGCCAGGTTGGAGTAGCCGGTGCCGAAGTCGTCGATGGCGATGTGGACGCCCATGTCGCTGAGGGCCTGCAGCGCCTGCAGCGGGCGGCCGGCCGAGCCCATCACGGCCGACTCCGTCAGCTCCAGCTGGAGCAGGTCGGGGGCCAGGCCGGTCTCGGCCAGGGTCTGCGCCACGTCCGCCACCAGGTCGGAGTCCCACACCTGGCGCACGGCCACGTTGACGCTGACGAACAGCGGCGGCCGGTCCGGGTGGTCCAGCTGCCAGCGGCGCGCCTGACGGCAGGCGGTGCGCAGGGCCCAGCGGCCCAGCGGCACGATCGAGCCGTCCTCCTCGGCCAGTCCGATGAACCGATTCGGCGTCAGGACACCGAACTGCGGGTGGTTCCAGCGGACCAGGGCCTCCACACCGCGCAGCCGGCCGTCCTCCATCCCCACCAGCGGCTGGTACTCCAGCACGAACTCGCCGCGCTCGATGGCGGGCCGGAGGGTGGAGGCGAGGGCCTGGCGGGTCATGCGGTGGGCGTTGCGCTCGGGGTCGAAGAGCGTCCAGCGGGCCTTCCCGTCGGCCTTGGCCCAGTACAGGGTGGTGTCGGCGGCCTGCATCAGGGCGGTCGGGGTGGTGCCGGCGGCGTGCCGCTCGACGACGCCGATGGACGCCGAGACCGACAGCCGGCGGTCCGCGAGGTCGAAGGGCGCCTGGACGGCCTTGAGCACCGACTCGGCGAGCTCGGCCAGTTGGTCGGTGCCCGTCGAGTCCTCGACGAGCAGGGCGAACTCGTCGCCGCCCAGTCTCGCCACCAGCGGCGCGCTCGCTCTGGCGTACCCCGCCTCGTCGGCGCAGCGCGTGAGCCGCTCGGCCACGGCGGCCAGCAGCCGGTCGCCGACGCGGTGGCCGAGGGTGTCGTTGATCGCCTTGAAGCCGTCGAGGTCCAGGTAGCACAGGCCGATCCGGCCGGTCCCGCCCTCCTCGTACGCCCCCGCCTCCAGCGCGGCCGTCAGCCGCTCGAAGAACAGGGTGCGGTTGGGCAGCCGGGTCACCGGGTCGTGCATCTGCAAGTGCCGCAACCGGCCCTGGAGTTCACGCTGGGCGCTGATGTCCGTGACGGACAGCAGAAGGCCGTCGGCCGGTGCGGGCAGCGGGTGCACCGCGACCTGGGCCCAGACCGACTGCCCGTCGGGGTGCTTGAGCCGCCGGGTGCAGCGCAGCCGGGCCTCGCGGCCGCGCAGCACCTCGCGGTAGGCGTGCCAGGTCCGGGCGTCGGAGGCCAGGTCCACCAGGTCGGCCGCGATCCGGCCGACCAGAGTGGCGGGCGGGCTGCCGAGCAGTGCGCCGAGGCCGTCGTTGGCACTGACGACCAGTCCCTCGCGGTCGACCACCGCCATGGGGAGAGGGGCGTCCGTGAAGACGGACCGATAGATGTGATCACTCTCTGTTACGGCGCCCCGGTCGAGGTCTGCCGTGGGCGCCGGCCCTTCGGACGTTCCGCTCACCGCTAGCTCCCGCAGTGCACTCGATCCCTGTCCGTGCCGGAAAGTGTGCCGATCATAGAGGCAGACCCGGGGGCCTTCCACCCACTGTCCAGTGTCCCGGATCGGACACCACTTCTGACAGATCGTTTCTGCCCGCAACTGGACGGGTTCTTCGGCCTCGGACCAGTTGTGACGTTCCGTGAGCGATTCGGGGGTGTCGGAACTGAGGGGGCGTCGGCTCCCTCACTCGTCTGGGGCAGACAAACAGGGCGTAGTACGACAAATTCACACAGGCTGGGTGCGGTGTCCCGTCAACCGCTCCCGGAGGTGCTTCGTGCTGCGTCAGTTTCCCCGCGCGCGCTTCAGGGGTCCCCGACTGCGCAGCACCGCCGCGGTGTGCACCACGCTGTCCGCGCTCGCCGCCACCTCCCTGATCACCGGGCCCTCGGTGGCCGAACCCTTCTCGGCCGGACCGTGCGCCCTGGAGCGCACCGCGGCCCACCACTCGGAGGGGGTGGACACCTGGAACGCCGCCTATCCGCGCCCCACCCGCCGGCTGGACGCGGTGCTGGTCTTCCTCTCCTTCCCCGACGCGGTCCCACGCACCACCCCCGCCGAGCTGACCGCCGACCACTTCCCGGAAACCAGCCGCTTCTACGAGCGCGCCTCCTACGGCCGGTTCACCCTGCGCCCGCATCCCATGAAGCGGTGGATCCGGATGCCGAAGCCGTCGACGGCGTACGCCATACAGCGCGACTGGTCGCCCGCGGACCGGGCCGCCTACCTGCGCGACGCGCTCGCCGCCGCCGATCCCCGGGTGGACTTCTCCCGCTACGACATCGTCTACTTCGTCGCCGACCCGGACGCGCCCGGCGTGGACTCGGACGCGACGAAGGTCGTCAACCTCGACACCCCGCTGCGGGCCGACGGCCGGGACATCCGGCGGGTCGTCACGGTGTTCGAGAAGCACCCGCCGGACCGGCTGGTTCTCGCCCATGAGACCGGCCACGTCTTCGACCTTCCCGACCTCTACCACCGCCCGGCCGACGGCAAGGGCGACTGGGACACCTATGTGGGCGACTGGGACCTGATGGGCAGCCAGTTCGCGCTGGCGCCGGATTTCCTCGGCTGGCACAAGTGGAAGCTGGGCTGGCTGCGGCCGCGGCAGGTGGTGTGCGTGCGGCGGACCACCCGGCTGACCCTGGAGCCGCTGAGCGCCGGACCGGGCACGCCGGTCACCGGCGCGGCGGGGGCGCCCGCCTTCGGGCTCGGCGACGGGACCAAGCTGGCACTGGTGCGGACCGGCCCCGACAGCGTGCTCGCCTTCGAGGCGCGCGGCCCGGTCGGCAACGACGCCGGTGCCTGCCGCTCCGGCATCCTCGTCTACCGCGTCAACGGCGACACCGCCTCCGGCGAGGGCCCCGTCCAGGTGATCGACGCCCACCCGCACACCGAGGCCTGCTGGGAGAACTCCGTCTACCCGCCCCTCGCGGACGCCCCGGTCGCCCTCGGCGAGAACTTCACCGTGCCGGGCACGGGCGTACGGGTGGAGGCGGAGGACCGCACGGCGTCGGGGGCGTGGACGGTGAAGATCACGCCGGGTTAGGGGACACGAAGAAGACCCTCCGTTGTCACGGAGGGTCTTCTCTGTCTGTGCGCCGCCAGGGACTCGAACCCCGGACCCGCTGATTAAGAGTCAGCTGCTCTAACCAACTGAGCTAGCGGCGCCTGCTGACGTCGTAGACCTTAGCATCCTGATCCGGAGAGGACGAAATCGATATCCGCACCGCGGCGCGGGCCGCCCGGACGGCCGCCCACAGCACGGTCTCGGGGCCCGGCAGCCAGGGACGGCGGGTGTCCGGCGCGACCAGCCAGCGGGAATCACCCGAGGTCGCGGGGGTGGTGGCGAGCAGGGCCGGGACGGTCACCGCGTCGCCCTTGCCGTGGCACAGCAGGGGCGGGATCGCGCCCGTACGGCCGAACTCCTCCCACCGCAGCAGCGAGGGCAGCCGCTGCGCCGTACCGGGCGCGGCGAACAGCAGCAGCCGGCCGCGGAAGGTGGCCACCGGACCCGATCCCGGCCCCTCCTCCCAGAGCCGGTCCACCATGCGGCGCCCGAAGACCGCGGGCGCGCTGACGACGTCGAAGGCGGAGCCGCAGGGCAGCACGACCGGCGCCTCGGGGCGCTCCTCCCAGAGGGCGAGCGTGCTCCGCGGATACGTTCCCGCCGAGGCGAGCCACGCTGCTCCGTCCGGGGTGGTGAGGTTGCTGGTCATGGCAACTACATCTACCGGCTGTGAACGTCCCGTCTCCGAGGGTTGCCGAAAACCGGGACACGGCGATGCGGGCCCGGGTATCTTGCCCGCCTGGCATATGCCAAACCGAAGTGCGCCGTGTTCAGATCAGACCGGGTCCGCCGACCCGCGGCCCTCGGCGCCGCGCATCAGATCGCGCCCGAACTCGACCATCTTCTTGGCGTAGTCCTCGGTCCACTCGGCCCGCTCCGCGATGGCGGCCGTGGTCAGCCGGTCGAACCGCCGCGGATCGGCGAGCTGCGCGGCGGCCATCGCCTGGAACTCCACCGCCCGGTCCGCCGCCGCGCGGAACGCGTGCGTCAGTTCGGTCGCGCGGGTCAGCAGCGCCTTCGGGTCGTCGATCGACTCCAGGTCGAAGAAGTGCTCCGGATCCGCGGCGGCCTCCGCGGGCTCGAAGAGCAGGGGCGCGGGGCGCAGCCGCGGTTCGTTCCGACGCGGCGTCTGCTCCGCCATGTCTTCTCCTCCTCGTAGGTCACGCTCGTCCGTCACGGCCCACCGGCCGTGCGTGGGCCACCGTCCATTGTCCCGCGGGTATGCAAGAGGGCCGTCGCCCGTGGCTCCGGCGGTATCAAGGCGTCCGGACCACCCGATGTTCCCGGCCCGCCCGATGCCGGGGGGCCGTCACGGTGACCAGCCGACCCGGTGTTCCCGCAGCCGCGCCAGCACCGCGTGGTTCGCCTCCCAGCCGTCCGGGAACTTCACGAGCGTTCCCAGCTGGACCGGTTCCGTGGAGGGGTAGGCGTCCAGCAGTTCGCTCACTCCTGCCCGGCAGACCACGATGCACGCGTGCCGGTGCCGGGAGGCCAGCACGCACAGCCGGCCCGTCTCCAGATGGAACGCCGTGGCGTCCGGGCGGCCGGAGAGGGGGTGCAGGACCACCGTGACGTCGTACTCGCGGCCCTGCAGACGGTTCGCCGTGTCGACGGTGACGTCCGTGACGCCGAGCTCCGCCAGCGCCGCCCGGACCGCCGCCGCCTGGTCCCGGTGGGCCGTGCCGACGGCGACCCGGTCGGCCGTGAGCGGCGTCGCGTCCGGCGAGCGCTCCGACGTGGCCGCGCCGCCCCGGTCCAGCAGGCGCCGTACGACGGTGGCCACCGCGCGCACCGCCTCCGGATCGGTGCGCGGGGTGTGCCGGGCCGGGAGCTCCAGCAGGCCCCAACCCGAGTGCGCCGCCTCGTCGATCACCCGGTCGGGGCCGGAGCCGTCCGAGGGGACGGCGAAGGCCAGGGACCGGTCCTGGTGGCCGGTGCCGCTGCGGAACGGCGTGTACGGGTAGAAGGCGTCGGAGACCAGCGGCGCGGCCGACGCGGGCAGCCGCCAGGAGACCGGCAGCCGGTGCTGCGGCAGTTCCGGGTTGTGCGCCAGGAGAGTGGTGACCGCCGAGGCCGAGGGGTCGTACGACAGCCCCGCCCACTGCTCGCCGCCCACGATGGAGAACGGGTCCAGCTGCCCCGGGTCGCCGACGAACAGCGCCCGCTCGAACAGCCCGGCGACGGCCAGCAGCGCGTCCGAGCGCATCTGGTACGCCTCGTCGACGATGGCGTGCCCCCACGGCTCGTCGGTCTTCACGTGCGCCCACTTCGCCGCCGTGGAGATGACCACCGGCAGGCCGGTCAGGTCGCCCGCCTTCGCCGACTTGCGGACGTTCGGCAGGTCGTCGAGCGCCTTGTCGTACGCGTCGGCGTCACTGCTGTGCAGCCGTCCCACCGGCAGCTCGGGGCTCTTCTCCGCCAGCCGCTGCACGAGGTCGTCGACCTGCGCGTTCGTCTGGGCGACGATCATCAACGGGCGTCCGGCGTCGGCCAGTTCGAGCGCCGCGCGCACCACCAGCGTGGACTTGCCGGCGCCGGGCGGCGAGTCCACCACCACGCCCCGGGCGGTGCCGTGCAGGGTGTCGTGGAGGATCGCGTCGGTGGCCTCGGCGGCCGCGGCGCCGGGGTCGAAGACGGTGGTCACAGGACGTCCTCCGCGGTCGTCGGGTCGGCCGCCTCCGCGACGGCCTCACCGGGCGGACCGCCGTGCGTCCACGGCGTCTGCTCCGGGTCGGGCAGCTTCGGGCCGCCGCGCTGCTCGTGCTCGAAGAGGGTGAAGCAGAGCCGGTCGCCCTTCTCCGGCACGGAACCGGCCTCCGGCTCCTTGCCGCGGCCCATCTTGTCGAGGATGCGCAGCACCAGCAGGGCACCGTCGCCGGGGGAGTCCTCCAGCCCCACGAACTCCGCCGTCTGCGGCTTGCCGCCGAGCGAGCGGTACACCTTGACGCGCTCGCCCAGATGCGGCCGGTCGTCCGTGCGCAGGGTCACCAGCGGGCGGGGGCTCGGCCGCTTGCTCTCGCTGTACGCCATCACGACCTCGATGACCTCGCCGGTGAACGCCTCGCCGGACAGCCGTCGCCCGGCCATCACCAGCGGGTCGTCGAGGGCCTCCTGGGCCTCCAGCCGGGCCTGCTCGCGCTCACGGGAGGCCAGCTTGTTCGCGGCGGTCACCGCGTCGTCGCGGCGCGGCTGCGGCGGCTCGCCCGCGGCGATCCGGTCGCGGTGCGCGGTGAACGACCAGCGGTCGCGGGTCCACCGCTCCTCGACGTGCGCGCCGACGGGCAGCTCACGCAGCAGGTCGAGGCCCTGCCAGACCTTCTCCCAGGTGGGCAGGGTGCGGCTGAGCACCAGGTCGCGGATGCCGCGCTCGGCGGCCGTCAGCTCACCGAGCCGGTCGTCCGCCTCCAGGCCGTCCTCGGCGGCGGCCAGAGCGGTACGCGCGCGGTCGTAGCGCTCGATGGCCGGGGCGAGCAGCTTGTTGTCGAACGCCGGGTCGGTGGCCGGGCCCGCGGGCGGGCACAGCAGCTGGCCCTTGGCGTCCCGGGCCAGCTCGGCGTCCAGCGCCGCCTCCGCGCCCGTCGAACCCTCCGGCGGGGCGATCCAGGCCAGCAGGGCGCCCAGGTGCTGGTCCTCCAGCGTGGACTGGCCGGTCGCCCAGTGCCGGGACAGGACGTCGGTCATGGCCAGCAGCAGGGAGGAGCCGGGCACCCGCGCCCGCTCCCCGAAGTGGGTCAGCCAGCGGCCGAGCAGCGGCACGCGCGGGGGCGCGGGATACGGGGTCTCCGGGTCCTGTTCCGCCGTACGCCGAAAGCGCATGGACCGGCCCAGCAGCCGCAGGAAGTCGACGCCGGGGCGGCTGGGGACGATCAACTGCGGGGCGTCCGCACACAGTTCGACCTCGACCTTGACCCGCTTGCCGGTCTCCGGGTCGGTCTCGTTGCGCTCGGCGGCCTCCACCTGCCCGGCGTAGGCGTCGATGTACGGCAGGACCACGTCGGCCAGTTCGGCGAGGAACGCGAACCGCAGGTCGCGGTCGCGCGGCTGCGGTACGACGAGCAGGCGCGGGGCGTCCCGGTCGGTGCCGACGAGGGCGCCGAGCGGGGCGCCGGCCTCACCGGCGGTGGTGAGCGGGACCAGGACCAGGGGCCGCTCGGCGAGGTGCCGGTGCCGCACGGTGGCGGCGGCCTGGGCGCGGCCGGTGCTGACGGCCTCCAGGCGGGCGAGGGTGGAGATCAGCGACATGGGGCGGCCTCCTGCCCCAGGGCCTCGGCCCGCAGCCGGGCGGCCCGGCGCAGCGCCGCCACCGCGGGGTCCTCGGGGTCGCCCGTCTCGCCGCGGGCCGCCGCCAGGACGTCCTCGACCGTGGTCAGGCCGCCCAGCTCGGCGCGGACCGAGCGGCCCAGGGCGGTCACCGCGCCGGCCTCGCGGGAGCGGGTGCGGCAGTGGAAGGCCAGTTCGCACGCGGACAGGCACTCGGGGGCGTACGTGGCCGGGACCGACTCCACGGCGGACGTCAGCTCGGCGGTGGGCAGTTCGGGGGAGAAGCAGGTGCCCTCGGGCAGCGCGTCGGCGATGTCCTGCACGCGCGTGAGGCGGGCCAGCTGGCGGCCGGTGACGGCACGCTGCTTGCGGACGTCGACGGCGGAGGCGGTGGGGAGGTTGGAGAAGTCCTTGGGGCACACGAGGAGAACGCGGTGCCGGACGACCGGAGCGGGATCGAGCCGGGCGGCGACCTCCTCCAGCGCCAGCACGTACACCGCCGCCTGCCGGGCCGCCGCGCCGACCTTCGCCGGGTCCGCCGAACCGTCCAGCATCGGGAAGGACTTGATCTCCACGACCGTCCAGCGGCCGTCGGGGTGGACCACCACGGCGTCCGGTTCCAGGAAGGCGGGGGAGCCGGCCACGTCCAGGGCCAGCATCGGGTGGTCGAGCAGCGTCCAGGTGCCGGCCGCGGCGGTCGCCTCACGCAGGGCGAGGGCGGTGCGCGCCGCCCGCCCCTCGGGACCGGCCGCGGACAGGTCGGGCACCGACGCCCCGGCGGGCGGCTCGGCGCCCCGGTCCAGCTTCTCGTGCACCAGCCGCAGCAGTTCCGCGCCGCCGTCCGCCTTGACCTTCGCCTCGAAGGCGTTGCCCCGGGTGAGGGCGAACTGCGACTGCCCGAAGGCCGACGGCGAGCCCAGCGCACCCGCCAGCGCCGCCTTGTTCACCCCGGCGCCGTCGAGGATCGCGCGCCGGCTGCAGCCCGGGTTGGCCGCGAGGGCGGCCAGGGCGCGTGCGTCCAGCGCCTTGGCCGGGACACCCGGGCCGCGCAGCTCAGCGAGCCGCTGCCGCAGCGCCTTCCCCTGCGTCCGTGGGGGAGGCACTCGGCTCGCCTCTCGGTCCGGACCCGGCGAGGGACTCGTGCTGCCGTGGAAATCGCTCACCCGCGGAAGTCTGGCATCCGCCACTGACAATTGAGGAACCTGAGGCGGCGGAGGGCTGCGAGCCGAAGGAGAGCAGCGCCCGCAGCCGGTCCATGACACCCATCACGTACGGCGTCAGGAAGAGGCCGACGCCCATCACGGCCGCGCCCGCCACCGCGTCCAGGAAGTAGTGGTTCGCGGTGCCCATGACCACGATCGTGGTCAGCAGCGGATAGGCCACGGCGGCCACCTTGGTCGTACGCGTCCTGCCGTACCGCCACAGCATGACCCCGCACCACAGGGCCCAGCCCACATGCAGGCTCGGCATGGCCGCGTACTGGTTCGTCATGCCCCCGAGCCCCTTCGGGGCGCTGGCCGCGCCTCCCCACCAGCCGTACGAGCTGTACTGGGCCATCGTGTCCACGAAGCCGTGGCCGGCCGACAGCAGGCGGGGCGGGCAGGTCGGCAGCAGCGTGAAGCCGATCAGGCCCATGAAGGTGGACGTCATCAGCCAGGTGCGGGCCGCCCGGTAGTGCGCGGCCCGATACCGGAACAGCCATATCAGGATCGCCGGTGTGACCACGTAGTGCAGGGAGGCGTACCAGAAGTCGGCCGGGACGCCGAGCCATGCCTCGCGCGTGAACAGCCGGTTGAGCGGGTGCTCGGCGTTGAGGTGCAGGAACTTCTCGACGCGCAGGATCGCCAGGCCGTGGTCGACCGCCCCGGCCGTGTCGCCGCGCACGACGAGCCGGCCCGCCGAGTAGCAGGCGTACACCAGGACGATCAGCGGCAGCTCGGTCCACCAGCGCAGGCGCGTGCGCGGGGCTGCTGCCTCGATGCCCGGTGTCGTCTCGGTCTTCGGCATCCGATCGCCTCCCCCTTCATTTTCGCGCGGCACCTGGTGATCGGGTCGTGCCACTTTACGGTGTACGCGCGCCGCCCCGCAGGGCGCCCCCGGCCCTCAAAGACGCAGAGATCGACCGCCGGGTTGCCCCTGCCCGGGGTGCGGGATGATGGAACGGTTCCGCCTGCGATTTCTTCCGGAAGGGTTTCCCGCTCATGGCACCGCGCATCCTGCTGGCCCGGCACGGACAGACCGAGTGGTCACTGTCCGGAAAGCACACCGGCAGGACCGACGTGCCGCTCCTGGAGGAGGGCCGCCGGGGCGCGAAGCTGCTCGGCGAGCGCCTGCACCGGGCGCCATTCGAGGGCCTGCCCGGGGTGGAGGTGCGCACCAGCCCGCTGGCACGCGCGCGTGAGACGTGCGACCTCGCCGGGTTCGGCGAGCGGGCGGCCCTCTGGGACGCGCTGATGGAGTGGGACTACGGGGCCTACGAGGGCATGACGCCGGACGAGATCCAGGCGGTGCGGCCCGGCTGGCTGATCTGGCGGGACGGGGTGCCCGAGGGGGAGTCGCTGTCCGAGGTGACCGCCCGGGCCGACGAGGTGGTGGCCTGGGCGCGCTCGGCCGAACGGGACGTGCTGGTGTTCGCGCACGGGCACATCCTGCGGTCGATCGGGGCGCGCTGGCTCGGCCTGCCGATCGACTTCGCCGCGCGCATCAGGCTCAACCCGACGTCGCTGTCGGTCCTGGGTTGGGCCTACGGAGAGCCGGCGATCGAGAGCTGGAACGACTCGGGACACCAGGCCTAGAGCCCGCCCGGAGCACCGGGTGCGCGCCGGTGTCCTCATGCCGTGCGCGGCACCGAGGCGTGGCGCTCCAGGAACTCCGAGACACCCGCCGCCCGCCGGTGCGGCAGCAGCACCCTCGCCGTCCCCGCGAGCATCGTCTGGACCCGGGACGACTGCACCTGGTCCAGCAGGTCCAGCACCCGCGTCCCCGCGTCCGCCGCCTCGTCCGGCCGGCCGCCCCGCGCGAGGTCGTCCGCCAGTTCCGCCGTGTACAGGGCGATGTTGCGGGTGAAGTGCGGGTCCTGAAGGTGCGCGGCGCGGCGCGCGTGCCGGGCGGCGCGCGGCCAGTCGCCCAGCGTGGACCAGCACTGCGCCTCCAGACCCTCCAGCTCGGCCTCCCCGTAGAAGCTCATCCACTCGGGGTCGGCGTCCGAGGGGCCCCGCTCGAAGAGGACCTGCGCGCGGGCGAGCGCCTGTTCGCAGCCGGTGCGGTCGGCGAGCCCCGCCCAGCCGCCCGCCTCGCGCAGCGCGAGCAGCGACATCAGGCGGTCGGACCCCAGGCCGCGGCCCACGCGCTGCGCGGCCTGCGCCGCCCGCACCGCCTCGCGCGGCCGCCCCGCGTCGCGCGCGAGGAAGGCGGTGTTGCAGAAGGCGTGCGCCTCCAGCCCGTCGTCGCCGGTCATCCGGGCGGTCGCGAGGGCTTCCGCGTAGTGCGAGCGGGCGTCGTCGAAACGCCCCGAGTCGTGCGCCAGCCAGCCCACCGAGATGGCGAGTTCACCGGCGCCCGAGTGCAGCCGCTCGGCGGTCGTCTGCCGGGTCGCGCCGGCGTCCAGCAGCGCGTAGGCGGCGCGCAGCGGAAGCGACGCGCGCCGGTAGAGGCCGTCCGCGCCGTGCCGGTCGTCCAGCAGCCGGATCCTGCGGACCGCCTCCTCCAGCGCGTGCGCGTGGCTGGTTCCGGCGCGGTGGACGGGCCGCCCCGCCGCCGCGGCGTCGAAGGCGAGCCCGATGGGGCCCAGCGAGGCAGCGGCCACGGTGGCGCCGCCGGTCATGAATGCGCGACGCAGCACGTCGCTCTCCTCGAAGTCGTCGTACGTCTCGTGGTGCGGTGTGTCATACGGCGCCCGCGCCCCCGGAGTCTCACCGATCGCGCCCGACCGGCCCGTCGGCGCAGCGGGCGGCGCGTCCTCGCCGGTGTGCGCCCGCCGCCCGCGTACGGACGACCGGGGCGCGAAGCCCAGGTCGGTGAGCGTGCGGCCGGGGAACATGTGCAGGAACACCCGCTCGTAGGCGTAGTTGGGGCAGCGGATCTCGCCCGCCTCCACGCGGCCCACGTAGCGCGCGTCGCAGCTGACCCGCTCCCCGATCTCCCGCGCGGCCCGCCGTACCGCCGCGGCGAACTCGGCCGGTGAGCGCCGGCCGCGCAGCCGGCGGAAGGCGGCGTTGGGCCGGGCGGGCATGGGCTGGGACGAAGTCGCCTTCGACGACGCCATGGCCGGGTCCTCTCGTGCGAACCGTCGAACCATGCCGGGTTTGAGGTCGGTTGATCCGTGAACCCCGTTTCCGGCGGGCAAGAACGTACCCGCTGTGCCGGACCCGCCACGCAGGGTTTGGCTACAAACCGGATATCTCATCCCGGATCTGCCATGAACTGCCATCCTTTGTGGCGCATTTCCGCCGTAGCCGTTGACGCGTGCCCGCGTTGAACCCGGTGGACCGGGAGCCGCCCGACTCCCGAGCCGCTTCGTTCAAGGAGGGGTTCCGTGGTGGAGGCCGGGATGAAGACGACGCCGATGACGACGGCGGGGCACGCCCCGACCCCGGACCACAGCCCGCCGCCCCTGCCCGAGGGCCCCTGCGATCTCGTCACCGTGCCGGCCCGCCAGGGGCTGGAGGCCGTGGACATCCTGCGCCGCGGGGCCGGCGACGCCGTCGGGCCCGTCCTGCACGACGACGGCTGCGACACCCTCGGCTTCCTGGTCCCGCCGGGCACGGCCGCCGCCTGGGACGTGCCGGGCAGTACGTGCACGGAGACCGACGGGCGGGGGATGAGCCTGGCCCCCGAGCCGCTCGCCGAGGGGTCCGACTGGCTGCTGCCGCCCGGCGAGGTCGACCTCGCGACCGATCCGGCGGTGCTGCGGGCGGCGCTCGGCGAGGCGGCCCGGCTGATCGAGGCCGCCGACAACTGCCGCTGACACCGGTCCGGGCGGGCGGGGCGGCCCCGGGGTGCCGATAATGGCGCAATGGGAAAGTCCAGGAGTCCGCGGCGCGGCGGTGCCGGTGCCGAAGCCGTCGTCGAGGCCGTCGACGGGGGACTCGCCGAGCTCATACCCGACCGGGACCGGGCGCGCGCCTGGACGCTGCTGATCGACGGGGCGCCGCAGTCGCACGTCGATCTCGACGACCCCACCCACCTGTCCTTCGAGTACCAGCGTCGCCTCGGCCACGTCATCGACCTCGCCGCCCCGGCCGGAAGACCCGTGCACGCCGTGCACCTCGGCGGGGGCGCCCTGACCCTCGCCCGCTACGTCGCCGCCACCCGCCCCCGCTCCACCCAGCAGGTCGTCGAGCGCGACGCCGCCCTCGTCCAACTGGTGCGCAGATGCCTGCCGCTGGACCAGAACGCCCGGATCCGGGTGCGTTCCGCGGACGCCCGCGAAGGGCTCGCCAAGGTCCTCGACGGCTGGGCCGACCTCGTCGTCGCCGACGTCTTCAGCGGCGCCCGCACGCCCGCGCACCTGACCTCGACGGAGTTCCTGGACGACGTACGCCGCGTCCTCAGGCCGGGCGGGACGTATGCCGCCAACCTCGCCGACGGCCCGCCGCTGGCCCACCTGCGCGGCCAGATCGCCACCGCCGCCGCCCGCTTCCCCGAACTCGCGCTGATCGCCGACCCGGCCGTGCTGCGCGGCAAGCGCTTCGGCAACGCCGTCCTCGTCGCCTGCGACACCCCGCTGCCGGTCGCCGAACTCACCCGCCGCGCCGCCTCCGACCCGCACCCGGCCCGCGTCGAACACGGCCGCGCCCTGCTGGACTTCACCGGCGGCGCGCTCCCGGTCACCGACGCCGAGGCGACCGCGTCCCCCGCCCCGCCGCCCTCCGTCTTCCGCTAGGGCCGGCTAGTAGTTGCCCACGTCCACGTGCGGCGGTCCGTCGTGCCAGGCGCAGATCACCGACACCTTGTCCGTGCCCGAGGTGAACTCCACCCTGATCCAGGTGTCCGTCTTCCACGTCTGCATCGACCAGCCGGTGTTCGGGGCGGCCATGACGAGCGTCGCGGAGGCCGGAGCGAGGTCGAACACCACCCGGCCGCCGGCGGTGTCATAGCTCTTCACCTGGCCGGAGGCGCTGTGCGACGGCTTGGGGGACGGCGTCTTCGAAGGCACCGGCGCCGAGGTCGCGGACGGCTTCGGCGACGGGCTGCGCGTCGGCGTCGGGGAGGGCCGCCTCGTCGACGACGCCAGCGGCTTCGACTCCTGCGTGGTCGCGTCGGCCGCCGTGATGGGCAGGGCGCGCGGCGGGTCGTAGGCCGTGCCCGCCATCACCGTGTGGACGCCCCACCACGACAGCGTGACCGCCGCGCCCGTGGCGAGCGACCAAGCCAGTACGTGTACGAGTCCTCTGCGCATCGCGCTCATACTGCCTCACGCGCCCCACGGGCCGCACATGCCCGGAGTTGTCCACAGGCTCCGGTGCGGCCCGCCCGCATGGCGTACGGTGCCGCGCATGGCAAGTGTGCTCGTGGTCGAGGACGACCAGTTCGTGCGTTCGGCGCTGATCCGGCACCTGACCGATGCCGCGCACACCGTGCGCAGTGTCGGCACGGCGCTGGAGGCGCTGCGCGAGGTCGCCCATTTCCGTTTCGACGTGGTCGTCCTGGACCTCGGTCTGCCCGATCTGGACGGCTCCGAGGCGCTGAAGATGCTGCGCGGGATCACGGACGTGCCCGTGATCATCGCCACCGCCCGGGACGACGAGACGGAGATCGTCCGGCTGCTGAACGCGGGCGCGGACGACTATTTGACCAAGCCGTTCTCGGTGGAGCACCTCTCGGCGAGGATGGCGGCGGTGCTACGGCGCTCCCGCACCGCCGCCGGCGAGGTCCCGCCGTCCAGCGTGCTGCGCGTCGGCGGCCTGACCGTCGACCCGCTGCGCCGCCAGGCCGAGTTGGACGGCGTCCGGCTCGACCTCACCCGCCGCGAGTTCGACCTGCTCGCCTTCCTGGCCGGCCGCCCCGGAGTCGTCGTGGCCCGCAAGGAGCTCCTCGCCGAGGTGTGGCAGCAGTCCTACGGCGACGACCAGACCATCGACGTCCATCTGTCCTGGCTGCGGCGGAAGTTGGGCGAGACGGCGGCGCGGCCGCGCTATCTGCACACGCTGCGGGGCGTCGGCGTGAAGCTGGAGCCGCCGGGCGGGGAGGTGCCCCGATGAGATGGGCTCTGGTCAAGGTCTGTCTGGCGGTGACCGCGATGGTCGTGGTCGCCTTCGCCGTGCCGCTCGGGCTCGTCATCAAGGAGATGGCCCGGGACCGGGCGTTCTCCAACGCCGAGCGGCAGGCCGCCGCCGTCGCCCCGGCGCTGTCCATCACCACCGAGCGCGACCAGTTGGAGAAGGTCGTCGCCTCGGCGGGCTCCGACGCCGGCGTGGCCGTTCACATACCGTCGGCCGACGGCCGGGCCGCCGTCGACATCGGGCGCAGGCACGCCGCCGGCAAGGACATCGCCACCGTGCGCAAGCTGGGCCGGGCCTCCACCACCGAGGTCCCCGGCGGCTTCACGCTGCTCTCACCGGTGGCGGTCAGCTCCGGCGCGATCGCGGTGGTCGAGGTGTTCGTGCCCGAGTCCGAGGTCAGCAACGGCGTCGGCACGGCCTGGGCGGTGCTCGCCGGGGTCGGCGTCGCGCTGATCGTCGGGTCCGTCGCGGTCGCCGACCGGCTGGGGGTGCGGATGGTGCAGCCCGCCCAGCGGCTGGTCGAGGGCGCGCACGAACTGGGGGAGGGCAAGCTGGGGGCGCGGGTGCCGGAGGAGGGGCCGACCGAACTGCGCCTGGCGGCGGTCGCGTTCAACTCCATGGCCGACCAGGTCGTCCAGCTCCTGGCCAATGAGCGCGAGTTGGCCGCGGATCTGTCCCACCGGCTGCGCACCCCGCTGACCGTGCTGCGGCTCAACGCCGCCTCGCTCGGGGAAGGGCCCGCCGCGGACCAGACCCGGGCCGCGGTCGCCCAGCTGGAGCGCGAGGTCGACACGATCATCCGTACCGCCCGGGAGGCCAAGCCGCAGACCGCCGCGGCAGGGCCGGGCGCCGGGTGCGACGCGGCCGAGGTGGTGCGCGAGCGGATGGCGTTCTGGTCGGCGCTGGCCGAGGACGAGGGCCGCAAGTGGCGGGTCGCCGGCGCCGACCGGCCGGTGCGGATACCCGTGGCCCGGGCGGATCTCGCGGCGGCGCTGGACGCCCTGCTCGGCAACGTCTTCCGGCACACCGCCGAGGGCACGGCCTTCGCGGTCGACCTGCACAACGGCGAGGACGCGGTGATCGTGCTCGTCTCCGACGCGGGCCCGGGCATCCTCGACCCCGAGGCGGCCATGGCGCGCGGGCGCGGATCGGGCAGCGACGGCTCCACCGGCCTCGGGCTGGACATCGTGCGGCGGCTCGCGGAGTCGACCGGCGGCGACGTGCGGATCGGGTCGTCCGTGCTCGGCGGGACCGAGGTGCGCATCTGGATCCAGCTCGACGGCCGGGCCCGGACGCCGGGCGGCCGCGGGCACCGGTCGGTACGACGACGCAGGCGCGCCGTCGCGAGGTGAGCGGGAACGCGAACGGGAGCGGCGATCCGGCCGGGACCCGGGACCGGTACCGGGAGGGGGATCGGCCGGGATCGGGACCGGGAGCGGGAGCGGTGGTCCACCCGGGACCGGGAGCGGCGGTGTCCGGCCGGGAACCGGAGCCGGGACCGTGAGCGGGGATCGGCCGGGACCGGGACCGGTGGTCCACCCGGGATCGGGACCGCGAGCGGCGGTTCGCCCGGGACCCGCACCGGCAGCGGCGATCCGGCCTGGACCGGGACCGCGAGCGGCGCGGTCCGGCCGGGAACCGGAGCCGGGACCGGGGATCGGCCGGGATCGGGACCGGGAGCGGCGGTCCGCACGGGACCGGGACTGGGAGGGGGGATTCGGCCGGGACCCGGGACCGGTACCGGGAGGGGGATCGGCCGGGACCGGGACCGCGAGCGGCGAGCCGGCCGCAGACCGGGAGCGGCATCGGCCGCCGTATTGGTCTCTACCTTTAACCACCCCCGATCCCTTCCTTAAGCGCCCCCTAAGATCCGCAACCCCCGCCCGGATCAGGCGCTTTGCCCGATTCCGGATCGCTAGCGTGCTGCCGCACCCCACCCCCGTGAAGAGCGAAGGCAGGCACGCGCATGAGCACGCACCGGCGCAGGATCAGCGGCAGGAACAAGGCGATCGGCGGTCTGGTGGCCGCGGCGGTCGTGGGCGGCGGTGCCGTCCTGCTCACCGGTACCGCTCAGGCCGCCGGCATCGGGGCCGCGTACACGAAGACCAGTGACTGGTCGACGGGGTACACCGCCCAGTACGTCGTGACGAACAACAGCGGCGCGACGGAGAAGACCTGGAAGCTGGAGTTCGACCTCCCGGCGGGCGCCAAGCTCAGCTCCCTCTGGAACGCGGAGTCGGCCGTCAGCGGGCAGCACGTCACCGTGACCCCGGCGAAGTGGGACACCGACGGCCTCGCGCCCGGCAAGTCCGTCACCGTCGGCTTCGTCGTCAACGGCACCGCGGACCCGAAGAGCTGTGTCATCGACGGCGCCAAGTGCTCCGCGGACGACGGCCCGACGCCCGAGCCGAGCGGCCGCCCCACCGAGTCCCCGACCCCGACGGCGACCCCCACCCCCACGGCGACCCCCACCGCCACCCCCACCCCCTCGCAGAGCACGGGCACCGGTACCGGCACCGGCACGGGCACCACCACGAGCGGCGGCTTCGCGCCCTACGTCGACACCTCCCTCTACCCGGCCTTCGACCTGCTCGCGAGCGCCGACGCCACCGGAGTGAAGACCTACAACCTCGCGTTCGTCACCGACGGCGGCGGCTGCACGCCCAAGTGGGGCGGCGTGACCGACCTCGGCAGCGACGGCGTCGCCGCCCAGATCGGCTCGCTACGCGCCAAGGGCGGCGACGTCCGGGTCTCCTTCGGCGGCGCCTCCGGCTCCGAGCTGGCCACGACCTGCTCCTCGGCGGACGCGCTGGCCGCGGCGTACGGGAAGGTCGTGGACGCGTACAAGCTGACCAAGGTCGACTTCGACGTCGAGGGCGGCGCGCTGCCGAACACGGCGGCCAACACCCGCCGCGCCCAGGCGATAGCCAAGCTCCAGGCCCAGCACCCCGGCCTGGACGTGTCGTTCACCCTGCCCGTGATGCCCGAGGGCCTCACCCAGGACGGCGTGAACCTCCTGTCGAACGCCAAGTCCAACGGCGTGAAGACCTCCACCGTCAACATCATGGCGATGGACTACGGCGCCTCCTACAGCGGCGACATGGGCACCTACGCCGAGCAGGCCGCGACCGCCACCCAGGCCCAGGTCAAGAGCGTCCTCGGGCTCTCCGACAGCGCGGCGTGGAAGGCGGTCGCCGTGACCCCGATGATCGGCGTCAACGACGTCTCCACCGAGGTCTTCAAGGTCGACGACGCCACCCAGCTGGTGGACTTCGCCAAGTCCAAGGGCCTGGGCGGGCTGTCGATGTGGTCCGCCACCCGCGACAAGCAGTGCGCCGGCGGCACCAAGCCCACCGCCGACGCCACCTGCAGCTCGATCACCCAGAGCCCGTTCGCCTTCTCCAAGGCCTTCGGCGCCTTCAACTGACCGGCACCCGCACAGGCCCCGAACGGAAACGGGGCGCGGCGCCCCCCTCGGCCGCCGCGCCCCGCCCCCCGCTCTCCCGCCGCCCGTGCGGCCGGTCTTCCGGTCAGTCGGAGATCACCGGCGGCAGCGTTCCGGACCGCGCCGCTTGTCCGTACCAGTGGGCGCTCGACTTCGGCGTACGGGCGAGGGTGGCGTAGTCGACGTAGACCGCGCCGAAGCGCTTCTCGTAGCCGTACGCCCACTCGAAGTTGTCCATCAGCGACCACAGGTAGTAGCCGCGGACGTCCGCGCCGTCGGTGATGGCGCGGCGGACCGCCGAGAGGTGCCCGTGCAGGTAGGCGATGCGCTCGGGGTCGTGGACGCTGCCGTCGGGTTCGGGCTTGTCGTCGCAGGCGGCGCCGTTCTCGGTGATGTACAGCGGCAGACCGGGAGCCTCGCGCGTGTAGCGCATGATCAGCTCGTGCAGGCCCGTCGGGTCGATCGTCCAGCCCATCTCCGTGCGCTCGCCCGGCGTCTGGTGGAAGGAGACGTCGTCGGCGCCCGGCCACGGGGAGTGCTCGCTGGCGCCGTGCCCGTCGGTGCGCGGACCGGCCACCGGGGTCTTCGCCGCCGAGACCAGGGTCGGCGTGTAGTAGTTGAGGCCCAGCGCGTCCAGCGGCTGGTGGATCGCGCGCAGGTCGCCGTCGAGGACGTACGACCAGTCGGTGATCGACGAGGTCGCCGACAGCAGCGACTCCGGGTAGGCGCCGTGCAGGATCGGGCCGTGGAAGATCCCGTTCGCCAGGTCGTCGATCTTGCGCACCGCGGCCAGGTCCGCCGGGTCCTGCGGCGAAAGCGGCCGGACCACCGAGGAGTTCAGGCTGAGGGCGACGGAGTTGCGGGCCGGCATGGCCGCGCGCAGCGCCGAAGTGCCCAGGCCGTGGGCCAGGTTGAGGTGGTGCGCGGCCCGCAGCGACGCCTCGGGGTCGGTGCGGCCCGGCGCGTGCACCCCGGAGGCGTAGCCGAGGAACGCGCTGCACCACGGCTCGTTCAGCGTGATCCACTGCTCCACCCGGTCGCCCAGCGCCTCGCCGACGATCTGCGCGTACTCGGCGAACCGGTAGGCGGTGTCCCGCTCCGGCCAGCCGCCCGCGTCCTCCAGCTCCTGGGGCAGGTCCCAGTGGTAGAGGGTGACGGCCGGCTTGATGCCGTGGTCCAGCAGTTCGTCGACCAGGCGGCGGTAGAAGTCCAGGCCGACCTGGACGGCGGGCCCCCGGCCCGTCGGCTGCACCCTGGACCAGGAGATCGAGAACCGGTAGGCCGTCAGGCCCAGGTCGGCCATCATGGCCACGTCGTCGCGGTAGCGATGGTAGTGGTCGACAGCGATGTCACCGTGCTCGCCGCCGGCGGTCTTGCCGGGCGTATGGCTGAAGGTGTCCCAGATCGAGGGCGTACGGCCGTCCTCCCGCACCGCCCCCTCGATCTGGTACGCGGAGGTCGCCGCGCCCCAGAGGAAGGCGGGGGGAAAGGTCACCGGGGTGGCCGGCGTTGCGGGTTGAGGCATGGAAGCGCTCCCATGAGAGGTCGTACGGACCGGAGAATTCGTATGAGGGCTTTTCGGGCGTCGCCCTCGGCCCAGGGCGTCAGCCCTTGATCGCGCCGGCCATGATGCCGCCGACGATCTGCTTGCCGAACAGCAGGAACGCGATCAGCAGCGGCAGCGTGCCCAGCAGCGCACCCGCCATGATCACGGCCTGGTCGGGGACGTACCCGGTGCCGAGCGAGTTCAGCGCGACCTGCACGGTCGGGTTCTGCTGGGTCAGGGCGATGATCGGCCACAGGAAGTCGTTCCAGGCGAACACGAAGGTCAGCAGGCCGAGGACGGCCATCGCGGGCCGTGCCGCGGGGAAGACCACGTGCCAGACGACTCTCAGGCTGCTCGCCCCGTCGACCCGGGCCGCCTCGATCAGCTCGCTCGGCAGCGCCTGCACCAGGTACTGGCGCATGAAGAACGTGCCGAAGGCCGTCACGAGCGTCGGCAGGATGACCGTCTGCAGCTGGTTGGACCAGCCGAGGTTCGACATCCACAGGTACAGGGGGACGACGGCCAGCTGCGGCGGGATCATCATGGTGCCGATGGTCAGCAGCAGCAGGACCCCGGAGAACTTGAACCGCAGTTTGGCGAAGGCGAACCCGGCGAGCGTGGAGAACACCACCGTGCTGACGGTGATGGTGCCCGCGACGATCACGCTGTTGAGCATCGCCGTGCCGAGCCCGGCCTGGTCCCAGGCGGCCTGCATGTTCTTGAACAGGTTCCCGCCGAACCACAGCGGTGGGGGCGTCTGGGCCAGCCGCCGGTCGGTGCGCGAGGCGGCGATCGCCGTCCACACCAGGGGCGCCAGCGAGACCAGCGCGAAGATCCCCAGGACGATGTAGGTCACCGGGCCGGCGTGCAGCTGCTTGCCCGCGCCCATCACCCGGCGGCTGCGGGTCTTCTTCGGCCTCGCCTGAGGCAGCGTCAGGTCACTGGTGGTCATTGGGACTTCCTCAGGCGTCGGGTGAACAGCAGGTTGATCACCGCGATGATCATCAGGATCAGGAACATCGACCAGGCGATCGCCGAGGCCTTGCCGAGGTTGCCGATGATCCAGCCCTGGTCGTACATGTACAGACCGAGCGTCTGGTACTGGTGCTCCGAGCCGCCCTTGGACCCGCTGACCCCGCCGAACAGCAGGGGCTCGCCGAAGAGCTGGGTCGCGCCGATGGTGGAGACCACCACGGTGAACAGGATGGTCGGCCTGAGCTGCGGGATCGTCACGTGCCGGAACTGCTCCCAGCGGTTGGCGCCGTCGATCGCCGCCGACTCGTAGAGGTCGGTCGGGATGGCCTGCATCGCCGCGAGGTAGATCAGCGCGTTGTAGCCGGTCCACCGCCAGATGACGATCGACGACACCGCGAACTGCGAACCCCAGTCGGACTCACGCCAGTTGATCGGGTCGATCCCGACGAAGTGCAGGAGCCAGTTGATCATGCCGCCGTCCCACGAGTACAGCAGCGTGAAGACGAGCGTCGCCGCCGCCACCGAGGTGGCGTACGGGGTGAGCATCACGACCCGCCAGACGGTGGAGCCGCGCAGCCGGTAGTTCAGCAGGTGGGCCAGCCCGATCGCGGCCATCAGCTGCGGCACCGTCGAGATCAGGCCGATCGTGAAGGTGTTCTTCAGGGCGTTCCAGAAGAAGTCCGAGCTGAGCAGGTTCTTGTAGTTGTCCAGGCCGGCCCAGGTCTGGGTGTCCAGCGAGGACAGCTGCACGTTGTGCAGCGAGTACCAGGCCGTGTAGAGCAGCGGGACCAGCGAGAAGGCCCCGAAGATGATGAAGAAGGGAGCGATGAACGCGTACGGGGACGCCTTCATGTCCCAGCGGTACAGCCGGCTGCGCCAGGACGAAGGGCCCTGGGGCGGTGTACCGCGACCGTGAGCGCCCCGGGCCGCGCCCGGCGAAGTGCCGGGCGCGGCGTCGGCGCTCGTCGCGGGGTGCGCGAGAGCCTTGGAGCTGGTCACTGGCCGAGCACGTCCTTGATCTCGTTCGTGGCCGCGTCCCAGCCCTGCGAGGGGCTCTTGCCCTTCTGCTCGACCTGGAGGATGCCGACGTCCGTGATCGCGGTGTTGATCGGCTGGTCCTTGATGCCGAAGACCTGGACGGGGATGGTCTTCGCCGAGTCACCGAAGATCTGCGTGATCGGCGCATCGGAGAAGTACGCCGTGGTGTCGGCGGCCGGCTTCAGGTTCGCGTACGCCGACGGGGTCGACGGGAAGCTGGCCTGCTTGGCGAAGACCTTCGCCTGCTGCTCGGGCGCGGTCAGCCACTTCGCCAGGGCGATGGCCTCCTTCTGGTGCTTGCCCGCCGTCGGCACACCGAGGAAGGAGCCGCCCCAGTTGGACGCGGTCGGGGCCGCGGCCACGTCCCAGTTGCCCTTGCCGGCGTCGCCGGACTTCTGCTCGATGTAGCCGATCATCCAGGCCGGGCAGGCCACCGTGGCGAAGGACGCGTTCGCGTAACCCTGGTCCCACGGCTTGTCGAACTGCTTCAGCTTGGCCGACATGTTGCTGGTGGCCACCGACATCGCGACGTCCCAGGCCTTCTTCACGCCCGCGGACTTGTCCCAGATGACGTTGCCGCTCTTGTCGTAGTACCGCTCGCTCGCGCCGCCGAGGGCCGCGTTGTAGATCGAGGAGGCCGAGTCCACGAACTTGGTGCCCTTGGGCGCCTTCTTCATGTACTCCTTGCCCAGGTCGACGTACTTCGCCCAGTCGCCCTTCCACTGCGCGGCGAGCTTGGTGCGGTCCGCCTCGAGGCCGGCCTTCTTGAACAGGTCCTTGCGGTAGCAGATCGCCATGGGACCGACGTCCGTGCCGAGTCCGATCAGCTTGCCGTCCTTCGTGGTGGCCTGGGCGTTCTTCCAGTCCAGCCACTGGGACTTGTCGACGTCCTTGCCGAGGTCGACGAACTTGCTGCCCTGCGTCTGCACGGCCTCGGTGATGTTGCCGACCTCGATGGCCTGCACGTCGTCCGTGCCGGAGCCGGCCTGCAGGCGGGTGAGCACCTTCGGCCAGTACACGTCGGTACGAGTGGTGACGTTCTCCTTGATGCTGATGTTCGGGTGCAGCTTCATGTACTCGTCGTAGAGTCCGGCCTGCTTGTAGCCGAACACACCGAAGGTGCCGATGGTCAGCGTGGTCTTGCCCTTGCCGCTGCCACCACCGTCGTTCGACGAACCGCTGTCCGAGTCCTTGGAGCAGCCGGCCAGCAGCCCCGTGGCCAGCGCGGCCACGGCCGCGACGGCCATGAGCCTGCGGGACCGTCGGGTACTCGTGCCCATGTGCGTCCTCCTGTTGCCTGACGTGCCGACCCCCCGGCCAACGGCATTGTTGGGCCCGTTCATACTCGCTGCGGCTCGGGCGGGGAACGTGCGGGATGTGTATGTGTCAGGTACTGTGGGAGCGCTCCCACAGGTGATGTGTTGAAGGTTCGTCGGTTCCGGCGGGGGTGTCAAGGGAGCAGACGCGGAGTTATGCGTTCAGTTATCTGGCCGTTAAGTGGAATAGCAGGGTCCGTGACCTGCTCCCTCCGGACGGTCCCCGGCCGGGGACGACGGCACCCTGTCGCGGTCACCGCCGGCGGCGGGGCTGTTAGATTCCAGCCAACGTAGGTCCATGGGAGGGCGGAGCCAATGGCAACAGGCCACGGAGCGCGGGGTCGCAGCGGAGGCCGGCCCACCCTCGAGGAGGTCGCCGCGCGGGCCGGCGTCGGCCGCGGCACGGTCTCCCGGGTCATCAACGGCTCCCCCCGCGTCAGCGAGGCCACCCGCGCGGCGGTCGAGGCCGCGGTCGCCGAGCTCGGCTACGTCCCCAACACGGCCGCGCGCGCCCTGGCCGCCAACCGCACCGACGCGATCGCCCTGGTGGTCCCCGAGCCGGAGACCCGCTTCTTCGCCGAGCCGTACTTCTCCGACATGCTCAAGGGCGTGGGCGCGGAGATCTCCGACACGGAGATGCAGCTGCTGCTGATCTTCGCGGGCAGCGACCGGGAGCGCCGCAGGCTCGCCCAGTACCTGGCCGCGCACCGGGTGGACGGCGTCCTGCTGGTCTCGGTCCACGCGGACGACCCGCTGCCCGACCTGCTGTCCCAGCTGGAGATCCCGGCGGTCATCAGCGGCCCCCGGTCCGCAGCCGAGACCCTGACCTCGGTGGACTCCGACAACTACGGCGGCGGCCGCTCGGCCGCCGAGCACCTGCTCTCCCGGGGCCGCCGCAAGATCGCCCACATCACCGGCCGGCTCGACGTCTACGGCGCCCAGCGCCGCGTCGACGGCTACCGCGACGCCCTGCGCGACGCGGGTCACGAGGTCGACGAGAGCCTGATCGAACCGGGCGACTTCACCGAGGAGGGCGGCCGCCGCGCGATGACCCGTCTGCTCTCCCGCTGCCCCGACCTGGACGCGGTCTTCGCCGGTTCGGACGTCATGGCGGCCGGCGCCCGCCAGGTCCTGCGCGAGGAGGGCCGCCGCATCCCCGACGACGTGGCGCTCGTCGGCTACGACGACTCGGCCATCGCCCGCCACATGGAGCCGCCGCTCACCAGCGTCCGCCAGCCCATCGAGGAGATGGGCCGCCGCATGATCGACCTCCTGCTGGAGGAGATCGCCGACCGCCGCCCGGCGGCGTCACGCGGGCTGGAGCGGCGGCAGGTGGTGCTGGCCACCGAGCTGGAGGCGCGGGCGTCGTCCTGACGGCTCCGCTCAGCCGGGCGCCCCGAGATGCGTGCGCGGGCGTCGACGCGAGGCCGTCCGCCCGGTGGCGGAGGGCCGGGCGCCGGTGGCGGGCCGTGGGGCGCTGCGGGCGGAGAACAGGTGCCGGCGCCCGGCCGTGCGGTCAGCGGGGCAGGACCAACCGCCAGCGGCGTTCGCCCTCGTGTTCCTCGTCCGTCGGGGTCAGGCCGGCCGCGTGGGCGACGGCGGCGGAGGCCGCGTGGCCGGGGTGGATGTGCGCCGTGACCGTGGACACCGACGTGTGCCGGCCGAGCAGCGCCACGAGCCCGCGGGCCGCCTCGGAGGCGTAGCCGCGGCCCTGCCAGGGTGTGCCGACCACCCAGGCGATCTCCGCGTCCGGTCCCGTGACGGTGGCCTGGACCGTGCCCACCAGCCGGGAGTCCTCGCGGCGCCGCAGGACCCAGTTGCACCAGGAGACGGCAGGGTCGGGGGAGCCGGCGACCAGCCGTTCGTAGCGGGTGCGCAGGGCCTCGGGGGAGCTCGGGCTGCCGCCGATGAAGGTGTGCAGCGCCGGGTCCGACAGCACGACGGCCATCTCCTCGGCGTGGCCGACGCTCAGCGGGACGGCGTCCAGGCGGGGCGTCCGGAACGGCCCCGTGAGCGGGGAAGGGGTCTCGGTCATCGTCGGCTCCCTGTGCCGGAAACGCGAATCAGCCGGTGGCTCCGTCTTCACGGAGCCACCGGCTGATCGTTCAGGGTGAGTGACGGGACTCGAACCCGCGACATCCTGGACCACAACCAGGTGCTCTACCAGCTGAGCTACACCCACCATGACCGGCGGTGGACTTGGGGTCTTTCCGACCGGCCGAGAAAAAGTGTACAGGGTCCGAAGGGGTGCTCGCGCACGGCTTTCGCGGCCCCCCTCCGGCGCCCGGTGTCACCCTTGCTGAGCAGGCAGGACGTGCTTGGCCGCGATCGATCTGGCGGTGTCCGAGTCCGGGCCGGGCTGCGGTACGAAGATGGCCTCGCGGTAGTAGCGCAGCTCGGCGATCGACTCCCGGATGTCGGCGAGGGCGCGGTGGTTGCCGTTCTTCTCGGGGCTGTTGAAGTAGGCGCGGGGGTACCAGCGCCGGGCGAGTTCCTTGATGGAGCTGACGTCGACGATGCGGTAGTGGAGGTAGTCCTCCAGGGTCGGCATGTCGCGCAGCAGGAAACCGCGGTCCGTGCCGACCGAGTTGCCGCACAGCGGGGCCTTGCCGGGCTCCTTGACGTGCTCGCGGACGTAGGAGAGGACCTGGTCCTCGGCGTCCGCCAGGGTCGTGCCGCCGGAGAGTTCCGCCAGCAGTCCGGACGCGGTGTGCATCTGACGCACCACCTCCGGCATCGTCTCCAGGGCCTGGTCCGGCGGCCGGATGACGATGTCGACTCCCTCGCCGAGTACGTTCAGCTCGGAGTCGGTGACGAGGGCGGCCACCTCGATGAGCGCGTCGTCGGACAGCGAGAGGCCGGTCATCTCGCAGTCGATCCACACCATGCGATCGTTCATGCGACCACCCTAAAGCTGGCGCTTGCTTTTGGGGTGACCGGTGCCGGGGTTGGCGTACCAGGGGGCTGCCGCCCCCTGGACCCCCGCTTCGGCCCTGAAGGGGCCTCGTCCTCAAACGCCGGACGGGCTGAGTCTTCCCGCCCGGCGTTCCGAGGTCACGTGCCGCTGCGCTGGCCCGGTACGCTCGCGCGGCCGGCCATGTAGGCCTCGCGGCCGTTGTCCGCGGAGGCGGTCGCCGTCGACAGGGACGGTCCCGCTCCCACCGCACTCGCCGCCGCCCGCCGGCTCTGCAGCGGCACGGGCTGGTCGGGGTGCAGCAGGGGCGGCGGGCCGGACGCGCTGTCGACGTCGGCCGGCCTCTCGGCCTGCGGACGCCGGGCCCGGTACGCGGCGCGGTACGCCGCCGGAGACGAGCCGAGCTGGCGGCGGAAGTGGCCGCGCAGCGCCACCGGCGAGCGGAAGCCGCAGCGGCCCGCGACCTCGTCCACCGAGTAGTCGGACGTCTCCAGCAGACGCTGGGCCTGCAGCACCCGCTGTGTGATCAGCCACTGCAGCGGGGCGCTGCCCGTCAGCGACCGGAATCGGCGGTCGAAGGTGCGGCGGCTCATGTACGCGCGCGCGGCGAGCGTCTCCACGTCGAATTGCTCGTGGAGGTGCTCCAGCGCCCAGGCGACGACCTCGGCGAGCGGGTCGGCGCCGATCTCCTCCGGTAAAGAGCGGTCCAGGTAGCGTTCCTGGCCTCCTGTCCGGCGTGGCGGGACCACCAGGCGGCGGGCGAGCGCGCCGGCCGCCTCGTTGCCGTGGTCCGTGCGGACGATGTGGAGACAGAGGTCGATTCCGGCCGCCGTACCGGCCGACGTCAGTACGTCTCCGTCGTCGACGAAGAGTTCCCTCGGATCCACGTGCACCGACGGATAGCGCTTGGCCAGCGTCGGTGCGTACATCCAGTGTGTCGTTGCCGGGCGGCCGTCCAGCAGGCCCGCCGCCGCCAGCACGAAGGCGCCGGTGCACAGCCCGACTATGCGGGCGCCTTCCTCGTGCGCCCGGCGCAGAGCGTCGAGCGCCTCCTCCGGTGGCGGTGAGGTGATCGAGCGCCAGGCCGGTACGACGACCGTCCCGGCGCGCGAGATCGCCTCCAGGCCATGTGGCGCGGTGAGTTCCAGGCCCCCTGTGGTCCGCAGCGGGCCTTCCTCGCCGGCCGCCACCAACAGGCGGTAGCGCGGCACGCCGGCGTCCTGGCGGTCAATCCCGAACACCGACAGCGGAATGGAACTCTCGAAGATGGGGCCGCCGCTGAACAGCAGCACCGCGACGATCTCCTTGCGGCGTCGCCCGGACAGCTTCCGGGCCGCGGCATCCGGCGCGGCGGTGGAGTCGTGGCTCATACTGCTAAGCCCCCCTCGGTGGTCGCGGCTCCTCGGTTGTGTCGCTCCTGCACGTTTCCCCTCGGTCCTGCACGAGTCCCCCGCCGTAAGACGTCAAGATCGAATCTACTGTGTCCCGTGGTGCCGGGGTGACCCAGTTCGGGAACCGGCACATTGTCGACATGGCAACTTGGCGTGAAGCATTCGATCACGAAGCGTTGCACTCGTGGGCCGTGCAGGGAAGTGCGCCTTGTGGCGGTGGCCAATCCACATAGGGTACGCGGGGCTCCGTACCCCCTGTCCGTGCAGGTCGAACGGGGGTTGGGGGGTGCTTCGGGGGTGGGATGCACGGGTCTCGGAAGTTGGCTGAAAAGCGTCGGGCCCGTAGTGGGAAACCGGTCAGCCGACCGGTGTACTTCCGCCGGTGTGGCGTCCGCCTCGGTGAGTGCCCGTACCCGTTCTGTGACGGCGCCCGCGGTGAGGTGGGTTCTCTTCCGTGGGCACCCGGGCCGCGCCCCGCTCGGACTGGCGCAGCAGCAGCCGGCACACCGCTGTGACGGCGGCGAGGCCGAGGGCGGTTCCCGCCGCCCCGGCGAGCGAGGTGCCGTACCAGAGGAGGACCACCGGGACCAGGACGCAGCTGAAGGCCGCCCAGCGCACGACGTCGGTCGCGGGGTTCTCGGGCGGGCGGGACGGGTCGGGGGCGGGGGACGGTCCGGGCATGCGGGCTCCCTGGGGGACGGCTCACCGGGTTCAACGCCTGTTCGACCGGCCGGTCACTGCGCGTCCGCACCGGATGTGCGGCCGCGACGGGTGAATCCTGCGCGAACCGCCTGTACAGCGCAGCAACCATTGCGTTACGGGCGCCCCCTCGTGCATGCTCCCTGGAACCCCCACCGACGGAGGGCGGGATCTGGGCTAAGGAGGCGTGCCGCCGTACCCTTGGGGGTATGGGGCGG
Source organism: Streptomyces panaciradicis (assembly GCF_023516615.1). GTDB lineage: Bacteria > Actinomycetota > Actinomycetes > Streptomycetales > Streptomycetaceae > Streptomyces > Streptomyces panaciradicis. The sequence continues at coordinate 114,696 of NZ_JAMGBF010000037.1, forward strand.
GAAAGATGATTCCCGGACAGCTCCGCCGCACACTGTCGTCCCTCCCATAAAGGATCACAACGCCGAGACAGCCATGGCCGGTCACGAATTCTTCGAACCCAGGGACCGCAAGCGGCCCGTCGCCGACCCCACGGCGGCCGAGCCCCTGGCGGCGGAAGAGCCACGCCATTCCTGCGATCCCGCCTTCAAGCACGGCGTGGTCGTCGGCTTCGACGGCTCCACGTCCAGTGAGCGCGCCCTCGCGTACGCCATCGGCATGGCCCACCGCTCCGGCTCGGGCCTGATCATCGTGCACGTCGCCAACCGGCTGCCCACCACGGTGTGGGCCGGCTGCGAGCCGCCGGTCTTCGTGGACGTGCCGGATCACCGCACCGAGGTGCTCGGGCTCGAGCTCGCCTGCGCCGAGTACCTCGCCGAAGTGCCCTGGATCCTGGTCGAGCGCGGCGGCGACATCTGCCACGAACTCGAAGAGGTGGGGCGCGAGTACGAGGCCGACGCGATCGTCGTCGGGTCGACGCACGGCATCGTCGGACGCATCTTCGGCTCCGTCGCGGGACGGCTCGCCAAGCGGGCGAAGCGGCCCGTCATCGTCATCCCCTGAGGCGCCCGCTCCCCAACTCCCTTGGTGCAGCGTGAAACTACTCGCGCGTAGAGGTGTTTGTGCCTTTGTGAAGGGCATACCTCTTGCGCGACGCGCTGCAGGCCGGGGGGTGACGGCCACCGGCTGACGCAGCGGCGGACCGGAGCGTTGGGCGGCTCCGGTCCCTGAAGGAACGACCCCCTGTGCTGGTGGCGCACAGGGGGTCGTTCACGTCCGGGCCGTCCAAGTCCGGCCGCGGCCAGGGCGGTTGCCGTCGGGCGGCCGCTACTCCACCGTCACCGACTTCGCGAGGTTGCGCGGCTTGTCGATGTCCCGGCCGAGGGCGAGTGCCGTGTGGTAGGCGAGCAGTTGGAGCGGGATGCCCATCAGGATCGGGTCGAGCTCGTCCTCGTTCTTGGGCACGACGACCGTGTGGTCGGCCTTCTCCTGGGGCTGGTGGGCCACCGCCAGGATCCGGCCGCTGCGGGCCTTGATCTCCTCCATCGCGGCGCGGTTCTTCTCCAGCAGGTCGTCGTCGGGGACGATCGCCACCGTGGGGAGGGCCGGCTCGATGAGGGCGAGGGGGCCGTGCTTGAGCTCGGAGGCGGGGTAGGCCTCCGCGTGGATGTAGGAGACCTCCTTGAGCTTCAGGGACGCCTCACGGGCCACCGGGTAGCCGCGGACCCGGCCGATGAAGAGCATCGAGCGGGCTTCGGCGTACTGCTCGGCCAGCTTCTTGATCTCGTCCTCCTGCTGGAGGACCTCGGTGATCTGCTCGGGCAGCCTGCGCAGGCCCTCGATGATCCGCTTGCCGTCGCGCACCGAGAGGTCACGGGTGCGGCCCAGGTGCAGGGCGAGCAGCGCGAAGGCGACCGTGGTGTTCGTGAAGCACTTGGTGGACACGACGCAGACCTCGGGGCCGGCGTGCACGTAGATGCCGGCGTCCGCCTCGCGGGCGATCGCCGAGCCGACCACGTTGACGATGCCGAAGACCCGCGCGCCCTTGCGCTTGAGCTCCTGGACGGCGGCCAGGACGTCGTAGGTCTCGCCGGACTGGGAGACGGCGACGTACAGGGTGTCGGGGTCGACGACCGCGTTGCGGTAGCGGAACTCGGAGGCCGGCTCGGCGTCCGCGGGGATGCGGGCCAGCTCCTCGATCATCTGGGCGCCGATCATGCCCGCGTGGTAGCTGGTGCCGCAGCCGAGGATCTTCACCCGGCGGATCTGCCGGGCCTCGCGGGCGTCCAGGTTCAGGCCGCCGAGGTGCACGGTGGAGAAGCGGTCGTCGATGCGGCCGCGCAGGACGCGGTCGACCGCCTCGGCCTGCTCGTGGATCTCCTTGTGCATGTAGGTGTCGTGGCCGCCCATGTCGTAGGAGGCCGCCTCCCACTCCACGGTGGTCGGCTCCGAGGTCGTCCGGGTGCCCTCGGTGGTGAAGGTGCGGAAGTCGTCGGCCTTGAGCGTGGCCATCTCGCCGTCGTCGAGGGTCACTATCTGCCGCGTGTGGGCGACCAGCGCGGCGATGTCCGAGGCGACGAACATCTCCTTCTCGCCGATGCCGAGGACGACCGGGGAGCCGTTGCGGGCCACCACGATGCGGTCGGGGAAGTCGGCGTGCATCACGGCGATGCCGTACGTGCCCTCGATGACCCGCAGGGTCTCGCGGACCCTGTCCTCCAGCTTCTCGGCCTGCGAGCGGGCGATCAGGTGGGTGAGGACCTCGGTGTCGGTCTCGGAGAGGAACTCGACGCCGTCCGCCTCCAGCTTGCGGCGCAGGTCGGAGGCGTTGTCGATGATGCCGTTGTGGACGACGGCGACCTTGTGGTCGGCCGACATGTGCGGGTGGGCGTTCACGTCGGACGGGGCGCCGTGGGTGGCCCAGCGGGTGTGGGCGATACCGGTGGTGCCCTTGAAGCGCGCCGGGACCTTCGCCTCCAGGTCGCGCACCCGGCCCTTGGCCTTGACCATCTTCAGGCCGGCCGTCTTCGGGGAGGTGACGACGATGCCCGCCGAGTCGTAGCCGCGGTATTCGAGGCGCTGCAGGCCCTCCAGCAGGAGGGGAGCGACGTCACGCTTCCCGATGTATCCGACGATTCCGCACATGTATACGTATTCCTCAGCCGTAGACCATGCGGCGCAGCTGCCGGAGCGTGAGCTCCGGCGGTGCGACCGCCCGGTAGGACAGGTCCGCCGCGATCCGTTCGAAGATCTCCGCGTTCACCAGGCCCTGGGCCTGCAGCTCGCGGTGGCGGCGACGGACGAACTCGGTGGTCGTCTCGTCGAAGTAGGCGAGCACGTCCTGGATCACCCGCAGCGCCTCGCCCCGGCTCAGGGGTGAGGAGCGCGTCAGGTGATCAACAAGTTCGTCGTGCACCCGGTAGATCCTGGGGTACGAGCGAGCCTTTCGCAACAATCCTGCCCGATATCGGGCAGGCGCACGGAGGTGCGGCCGGTGGTCACATGCGCTTGAGGATCGCCTGCTTGGTCATCCGGAACTCCTCGTCCGTCAGTACGCCCGTGCGGTGCAGCTCACCTAGTTCGCGCAGCCGGCGCAGCAGCGCGTCGGGGTCGTCCCGGGGCGCCTCGGGCAGTTCCCTGGGCGGCTCCTCGGCGGTCGCCGCCGACGGATGCGGCAGCCGTGCCTGGACGGCCGCCGCGACGAGGGCCATCAGCGGGTCCTTCTTGAAGCCCCACAGCTCCACGGAGTGGGGGTCGTACTTGGCCGGCGCCTTCGTCTGCGCGCCCCGCACCACGAACCGCAGATGCCCGTTCTCCAGGCCGACGGCCGGCTGCCACTCCACCCCGAGGAGGTCGGTGACGGCGAGCGTGCGGGTGCCGGCGGCGGCCTTGGCGTCCTCCGTCTTCCAGTTCCACTCCAGGCGCACGTGCTCACCGTCGAAGCTGGCCGTGCCGTCCCCGGCGGAGACCGACAGCGGGACGGAAGGACCCGGCAGCAGATACCCGGTCACCGGCTCGGACGGGACCTCGTCCAGCAGCAGGGCGCTGCGCACCTCGTCCACGAAGTACTCGGCCACTCCGTAGCGGTCGGACTCCACGAGAAGTTGGTAGGGGTCGTTGGGCTCGGTCAGACGGCCGCCGGAGGCGTGCAGCAGCGGGTCGGCGCCGTCGCGCAGCCGCAGCCTCAGCCGCCCCGACTTCTTGCCCTGCTCGAACGACACACCGGCCAACGCGCCCAGCGGGACGACGAGTTCACCCAGGGTCCGGCGGAGGAGGCTGACGTTTCTGTCCCGTCCGGGAGTCAGCCGCAGGGCGTCGCCGTCGAAGGCCCACGTGCCGTCCCTCTGGATGATTTCCGCCATGGGGGGATTGTTTCACCGGTTGTGCGGGAGAGTGGTCTCTACCAATCGGAGGGAGTGCATGTGAGACTGCACCGCGTTCTGGGATCGCTGCTGCTCGTGGCGGCGGCAGGCACCTTCACGGTAGGAGCGACCACGGTGACCTCGGTGACGAAGGCGGAACCCGCCCCCCTGGGCCGGGTGGTTCCCGCGCCCGAGTCGGTCAGGCCGGGCGGTGCGCCGTACCGCCTCAGCGGCTCCACCGTCATCCGTGTCGACGACACCCCGAAAGCACACCGGATCGGCGAGTACCTCGCCGGCATCCTGCGCCCGTCCACCGGCTACCGGCTGCCGCTGGTCACGCACGGCAGCACAGGCATCCAACTGCGGCTGACCCACGGCCGGTTCGGGGCCGAGGGCTACCGCCTCGACAGCGGACCCGACGGCGTCCGCATCACCGCCGACGAGTACGCCGGCCTCTTCCACGGCGTCCAGACCCTGCGCCAACTGCTCCCGGCTGCCGTCGAGAAGGATTCCGTCCAGCCCGGACCGTGGCTCGTCGCGGGCGGCACGATCACGGACCGCCCGCGCTACGCCTACCGCGGCGCGATGCTCGACGTCTCCCGCCACTTCTTCACCGTCGCCCAGGTCAAGCGCTACATCGACGAACTGGCCCTGTACAAGGTCAACAAGCTGCATCTGCACCTCAGCGACGACCAGGGCTGGCGCATCGCGATCGACTCCTGGCCGCGCCTTGCCACCTACGGCGGCTCGACCGAGGTCGGCGGCGGCCGGGGCGGCCACTACACCAAGGCCGACTACCAGGAGATCGTCCGCTACGCGGCCTCCCGCTACCTGGAGGTCGTGCCCGAGATCGACATGCCGGGCCACACCAACGCGGCCCTCGCCTCCTACGCGGACCTCAACTGCGACGGAGTGGCGCCCCCGCTCTACACCGGCACCGACGTCGGCTTCAGCTCGCTGTGCGTCGGCAAGGACCTCACCTACGACTTCGTCGACGACGTCGTCCGCGAGCTGGCGGCGATCACGCCGGGCCGCTATCTGCACATCGGCGGCGACGAGGCGCACTCCACCAGCCACGAGGACTACGTGAAGTTCATGGACCGGGTGCAGCCGGTCGTCGCCAAGTACGGCAAGACCGTCATCGGCTGGCACCAGCTGACCGGCGCGCACCCGGCCAAGGGCGCCCTCGCCCAGTACTGGGGCCTGGACGACACCAGCGCCGCGGAGAAGGAGCAGGTCGCCAAGGCCGCCCAGAACGGCACCGGGCTGATCCTCTCGCCCGCCGACCGGATCTACCTCGACATGAAGTACACCGAGGACACCCCGCTGGGCCAGGACTGGGCCGGACTGGTGGAGGTGAAGCGGGCCTACGACTGGGACCCGGGGAACTACCTGCCCGGGGCGCCGGGTTCGGCGGTCAAGGGCGTCGAGGCGCCGCTGTGGACGGAGACGATCGCGACGAGCGCCGACATCGAGCAGATGGCCTTCCCGCGGCTCGCGGGTGCGGCCGAACTCGGCTGGTCGCCGGCCTCCGCGCTCGGCCGGGACGCCTACCGCGTCCGGCTCGCCGCGCAGGGACCGCGCTGGGACGCGCTGGGCATCGGCTACTACCGGTCGCCGCAGGTGCCCTGGCCCGCGCGGTAGGCCGCTGATGCGGGGCGGGCACCCCGGAGGACCGTACTCCGGGGTGCCCGCCCGGCGTGATCAGAACCGGGCGACGGGATTGCCGAGGGTTCCGACCAGCTGGAGGGCGCCCGAGGGGTCCGCCAGGTCCACCATCTGCCGGTTGTCCCGCAGTTGCAGCCGGTTGAGGCAGGACAGCGCGAACTCGGGCGCGAACAGGTCGTACCGCTCGAACTTCTCGGCCAGTTCCGGCACCGACGCCTGGTACTCGCGGCTGACGTCGGCGACCGTCCGCCAGAAGCCGTCCTCCTCCAGCACCCCCGCGTCGGCGAGGTTGGCGGCGAGGAAGCGGAAGAAGCAGTCGAAGACGTCGGTGAAGATCGACAGCAGCTTCTTGTCCTCCGGCACCTCGACCCGGATCCGCCGCACCTCGGGCGGCAGCACCGCGTCCGGGTCCATGACGGCGATCTCCTCGGCGATGTCCTTGTAGATCGCGCGCTGCACGGCGCCGTCCTTCAGCACGAGGATCACGTTCTCGCCGTGCGGCATGTAGACCAGGTCGTAGGCGTAGAAGCTGTGCAGCAGCGGGACGTAGTACGCCCGCAGGTACTGCCGCAGCCACTCCCGCGGTGCCAGGCCCGACTGCTCGACGAGCGCCGCCGCGAAGGACGCGCCCTCGTGGTCGACGTGCAGGAGGGAGGCCATGGTGGCGAGCGACTCGCCCTCCCGCAGGCCGGCCACCGGGCTCTCGCGCCACAGCGCGGCGAGCATCTTGCGGTACGGCGAGTAGCGGTCGGTCGCCCGCTCGTACTCCAGGTGCCGGTAGCCGACGGCGGCCCGCTCCCGGATGACCGTCACACCCGTGGACTTCAGCACCGGGTCGCCCTCGACGAGCCGGGCCAGCCAGTCGTTGATCGCCGGGGTCGCCTCCATGTACGCGGCCGACAGCCCGCGCATGAAGCCCATGTTGAGCACGGACAGCGCCGTCTTCACGTAGTGCTTCTCGGGGTGGGAGCGGTTGAAGAAGGTCCGGATGGACTGCTGGGCCAGGTATTCGTCGTCGCCCTCGCCCAGGCAGACCAGGTTGCGGCGGGCGACCTCGGCGGCGAAGGTGACGGTGAGCTTGTTCCACCACTGCCAGGGGTGCACCGGGATGAACAGGTAGTCGGCGGGGTCCAGGCCCTGCTCGCCGAGGACGCCGTGGAAGCGCTCGACGGTGGCCTCGCCCAACTCCTGGCGTACGAAGGTCTCGTACTCGATCCCGACGCCCGCGGTGAAGGCCGCGCGGGAGCGGTGGGCGGCCAGCCACACCAGGCGGACCGGGCTCGCGGTCTCGGGGGCGTACGACAGGTACTCGTGGATGCCGAAGCCGAGGCGGCCGTTGTTGGCGACGAAGCAGGGGTGGCCCTCGGTCATGCCGGTCTCGACGGCCTGGAAGCCGGAGCGGGCCAGCTCGGCGACCGGGACCTGCGGCTTGGTGAGCTTGTAGCAGGTGCCGGAGAGCGTGGAGGAGATCTCCTCCAGGTAGACCGGGAGGATCTCGTCGCTCAGGCCGAGCGTGTCCTTCAGCTCGATGAAGAAGTCCAGTGCCGCGAGCGGGAGTTCGGCGCCGTCGCGGGTGCGGGACAGGGAGGCGGGGTCGATGTGCCAGTGGTCGAGGGCGCGGCGGACGGCGGTGAAGCGGTAGCGGGTCAGACCGTCGTCGCCGCGGACGACGTACTCCTCGCCGTCCCTCTCCGGCGTGATCAGCCGCTCGTGCGCGAACTCGGCCAGGGCCTTGCGGATCAGGAGGCGGTTGGCCTGCTCCCAGCGCTCCGGGGAGAGGTGGGCGACGGAGTCGGCGAGGCTCATGCCGGCACCGCCTTCTCGAACCGCTCCCGTGTGCAGAAGCTCAGCAACGCCTTCTTCTCCGGCTTCTGTATCTCCCGCTCGGGCACGAACCCGACGGCTGCGTTCAGGGCGTGGACGGCCTTGTTGGCGACGTCCGGCTCGACGACCACCCGCCGGACCGCCGGGTCCTCGAAGAGGTGCGCCATGACGGCGGTGATCACGGCGCGGGTGAAGCCGTGCACGGGGGTGTCGGTGGGCGGGGTCAGGAAGTGCATGCCCACGTCCCCGGGCAACGGCTCGTACAGCCCGACGAGTTCGCGGTGGGCGGGGTCGTACTTCTCCATGAGGAAGGCGGGCACGCCGTCGGCGTCGAGTCCGAGGAGCGCGTGGTGGTGTGCGTCGGCGGCGATCTCCATGTAGGCCCGCTCGACGTCCTCCAGCCTGGCGTCCCGCATCATCCAGAAGGCCGCCTTGGGGTGGGTCACCCAGGAGTGCAGCAACTCGGCGTCCTTGAGGGGGTCGAGAGGGCGGAAGGTGAAGGTCATACGGCGAACTCCTGGAAGGCGATGGTCTTCTCGACCGGGTAGTACTCGGTGCCGAGCAGCTCACGGATGATGTAGCTGTTGCGGTAGGCGCCCATGCCCAGGTCGGGGGAGGTGACGCTGTGCGTGTGCACGCCGGCGTTCTGCAGGAAGACGTCCCGCCCTGTGACGTCGATCGAGTAGTTGCGGGCGACGTCGAAGCGGCCGTGGCCGTCGAAGCGGAGGCGGTCGCGGATCGGGGCGAGGAAGGCCGGCGGCTCGTAGTGGTAGCCGGTGGCCAGCACCAGGCCCTCGGTGCGGATCTCGAAGTCCTTGTCCTGCTCGTCCTGGTGGAAGCCGAGGGTGTACTGCCCGTCCTGGTAACGGGCGTCGACGAGCGAGGAGTTGGTGAGCAGGCGGGTGGGGACCGGGCGGTCGCCGCTGACGACGTCCTTCTGGTACAGCAGGTCGAAGATGGCGTCGATCAGGTCCGAGTTGATGCCCTTGAACAGGCCCTTCTGCTGCTTCTCCAGCCGGTAGCGGGTCTCCTCGGGCAGTGCGCGGAAGTAGTCGATGTAGTCCGGGGAGGTCATCTCCAGGGTGAGTTTGGTGTACTCCAGCGGGAAGAACCGCGGGGAGCGGGTGACCCAGTTCAGCTCGTAGCCGTGGACGTCGATCTCGGCGAGGAGTTCGTGGTAGATCTCCGCGGCGCTCTGGCCGCTGCCGACGACCGTGATCGAGCCCTTGCGCTGCAGTTCCGCCTTGCGGTGCATGTACTGCGCGGTGTGGATGAGGTCGCCGTCCAGGCCCCGGCACGGTTCCGGGACGAAGGGGACCGTGCCGGTGCCGAGGACCAGCCGGCGGGCGCGGTAGGCGTCGCCGGCCTCGGTGCGCACGACGTACAGTCCGTCCTCGTACGTCACCTCGCGCACCGTCGTGCCGAACCGGACGCTGCCGAGCCGGCTCGCCGCCCAGCGGCAGTAGTCGTCGTACTCGACGCGCAGCGGGTAGAAGTTCTCGCGGATGTAGAACGAGTACAGCCGGCCCTTTTCCTTGAGGTAGTTGAGGAAGGAGAAGGGCGAGGTGGGGTCGGCCAGGGTGACCAGGTCCGACATGAACGGGGTCTGCAGGTGGGCGCCGTCCAGGAACATGCCCGCGTGCCACTCGAAGTCCGGCTTGGACTCCAGGAAGAGGCCGTCGAGTTCGGCGATCGGCTCGGTGAGGCAGGCCAGGCCGAGGTTGAAGGGGCCGAGCCCGATGCCCACGAAGTCGTAGGTGTGCACGGCGGGTTCAGGAAGCGCGGTCAAGGGACTCTCCCAGGTACTGCTCGGCGTGGCCGGCGATCAGGTCGAGGACGGCGGCGATGTCGTCGGCCGTCGTCTCGGGGTTGAGCAGGGTGAACTTCAGGTAGTGGCGGCCGTGGACCTTGGTGCCCGCGACGACGGCGGCCCCGGACGCGAACAGGGCCTTGCGGGCGTGCAGGTTGGCGCGGTCGATCTCGGCGGGGTCGGTCACGGCGGCGGGGACGTAGCGGAAGACGAGGGTGGACAGGGACGGCCGCACGACCACGTCGAAGCGGGGGTCGGCCGCGAGGAGCCGCCAGCCCTCCTCCGCCAGGTCGCAGACCTCGTCGAAGAGTTCGCCGATCCCGTCGGCGCCCATCACCCGCAGCGTCATCCACAGCTTGAGGGCGTCGAAGCGGCGGGTGGTCTGCAGGGACTTGTCGACCTGGTTGGGGATGCGCTCGGTGACCATGCGCCGCGGGTTGAGGTACTCCGCGTGGTAGGTGGCGTGGCGCAGGGTCGCGGCGTCGCGGACCAGGACGGCCGAGGAACTCACCGGCTGGAAGAAGGACTTGTGGTAGTCGACGGTGACCGAGTCGGCGCGCTCGATGCCGTCGACGCGGTCCCGGTACTTCCGGGAGGCCAGCAGCCCGCAGCCGTAGGCGGCGTCGACGTGCATCCAGGTGCCGTACTGGGCGCACAGCTCGGCGATCTCGGGCAGCGGGTCGATGGAGCCGAAGTCGGTGGTGCCGGCGGTGGCGACGACGGCCATGGGGACCAGGCCGTCCGCGCGGCAGCGCTCCAGTTCGCGGGCGAGGGCGACGGTCTGCATCCGCTTGTCGTGGTCGACGGGGACGGTCACGACGGCGTCGGGGCCGAGGCCGAGCAGTTTCGCGGCCTTCTGCACGCTGAAGTGGCCGACCTCGGAGGCGAAGACGCGCAGCCGGGCGAGGCTGTCGGTCTTGGCCTCCTCGCGGGCCAGCAGCAGCGCCTGGAGGTTGGACTGGGTGCCGCCGGAGGTGAACACGCCGTCGGCGCCGGAGCCGAGGCCGATGCGGGCGGCCGTCCAGTCGATGAGCCTGCGCTCGATGAGGGTGCCGCCGGCCGACTGGTCCCAGGTGTCCAGGGAGGAGTTGACGGCGGACAGGACGGCCTCGCCGAGGACGGCCGGGATGACGACCGGGCAGTTGAGGTGGGCGAGGTAGCGGGGGTGGTGGAAGTAGACCGCGTCCCGGAGATAGACCTCCTCCAGCTCGTCCAGGGCGGCGCCGGTGTCGCCGAGCGGCCGGTCCAGGTCGATGGCGTCGATCCGGGGGGTGAGGGCGTCGACGGTGACACCGGTGAACGGACGGTCGGTGGTGGCGAGTTTGGCCGCCACCCGCTCTACTCCTTCGGTCACGGAGCGGCGGTAGTGCTCCGCGGTGAGGTCATTGAGCAGGTGCGAGCGCATGTGGGGGCCCTCCGGTGGGGAGTCCGTGCGGGGTGGGAGAGAGAAGGAAGCCACGGCTTCAACTTAGGTTAGCCTAACCTAAGTTACGAGGGTCCAATCCTCCCTCTCCCGTGACCGCCGTCACTCCTGTGCGCGCAACTGCTCCTCGCTCAGGCCCTGCCGCCAGTACCCGACGAAGGTGACCCGCCGGCGGTCGATCCCGCGCTCGCGCACGAAGTGCCGGCGCAGCTCCTTCACGCAGCCCGACTCGCCCGCGATCCACACGTACGGCTTTTGTGCGGGCGGGAGTTGAGCGGCGCGCAGGGCGTCGAGGGCGAGGGGGGAGCACGGGGCGGCGTCGCCGTCGTCGCGGACCAGCCAGGTGATCTCGGCGTCCGCGGCCGTCGGCAGGTCCTGGATGTTCCCGGCGTCGCGCACCTCCAGCCAGACCCGGGCGGGGGTGCCGGGCGGCAGCGACTCCAGGACGGACGAGACCGCCGGAAGGGCGCTCTCGTCGCCCCACAGCACCATGAGGTCGGTGTCCTCGGGCGGACGGAAGCGGATCGCGCGGTTGTCCGCGATCGCCGGGCCCAGGATGAGCACGCGGTCACCGGCGACCGCCCGGGCGGCCCAGGCGGAGGCGGGGCCGGCGGGGGTGTGCAGCACGAAGTCGATGTCGACCTCGTCGGGGTCGTGCCGCAGCGCCCGGAGCGTGTACGAGCGCATCACGGCCCGTACGTCGTCCGGGAGTTCGCGCCAGGCCTGCCACCAGCCGTCCCCGAGGTCGAGCGGCACCACGGGCGCCGGCTGGCCGGGCTGCGGCACGAACAGCGACAGAGACTGGTCGAGGCCGTCGGAGAGGCAGTGGGTCAGGTCCTCGCCGGTGAAGGTGACGCGGACCAGGGACGGGCCGAGCCGCCTCGTCCGGGTCACCTGGAGGGAGAAGAAACGGAACGGGGCGGCTACGGCCGTAGTCATGTCAAGCGACCTTCTTCGCCTTCTCGATGGCCTCGGCGAGGCTCGTCAGCAGGGGCGTGCACTTGTCGTAGGACAGGATCGGCTCGGGGTTGCGGGCGATGACCTGGCCCGCCTTGACCGCGGGGAGCTTCTTCCAGGTCGCCTCGGTGATGTCGGCGGGCTGGATGGCCGAGGTGCGGTTGTCCATCATGATGATGTCCGCCGCGTACTTGTCGACGTTCTCCCAGCTCAGCGACTCGTACCAGCCGCCGCCCTTCGCCTTGGCCTTCTCCGGGGGCTCGACGAAGTCCACGCCGAGGGCCTTGAAGTACTCCAGGTCGATGGAGAGGTTCGAGCCGGAGACGTAGAACAGGTCCTGGCTCGCGGAGCCCGCCATCACCTTGATGCCCGGGTTGGCCTTGGTGGCCGCGCGCAGCCGGGCCGCGGCGTCCTCGAAGGCCTTCTTCGCGGCCGTCACCTTGCTCGAAGCGGTGTCCGCGCCGAGGGACTTCGCGAGCTGGAGCATGCGCTGCAGCGGCTCGGTGAGCTGGCGGTCGTAGACGGAGATGCCGACGCTCGGCGCGCCCACGGCGAGGATCTTCTTCTTCGACTCCTCGGGGACGTACCAGAGCGTGCCGGCGTCGTCGAACATCGTGGAGATCAGCGCGTCGGGCGCGAGGGCGGCGTACTTCTCGATGTTGAACTGGCCCCACTCGTTGCCGAGGACGGTGACCTTGCTGACGTCCATGTCGCCGGCCTGGACGTCGGCCTTGCCGTCCTTGGTCCGCGTCGGGCCGAAGACGCCCTTGGCCTGGATGCCGTAGTCGTACAGCGCGGCGGCGACACCGACGAACGCCACGATGTTCGAGGGGATGGTGTCCGCCTGCGCGGTCTGGCCGCGGTCGTCCTTGAAGGACCAGGGGCCGGACTTGGCGGCAGCCGTCTCGCCGCTGCCCGAGCTCCCGCTTTTCGCGTCGTCGTCCCCGCAGGCCGCGAGCGCGGCACCGAGGCCGAGGGCCCCGCCCGCGGCGAGGACGCCGCGTCGGGTGAGGTGGGTGGCACGGGCATGGGGCATGGGTATGACTGCTTTCGAACGGGGCGGAGCGCCCGCCGGACAAGTTCGAATGTAGGTTAGCCTAACCTCACTCGTTGTCCAGAGGGCGGTGCGCCCCGCGCCGAGCCTGTGAGCAGCCTGTGCCGCTACGCCCTTCGGCTCAGCCCACGAGCCCCAACTCGCGGGCGATCAGCATGCGTTGGACCTCGCTCGTGCCCTCGCCGATCTCCAGGATCTTGGAGTCGCGCCACATGCGGGCCACCGGGTACTCGTTCATGAAGCCGTAGCCGCCGTGGATCTGGGTGGCGTCACGGGCGTTGTCGACGGCGACGGTGGAGGAGTGCAGCTTGGCCAGGGCGGCCTCCTTCTTGAAGGGCGCGCCGGACACCAGCCGGGCCGCCGCGTCCCGCCAGGCCAGCCGGGCCGTGTGGGCCTTCATCTCCATGTCGGCGATCTTGAACTGGATGGCCTGGTTGGCGCCGATCGGCCGCCCGAAGGCGTGCCGCTCCTTGGCGTACTTCACCGACTCGTCCACGCAGCCCTGCGCGAGCCCCGTGGCGAGCGCCGCGATGGCCACCCGGCCCTCGTCGAGGATGCGCAGGAACTGGGCGTAGCCGCGGCCCTGTTCGCCCAGGAGGTTGGCGGCCGGGACCCGTACGTCCTGGAAGGACAGCTCGCGGGTGTCGGAGGCGTTCCAGCCGACCTTCGAGTACGGCGCCGCGACCGTGAAGCCCGGCGTGCCGGACGGGACGATGATCGAGGAGATGAGCGGCCTGCCGTCGGGCTTGCGCCCGGTGACCGCCGTGACCGTCACCAACCCCGTCACGTCGGTGCCCGAGTTGGTGATGAAGCACTTCGTGCCGTTGATCACCCATTCGTTCGTCGCCTCGTCCAGGCGGGCCGTCGTCCGGGTCGCCCCGGCGTCGCTGCCGCCGTCCGGCTCGGTCAGGCCGAAGGCGCCGAGGATCTCGCCGGAGCACAGCCGGGGCAGCCACTCGGCCTTCTGCTCGGGCGTGCCGAACAGATGGATCGGCATGGCGCCCAGGGAGACGCCCGCCTCCAGGGTGATGGCCACCGACGAGTCCACGCGGGCCAGTTCCTCCAGCGCCACGCCCAGCGCCAGGTAGTCGCCGCCCATGCCGCCGTACTCCTCGGGGAACGGCAGACCGAACAGTCCCATGCGGCCCATCTCGCGGACGATCTCGTACGGGAACTCGTGGTGCTCGTAGAACTCGCCGATCTTGGGAGCCACGACGTCGTGCGCGAACTCCTCGACGGTGCGCCGGAGTTCCTCCAGCTCGGGGGAGAGTCGGTAGTCCATGGCGGTGATCACTGCTCCTGGTGGGAGAGGGCTCGGACGGTGCGGGACGGGCTGGGTCGGCCCAGTTGTTCGGCCATCCACACGCTCGTGGCGACGAGACGGCCGAGGTCGACTCCGGTGTCGATGCCGAGACCCTGAAGCATCCACACGAGGTCTTCGGTGGCGAGGTTGCCGGTGGCGGACTTGGCGTACGGGCAGCCGCCGAGGCCGCCGGCGGAGGCGTCGACGGTCGTGACGCCCCGCCGGAGCGCGGCCAGGGTGTTGGCGAGGGCCTGGCCGTAGGTGTCGTGGAAGTGCACGCCGACGACGTCGGCGTGCACGCCCTCGGCGTCGAGCGCGGTGAGCAGCGCGTCCACGTGCCCCGGTGTGGCCACGCCGATCGTGTCGCCGAGGCTCAGCTCCTGGCAGCCCATGTCCATCAGCGCCTTGCAGACCCGGACGACCTGGGGGACCGGGACCGCGCCCTCCCAGGGGTCGCCGAAGCACATCGAGACGTAGCCGCGCACATGGGCGCCCTCGTCCCGGGCGTGCCGCACGACCGGATCGAACACCGCGAGCGACTCGTCGACGGTGCGGTTGAGGTTGGCCTTGGCGAAGGACTCGGTGGCGCTCGCGAAGACCGCCACGCGGCGGGCGCCGAGGGCGAGGGCCCGGTCGAGCCCGCGCTGGTTGGGCACCAGCACCGGCAGGTCCACGGGCAGCTCGCGGACCAGGGGGAACAGCGCTTCCGCGTCGGCCAGTTGGGGCACCCACTTGGGGTGCACGAAGCTGGTCGCCTCGATCGTGGTCAGTCCCGCGTCGGCCAGGCGGCGCACGAACTCCGCCTTCACCTCCGTCGGCACGGCCGACTTCTCGTTCTGCAGGCCGTCGCGCGCGCCGACCTCGTGGATGCGGACCCGCGCGGGCAGGCCCGCGGCCGGTACGACCATGGGGAGCGTCACTGGTCCTCCTCCACCGGGGTGATGACGGCGAGCACCTGGTCCATGGCGACCGTGGTGCCCGGGGAGACGTCCAGTTCGGCGACCGTGCCGGCGTGCGGGGCGGAGATGACGTGCTCCATCTTCATCGCCTCGACCACCAGCAGGGACTGGCCCGCGGCCACCTCGTCGCCGACGGCGACCTTCACCACGGTGACCGTGCCGGGCATGGGCGCGGTGAGGGAGTCGGCGCCCGCGTGCTCGGCGCGGGTGAGGGACGCGGCGACGGGGTCGTGGTCGCGCACCTGCCAGACGTCGCCGTCGCGGCCGAGCCAGTCGGCGGCGCGGTGGAAGGTGTGGCGGACGCCGTCGAGGGTGACGGAGACCGTGTCGTCGCCGACGGTGTGGGTGCCGCGGGGCACGTACTCGACGGGCTCCTGCACGCGCAGGTGGAAGCCGACCGGCCTGGGCGTGCCGCCGAGCCGCCAGCCGCTCGGCACCGAGAACGGGTCGGTCCAGCCGCCCCCGCGCGGCCGCAGCGCGTCCAGGCGCACGGCCGCCGCGGCCTCGTACACCTCCTCCGGCACGTCCGCGGGCACGAGGTCGTCCACCACGCGCTCCACCAGCCCGGTGTCCAGCTCGCCCGCCACCACGCAAGGGTGCGCGAGCAGCCGCCGCAGGAACCCGGCGTTGGTCTGCACCCCGAGCGTCACCGTCTCCGCCAGGGCGGCCCGCAGCTTCCGGATCGCGGTCGCCCGGTCGGGGCCGTACGCGATCACCTTGGACAGCATCGGGTCGTACAGCGAGCCGACCTCCGTGCCCTCGCTGAGCCCGGAGTCGGTGCGCACGCCGTCGCCCTGCGGTTCGGCCAGCCTCAGCACCGTGCCGCCGGAGGGCAGGAACCCGCGCGCGGGGTCCTCGGCGCACAGCCGCGCCTCGATGGCGTGCCCGGTCAGCGTGATGTCGTCCTGCCCGTACGGCAGTCGCTCACCCGCCGCCACCCGCAGCTGCCACTCCACCAGGTCCAGGCCGGTGATCAGCTCGGTGACCGGGTGCTCGACCTGGAGGCGGGTGTTCATCTCCATGAAGTAGTACGACGACGGGTCGTCGCCCGGCACGATGAACTCCACCGTGCCCGCGCCGCGGTACCCGCACGAGCGTGCCGCCTGCACCGCGGCCTCGCCCATCGCGGACCGCGTCGCCTCGTCGAGGAGCACACTGGGCGCTTCCTCGATGATCTTCTGGTGGCGGCGCTGCAGCGAGCACTCGCGCTCGCCGAGGTGGATCACGTTGCCGTGGCCGTCGGCCAGGACCTGGATCTCGATGTGCCGGGGG
>NZ_JAMGBF010000038.1 GCF_023516615.1 Streptomyces panaciradicis
CTCGCGCTCGCCGAGGTGGATCACGTTGCCGTGGCCGTCGGCCAGGACCTGGATCTCGATGTGCCGGGGGGTGTCCACCCACCGCTCCACCAGGAGCGTGTCGTCGCCGAAGGAGGCACGGGCCTCCCGGCGGGCGGCGGCGATCTCGTCCTGAAGCACGGACAGGTCGCGCACCAGCCGCATGCCCTTGCCGCCACCGCCGGCCGAGGGCTTCAGCAGCACGGGCGCGCCCAGCGCGCGCGCCGCCTCGGCGAGTTCGGGGTCGCGGCCGCCGGGCACGACCGGCACCCCGGCCGCCTGCACCGTCTCCTTGGCGCGGATCTTGTCGCCCATCAGGGCGATGGCCTCGGCGGGCGGCCCGATGAAGACCAGCCCGGCGTCGGCGCACGCGCGCGCGAAGGCCGCGTTCTCCGCCAGGAAGCCGTAGCCGGGGTGGACCGCCTGGGCGCCGGTGCGGGCGGCCGCCTGAAGCAGCCGCTCCACCGACAGATAGCTCTCGGACGCCGGCGGCGGACCGATCCGTACCGCCGTGTCGGCCTCGCGGACGTGCCGGGCGTCGGCGTCCGCGTCGGAGAAGACGGCCACCGAGCGCACGCCCAGCGAGCGGAGCGTGCGGATCACGCGGACGGCGATCTCGCCCCGGTTGGCCACGAGCACTGTGTCGAACATGGGTCCTCCCCCCTTACATCCGGAAGACGCCGAACTGGGGCTCGCCCAGCGGCGCGTTGGCACAGGCGGTCAGCGCGAGACCCAGCACCTGGCGGGTCTCCAGCGGGTCGATCACGCCGTCGTCCCAGAGGCGGGCGGTGGCGTAGTAGGCACTGCCCTGGCGTTCGTACTGCTGCCGGATCGGCGCCTTGAACGACTCCTCCTCGTCGGCCGGCCACTCCTCGCCGCGCGCCTCCAGCTGGTCCCGCTTGACGGTCGCGAGGACGGAGGCCGCCTGCTCGCCGCCCATGACGGAGATCTTGGCGCCGGGCCACATCCACAGAAAGCGGGGCGAGTAGGCCCGGCCGCACATCGAGTAGTTGCCCGCGCCGTAGGAGCCGCCGACCACGACCGTCAGCTTCGGCACGCGCGTGCAGGCCACCGCGGTCACCATCTTGGCGCCGTGCTTGGCGATGCCGCCCGCCTCGTAGTCCTTGCCGACCATGAACCCCGAGATGTTCTGCAGGAACAGCAGCGGGATGCCGCGCTGGTCGCACAGCTCGATGAAGTGGGCGCCCTTCTGGGCGGACTCGGAGAACAGGATGCCGTTGTTGGCCACGATCCCGACCGGGTGGCCGTGGATGCGGGCGAAGCCGGTGACCAGGGTCTGCCCGAACTCGGCCTTGAACTCGGCGAAGCGCGAGCCGTCGACCACGCGCGCGATGATCTCGCGCACGTCGTAGGGGGTGCGGGAGTCGACCGGGACCGCGCCGTACAGGCCGTAGGGGTCGACCTTCGGCTCGACGGACTCGGTGACCTCCCAGGGCAGCGGCCCGCGCGCGGGGAGCGTCGCGGCGATGTTCCGCACGATCCGCAGCGCGTGCGCGTCGTCCTCGGCCAGATGGTCGGTGACGCCGGAGATGCGCGAGTGCACCTCGCCGCCGCCGAGCTCCTCGGCCGTGACGACCTCGCCGGTGGCCGCCTTCACCAGCGGCGGCCCGCCCAGGAAGATCGTGCCCTGACCGCGGACGATGACCGCCTCGTCGCTCATCGCCGGCACGTACGCCCCGCCGGCCGTGCAGGAGCCGAGGACCGCCGCGATCTGCGGGATGCCGGCGCCGGACATGCGGGCCTGGTTGTAGAAGATCCGCCCGAAGTGCTCCCGGTCCGGGAAGACCTCGTCCTGCATGGGCAGGAAGGCGCCGCCGGAGTCGACCAGGTAGACGCACGGCAGGCGGTTCTCCAGGGCCACCTCCTGGGCGCGCAGGTGCTTCTTCACCGTCATCGGGTAGTACGTGCCGCCCTTGACGGTCGCGTCGTTGGCGACGACCACGCACTCGCGGCCGCTCACCCGCCCGATCCCGGCGATCACGCCGGCGGCCGGGGCCGCGCCGTCGTACATCCCGTCGGCGGCCAGGGGCGCGAGCTCCAGGAAGGGCGAGCCGGGGTCGAGCAGCGCGTCCACCCGGTCCCTGGGCAGCAGCTTGCCGCGCGCGGTGTGCCTCGCCCGCGCCTTCTCACCCCCGCCCATACGGGCCGCGGCCAGCTTGCCGTGCAGCTCCTCGGCGAGCGCGCGATGAGCCCGCTCGTTGGCTTTCCAGGCCTCCGACGCGGGGTCGGCCGCGCTGTGAAGCTCCGGTGCCTCGTGCATCCTTGCGGTCCCCTCACCCAGTGATCGACTGTTAATGAGCGTTAACCATTTCCTTCAGGTTAACGACCGCTAACCTCCCTGTCTAGAATTGCCTTCATGGCCACCAGAACCGACGCCCCCACCCGCCGCGAGCAGATCCTCAAGGAGGCCGCGCGGCTGTTCGCCGAGCGCGGTTTCCACGGGGTCGGAGTCGACGAGATAGGCGCCGCCGTCGGCATCAGCGGCCCCGGTCTGTACCGCCACTTCGCGGGCAAGGACGCGATGCTGGCCGAGCTGCTGGTCGGCATCAGCGGCCAGCTGCTGACCGGCGCCAAGCGACGGCTCGCGGAGGTGGACGGCACTCCGGCCGAGGAGGTCCTCGACTCGCTCATCGAGGGGCACATCGACTTCGCGCTCGACGACCGTCCCCTGATCACCCTGCACGACCGCGAGCTGGACCGCCTGCGGGACAGCGACCGCAAGCTGGTGCGCCAGCTCCAGCGGCAGTACGTCGAGCTGTGGGTGTCGGTCCTGCGCGAGGTCTATCCGGGCCTGGCGGAGCCCGCCGCGCGCTCCGCCGTGCACTCCGTCTTCGGCCTGCTGAACTCCACGCCCCACCTGGGCCGCGCGGGCTCCCTGCCGGGCCGCGGGACCACCGCCGAACTGCTGCACCGGATGGCCAGAGGCGCGTTCGCGGCCGCCGCGACGGAGTGACGAGCGTTACGGGATCTCCTCTGGACGCCTCTCCCTACCCGCCGGTACCTTAATCATCTGAGCAAGCGCTTAGATAGCGTCCGGTATCCAGGTGGAGGTGGCGGCGGTGCGCCGTACGGTGTTCAACGAGGACCACGAGGCGTTCCGGGAGACTCTCCGCGCCTTCATCGAGGCCGAGGTCGTCCCCGTCTACGACGAGTGGTTCGCGGCCGGCCAGGCGCCGCGCGACTTCTACTTCAAGCTCGCCGAGCTGGGCCTGTTCGGCATCAACGTCCCCGAGGACTTCGGCGGCGCCGGCATCGACTCGTACAAGTTCGAGGCCGTGATGTACGAGGAGACCGCGCGGGCCGGTGTCCACTTCGGCGGCTCCGGCGTGCACGTGCTGCTCGCCCTGCCGTACATCAAGATGCTCGCCACCGACGAGCAGAAGAAGCGCTTCCTGCCGAAGTTCGTCTCCGCCGAGGAGATGTGGGCGCTGGCGATGACCGAGCCGGGCACCGGCTCCGACCTCGCGGGCATGAAGACCACCGCCAAGCTCAGCGAGGACGGCACGCACTACGTCCTCAACGGCTCCAAGACCTTCATCACCGGCGGCGTCCACGCCGACCGCGTGATCGTGTGCGCCCGCACCGCCGCGCCCACCGCCGAGGACCGCCGCCACGGCATCTCCCTGTTCGCCGTGGACACCAAGTCCGAGGGCTACTCCATCGGCCGCAAGCTGGACAAGCTCGGCCTGCGCACCTCCGACACCGCCGAACTCGCGTTCGTCGACGTCAAGGTCCCCGTCGAGGACCTGCTGGGCGAGGAGAACAAGGGCTTCTCCTACCTCGGCCACAACCTCGCCTCCGAGCGCTGGGGCATCGCCTTCGGCGCCTACGCGCAGGCCAAGGCCGCCGTCCGGTTCGCCCAGCAGTACGTGACGGACCGCACCGTCTTCGGCAAGCCGGTCGCCTCGTTCCAGAACACCAAGTTCGAGCTGGCCGCCTGCAAGGCCGAGGTGGACGCCGCCGAGGCGGTCGCCGACCGCGCCCTGGAGGCCCTGGACGCCGGTGAGCTGACCCCCGCCGAGGCCGCCAGCGCCAAGCTGTTCTGCACCGAGGTCGCCCACCGCGTCATCGACCGCTGCCTGCAGCTGCACGGCGGCTACGGCTTCATGAACGAGTACCCGATCGCCCGCCTGTACGCGGACAACCGCGTCAACCGCATCTACGGCGGCACCAGCGAGATCATGAAGACGATCATCGCGAAGGACATGGGCCTGTAAGCCCACCGCAATCACCGGCCGCTACCACTGGACGCCATGAGCCAGGCACTTCAGGACCTCCTCGATCTGCTCGACCTCGAGCAGATCGAGGAGGACATCTTCCGCGGCCGGTCCCGCTCCGCCGTCGTCCCCCGGGTCTTCGGGGGACAGGTGGCGGCGCAGGCACTGGTCGCCGCCGGGCGCACGGTCCCCGCCGACCGGCCCGCGCACTCCCTGCACGCGTACTTCCTGCGCCCCGGGGACCCGGGCGCGCCCATCGTCTACCAGGTCGACCGCATCCGCGACGGCCGCTCCTTCACCACCCGCCGCGTGGTCGCCGTCCAGCACGGCAAGCCGATCTTCCACCTGTCGGCGTCCTTCCAGACCCACGAGGACGGCCTCGACCACCAGGCCCCCATGCCGCCCGCGCCCGACCCGGCGACGCTGCCCACCTCCCATGAGCGGCTGCGCGGCTACGACCACCTCGCCCCGGCGGTCGTCGAGCGGTTCCTGGAGGCCCGCGAGGCCGTCGACCTGCGGTACGTCGAGGAACCGCCGTACGGCAAGTTCGGCGAGCCGCGCGAGCCGCACTCCCAGGTGTGGTTCCGCACCAACGGCAAGCTCGACGACGACCCGCTCCTGCACGTCGTCCTCGCCACCTACGTCTCCGACATGACGCTCCTCGACTCGGTCCTGCTCGCGCACGGCCGCGGCGGCTGGGCGGTCGGTGACGTCGTCGGCGCCTCGCTCGACCACGCCATGTGGTTCCACCGGCCCTTCCGCGCCGACGAATGGCTGCTGTACGACCAGGAGTCGCCGTCCGCGCACGGCGGGCGCGGTCTCGGGCAGGCCCGCATCTACACCCAGGACGGCCGCCTCGCGATCTCGGTCATCCAGGAGGGCGTGGTGCGCGTCCCGCGCTGAATTCGGTTGAGGCGGCGGGGCGTTCCGGGTGGGATGAGCCCATGACCGAGTCGTGGAACCGGCGGGGCGGACGCATCCGGGACGCCTACCTGACCGCCGCCGGCATCGCCGGCCACCTGGTGGCCGAGCCCGCCGTCGCCGAGGCCTGGGACGGGCCGAGCGTGCTGCCGAAGTGGAGCGTGCGGGGTCTGGCCGGGCACATGTTCTGGCCGGAGTTCGCGCTGCCGGGGATGCTCGCCGCACCGGTCCCGGCCGAGCCGGTCGTCTCTCTTCGGGAGTACTACCTGGAGCGGGTGACCTGGCTGGACGCGGGCGTCGACGCCCCCGTCAGCGGGCGCATCCGGCAGGGCGGCGAGGCCGCCGCGGCCGACGGGCACGAGGGGCTGCGCCGGCGCGTCGACGAGGTCCTCGCCGTGCTGCGGGACCTGCTGCCGGACGCACCCGCGGAGCGCCCCGTGCACGTCGCGACCTGGGGCGCGTGGTCACTGGAGCTGGACGACCTGCTGCTGACCCGGACGATGGAACTCGTCGTCCACAGCGACGACCTCGCGTGCAGCGTGGACCTGCCCGCCCCCGGCTTCCCGGAGTCCGTGACCGCCCCGGTCATCGACCTGCTCACCCGCCTCGCGGTCCGCCGCCACGGCCCGGCCGCCGTCGTCCGCGCCCTGTCCCGCGCCGAACGGGCGCCCGCCTCGATCGCCGGGATCTAGGGCCCTTCTGATGGGTCGTCGCGACGCCCGGCCCGCACGCTCACGGCACGGAACGCCGCTTCTTCTCCCACGGAGATCCAGCAGAAGGGCCCTGGGCGGGCCGCAGGCCGGCTAGATGAGACCCGCCTCCGCCAGCAGGTAGGCGGTCATCGGGTCGTAATAGCGCGGGCTGACCACGTGGTCGTCGAGCGGGACCGTCACCTGCACCGTTCCCTCGGCCTCGGCGAGGAAGAGGGCCGGGTCGTTGCTGTCGGCGTAGCCGACGGAGTCCACGCCGTGCCGGCCGGCGTACCCCGCCCAGCCGTGGTCGGCGACGACCAGGTCCGGCAGCGGGCGGCCCTCGCGCTCCAGCGCGGTGAGGATGGCCTTCATCGGCTCCCCGGAGTGGGTGTGCCACAGGGTGGCGCCGTGTTCGAGGACCGCCACGTCCGCGAACTGCATGACGTAGCCCTCCTCCGTCTGCAGCCCGTCCGGGATGACGACGATCTCGCAGCCGGCGGCCCGCAGCGCGACGGCCGTGGCGTTGTGCACCCCGAGCAGGCCGCCCGGGTGGCCGGTCGCGAGCAGCACCCGCTGCCGGCCCTCGGCCGCCTTGCGCAGCCGGCCCGCCATCCGCTCCAGCGCCGCGACCGTCAGCTCGGGGTCGATGGTGTCCTGGCCGTACCGGTACTCCGGGTCGTCGTTGACGCCGACCCGCTCCGCCATCACCGCGAGCACGTCCTGCTCGTCCCGCCAGCGGTCGCCGAGCTCCAGGCCGAGCCAGTAGTGGCGGTCGCCGTTCGCCAGCTTCCGGTAGTGGTTGAGGTTGTTCTCGCGGGGCGTCGCCACGTCGCCCGCGATGCGGGTCCGTACGAGATGGTCGACGAGCTCGGCGCGGCTGGGTGTCCCGGGTATCGGCATGAAACCCATTGTGAGGCAGCCGACTGTGCGCGTCCCTGGCGTCCCGGACGCTGCGACGCGGGTCACGTACTCATCGTCCTGAGTACCGCCGCCTATTGCCCGCGCAGGGCGAACCACAGCTCCATGCGGACGTCCGGATCGTCCAGGTCCGCCCCGAGCAGCGCCGCGCACCGGGCGATCCGCTGCCGGACGGTGTTGCGGTGCACGGCCAGGGCGACGGCCGTACGGTCCCAACTGCCGTGCAGGGACAGCCAGGTGCGCAGCGTCTCGGTCAGGGCCGGGGTGCCGGCGATCGGCGCGAGGACGCTGCGGGCGTGCGCGGCGGCCAGGTCCTGCGGCACCAGGTCGGCGAGCGCACTCCGCTCCCCGTGCCGGACCAGGGCGCCGCGGGTGGCCCGGGCGCGGGCCAGGGCGCGGG
>NZ_JAMGBF010000039.1 GCF_023516615.1 Streptomyces panaciradicis
CCCCCGCACGGCGGCCGGGCGCTGCGCTCAGCGGGCCGGGCTCAGCGGCTTCTCCAGGACCGCCTTGCGGTGGCTGAACGTCTCGATGGAGTAGCGGCCGTGGTAGCTGCCCATGCCGCTCTCCCCCACTCCGCCGAACGGGAGGTCGGAGACGGTGAGATGGGCGAGCGGCAGCCCGTGTCCGAGGCCGCCGGAGGACGTCTCGGCGGCGATCCGGGCGCGGGTCTCGCCGGACTCCGAGAAGACGTACAGGGCCAGCGGCTTGTCGCGGTCGTTGATGAAGTCGACGGCCTCGTCCAGTCCGGGGACGGTGACGATCGGCAGGATCGGGCCGAAGATCTCCTCCCGCATGACCGGCGCGTCGGGATCGACGTCCGCCAGCACGGTCGGGGCGATGTACTTGTCGGCGCGGTCGGCGCCGCCTCCGACGACCGTGCGGCCCGAGTCGAGCAGGCCGGCCAGCCGGTCGAAGTGGCCTTCGTTGACGATCCGGCCGTACGCGCCGGAGGCCGCGGGGTCGCTGCCGTAGAGCGCTTCGACGGCGTGGGCGAGCGCGGGTTCCAGGGCGGCGGCGGTCTCCGGGTCGGTCAGTACGTAGTCGGGGGCCACGCAGGTCTGCCCGGCGTTGAGGAACTTGCCGCGGGCCAGCCGGTCGGCGACGACGTCGAGGTCGGTGCCGCGGTCGACGAACGCCGGGGACTTGCCGCCGAGTTCGAGGGTGACCGGGGTGAGGTGCTCGGCGGCGGCGCGCATGACGACACGGCCGACGGTGCCGTTGCCGGTGTAGAAGATGTGGTCGAAGCGCTCGGCGAGCAGGGCCGTGGTCTCGGGGATGCCGCCCTCGACGACGGCGACCGCGTCGGTGTCGAGGTACTCGGGCAGCAGACGGGCCAGGGCGGCGGAGGTGGCGGGGGCCAGTTCGCTGGGCTTGGCGACCACCGCGTTGCCCGCCGCGAGCGCGCCGACCAGCGGGGCCAGCAGGAGCTGGGCGGGGTAGTTCCAGGGGGCGATGACCAGGACGACGCCGAGCGGGTCGTACTGCGTCCAGGCGCGTGTGTCGTCGCCGAGATGGGCCGGAACCGGGGCCGGCTCGGGGCGCAGCCAGTCGGCGAGGTGGTCGAGGGTGTGGTCGATCTCGCGGACGGTGAAGCCGATCTCGGTGCGGTCGGCCTCGGCGGCGCTCTTGCCGAGGTCGGCGTGGAGGGCGGCGGCCAGGTCGGGACCGTTCTCGGTAAGCATGTCGCGCAGGCGGCGCAGCTGGGCGGTGCGCCATTCGACGGGCTTGGTGCGGCCGGCGCGGAAGGTGGCGCGCAGCCGGGCGACGAGGTCGGCGGGCTGCTCGGGGGTGGGCTGGTTCATGGTGCCTCGCTGCTGGAACGGTCGGGTCGGAATGCAGGTGTATATGCCAACCTTTCATACACCAAAATAAATTCCGGTGCGTCGGGGCAGATGCCGTCACATGGGCGGGAGCTGCCGTCGGCGGCGTTCCAGGAAGGCGCGCTCGGCGGGACTCTCGGCGCGTTCGAGGGCCGCGTCGTAGGCGTGCGCGGCCTCCGCCTCGCGGCCCAGCCGGCGCAGCAGGTCGGCGCGGACCGCATGGAAGACGTGGTACGCGCCGAGGTCCAGGACGTCGACGAGGTCCAGCGCCCGGTCGGGGCCCTCGGTCTCGGCGATCGCGACCGCCCGGTTCAGCGCCACGACCGGGCTCGGGGCGACGGCCATGAGCTGGTCGTAGAGCTGTCCGATCTGCCCCCAGTCCGTGGCCCGCGCGCACGGGGCGTCGCTGTGGACGGCCTGGATGGCGGCCTGGATCTGGTACGGGCCGGGCTGGTTGCGGCGCAGGCAGCGTCGTACGAGGGACTGCCCCTCGGCGACGAGCTCGCGGTCCCAGCGCTCGCGGTCCTGTTCGGGCAGCGGCACCAGCACCCCGTCCGCGTCCACGCGGGCCTCCCGGCGCGACTCGACGAGCAGCATCAGCGCGAGCAGGCCCGTGGCCTCGGCCTCGTCCGGCATCAGCTCGACCAGGAGACGGCCGAGGCGTACGGCCTCCGCGCACAGCCCGGGCGAGCCCTCGTACCCCTGGTTGAAGATCAGGTAGATGACGGCGAGGACGCCCGCGAGCCGGTCCGGCAGGTCGGCGTCGCGCGGCACGCGGTAGGGGATCCGGGCGGCGCGGATCTTGGCCTTGGCGCGGACCAGGCGCTGCGCCATGGTCGGTTCGGGCACGAGGAAGGCGCGGGCGATCTGCGGCGTGGACAGCCCGCCCAGAAGGCGCAGGGTCAGGGCGACCCGCGCCTGGGGGGCGAGCGCGGGGTGGCAGCAGGTGAAGATCAGGCGGAGCCGGTCGTCGCGCACGGGGCCCTCCTCGGCCGGTGCGTCGCCGGCGCGCAGCAGGACGGCCTCGGCGTGTCGCTCGTCGCGTGTCGCCTCCCGGCGCAGCCGGTCGATCGCCCTGTTGCGGGCGGTGGTGATGATCCAGCCGGCCGGGCTGGGCGGCACGCCCGTCTGCGGCCAGTGCTGCACGGCGGTGGTGAAGGCGTCCTGGACGGCTTCCTCGGCGAGGTCGATGTCGCCGAGGAAGCGCACCAGGACGGCGACGGCGCGGCCGTACTCCGTGCGGAACACGGCCTCGACGTCGACGGTGCCGGGCACGGGCACTAGTGGCTCTCCACGAAGGGCCGGACCTCGATCGGCAGGGTGGTGGCGCGCACCGCCTTCCTGCCCCACTCCAGCGCTTCGTCCAGGTCTGCGGCCTGGATCAGGCACAGCCCGCCCAGGTACTCCTTGCCTTCGGCGAAGGGTCCGTCGGTGATCAGGACGTCGCCGCCGTCGGGCCGCAGCATGGTCGCGGTGTCGGGGGCGTGCAGACCGCCGGCGAAGACCCAGGCGCCCGCGTCGCGCAGTTCCTGGTTGAAGGCCTCGACGTCGCGCATGATCGCGGCCATCGCGTCGGGCTCCGGGGGCGTGCCGTCGGTCGGGGTGACCACACTGAGCAGGTAGTACGTCATGACGTTCTCCTCGGCGTCGTAGCTGATGTCTCACCTCCTACACGAACGGCACACCCCCGGATCGACACCGCGCGCGAACGGATCGGGAGAATCTTCTCCATGGCCGCCGCACCGCACCCGCTGCTCACCACCGCCCGGACCCTCGCCCGCGACCTCCTCGCCCCGAACGCCGAGCGCGTCGACCGGGAGTCGGTTCCCGCCGGTCACATCGAGGCGCTCAGGCGCTCGGGGCTGCTGGGGGTGGGCGCGCCGCGGGAGTACGGCGGTGCGGGCGCCCCCGACGCGGTGGTGCGGGAGGTGCAGGAGATCCTGGCGGGAGCCTGCTGTTCGACCTGGTTCGTGCAGACCCAGCACCACTCACCGGTGCGCATGCTGGCCGCGTCGCGGCTGCCGGTACGGGAGCGGCTGCTGCGTCCCCTGGCGACCGGGGAACTGCTGGCGGGCATCGCGTTCGCGCATGTGCGGGCCTTTCCGCGGGTGCCGGTGCGGGCCACGGCCGAGCGGGGCGGCTGGCGCTTCGACGGGACGGTGCCCTGGTACACGGGCTGGGGTCTGAACGACGTGATGCTGCTGGCCGGGGTGAGCGACGCCGAGGAGGTGGTGTTCGCGTTCGCCGAGGCCCGCGAGCAGCCGGGGCTGCGCCCGTCGCCGCCGATGCGGCTGGCCGCACTGACGGCGGCCCGCACGGTCTCGCTGGAGCTGGACGGCCTGTGGCTGCCCGGCGAGTCGGTGGTGCTGCGCACCCCGCGGGAGGAGTTCGCGCGCGTCGATCTGCCCCGCAACACCAACGCCTCCCCCGCCGTGTTCGGCGTGGCCCGCGCGGCGCTCGACGTGGTGGAGGAGGCCGGTGAGGGCGAGACCGCACACGTCCTGCGGGAGCGGCTGGAGGAGGTGCGGGGCCGGGTGTACGAACTGGCCGCGCATCCCGTGCCGCACGAGCGGATCGCGGAGCGGCTGGAGCTGAAGACGCGGGCCTACGACCTGATGCGGGCCGCCACGACGGCGGCCGTGGTGGCCGGGGGCGGACGGGCCATGGGCCTCGACAGCCCCGCCCAACGGCTCGCCCGGGAGGGCCTGTTCCTTCTGGTGCAGGGCCAGACGACCGACGTGCGCCGGGCTCATCTGGACGCGCTCACGCGGATCTGAGGCCGGTTCGGCTGTTCATCGGACGTTCAATCCGGTGACAGTTTCGGCGCCGCCCAGTGAGCAGAATCGCCTCATGGCGACCGCACAGGCAACCGACATCATCCTCCCCGGCGAACTCAAGGACGTCCCCGGCTGGTTCCCGCCGCTGGACCAGCTGCTGTTCACCTGGTTCCTCGAACGGCAGGAGGCCGCGGGCCTCGGGGGCGACCTGCTGGAACTCGGCGCGTACATGGGCAAGAGCGCGATCCTGCTGGGCCGGCACCGCCGGGACGGCGAGGAGTTCACGGTCTGCGACCTCTTCGGCGGCGAGGCGCCGGACGGGGCGAACCGGGCCGAGACGGCGAAGTCGTACTCCTCCCTCACCCGGCAGGCCTTCGAGCGCAACTACCTCTCCTTCCACGACGCCCTGCCCCGGGTGCTCGAGGCCCCCACCTCCGTGATCCCCGCGGAGGTCGCCCCGCGCAGCTGCCGCTTCGTCCACATCGACGCCTCGCACCTGTACGAGCACGTCCGCGACGACATAGGCGCCGCCCGCGAGCTGCTGGTGCCCGGCGGCATCGTCGTCCTCGACGACTTCCGCTCCGAGCACACCCCCGGCGTCTCGGTCGCCACCTGGGAGGCCGTGCTCAACCGCGGCCTGCGCCCGGTCTGCCTCAGCACGCAGAAGCTGTACGGCACCTGGGACGATCCGGAGGCCGTGCAGGAAGAGCTGCTGGAGATGCTGCGGGCCCGCACGGACGTCGGCCTGAGCGTGCAGGAGGCCGCGGGTCACCGGCTGGTGCGCACCCGCGCCCTCAAGGGCCTGCAGGCCCCGCCGTTCCCCCGCTCCCGTCACTACCGGGCGCCCGAGCCGCAGCCGGCCGCCCCGGAGCCGGCGCCCGCGCCCGCGCCGGCTCCGGCACCCCGCCGCCCCCGGTCCCGGGCACGCCGGATCGGCGCGGACCTGCTGCCGCCGATCGTCACAAGGGCGGTCCGCCGCGCCCTGGCGAACCGCCCTTGAACCACTCCGGCGACGCACCGGCCGCGAGGGCCGACCGCGGCCGTCCTCCCGCGGTCAGTCCTCGTCGCCCGCCGGCACCACCACGAGGAAGGCGTCCGACTTCAGATCCATGACGACCGTCGCGGACTGACCTTCGGCGCGGCGCTTGGCCGCGTACTCCTCCGCGGGCCACGATCCGCGCGGAGCTCCCGCCGGAAACCGCTCCAACACCTTCGCGCCCATAGCGGCAGACACCTCCGGATTCGATCTCGAACCATCGCTCTCGTAGATTCCGCTTGCCCGCTGTGCGCGCCGGCATGTCCGGCCGGGCGGAGAGATTTGTCGATAATCCGTCAAACGGCCCCGTGCAGTCGGTTCCGCAGCCCCGCGAGCGTGCGGCCCAGCAGCCGGGAGACGTGCATCTGGGAGATGCCCAGTTCGGCCCCTATCTGGCTCTGCGTCATGTCGTGCAGGAACCGCATGGTCAGTATCCGGCGCTCGCGCTCCGGCAGGGCGGCGAGCAGCGGTGCGAGGGTGACCAGGTCGTCCGTCCGGCCGAGGGCGGGATCCTCGGCGCCGAGCCGGTCGGCGATCCAGGAGCCGTCCTCCTCCGGTCCGAAGGGTGCGTCGAGGGACACGGCCTCGTGCCCGTCGGCCGCCTGCAGCCCCTCGACCACCTCCTCCTGTGTCAGCCCCGTGCGCTCGACGAGTTCGCTGACGCGGGGCGAGCGCCCCTCGGACTGCTCGAAGGCGATGACCGCCTCGCGCAGCACGCCACGGCACTCCTTCAGCCTGCGGGGGACGTGGACGGCCCAGGTGGTGTCCCGGAAGAACCGCTTGATCTCGCCGACGACCGTCGGCACGGCATAGGCCTCGAAGCCGAAGCCGCGCGTCGGGTCGAACCGGTCGATCGCCTTGATCAGCCCGATGGTGCCCGCCTGCAGAACGTCGTCGCTCATCTCGCGGCGCGCCGGGAAGCGCCGCGCCGCATGCCGCACGATCCACATGTTCAGCTCCACGAGCGTGTTGCGGACGTAGGCGTACTCGGCGGTCCGCTGCTCCAGGGAACGCAGGCGCTCGAACAGCGGCTCGGACAGGTCGTGGGCGTCTGCCGGACCCAGCTCTGCGGTCTGCGGGCGGCGCACAGTTCACTCCTCGGTCGAGACCCCGGCCGGTCGGGGTGTCGCTCCTGTTTCGGCCGCACCGGCCCCGACGGATGCAGTCGCGCCCGGGTCGGAGCGCCACAGCCGCCCGGGCCACCAGGCCACGGCGCCCAGGTCGCGCACGAGGGCCGGCACCAGCAGGGAACGCACCACGAGCGTGTCGAGGAGCACCCCGAAGGCGACGATGAAGGCGATCTGTGCGAGGAAGGCGAGCGGGATCACCCCGAGGGCGGCGAAGGTCGCGGCGAGCACCACACCGGCCGAGGTGATCACTCCCCCGGTGCCGACCAGGCCGCGCAGGACGCCCTCCCGCACCCCGTGCCTGAGGGACTCCTCCCGCACCCGGGACATCAGGAAGATGTTGTAGTCGACGCCCAGCGCCACCAGGAAGACGAACCCGTACAGCGGCACCGAGGGATCACTGCCGGTGAAGCCGAAGACGTGCCGGAACACCAGGGACGACACGCCCAGGGTGGCGAGGAAGTTGAGCCCCACCGTGGCCACCAGCAGGGCGGGCAGCAGCAGGGAGCGCAGCAGCAGCGTCAGGATCACGAAGATGATCGCCAGGACCACCGGGACGATCAGGGTGCGGTCCCGTTCGGAGGTGCGCAGGGTGTCGTACTGCTGGGCGGTGTAGCCGCCGACGAGGGCCTTGGCGTCCGGCACGGCGTGCAGGGCCGTCCGCAGCCGGGCCACGGTGTCCTTGGCGCTGTCGCTGTCGGCCGCGGCGTCCAGGGTGACGTCCACGCGCACGCGGCCGTCGACGACCTTCGGGGCGCCGCCGGGCCGCCCGGACGCGGTGACCCCGGTCGCGGAGGCGACTCCCTCGGTGCCGCGGGCCGCCGCGAGCACGCGGTCGACCTGGCCGGCGTCGGCGATGACGACGGTGGGGTTGCCCGAGCCGCCGGGGAAGTGCCGGGCGAGGGTGCTCTGGGCGGACACGGACGGGGCGTCGTTGACGAAGGTCTCGTCGAGCGGGACGCCCTTGGAGGCCAGGGTCGGGGCGAAGGCGGCGCCGGCCAGGAGGGCGGCCAGGCAGACGGCCCACACCTTGCGGGGCGCCCGGTCCACCAGGGCGGCGACGCGCCGCCACACGCCGTGGCCGCCGCCCTCGGCGCCGGTGGGGCGCGGGGTGGCGGGCCAGTAGGCGGCGCGGCCCAGCAGGACGAGCACGGCGGGCAGGAAGGTCAGCGAGCTGAGCACGGCGCAGGCGATGCCGATGGCGCCGACCGGGCCGAGCGCGCGGTTGTTGGTCAGGTCGCTGATCAGCAGGGCGAGCAGGCCCAGGGCGACGGTCGCGGCGCTGGCGACGACGGCGCCCCAGGACTGCTTGAGCGCGGCCCGCGCGGCGGCGTACCGGTCGGTGCGCGCGGCCAGTTCCTCCCGGTAGCGGGCGGTGATCAGCAGGGCGTAGTCGGTGGCGGCGCCGATCACCAGGATGGACAGGATGCCCTGGACCTGTCCGTCGACGCGGACGAGGTCGTGGTCGGCGAGCGCGTAGACGACCGCGCAGGCCAGCCCGAGGGCGAACACCGCCCCGATGATGATGACCAGGGGCAGAAGGACACTGCGGTAGACGAGCAGCAGGATCACCAGCACGGTCACCAGGGCCACGGCCAGCAGCAGGCCGTCGATCCCGGCGAAGGCGTCGGCCAGGTCCGCCTGACTGGCTGCCGGTCCGGCCAGCTGGACCGTGCTGCCGGGCACCTTCTCGGCGGCCGCGCGCAGCCGGTCGAGGGTGTCGGGCAGCCGGTCGCCGAGATCGGGGCGCAGCTGTACGACGCCTTCGAGGGCCTTGCCGTCCTTGGAGATCAGGGCGGGAGAGACGTCACCGACCACGCCGGGCGTACCGGACAGGGAGGCGAGCGCACGGCCGGCCGCCTCCTGGCGGTCCCGCACCGGGCCGCCCTGATCGTCGGTCCAGACGACGATGGCGGGCAGCGTCTCGTCCTGCTGGAAGGCCCGCTGTTCGCTGATCACCTTCGTGGACTCGGCGCTGCGCGGCAGGAAGGCGGCCTGGTCGTTGGTGGCCACCTCGCCGAGCCGCCCGGCGAAGGGGCCGAGCGCGCCGCCGATGCCGAGCCAGACGACGAGCAGGAGGAGGGGTACCAGGAAGCGGCCCCGTCGCGGGGTGAGGGACATGACTCTCCAAGACCTAGGTATCTCAATGAAAAACAATCTCGATGATTGAGATAAGTGGGAACGATGGTAAGTGATGCCCGATCTTCCGTGCCGGGGGCCCGCCCGGATGCACCGCTTTTCCCGCGGTGCCGCTCAGGGTGGCGGGCGGTCAGTCGCCGGGGGACCGCAGCGGAGCGAGTTCCTCGTTCATCGCCGCCAGGAAGCGCAGCACGACGGAGAGCTCCCCCTCGCTGAACTTCCCGCAGGCCGCCTCCGCCGCCTGCGCCAGCGGCCGGAAGTAGGTGCGGGCCGCCGCCCGGCCGTCGGCCGCGTAGTACAGGTGCACCACCCTGCGGTCGGCGCTCTCGCGGACCCGGCGGATGTGCCCCGCCCGTTCCAGCCGGTCGACACAGGCGGTCACGGCACCCGAGGTCAGTCCGAGATGCTCCCGCAGACGGCCCGGCGTCATCGGCTCCTCGGCGTCCAGGATCGCCGCGAGGGCCTGGACGTCCGTGGCGTGCAGCCCCTGCTCGCCCGCGAAGCCGTGCGCCAGCCGGTTGATCTCGCCGTTCATCCGGCGCAGCTGCACGGCGAGGGCGTGCAGGTCGATCCCCGCGGGAAGTGCCCCGTCGGGTCCCGGCGCCACCGCTCGCTGCTCCCGGTCGTCTGCTCTGGCCACGCGATCAGCCTATAGAAGCGCCCGCGCGCATCCGATCCCGCCGCCCCCGTGGAAGTGATCACAGGGACACCGAGAGGAAGGGCCCGAAGCACATGAACGCTGACGACGACGGACCGGGACTGCGCTGCCTGGTGACCGGGGCGACGGGATACATCGGCGGCAGGCTGGTGCCGGAGCTGCTCGCCGAGGGACACAGCGTGCGCTGCCTGGCCCGCTCCCCCGGCAAGCTCCGCGACCACCCCTGGGCCGGGCAGGCCGAGGTGGTGCGCGGCGACGTCACCGACGCCGACTCCGTGGCCGAGGCCATGCGCGGCGTCGACGTCGCCTACTACCTGGTGCACGCGCTGGGCTCCGGCGGCGACTTCGAGGAGACCGACCGCAGGGCGGCACGGATCTTCGGCGCGGCGGCCCGGGAGGCCGGCGTGCGGCGCATCGTCTACCTCGGCGGCCTGACGCCCTCGGGAGTCCCGGAGAACGAGCTGTCGCCGCACCTGCGCTCGCGGGCCGAGGTCGGCCGGATCCTGCGGGACTCCGGCGTGCCCACCACCGAGCTGCGTGCCGCGGTCGTCATCGGCTCCGGTTCCGTCTCCTTCGAGATGCTGCGCTACCTCACCGAACGCCTTCCCGTGATGATCACCCCGAGCTGGGTGCGCACCCGCATCCAGCCCGTGGCGGTGCGGGACGTGCTGCGCTACCTCGTCGGCAGCGCCCGGATGCCCGCCGACGTCAGCCGCGCCTTCGACATCGGCGGACCGGAAGTGCTGACGTACAAGGACATGATGATGCGCTACGCGGCCGTGGCCGGCCTGCCCCGCCGGGTCATCGTCCCCGTGCCCGTCCTCACCCCCGGGCTGTCCAGCCACTGGGTGGGGCTGGTCACGCCGGTGCCCGCGTCGATCGCCCGGCCGCTGACCGAGTCGCTGCGCCACGAGGTGGTCTGCCACGAGCACGACATCGCCCGGTACGTGCCCGACGCCCCCGGCCGGCCGATCGGCTTCGACGAGGCGGTGCGGCTGGCCCTGCAGCGCGTGCGCGACGCCAAGGTCACCACCCGCTGGTCGTCGGCGTCGGTGCCGGGCGCGCCCAGCGATCCGCTGCCCACCGACCCCGACTGGGCGGGCGGCAGCCTCTACACCGACCGCCGCGAACTCGTCGTCGACGCCTCGCGCGAGGCGCTGTGGCGGGTGATCGAGGGGATCGGCGGCGACAACGGCTGGTACTCCTTCCCGCTGGCCTGGGCGGTCCGGGGCCGGCTGGACCGGCTGGTGGGCGGCGTCGGGCTGCGCCGGGGCCGACGGGACGCGGCGCATCTGCGCACGGGCGACTCGCTGGACTTCTGGCGCGTGGAGGAGATCGAACCGGGCCGTCTGCTGCGGCTGCGCGCCGAGATGAGGTTGCCGGGACTGGCCTGGCTGGAGATGTGCGCCGACACCGACGACGAGGGCCGCACCCGCTACCGCCAGCGGGCCCTGTTCCATCCGCACGGGCTGCTCGGCCACGCCTACTGGTGGAGCGTCTCCCCCTTCCACGCCGTCGTCTTCGGCGGCATGGCCCGCAACATCGCGCTCACCGCGTCGCGTACGCCCACCACTCCGCGGATGGAAAAGGCGCCCAGCGGTTGACGGCCGCATCCGCCGCGTCCACCGCGCCGGAAGCACCTGATCGGCCGCCCACCCCTCGCCGCCCCGGAGAGAAGAACCATGAACGTCTCGGTCGTCCTGTTCACCGCCGACCTGCGCCTGCACGACCATCCGCCGTTGCGCGCCGCGAGCGAGGCCCAGGCGGTGGTGCCGCTGTTCGTCCGTGACCGGGGCGTCACCGGTGCCGGGTTCGCCGCGCCCAACCGGCTGGCGTTCCTCGCCGACAGCCTGCGCGACCTCGACAGCGGACTGCGCGAACGGGGCGGCCGGCTGATCGTGCGCTCCGGGGACGTCGTCGAGGAGGTGTGCAAGGTGGTCGCCGAGACCGACGCCGACGACGTGCACATGGCCGGTGACGTCAGCGCCTACGCCCACCGGCGCGAGCAGCGGCTGCGCCGCGCCCTGGAGGCGGAGGGGCGGCGCCTGCACGTCCACGAGACGGTGACCACGGCCGTCACGCCCGGCGCGCTCACCCCGGCCTCCTCGGACCACTTCGCCGTCTTCACCCCCTACTTCCGGCAGTGGGCGCAGACGCATCTGCGCGACACGCTCGCCGCACCGCGCACCGTCCACGTCCCGGACGGCGTCGGCACCGAGGAACTGCCCACCCGATCCGGGCTGTCGGGGCTCTCCGAGGGCCTGGCGGCCGGCGGGGAGACGGAGGGCCGCAAGCGCCTGGCCGCCTGGCTGCGCGACGGGATCGCCGCCTACGAGGACCGCCACGACGACATGGCCGGCGACGCCACCTCGCGGCTCTCGCCCCATCTGCACTTCGGCACGCTCTCCCCCGTCGAACTCGTCCACCGGGCGCGCAAGGTCGCCGGCCCCGGCGCCGAGGCCTTCGTCCGGCAGATCGCCTGGCGCGACTTCCACCGCCAGGTCCTGGCCGCCCGGCCCGCGGCCGCCACCGCCGACTACCGCACCAAGCACGACCGTTGGCGTTCGGAGCGCACCGCCCGCGAGGACGTCGAGGCGTGGAAGGAGGGCCGCACCGGGTACCCGGTGATCGACGCGGCGATGCGCCAGCTGCGGCACGAGGGCTGGATGCACAACCGCAGCCGGCTGCTGACCGCGAGCTTCCTGTGCAAGACCCTGTACGTCGACTGGCGCGTGGGCGCCCGGCACTTCCTGGACCTCCTGGTCGACGGCGACGTCGCCAACAACCAGCTGAACTGGCAGTGGATGGCGGGCACCGGCACCGACACCCGCCCCAACCGGGTCCTCAACCCCCTCACCCAGTCCAAGCGTTACGACCCCGACGGCGCGTACGTGCGCCGCTGGGTCCCCGAACTCGCCGGACTGGACGTTCCGTACGTGCACGAACCGTGGAAGCTGCGGGGCCTGGACCGTGCCGCGCTCGACGGCTACCCGGACCCCGTCGTCGAACTCTCCGAGGGCCTCGCCCGCTTCAAGCAGGCCCGCGCCCGCGACTGAGGAGCCCTCACATGGCCATCCCCCACTGGCTGTTCGGCGACCAGCTCGGCCCGCACTTCCTCACCCCCGGCGACGGCGGACCGGACCGCGGCGCACCGGTCGTGATGATCGAGGCCCGGTCGGTCTTCCGCCGTCGCCGCTTCCACCGCGCCAAGGCGCACCTCGTGCTGTCCGCCATGCGCCACCGCGCCGCCGAACTCGGCGACCGGGTGACGTACGTACAGGCGGAGACGTACCGCGAAGGACTCCGAAAGGCCTTGTCGGGCGGTCTCTTGACGGTTCATCACCCCACGTCCCGGGCCGCGCTGGGGCTGGTGTCGTCGCTGCCCGACGTGACCGTGCTGCCCGCGCGCGGCTTCCTGGTCCCGCACGCGGACTTCCGCGCCTGGGCGGACGGCCACGGCGGACAGCGGCTGCTGCAGGAGGACTTCTACCGCTGGGTGCGCCGCGGGCACGGCCTCCTCCTCGACG
This sequence comes from Streptomyces panaciradicis, assembly GCF_023516615.1. GTDB lineage: Bacteria > Actinomycetota > Actinomycetes > Streptomycetales > Streptomycetaceae > Streptomyces > Streptomyces panaciradicis. The sequence goes on from NZ_JAMGBF010000039.1 coordinate 12,642, forward strand.
GTGACGCCCCCGTGGGCGGGCGCTGGAACCACGACCACGACAACCGCGAACCCCCGCCGAAAGGGGCGAAGAAGCTGGGCGCCCCGGCCCCCTACCGGCCGCGCGAGGACGACATCGACGCCGAGGTCCGCCACGACCTCGACCGCTGGGAGCGCGAGGAGGGCATCCGCTTCGTGGGACGCGACGGGCCTCGCCGGTTCCCGGCCACCCGCCGCGAGGCCCTGGCCGCGCTCGCCCGGTTCGTCGACCACCGGCTGGCGGGCTTCGGCCCGCACGAGGACGCCGTGCTCGCCGGCGACCCGGTGATGAGCCACAGCCTGCTGTCGTCCTCGCTCAACCTCGGGCTGCTGGATCCGCTGGAGTGCGTCGAACGCGCCGAGGACGCCTGGCGCTCGGGGACCGCGCCGATCAACAGCGTCGAGGGGTTCGTACGGCAGATCGCCGGCTGGCGCGAGTACGTGTGGCAGCTGTACTGGTACTTCGGCGAGGACTACCGGCACCGCAACGCCCTGCGCCACCGGGCGCCGCTGCCGGAGTGGTTCCTGGAGCTGGACGCCGACGCGGTCACCGCGCGCTGTCTGGCCACGGTCCTGGCACAGGTGCGCGACACCGGCTGGACGCACCACATCCCCCGCCTGATGCTGCTCGGCAGCTACGCCCTGCAACGCGGCTGGGACCCGGCCGCGGTGACCGACTGGTTCCACCGCTGCTTCGTCGACGGCTACGACTGGGTGATGCTGCCGAACGTGGTGGGCATGTCCCAGTACGCCGACGGCGGGCGCATGACCACCAAGCCGTACACCTCGGGCGGCGCGTACGTGAACCGGATGAGCGACCTGTGCGGGCCGTGCGCCTACCGGCCCACCGACCGCGTCGGAGAGGCGGCCTGCCCGTTCACGGCCGGCTACTGGGCCTTCCTGCACCGTCATCGCGCCCGCCTGGAACCCAACCCGCGCATGACCCGGGCGGTGCGCGGCCTGGACCGTCTCCGGGATCTCGACGACCTCCTGCGCGAGGACGGGCGCCGGGGCGACGGGCCGCCCTGACGCCCCGCCCGTCAGGCGCGATGCAGGTCCCGCAGTACCTCGCGGGCCGCGCGGGCCCCCGAGGCGAGGGCGCCCTGCACCGAGCCGGTGGAGCGGTGGTCGCCGCACACATAGCGGCCGGGGCCGACACGGCTGGTGCGGCTGAGCGGCTGCGGGGGCGGCATGGCGGGCAGCGCCTCCTGGATCGTGCGGCTGGTCAGCAGGTCCCAGCCGCCGGTGTCGGCGTCGTACGCCTCGGCGACGGCGTCGCGCACCGCCGCCTCCCGTTTCTCGGCGTCCTCGCCGAGGACGGAGGTGGCCACGAGGGCGGAGCCCGCGGGCGCGTAGCCGGGGACGACCTCGCTGAGGACGCACGTGTTGAGGAAGCGGCGGCGCTCGTCGACGAGGAGGGTGGGTTCGGCCAGCGGCGGACGAGGCGCCACGTGGTAGTACGTCGTCACCGTCCGGTAGCCGGGCAGCTCGAGCCCCGGCAGCAGGCGGCCGGCCGGGCCGGGCCCGGTGGCCACCACCACGGCACGGGCGGGCAGTTCGGCGCCGTCGTCCGTGACGGCGCCCGCGTCCGTCAGCCCGGTCACGGCCGTCTCCAGCCGGACCGTGCCGGTCGGCAGGGCGCCGCCCAGCGCGCGGGGCACCGCCCCGATCCCCGCGGTGGGCAGGCACAGGGTGCCGCGCAGCATGCTGCGCCACACCAGGTGGAAGAACCGGCTGGAGGTCTCCAGCTCGTCCTCCAGGAAGACCCCCGACAGAAACGGCCGGAAGAAGCGCTCGACGAACTCCTCGGAGAACCCCGCGTCGGCGAGCGCGGTGCGGGTGGTGCTCTCCCGTGAGCGCTTCACCAGGCGTACGGGCGCGAGCATGTCGCGCGCCGACAGCAGGCCGAGCGCCGCCAGATCACGCGGGCCGGCGAGCCGCCCCGGCAGGAGGTCGGGCAGGGTGCGGGGGCGCCGCGTGGGGTCGCTGAAGCGGAGCCTGCCCTGCCGGGTGTGCGCGAGGAAGCCCGGCGTGAACGGCCGCAGCCCCAGGTCGCGCAGCGTCAGACGGTGCCGGACCTGCGGATAGGAGGTGTTGAAGACCTGGAAGCCGCGGTCGACGACGAAGCCCTCCACGCGGTCGGAGCGCATCCGGCCGCCGACCGCGTCGGACGCCTCGGCCACGCCGACCTCGAGCCCGGCGGCGAGCAGGTCCCGGGCGCAGGCGAGTCCGGCGACACCCGCGCCGATCACGAGGACGTCGGGAGTACGGGCGGGCGCGGGCATGGTGGGCTCCTCGTGGTCTCGGACGTCCGGTCGGCGGTGGTGGTGCGTCGGCGCACGCCTGTGTCGATGCCTTCCCGTCCCACGCGTTCCCCGGATGCGCCCACCGCTACCGCGCCGGGGGCGCACGGCATCCTTCGACGGGTCACTGCGCCCCGATGCGCTCCTGGACCCGTGCAGGCCCTCGCCGCCCACGCGCCGCATGGCCCCGCGGCAACCGCGCCGCGCCACGCCGGCGGATCACCGCCTCACCCGGACCTCCCGCACGTCACCCGGACGGCCCTCACGCACCCGCGACCGGCCGCCGACCACCGGCGGACCCCGCGCCCGAGCCGATTCTCCCCGGCGCCCGACATACACCGCACGGCCCTCCCACGACCGCCACCGGCCACCGACCCGCGGCCACCCCCGGACCGGCTGCCTGAGCCGATTCCCCCGACACCCCCATCCACCCGACAGCCC
>NZ_JAMGBF010000004.1 GCF_023516615.1 Streptomyces panaciradicis
GCCGGCAGGAAGACGGCGTCGACGAGACCGAAGACCACGGCGACCGCGCCCAGCAGCCACAGCCCGGGGCTCGCGGCGAGCAGCAGGGCCGCCGCGGTCAGTACGAGGACGGTGCGTGCCGCGGTGCAGACCAGGACGGTCGGGCGCGGTCCGTAGCGGTCGGCGATCACGCCTCCGCCGAGCATCAGCAGGGCGCGCGGCAGCGCTCCGGCCGCGGTGACCAGGCCGGCCTGGGCCGGGGTGCCGGACTGGACGGCGGCCCAGGACAGGGCGATGTAGTAGACGTTGTCGCCGATCGCGGACGAGACGTACGCGCCGAGCCAGCGCAGGACGTTGGCGTCGCGGTGGGCCGGGCCGGTGAGCGGGCCGGCCGTGGGGGCGAGCGTGGTGGGCACGCGGTCCGTCCTCTCAGACGCGGAAGGGGAAGCCGTACGTGTGCACCGCGACGTTCTCGCGGCCCTCGGTGTCGCCCGCCGCGTCGGCGGCGCGGCCGCGCTCCTCGTACCTGCGGACGAGGGCGTGCATCTCCTTGGACAGCGCGGTCAGTTCCTCCGGGGTGAGCTTGAGCAGCCACTCGGAGGAGTCGTGGGCCTTGGCCCAGGCGGCGCTCCAGTGGGCGCGCTCGTCGAGGAAGCGGCGGTACATGTCGGCGCGCTGCTCGAAGAAGAGGCGGCTGGCCGCGGTGTGCGCGGCTGCCTTCTCGGGGGCGTCGCGGAAGTCCTCGTCGCGGACGCTGACGCCGTCGGAGGCGGGCTGCCACCAGCGCTCCCGGCCGTCCGCGCTGCGGGGCTCGGCCTCCTCGACGAGGCCGTGCTCGGCGAGTTTGCGCAGGTGGTAGCTGACCAGGGAGACGGCCTCGTCGACCTGCTCGGCCAGCTGCGAGGCCGTCGCCGCGCGGGCGATGGTCAGGCACCGGTACAGCTGCATCCGCAGGGGGTGGGCGAGGGACTTGAGGGTGCCCACGTCCTGGATCCGGCGGTCTCTCTCCCTGTCTGCCATGCCCCCCACGCTAGAAAGGAAAGGAAAATTGCACAATAGATTTTGCGCAACTTCTCTTTCGCATCCGCCCGTGAAGGAGCCCCGGTCACCAGGTGACCGGGGCTCACGGCGGCCGCGGCGCCTCAGCGCACGGGGTACCCCGCCTCCTTCAGCGTCTGCTTGACCTCGCCGATCCGCAGGTCCCCGAAGTGGAACACCGACGCGGCCAGCACCGCGTCCGCGCCCGCCGCGACGGCCGGCGGGAAGTCGGCCAGCCTGCCGGCGCCGCCCGAGGCGATCAGCGGCACGGTGACGTGCTTGCGGACGGCCGAGATCATCTCCAGGTCGTAGCCGTCCTTGGTGCCGTCCGCGTCCATCGAGTTCAGCAGGATCTCGCCGGCGCCCAGCTCGGCCGCCCGGTGCGCCCACTCGACGGCGTCGATGCCGGTGCCGCGCCGGCCGCCATGGGTGGTGACCTCGAAGGTGCCCTCCGGCGTGCGGCGCGCGTCGACGGAGAGCACGAGCACCTGCCGGCCGAACCGCTCGGCGATCTCGCGGATGAGGTCGGGACGGGCGATCGCGGCCGTGTTGACGCCCACCTTGTCGGCGCCGGCCCGCAGCAGCTTGTCCACGTCCTCGGCGGTGCGCACACCGCCGCCCACGGTCAGCGGGATGAACACCTGCTCGGCCGTGCGGCGCACCACGTCGTACGTCGTCTCGCGGTTGCCGGACGACGCGGTGATGTCCAGGAACGTCAGTTCGTCGGCGCCCTCGGCGTCGTACACCTTGGCCATCTCGACGGGGTCGCCCGCGTCGCGCAGGTTCTGGAAGTTGACGCCCTTGACGACCCGGCCGTTGTCCACGTCCAGGCAGGGGATGACTCGGACCGCCAGGGTCATGAATCCACGGCTCCTCTGAATGCCTCTAGTTCCACTTCGACCAGGATGCGCGGGTCGACGAAGCCCTCGACGACCAGCAGGGTCGACACCGGCCGCACCGCGTCGAAGAACTCCTTGTGCGCGCGGCCGACGGCGTCCACGTCCCGCGCGTGGGTCAGGAACAACCGGGTCCGGATCACCGATCCGACGTCCAGCCCGAACTCGCCGATCGCCTCGATCGCGCTGGTGAAGGCCACCTTGGCCTGCTCGTACGGGTCGCCCTCCCCGTAGAGCACATCGCCCTTGAAGGACGTCGTGCCCGCCACCAGCACGCGGTCGCCCGCCGCCACGGCGCGCGCGAAACCGAAGGTCTCTTCCCAGGGGGTCCCGCTCTGCACACGCCGTACGGCATCGGTCATGACGACACAGCCTCCAGGGCCTCTTCCAGGGTGAACGCCTTCGCGTACAGGGCCTTCCCGACGATGGAGCCCTCGACACCGAGGGGTACCAGTTCGGCGATGGCGCGCAGGTCGTCGAGCGAGGACACGCCGCCGGACGCCACGACCGGGCGGTCCGTCGCGGCGCAGACGTTGCGCAGCAGCTCCAGGTTCGGGCCCTGCAGCGTGCCGTCCTTGGCGATGTCCGTCACCACGTACCGGGCGCAGCCCTCCCGGTTGAGGCGCTCCAGCGTCTCGTACAGGTCGCCGCCGTCGCGGGTCCAGCCGCGGCCGCGCAGGGTCGTGCCGCGCACGTCCAGACCGACCGCGATCTTGTCGCCGTGCTCGGCGATGACCTTGGCGACCCACTCCGGGGTCTCCAGGGCGGCCGTGCCGAGGTTGACCCGGGTGCAGCCGGTGGCGAGGGCGGCGGCGAGGGTGTCGTCGTCGCGGATGCCGCCGGACAGCTCCACCTTGATGTCCATGGCCCCGGCCACCTCGGCGATCAGCGCCCGGTTGTCGCCGGTGCCGAACGCGGCGTCCAGGTCGACCAGGTGCAGCCACTCGGCACCCGACCGCTGCCAGGCGAGGGCGGCCTCCAGCGGGGAGCCGTACGAGGTCTCCGTGCCGGACTCGCCGTGCACCAGACGGACGGCCTGGCCGTCGCGCACGTCGACCGCGGGGAGGAGTTCGAGCTTGCTCACAGTGTTCCGATCCAGTTGGTGAGGAGCTGGGCTCCGGCGTCGCCGGACTTCTCGGGGTGGAACTGCGTGGCCCACAGGGCGCCGTTCTCGACGGCGGCCACGAACGGCTTGCCGTGCGTCGCCCAGGTCACCTTGGGGGCGAGCAGGGTCGGGTTGTGCGTCTCCAGCGCCCAGTCGTGGACGGCGTAGGAGTGCACGAAGTAGAAGCGGGCGTCCGCGTCCAGGCCGGCGAACAGCTCGGAGCCGGCCGGTGTGTCGACGGTGTTCCAGCCCATGTGGGGCACGATCTCGGCCTGCAGCGGCTCGACCGTGCCGGGCCACTCGTCCAGGCCCTCGGTCTCCACGCCGTGCTCGATGCCGCGCGCGAAGAGGATCTGCATGCCGACGCAGATGCCCATCACCGGGCGCCCGCCGGACAGCCGCCGGTCGATGATCCAGTCGCCGCGGGCCTCCTTCAGGCCCTTCATGCAGGCGGCGAAGGCACCGACGCCGGGCACCAGCAGGCCGTCGGCGTTCATGGCCCGGTCGAAGTCACGCGTTATCTCGACCTCCGCGCCCGCGCGCGCGAGGGCGCGCTCGGCGGAACGGACGTTGCCGAAGCCGTAGTCGAAGACGACGACCTTCTTGGGGGCGCTCAATTCCACACCTCCAGCCTCATGATCCCCGCGACCAGGCACATCGCGGCGCCGATCGACAGCAGCACGACGAGCTGCTTGGGCATTCCCTGCTTGACGAAGGAGATGATGCCGCCGACCAAAAAGAGGCCGACGACGATCAGGAGGGTCGACAGGCCGTTCACAGCGCGCCCTTCGTGGAGGGGAGGATGCCCGCCGCACGCGGGTCGCGCTCGGAGGCGTAGCGCAGCGCCCGTGCCAGCGCCTTGAACTGGCACTCCACGATGTGGTGCGCGTTACGGCCGTACGGCACGTGCACGTGCAGCGCGATCTGGGCCTGGGCCACGAAGGACTCCAGGATGTGCCGGGTCATCGTGGTGTCGTACTCGCCGATCATCGGCGCCATGTTCTCGGGCTCGGTGTGCACGAGGTAGGGGCGGCCGGAGAGGTCGACGGTGACCTGGGCGAGGGACTCGTCCAGCGGGACCGTGCAGTTGCCGAAGCGGTAGATGCCCACCTTGTCGCCGAGCGCCTGCTTGAAGGCGGCGCCGAGTGCGAGGGCGGTGTCCTCGATGGTGTGGTGGGAGTCGATGTGCAGATCGCCCTCGGTCTTCACGGTGAGGTCGAACAGACCGTGCCGGCCGAGCTGGTCGAGCATGTGGTCGTAGAAGCCGACGCCCGTCGACACGTCGACCTTGCCGCTGCCGTCGAGATCGATCTCGACGAGCACCGACGTCTCCTTGGTGACTCGCTCCACGCGTCCCACGCGGCTCATGAACTCTGCTCCTTCGTCATTGCACGGACCGCGTCGAGGAACGCGTCGTTCTCCTCCGGGGTGCCGGCGGACACCCGCAGCCACCCCGGGATGCCGTTGTCGCGGACCAGCACACCCCGGTCGAGGATCTCCTGCCAGGCCGCGTGGGAGTCCTCGAACCGCCCGAACTGCACGAAGTTGGCGTCGGACTCCACGACCTCGTAACCGGCGGCGCGCAGTTCGGCGACCAGCCGGTCCCGCTCCGCCTTGAGCTGCTCGACGTACTTCAGCAGCGTGTCGGTGTGCTCCAGGGCGGCCAGCGCGGTCGCCTGCGTGACCGAGGAGAGGTGGTACGGCAGCCGGACGAGCTGGACGGCGTCGACGACCGCCGGGTGCGCGGCGAGGTAGCCCAGGCGCAGGCCCGCCGCGCCGAACGCCTTCGACATCGTCCGGGAGACGACCAGGTTGGGCCGGCCCTCGATCAGCGGCAGCAGCGAGCGGCCGTGGCTGAACTCGATGTACGCCTCGTCCACGATCACCATGGACGGCTTGGCCGCCTGCGCGGCCTCGTACAGGGCGAGGACCGTCTCGGGCGGGACCGCGTTGCCGGTCGGGTTGTTGGGGGTGGTCACGAAGACGACGTCCGGCCGGTGCTCGGCGATGGCCTTCTCGGCCGCCGCGAGGTCGATGGTGAAGTCCTCGTTGCGGGGACCGGAGATCCAGCCGGTGCCGGTGCCGCGCGCGATGAGCGCGTGCATCGAGTACGACGGCTCGAAGCCGATCGCCGTGCGGCCCGGTCCGCCGAAGGTCTGCAGCAGCTGCTGGATGACCTCGTTGGAGCCGTTGGCCGCCCAGACGTTGGCCAGGCCGACCTCGTGGCCGGAGGTGTCCGTCAGGTAGGCGGCGAGCCGCGTGCGCAGCTCCACCGCGTCCCGGTCCGGGTAGCGGTTGAGGTTCCGGGCGGCCTCGCGGACGCGCTCGGCGATGCGCTCGACCAGCGGCTCGGGCAGCGGGTAGGGGTTCTCGTTGGTGTTCAGCCGTACGGGGACGTCCAACTGGGGCGCGCCGTAAGGGGACTTGCCGCGCAGCTCGTCCCGTACGGGAAGGTCGTCGATGCCGGTCACTTGCTCTGGGGAACCTTCCATCCGAACCGGGCCTTGATCGCCGCGCCGTGCGCCGGGAGGTCCTCCGCCTCCGCCAGCGTGACCACGTGGTGCGCGACCTCGGCCAGCGCGTCCTCGGTGTAGTCGACGATGTGGATGCCGCGCAGGAAGGACTGCACGGACAGGCCCGAGGAGTGGCAGGCGCACCCGCCGGTCGGCAGCACGTGGTTGGAGCCGGCCGCGTAGTCGCCGAGCGAGACCGGGGCCCAGGGGCCGATGAAGATCGCGCCCGCGTTCTTCACCCGGTCGGCCACCGCGGCGGCGTCGGCGGTCTGGATCTCCAGGTGCTCGGCGCCGTAGGCGTCGACCACCCGCAGGCCCTCGTCGATGCCGTCGACGAGGACGATCGCGGACTGCCGGCCCGCGAGCGCCGGGCGGATCCGGTCCTCGACGTGCCTGGTGGCCGCGACCTGCGGCTCGAGCTCCTTCTCGACGGCGTCCGCGAGGGCGAGGGAGTCGGTGACGAGGACGGCGGCGGCGAGCGGGTCGTGCTCGGCCTGGCTGATCAGGTCGGAGGCGACGTGCACCGGGTCGGCCGTGTCGTCGGCGAGGATCGCGATCTCGGTCGGCCCGGCCTCGGCGTCGATGCCGATCTTGCCGGTGAAGTAGCGCTTGGCGGCGGCGACCCAGATGTTGCCGGGGCCGGTGACCATGTTGGCGGGCAGGCAGGACTCGGTGCCGTGGGCGAACATCGCGACGGCCGTGGCGCCGCCGGCGGCGTACACCTCGTCGACGCCGAGCAGGGCGCAGGCGGCGAGGATCGTCGGGTGCGGCAGGCCCCCGAACTCGGCCTGCGCCGGGGAGGCGAGGGCGATCGACTCGACGCCGGCCTCCTGGGCCGGGACGGCGTTCATGATCACGGAGGACGGGTAGACCGACCGGCCGCCCGGCGCGTACAGGCCGACGCGCTCGACGGGCACCCACTTCTCGGTCACGGAGCCGCCCGGCACGACCTGGGTCGTGCGGGTCGTACGGCGCTGCTCGCGGTGGACGAGACGGGCGCGCCGGATGGACTCCTCCAGGGCCGCGCGGACCGCCGGGTCGAGTTCGTCGAGGGCCTTGGCGAGGGCCTCGGCGGGCACCCGCACCTGCTCCAGCCGGACGCCGTCGAACTTCTCGGCGAAGTCGATCAGCGCCGCGTCGCCCCGATGATGCACGGCCTCGCAGATCGGACGCACCTTCTCCAGGGCGGCCGAGACGTCGAAGTCGGCTCGGGGCAGCAGGTCGCGCAGGGCGGGGCCCTCGGGAAGGGCGTCGCCGCGCAGATCGATTCGGGAGATCACGGGGTCAATTCTCTCAGACCCGGGTCAGCCGTCGTCCGCGCGTATCAATGGCTGATACAGAACCGCCCCGGAACCCGGAAGATCGCCGTCACGTCTGGTGATTCGGGTGTGACGCACCGGGCATGAACAGTTGTGCGAACACAGGAGTGGAGGAGTTGTGACCGAGGGGGCCGGCATCCACGCCGGAGACCTGCCGGACGACCTGAGCGCGGCCGAGGCCGGCATGTGGCAGGCCTTCCGCAACGGCAGCACGTACGACCTCAGCAGCGGGGACGCGGCCGTCGACGATCCGCACGGCCGCCATCCCTGGGGACCCGAGCGGACCGTGCGGGCGCGCATCGTGGCCTGGCTGCTGCTCGACGGCCCGCCGGCCCTCGCGGGCCGCGTCTCCGCGCTGAAGCTGCGCGGGGTGCAGGTCAGCGGCTCCCTGGAGCTCTCCGGCGGGATCGTGGTGCCGTACGTGGAGATGCGCGGCTGCCGCTTCGAGCGGGAGCTGCTGCTGCCGGAGGCCCGCTTCACCACCGTGCGGCTGGTGGACTGCTCGGTGCCGCGCCTGGAGGCGGCCCGGGTGCACACCGAGGGCGATCTGCACCTGCCGCGCTGCCGGTTCCCGGGCGGCGTGCGGCTCACCGACGCCCACATCGGCACCGACCTGATGCTCAACCAGGCGATCGTCCACCCCGACCGCGCCGGCCGCTCGATCGCCGCGGACGGCATGACGGTCGGCCAGGACCTGCAGGCCGAGCTGCTGGAGGCGGAGGGCGAGCTGAGCCTGCGCAGCGCCAAGGTGGGCGTCAGCCTCAGCCTGCGCGGCGCCCGGCTGAGCAGCTCCGGCACCCGGCACGCGCTGAACGCGCCCCAGCTGACCGTCGGGCGCACCCTGTACCTGACCCCGGCGGGTGTCGGGGCGTCCACGCCGAGCGGGGCGACTCCGGCGCGCGGGACCCGGATCCAGCGGTTCGAGTGCCGGGGCGGGGTGCGGCTGGACGACGGGCGGTTCGGGGACGCGGTCGACCTGGAGCGGGCGCGGTTCGTCCTCACCGACGACCAGGAGCTGTCGCTGCGCCGGGTGCAGACGCCGGAACTGCGCTTCCTCGGCGAGCGGCCGCAGCGCGGCAAGGTCGCCCTGTCGGGCGCGCGGGTGGTCAACCTGGTCGACCGGGCGAGCGCCTGGCCGGGCCCGGGCAACCTGCACATGGGCGGCTTCCAGTACGAGAACCTGGTACCGCTCGGGCCCTTCCCGCTGGCGGAGCGGCTGGAGTGGGTGGCCGCGGCGACCGCCGAGTACAACCCGGAGCCGTACGAGCGCCTCGCCGCCGTTTTGCGGGCCGGCGGCGAGGACGAGGACGCGCGCGAGGTGCTGCTGGCCAAGCAGCGGCGGCGGCGCGAGAGCCTGCCGATCGCCGCGAAGCTGTGGGGGTACGCGCAGGACTGGACGGTGGCCTACGGGTACCGGCCGGGGCGGGCCGCGGTGTGGATGGCGGTGCTGTGGGCGGCCGGCTCACTGGCCTTCGCGCACGCGAGCCACCCGCCATTGCAGCCCGGGGCGGCGCATCCGCCGTGGAACCCGGCCCTGTTCGCCCTGGACCTGCTGCTGCCGGTCATCGACCTGGGCCAGGTCGGCGTCTGGCAGCTGAGCGGCGGCTGGCAGTGGCTGGCCGCGGTGATGGTCCTCCTGGGCTGGGTGCTGGCGACGACGGTGGCGGCCGGGGCGACGCGCATGCTGCGCCGCAACTGATCATCACAGGACGCGCACACTTCGACCACTAGTTCAACATTCGACTTTTACCGGCTCTTGACCGCCCGGCGTACAACTTTCCATGACTTGTCCCCTCCGTCTGGCGCACGCCTGACCTGCGGCCTTTCAATGGTCGACACCATGGCACCGCTGTTCAACCGCGCGGCCCGGACCACCCGCTCCGCGCCGCACCCCCACTCCGCGCCGCTCGCGGACGGCTCCGGGCCGCCCGCCGGCCCCGGCCTGCCCGCCGACGACGAGGTGCTGCTCGACGCGCCCGACGACCGCCTCGGACCGGCGCTCGTGGCGGCGGCCCACGGCGAGTACGCACCGGCGGCCGCACTGCTCGCGGGCACCCGCGCGCGTGCCGAGTGGGAGTACCGCGACCGGTACACCGCACGGCTGTCGGCCTTCGCCCGGGCCCGGGTCGAGTGGCTGGAGCGGTGGTACGCCGACGCGCCGCGGGACCCCGACGTGCTGCTGCTGCGGGCCCAGCTGGCGGTGGACCGGGCCTGGGACTCCCCCGCCCGCGCCGAACTGCTGCGCGAGGTGAGCTCCCTGATCACGGCCGCCGCGCGGGCCGCCGACCACGACCCGGTGCCCTGGCGGATCGCGCTGGACCACGCGCGCGGCGCCGGCGCCGGTCACAAGTACTTCGGCGAACTGTGGGAGGCGGCGCTGCGCCGCGCCCCGCACCACTACGGCTGCCACGTGGCCGCCCTGCGCTATCTGGCCACCTCCTGGCAGGGCTCGTACGCCGAGTGCTTCGACTTCGCCGACCGGGCCGCGCAGGACGCGCCCGCCGAATCGCTCCTCCAGGCGCTGCCCTCGCGGGCGGCCCTCGCCTGCCTCACCGGCGGCGCCGGCACGGCCGTACCGCGGGAGCGGCTGCACGCGGCCGCCGACCGGGCGATCGCCTTCTCGGCCCGCTTCCCGGCGGCCACCCCGTGGCCGGCCGAGATCCGCAACAAGCTGACGTACGTCCTCGTCGGCCTGGAGCGCTGGCCGGACGCCCTCGGTCAGCTGCGGCTCATCGGCCCGTACGCCACGTCCTTCCCCTGGGACCACCTGTCGGACGACCCGCTGGCCCTGTTCCTGAAGGTGCGTTCCGACGTCGTCGGCCGGTGCCCGGCGGGGTCCGTGCCGGTGCCGCGCGATCCACGAAGTGAGCGCGGCGGACGCGCCGGCTCCGGCGACCATTAGGCTCTTGCGCCGTGACCACCGTCCGTCTTCCCCTCTTCCCCCTGAACTCGGTGCTGTTCCCCGGGCTGGTACTGCCGCTCAACGTCTTCGAGGAGCGCTATCGCGCCATGATGCGTGAGCTGCTGAAGACCCCCGAGGAGGAGTCGCGCCGGTTCGCCGTCGTGGCGATCCGCGACGGCCACGAGGTGGCCCCGAGCGCCCCCGGCATGCCGGATCCCACGTCCGTGCCCGACCTCGGCCCGGCGGCCGGCTTCGGCGCCGACCCGACGGCCTCCTTCCACGCCGTGGGCTGCGTGGCGGACGCCGCGACGATCCGGGAACGGGAGGACGGCACCTTCGAGGTGCTGGCCACCGGCACCACCCGGGTGCGGCTGCTGTCGGTGGACACCTCGGGCCCGTTCCTCACCGCCGAGCTGGAGGGGCTCACCGAGGAGCCGGGCGAGGAGGCGGGCGCGCTCGCCGAGGGCGTCCTGCGGGCCTTCCGCCAGTACCAGAAGCGGCTGGCGGGCGCGCGCGAACGCTCCCTGTCGACCGGCGCGGAACTCCCCGACGAGCCCTCCGTGGTCTCCTACCTGGTCGCGGCGGCCATGATGCTGGACACCCCCACCAAGCAGCGCCTCCTCCAGGCCCCGGACACCGCGTCCCGGCTGCGCGACGAACTGAAACTCCTTCGCTCCGAGACGGCCATCATCCGTAACCTGCCGTCACTGCCGGCGGCGGACCTGACCCGCGGCCGCACGAGCCTCAACTGACGTCACTGCGAGGGCCGGGATGGCGAAGAAGTCGAAGAAGCAGCAGGGCGGCACGCCCGCGACGGTGGCGCTGACCGCCGCGGGCGTGGCGTTCACGGTCCACGCCTACGAGCACGACCCCGCCCACCCCTCCTACGGCGAGGAGGCCGCGGAGGCCATGGGCGTCTCCCCCGACCGGGTCTTCAAGACGCTGGTGGCCGACGTCGACGGGACCCTGACCGTGGCGGTGGTCCCGGTGGCGGGCAGCCTGGACCTCAAGGCGCTGGCGGCCGCGGTGGGCGGCAAACGGGCGGCGATGGCGGACCCGGCCCTCGCCGAGCGCACCACCGGCTACGTCCGCGGCGGCATCTCCCCGCTCGGCCAGCGCAAGAGGCTGCCCACGGTCCTGGACTCCTCCGCCTCCGCCCACGCGACGATCTGCGTCTCGGCGGGGCGCCGCGGCCTGGAGGTCGAACTCTCCCCCGAGGACCTGGCGAAGCTCACCGAAGCGGTGGTGGCCCCCGTCGGGCGTGCGTGACCCCTCGACGACCGTCCCCCGCTCGGTTAAGAACAAGGGACATGTCGAAGAAAACCCGCAAACGCAAGTGGCGCATGAAGAAGGGCCGCTCGAACCACGGCCACCGTCCGGCATAGGTCCCTACGGCAGCGGGACCCGGCATCCGCTTCGGCTGCGGGGTCCCGGCTTCTTGCCCGGCAACAGAGTCCCAGCGCCTTGCCCGGCAGCAGGGTCCCGGGATCTTCCACGGCAGCGGGGTCCCGGCGCCTGCTACGGCAGCGGGGCCCCGTACGGGTCCTTCGGGAGGGGGCCCTGCTGGTACGGCTCCGGGTCCCGGGGGCCGAACAGCGCGGTCAGGCCGACGTGCACGATCAGCGCGACCAGCGACCAGGTCAGCAGCGCGCCCTTCGCTCCCAGCTTGAGCGGCGCCGAGAACGTCACTCCCTTGCCGACCTGCCGGGCGTGGGCGATGACGTCCTGCTGGGGGCCGAGCCACACGCCGATCCGCCAGGCCAGCAGGGAGGCGAGCAGCCCTCCGACGCCCAGGGCCACGACCAGGGGAACTCCGCCGCGCCGGCGCCACAGGAAGACCGCCAGGGCGCTGACGACGCCGAAGGCGAGCGCGAGCAGCGTGAACGTTCCGTCCACCCCGATGGCCTGCTCCCCCTCGCTGTCCGCGAGGTAGACCACCCAGCTCTTGTCGACGACGTCGCCGACCAGCGGCACGTGCGGCGCCAGCCACCACCACAGCAGTCCGAGCAGCACACCGCCGAGCGCCACCGCCACCGTGACGACGGCGGCCTCGCGCACTTCCGTCTTCATTCCGGGCCCGTCCTGTCCGTACGTACCGTGCCAGGCGGCGTCCTGCGGCGCGGGGGCCGCGTGCCCGGCGGCCGGGGGCTGCCACGCGTTCTGCGCGGACTGTTCATGCGGCGGCGGAGGGGGAGTCAACGGTGCGGTCACCCTGACATCGTGCCAGGCCCGCCTGTGCGGCGCGTCACCGGACGGCCGCTCGGCGGTACGCCCAGGTGGCCACGGCCAGCGAGGCGACGCCCACACCCGCGCACACGGCGAGGTCACCGGCCACGAACGCCCAGTCGGGATGCGGCCCGAAGGTCCGCGCGAAGGCCTCGACGCCGTACGTCGACGGCAGCAGGTCCCGCGTGAACCGTACGGCCTCGGGCATCCGGTCGGCCGGCAGCACCCCCAGCAGCAGCGCGGCCGACATCCCCAGCTGCCCCAGCAGCGTGGCCAGCTCGGGCCGGGGCGCGAGCAGCCCGAGGGCCGCTCCCAGCCCGGACAGGGCGGCGCCCGCGAGCGGGATCACCGCCGCCAGCACCCACAGGTGCGACAGCGGCAGCCCGAACAGCACCCCGCCGAAGACGGCGGTCACCACGGTCCCGGGCACGGTGAAGGAGGCGTAGGCCCCCGCCGCCCCCAGCACCACCGCCGCGGGCGGCACCGGCAGCGTCGCGTAGTGGTCGAGCCCGCCGCTGCCCCGCAGCTGACCGAAGTACTGGGCGAGCAGGTTCAGCCCGACGTAGGCCACGACCAGCACGGAGGACCCGGCGACAACGAACCGGGCGTCATGGCCGCCCGAGTCCACGACCCCGCGCATCATGACCAGGATGCCGACCGACTGGAAGGTCGCCACGAACAGCAGCGGGATCCGCGCGACCCGGGCCCGCGACAGCTGCGCCCGGTAGACGGCGGCGAGCGACGGCCACATCCGTGCGCGCGGTCCGAGCTCGGCGGCCCCGCGCGCGGCGTCGTCCTCGTCGGCGACGGCGCCGGGCAGTATCCCGGCGGGTACGACACTCACGACGAGCTGCGCTCCTTCCCTGCGGCGCGCACGCCGTCCCGCACGGACGCGCTCTCTCGTTCCTGTACGGACACGGCCGGTCTCGCGCTCACGCCTTCACCAGCCCTCGCGCGGCGCCGCCCAGCGCCAGGTAGACGTCCTCCAGGCTGGGCGTCGCGAGCGTGAAGTCGTCCAGGGCGGCGAAGGCGGCCCCGCCGGTGACGGTGGCGACGGCCGCGCGGGCCTCCTCGGGCGCGAGCCGCAGCGTCCAGCGCCGCCCGGCCTCGACGGCCCGCTCGCGCAGCGCGGCGACCTCGGGGACGTGCAGCGGCGCCGTCTCGCGCCACACCAGCTCGACCCGGACCTCGTCGGCGACCCGTTCCTTCAGCCCGGTGGGGGTGTCGCAGGCGATCACCCGGCCCTGGTCGAGCACGGCGACCCGGTCCAGGACCGTCTCCGCCTCGATGACGTTGTGGGTGACGAGCAGGACGGTCGTCCCGCGCTCGGCCCGCCGCCGGTCCACGGCCGCCCACACGGCCCGCCGCGCGACGGGGTCCATCCCGGTGGTCGGCTCGTCCAGCACCAGCAGCGGCCGCTCGCCGACCAGCGCCGCGGCGAAGCACGCCAGCCGCCGCTGCCCGCCGGACAGCTTCTTCAGGGCCCGCCCGGCGATGGACGTGAGCCCGAGCTCCTCCAGGACGGCGTCCCGCTCGGCCCGCGCCCGCCGGGCCTCCAGGCCGCGCAGCCGCCCGGTCGTCTCGGCGGCCAGGGACACCGTCAGCTCATCGAGGGCGGTCGACTCCTGCCCGAGGTAGGCGAGGATGCGTGAGGCCCGCTCGGGATGCCGCACGATGTCGTGGCCGAGGATCTCGACGCTGCCGGCGTCGGGCCGCATCAGCCCGGTCAGCTGCCGCACCAGGGTGGACTTGCCGGCCCCGTTCGGGCCGAGGAGCCCGAAGATCTCACCGCGGCGCACGTCCAGCCGCACGTCGTCCGTGGCCCGCACCGCGGGCGCGCCCGGAACGCCCCTGCGTCCCCGGACGGCCGGATAGGTCTTGGTCAGGCCGCGCACCGCGCACACCACATCGCCACCGTGCCGATGTGCCTGTGCCGCGCGCGTACTCACAAAGGACGAGGGTACGGGGTCGGGGCCCTTTACCCGCCCTTGGGGCCGCCCGTCACCGCCCGGGCCGCCGCTGTCGGGTTCACTCGCCGGCGGGCGCCTGCTCGGCCGCCGTGCGGACGTCGATCTCCCGCCAGAACCCCGCCCGGATGGCGTAACGGTCGTGCTCGTCGATCTGGTCGTCCTTGTGGGCCAGCAGCCCGAAGCGGGCGGCGTAGCGCAGCAGCTCGCCGTCGATGCGGTGCGGGATGCGCGGGTACATGCCCGACAGCTTCTGCAGGTGGCTGTGGTCCCCCAGCCGCTCGATCCAGCGCCGCGCGAACACCTGACCGACCTCGAACGGGTCCCCGCCGACGGTCGTGATGTCCTCCTCCCGGTCGGCCCACCGCTGCTCCGCCGTGGTCAGCTGGGCCAGCGTCGGCATCGAGGCGGCCTCCGGGGGCTCGGCGACCGGCCGGTCGACCCACCCTTTGTCGGAGGACCAGCGCAGGGTCGCGTTGGCCGGTTGCGGGCTCGGCTGGACCCCGGGGGCCCGCAGGGCGGCGAGGTCCTTGGGGGTGGGCACGCCCTTGGGCGCAGGCACCCGCTCCTGCGTGCCGTTGTCGGTGACGGTGGCCGCCGATGCGTGCTCGCGCTCCTCGGCGGGCCGCTCTGCGGCCGTGAGCCCGGAGTCGGGCAGCGGTGCGGAGAGGATCGCGGCGATCTCGGGCCGGGGCACGGGCGGCGGCGCGCAGATCCCGCCGAGCTCCTTGGCCCGTACGGCCTTGGTGATCCACGTCCGGTCGAGCACCCGCCGCTCGTCGGCCTCGGCGACCAGGTCCTCCGACTGGTTGTAGTCCCCGTCGGCGGCCTGCACCGCCCACAGGTGTACGGCGACCCCGTGCTCCTTGGCCGCCATCATGCCCGGCAGCAGATCGCCGTCGCCGGTGACGAGGACGACGTCGGAGCAGGCGCGGTTGCGGGCCAGCTCGGTGAGCTCGGCGTGCATGGCCGCGTCCACGCCCTTCTGGGCCCAGCGTCCGTCGCTGCGGGTCAGGGCGCCGAGCCGGACGGTGACGCGGGGCATCACCCGCAGCCGGCGGTGTTCGGGCTGGGGCACCCGGTCGGGTGCGCCGTCGAACCAGTAGATGCGCAGCAGGGGCCGTTCGGTGTCGGACTCGGCGCGTTCGCGCAGGCCCTGGACGAGGGCGGTGTGGTCGACGGTGATGCGGGAGCGGGAGGGCTCCCCGGCGAGGAGACTGGCGGCGGCCCCCAGCAGATACCCGGCGTCCACCAGGACGATGCAGCGGTCCACGCGATCCACCCTCTTTCCGGGAGGTTTGCTTCGGGCTTCCTTCGAGTCTGCCCGACTACGCAGGTGTTAACGGCCCGAACTCGATCTTCGGCGTGGCGTTTCGGAGTGCGGTCCCCGTCCTCGCTCCCCGACAAGCCGTGTCACAGACGGTAATTATCCGACATGCGCTTGTTGTCAGCCTATGTGAATCTGGTCCCGGCCCTGGCCCCTAGATCCCCCACAGGAGGCAGATCACCATGGCCAAGAACAAGAAGCAGAACCGTAAGCAGCCGCAGACCGGGCGTGGTCAGCAGGCGGCCGAGCAGATCTCGATGGAGTCGCCGGCCGAGCAGGACGTCCAGCAGGTCACCCCGGGCCATATGGCCCGCAAGGGGCGGCAGAAGAGCTTCGGTCACAACTGACATCTGCATAAAGGGTTGTTGAGACCCAGGCACACGTCGAGGGGCGCACTCCGTACGGGGTGCGCCCCTTGCGCGTCCATGCCGTGCTCAGCCGGCCAGGCAGGACGGGCCGAGCAGCACCTTCAGGTCGCCGAAGAGCGCCGGGTCGGGCTTGACCCGGTGCCGGTCCAGCCGCAGCACGGTCGTCTTCGTCGGGCCCTGGAGCTTGATGCGGACCTCGCTCTCGCCCTTGTGGTGGGTGAGGATCTCGCCGAGGCGGCTGACCATCGGCGGGGTGACGCGGGTGGCCGGGATGGTGAGGATCACGGGCGCGTTGGTGCCCGCGTTGGACAGGTCGGGGACCTGGAGCTCCATCGCGACGAGCCGGGGCACGTCCTCGCGCTTGTCGAGGCGGCCCTTGACGAACACCACGGCGTCCTCGACGAGTTGGGTCGACACCAGCTGGTAGGTCGCGGGGAAGAACATGCACTCGATGGAGCCGGCGAGGTCCTCGACGGTGGCGATCGCCCAGGCGTTGCCCTGCTTGGTCATCTTGCGCTGCAGGCCGGAGATGATCCCGCCGATGGTGACGACCGCGCCGTCCGCGTGCTCGCCGCCGGTGAGCTGGGCGATGCCCGCGTCGGCCTTGTCGGACAGCACGTGCTCCAGGCCGAAGAGCGGGTGGTCGGAGACGTACAGACCGAGCATCTCCCGCTCCTGGGCGAGCAGATAGGTCTTGTCCCACTCCTCGTCGGTGAACTGCACGTCGAGGCCGAAGCCGGGCTCGCTGGTCTCCTCCTCGCCCATCCCGCCGAAGAGGTCGAACTGGCCCTCGGCCTCCTTGCGCTTGACCGCGACCACGTTGTCGATCATCGGCTCGTACTGGGCCGTGAGCCCCTTGCGGGTGTGGCCGAGGGTGTCGAAGGCGCCGGCCTTGATCAGCGACTCGGTGGTGCGCTTGTTGCAGGCGGTGGCGTCGACCTTGTCGAGGTAGTCGGGGAAGGAGGCGTACTTCCCCTTGGCCTTGCGGGCCTTGATGATCGATTCGACGACGTTCGTGCCGACGTTGCGGACGGCCTCCAGGCCGAAGAGGATCACGTCGTCGCCCTGCGCGGCGAAGTTGTGCACCGACTCGTTGACGTTCGGCGGGAGCACCCTGATGCCCATGCGGCGGCACTCGTTGAGGTAGATCGCCGACTTGTCCTTGTCGTCCTTGACGGAGGTCAGCAGGGCGGCCATGTACTCGGCGGGGTGGTTGGCCTTCAGGTAGGCGGTCCAGTACGACACCAGGCCGTACGCGGCCGAGTGGGCCTTGTTGAAGGCGTAGCCGGCGAAGGGCACCAGCACGTCCCACAGGGCCTGGATGGCCTCGTCGCTGTAGCCGTTCTTCTGGGCGCCGGCCTGGAAGATGGTGAAGTTCTTCGCCAGTTCGTCGGGCTTCTTCTTGCCCATGACGCGGCGGAGGATGTCGGCCTCGCCGAGCGAGTAGCCGGCGATGATCTGGGCGGCCTTCTGCACCTGCTCCTGGTACACGATCAGGCCGTAGGTGACGTCCAGGACCTCCCTGAGCGGCTCCTCCAGCTCGGGGTGGATCGGGGTGATCTCCTGGAGCTTGTTCTTGCGCAGGGCGTAGTTGGTGTGCGAGTCCATGCCCATCGGGCCGGGACGGTAGAGCGCGGAGACGGCGGAGATGTCTTCGAAGTTGTCCGGCTTCATCAGGCGCAGCAGCGAGCGCATGGGGCCGCCGTCGAACTGGAAGACGCCCAGGGTGTCGCCGCGCTGGAGCAGTTCGAAGGTCGTGGGGTCGTCCAGCGGGAGACTGAGGAGATCGATGTCGATCCCCTTGTTGGACTTCACCATCTTCACGGCGTCGTCCATGATCGTCAGGTTGCGCAGGCCGAGGAAGTCCATCTTCAGCAGGCCGAGCGACTCGCAGCTCGGGTAGTCCCACTGCGTGATGGTCACGCCGTCGGTGTGCCTGACCCAGACGGGCACGTGCTCGGTGATGGTCTCGCTGGACATGATCACGCCGGCGGCGTG
Source organism: Streptomyces panaciradicis (assembly GCF_023516615.1). Lineage (GTDB taxonomy): Bacteria > Actinomycetota > Actinomycetes > Streptomycetales > Streptomycetaceae > Streptomyces > Streptomyces panaciradicis. The sequence continues at coordinate 17,639 of NZ_JAMGBF010000004.1, forward strand.
CACGCCCATCTGCCGGACCAGGCCCTCGACGCCCTTGGCGGTGTCGATGACCTTCTTCACGTCCGGTTCGTTCTCGTACATCGCCCGGACCTCGCCCGCCTCCGAGTAGCGGGGGTGCGAGGGGTCGGTGATGCCGTTGAGGTCGATGCCCTTGCCGAGGACGTCGGCGGGCATCGCCTTGGTGATACGGTCGCCCATCGCGTACGGGTAGCCCAGCACGCGCGCGGAGTCCTTGATCGCGTTCTTGGCCTTGATCTTGCCGTAGGTGCCGATCATGGCGACCTTGTCGGCGCCGTACTTCTCGGTCACGTACCTGATGACCTCGACGCGCCGACGCTCGTCGAAGTCGATGTCGACGTCGGGCATGGAGATGCGCTCGGGGTTGAGGAAGCGCTCGAAGATCAGGCCGTGCGGGATGGGGTCGAGGTCGGTGATGCCCATGGCGTAGGCGACGATCGAGCCGGCCGCGGAGCCTCGGCCGGGGCCGACCGCGATGCCGTTGTTCTTGGCCCACATGATGAAGTCGGCGACGACGAGGAAGTAGCCGGGGAAGCCCATCGAGATGATGACGTCCATCTCGTAGTCGGCCTGCTTCTGGCGGTCCTCGGGGATGCCGCCGGGGAAGCGGCGCTCCATGCCGCGGCGGACCTCCTCCTTGAACCAGGTGACCTCGGTGTAGCCCTCGGGGATGTCGAACTTGGGCATGAGGTCGCGCTTCTCGAACATGCCGGCGGTGTCGACCATCTCGGCGATCAGGAGGGTGTTGCGGCAGCCCTCCTGCCAGGCGTCCGAGGAGTCGATGGCGTACATCTCGTCCGTGGACTTCAGGTAGTAGCCGGTGCCGTCGAACTTGAAGCGGTCGGGGTCGGAGAGGTTCTTGCCGGTCTGGATGCACAGCAGGGCGTCGTGGGCGGTCGCCTCGTGCGCGTACGTGTAGTGCGAGTCGTTGGTGACCAGCGGGGGGATGCCGAGCTTCTTGCCGATCTCCAGCAGACCGTCACGGACCCGGTGCTCGATGTCGATGCCGTGGTCCATCAGCTCCAGGAAGTAGCGCTCCTTGCCGAAGATGTCCTGGTAGTCGGCGGCCGCCTTGAGGGCCTCGTCGAACTGGCCGAGCCTGAGGCGGGTCTGCACCTCGCCGGAGGGGCAGCCGGTGGAGGCGACGATCCCCTCGGACCACTGCGAGATGGTCTCCTTGTCCATGCGGGGCCACTTCTGCAGCCAGCCCTCGGCGTAGGCGTCCGAGGAGAGGCGGAAGAGGTTGTGCAGCCCCGTCGCGTTCACGGCCCACATGGTCTTGTGGGTGTAACCACCGGAACCGGACACGTCGTCCCGCTTCTGGTGCGGCTGGCCCCACTGGATCTTGCGCTTGTTGCGCCGGGACTCCGGGGCGACGTACGCCTCGATGCCGATGATCGGGGTGACCCCGGCACTCTTCGCGGAGTGGAAGAAGTCGTACGCCCCGTGGAGGTTTCCGTGGTCGGACATGGCGATGTGCGTCATGCCCATCTCGTTGCAGGCGTTGAACATGTCCTTGAGCCGCGCGGCACCGTCCAGCAGCGAGTACTGGGTGTGGACGTGCAGGTGCGTGAACGGCGGCTTTGACACGGTGTGGCCTCCATGGAAAACACTCGGTGACGGGCGCGGGGACAGTTCCGGGGTCAGCGTCGAAGTCTATGCCTCGGCACTGACACTCGCGGGGCTCCCCCGCGTACCTTCACAGCGGGGGCCGCGGGCACTTCCGCGCGCCCTCGACCGTTGGAGACGACAGAAACGCTGTCGTACACATCCATGCACCAGGAGGCACCTCGCGATGTCGGTACCCCAGCTCAACGACGAGCAGCGCGGCGACGAGATCCTCGCCGTCTTCGACACCGCCTTCGGCCAGCTCCTGGCCGCCGACCCGGCCGCGTTCCGCGTGAAGTTCCGCAAGATGGCGGCGTCCGCGTTCGCGTTCTACCGCGGCACGGCGTGCCTCTTCTACCACGACCTCGACGCCGAGAAGCGGGGCGGCCCGTACCTGGACGAGCGCACCTCGCGGGTGTGGATCCACGGCGATCTGCACGCGGAGAACTTCGGCACGTACATGGACTCCAACGGCCGCCTGGTCTTCAACGTCAACGACTTCGACGAGGCCTACGTCGGGCCCTTCACCTGGGACCTGAAGCGCTTCTCCGCCTCCGTGGCGCTGATCGGGTACGCCAAGGCCCTCAGCGACGACCAGATCACCGAGCTGGTGAGGGTGTACGCGGGCGCGTACCGCGAGCGCGTCCACGCGCTGGCGACCGGCGCCAAGCGGGACGAGGTGCCGCCCTTCACGCTGGACACCGCCGAGGGGCCGCTGCTGGGCGCCCTGCGCGCCGCCCGCTCGCTGACCCGCTTCGAGCTGCTGGACTCCATGACGGAGATCCGCGACTTCGAGCGCCGCTTCGCCCCGGGCGGCGGCTCCATCGAGCTGGACGCGGCCACCCGCTACAAGGTCCTCGCGGCCTTCGACGGCTACCTGGAGACGCTGCCGGACTCCTCGCTGGCCCGCCCGGACTCCTACCGCGTCAAGGACGTGGTCGGGCGCCGGGGCATCGGCATCGGCTCGGCCGGACTGCCGTCGTACAACATCCTTCTCGAGGGGCACAGCGACGCCCTGGAGAACGACGTGGTGATCTACATCAAGCAGGCCCAGACCCCGGCCGTCTCCCGGCACATCACCGACCCGGCGATCCGGGACTACTTCATGCACGAGGGCCACCGCACGGTGATCTCGCAGCGCGCCCTGCAGGCGCACGCCGACCCGTGGCTGGGCTGGACCGAGCTGGACGGCGCGGGGCAGCTGGTCGCCGAGGTCTCGCCGTACGCGGTCGACCTGTACTGGGGCGACATCGACGACCCGGAGGAGATCGCGGCCGTCGTCGCCGACCTGGGCCGGGCGACCGCCACGATGCACGCGGCGGCCGACGACACCTCCGGCGAGTCCCTGGTGCCGTTCTCCACGGAGCGGGCCATCGACGCGGCGATCGCCGCCGACGAGGCGGGCTTCGCCGACCTCCTGGTCGACTTCGCGCACGAGTACGGCGCACGCGCGCGTGCGGACCACCAGATCTTCGTCGACCTGTTCCGCAACGGACGGATTCCGGGTCTGTAACCGACCGGCCGCTCACAGGGAACCTTTAGGGGTCCCTTACCGCGGCACGTGAAACACTCTCCACGCTATGGACATATCCGGGATCCAGCTCAGAGCCGTACGCGCGGCGCTGTTCACGGCACTCGTCGTGACGCTCAGCTCCGCGTCGCACGTGCTGCTGTCGCAGGTCCCGCTGCCGGTGAACACGGTGGCCGCGGTCGCCGCCGCCGTGTTCGCGGCCGCCTACGCCCTGGCCGGCCGCGAGCGCGGCTTCGCGCGGATCGCCGGGGCGCTGATCCCGCTGGAGCTGGCCGCCGACACCGTCTTCACCACCGGCCAGCACGTCTGCTACGGCCGTGCGGGCGGCCCCGTCGCCGGCCCCCTGCGCTCCGTCGGCTGGGACCTGCTGTGCGGCAGCAGCACCCCGGTCGGCACTCCACTGGCCCGCGTGACCGGCACCGGCACCGACCGGCTGGCGGCCCTGCTCGCCCACGCCGACCCGGCGACCGCCTGGCTGCTGCTCGGCGCGCACGTCGGCGTCGGCCTCCTCGCGGCCGCCTGGCTGCGCCGCGGCGAGCGGGCGCTGACCCAGCTGGTGCGCGCGGTCGCCGCGACGACGTTCCGTCCGCTCCTGCTGGCCGTCGCCGCGGTGGCCGTCCGGCCCGCCTCGGCGGTGCGGCGCATCCGGCGCCCCCGCCCGCCCGTCGCCGTCGTCCGCGACCGGCTTCTCGCGCACTCCCTGGGACGGCGTGGACCGCCGTGCTCGGTCGCTCTGGTCTGAGCGATCCGTCCCGGTCGCCCGAGCGACCCCCTGAGCACGATCAGTCCCCCACACGTATCCCGCGTACGACGTGTGCGCGTCCCACATGGAGTAGACGAACATGAGCAAGCGGAACACCCAGACGGCGAAGACGGCGGCCCGAGAGCGGCTGCGGGTCGAGCGCGAGCGCCAGGCCAAGAGGGCCAAGGTCAAGCGGCAGGTCATCGTGGCCTGCTCGATCGTCGCCGTGCTGGCGGCGGCCGGCGGCATAGGCTACGCCGTCGTCCAGGCCAACAAGCCCAGCTACTGGGAGGGCCTGAAGGACGCCAAGGTCGTCGCCCCGGCCCACACCACGGGCGCCAAGGGCACCACCGTGGTCATCGGCAAGTCGAACGCCAAGACCCTCAAGGTCTACGAGGACCCGCGCTGCCCGATCTGCGCCTCGTTCGAGCAGACCGTCGGTTCGACCGTGAAGAAGGACATCGACGGCGGCAAGTACAAGATCCAGTACATCGGCGCCACCTTCATCGACAACAAGGACAACGGCCAGGGCTCCAAGAACGCGCTGAGCGCGCTGGGCGCCGCGTTGAACGTCAGCGACGAGGCGTTCCTCCAGTACAAGTCCGCGATGTACTCGGCGAAGTGGCACCCGGACGAGACCACCGACAAGTTCAAGGACGACAACTACCTCATCAAGATCGCGAACACCGTTCCCGCGCTGAAGGACAACACCCAGTTCCAGAACGCGGTCAAGAAGGGCACCTATGACGCCTGGGCGGTGGCGATGTCGAAGACCTTCGACAACAACAAGGACGGCGTGACCGGCACGCCGGGCTTCGTCATGAACGGCAAGCAGCTCACGAGTTCCGACCAGAACCAGGGGTGGACGGTCGCCACGTTCAACCAGGCGGTCGACGCGGCCCTCAAGGGCTGACCCCCGCAGGGGATCTCACCTCCGCGTGAAGAGCGGGCGAACTTTCGGGGTTCGCCCGCTCTCGCGCGTACCGATCAGTAACCTGATCGCCCGTGACCAGTCGATACAGAACCTCCGAGGCGTCCCAGCCTCCCAACTCGCTCTCGCCCCGCCGCCGTACGGTCGTCAAGGCCGCGGCGGCGACCGCTGTCCTGGCCGGCCCGCTCGCCGCCGCCCTGCCCGCCCGGGCCGCCGCCGAGACCCCCCAGTTCCTGCACGGCGTCGCCTCCGGCGACCCGCTGCCCGACGGCGTCCTGCTGTGGACCCGCGTCACGCCCACCGCCGAGGCGACGCCCGGCTCCGGGCTCGGCCCGGACACCGAGGTCGGCTGGGTCGTCGCCACGGACCGGGCGTTGACGAACATCGTCGCCAAGGGCTCCGTCACGGCGACCGCCGCCTCCGACCACACCGTCAAGGCGGACATACGAGGCCTGCGCCCGGCCACCGACTACTGGTTCCGCTTCTCGGCCGGCGGCACCGACTCCCCGGTGGCGCGCACCCGCACCGCGCCGGCGGCGGACGCGGCCGTTACCTCCCTGCGCTTCGGCGTGGTCTCCTGCGCCAACTGGGAGGGCGGTTACTTCGCCTCGTACCGCCATCTCGCGGACCGGGGCGACCTCGACGCCTGGCTACATCTCGGCGACTACATCTACGAGTACAAGTCCGGCGAGTACGCCGCCCGCGGCACGGTCGTCCGCCCGCACGCGCCCGCCAACGAGATCCTCACGCTCGCCGACTACCGCACCCGGCACGGCAAGTACAAGACAGACCCGGACCTTCAGGCCCTGCACCTGAAGGCGCCCGTCGTCGCGATCTGGGACGACCACGAGTTCGCCGACAACGCATGGTCCGGCGGCGCGGTCAACCACACCGAGGGCGCCGAGGGCACCTGGACCGACCGCAAGGCGGCCGCCAAGCAGGCCTACTTCGAGTGGATGCCGGTCCGCCCGGCGATCGCCGGCACCACCTACCGCCGGCTGCGCTTCGGCAAGCTCGCCGACCTGTCGCTGCTGGACCTGCGCTCCTTCCGCTCGCAGCAGGCGTCCTCCGGCTCCGGTTCGGTGGACGACCCGGACCGCACGATCACGGGCCGCGCCCAACTCGACTGGCTCAAGGCCGGGTTGAAGGCCTCCGACACCACCTGGCGGCTGGTCGGCAACTCGGTGATGATCGCGCCGTTCGTCGTCGGCTCGCTCTCCGCGGACCTGCTCAAGCCGCTCGCCAAGCTGCTCGGCCTGCCCCAGGAGGGCCTCGCCGTCAACACCGACCAGTGGGACGGCTACACCGACGACCGCCGCGAACTCCTCGCCCATCTGCGGTCCAACGCCATCCGCAACACCGTGTTCCTCACCGGCGACATCCACATGGCGTGGGCCAACGACGTGCCGGTGGACGCCGGCACCTACCCGCTGTCGGCCTCGGCCGCCACGGAGTTCGTCGTCACCTCGGTGACCTCCGACAACCTCGACGACATCGTGAAGGTCCCCGAGGGCACCGTCTCCGCGATCGCCGCACCGGTCATCAGGGCCGCCAACCGGCACGTGCACTGGGTGGACACCGACCGCCACGGCTACGGCGTCCTGGACATCACCGCCGACCGCGCGCAGATGGACTACTACGTCCTGTCCGACCGCACGGACAGGAACGCGACCTCGACCTGGGTGCGTTCCTACCGCACGCGCTCCGGCACCCAGAAGGTCGAGCGGACCTACGACCCGGTGTAAGAAAATCCGGCGCCCGGAGCAACCGAGCGGATCTTGATTCCATCGAACAAACTGACGGGCCGCTGAGCCGGCGGCCCGTCAGTTCCGTTCTGATTGGAGTCACATGGCCACCCCCCAGAGTGTCCTGAGGAAGACCGCGGTGCTCGGAGCCGCCCTGGCCCTCGCCGGGATCACCGCCACCACCCAGGCGCAGGAGGCCTCGGCGGCACCGGCGTACGTGAACCTGACGGTGCTGGACGTCCACGGCGCGCCCCTCTACGCCAAGCCCACGTCCTCGTCGACCAGGTTCCGCGTGGAGCCGTTCAAGACGACCCTGCGGATCCAGTGCTCGACCACCAAGACCCCCTCGGGTGCGCTGTGGTTCCGGCTCTACGACTCCAAGCCGCAGACCTGGGTGTGGTCCGGGCACTTCGAGTCGCTGGTGCACAACCCCAAGGAGTGCTTCCCGGGCTGAGACCGCCGGCTAGAGCGTTTCGAGGAAGCCGAGTGCCACCCGCCAGGTGGCCTCGGCGGCCTCCTCGTCCCAGTCCGGCAGCCCGGGATCGGTGTAGAGGTGACCGGCGCCCGCGTACCGGTAGATCTCCACGTCCGCGCCCGCCCTGCCCATCTGCAGATACCAGGCGCTCAGCCAGTCGTCCGTCTCGAACGGGTCCGGTTCGGCCACGTGCAGCTGGACCGGCAGCTCGTCCACCGCGGCGTTCGGCGCGATGTCCGACGTGCCGTGCAGGAGCAGCAGGCCGCGGGCCTTGTCGTCGCCGAGCGCGAGGGTCTGCGCGATCGAGGCGCCCAGCGAGAAGCCCGCGTACACCAGGCCCCGCTCCGAGTAGGGCGCGGCGGCCAGCACCGCCCGCTTCAGCAGCTCGTCCTTGCCGATCTCGTCCTTGTGGGCCATGCCCTCCTCGACCGTCTCGAACGTGCGCCCGTCGAAGAGATCCGGGGTCCACACCTCGTGTCCGGCGCCGCGCAGCCGGTCCGCGGCCTCGCGCACCGCGGGCCTGAGGCCGTAGGTCGAGTGAAAGAGCATGATGTTCATGAGGCCATGGTGCCAGCCGGGAGGGACGGCGCCGTCCGGCGGCCGTACCCGTTTACCGCCGGAAGTCACATGTTCATGACCCCGCGAGGCCGGTTAGGTTCGCAGGCATGGAGAACGTACTCCGCCCTCTGATCGTGATCGGCGGGTCGGTCGTGCTCACGCTGCTCATCGGCTGGGCCACCGACCTGCTGCTGCGCAAGGCCGACGAACGTGACAGCGAGACACAACTGTGGGGACTGCTGCGGCGCGGCAGGTTCCCCTACCAACTCGTGCTGTGCGCCGCCCTGCTCAGAGGCTCCTACGACCAGGCCCGGCTGACGCGCGAGCACCGGGTGGCCGTCGGCCAGTTCCTGACCCTGGTCCTCATCGGGGCCGCCGCCTGGCTGGTGATCCGGATCGCCGCGGCGATCGTCGAGACCTCGTACACCCGTTACGCCCGTGCCCACCACGACGCCGCCCGGGTCCGCCGGGTGCGCACCCAGGTGTCGCTGATCATGCGGGTGGTCACCGCGATCGTCGGTGTGGTGGCCGTGGCCGCGATGCTGCTGACGTTCCCCGCGATGCGCGCGGCCGGCGCCTCCCTGCTGGCCTCGGCCGGCATCCTCGGCATCGTCGCCGGTGTCGCCGCCCAGTCGACGCTGAGCAACATGTTCGCCGGGCTGCAGATCGCCTTCGGCGACATGGTGCGCCTGGGCGACACGGTCGTGGTCGACGGCGAGTGGGGCACCGTCGAGGAGATCACGCTGACCTTCCTGACCGTGCGGACCTGGGACGAGCGGCGCATCACCATGCCCGTGTCGTACTTCACCTCGAAGCCGTTCGAGAACTGGTCGCGCGGCACCCCGCAGATGACCGGCATCGTCTACTGGCACCTGGACCACTCGGCGCCGGTCGAGGAGATGCGCGCCAAGCTCCGCGACATCCTGCGCCAGTGCCCCGCCTGGGACGGCCGCGACTACGGCCTCGCGGTCACCGACTCGACGCCCAACACCATCCAGGTCCGCGCCCTGGTGACGGCCAAGGACGCGGACGACATCTGGACGGTGCGGGTCACGGTCCGCGAGCAGATGGTCCGCTGGCTGAACGAACGCCATCCGCACGCCCTGCCACGCGTCAACACGGCGGAGGCGGTGCTGCCGCCGGGTCTGGTGCCGCACCAGGACGGCCACCGCCACCGCGCCTTCGAGACCCCGCGCACGGGGCGCGGCTGAGGCCGCGCGGCGCACGGGGGCGCCGCTCAGTGTCCGCGCTCGGCGCCCCCGTTGACCTGGAGGATCTGTGAGGTCACATGTCCGGCCCCCGGTGACGCGAGCCAGTGCAGGGTCGCGGCGACGTCGCCGGGGGTGCCGGCGCGCCCGTTCGAGGTCTCGGCGACGAGCCGCTCGCGCCGGGCCGGGTCGATCCGCGGCCCGAAGAACTCGGTGTCCTCGATGTACCCCGGCGCCACCACGTTCGCGGTGATCCCGCGCGGCCCCAGCTCCCGCGCCAGATCGTGGGCGTACGGATGCAGCGCCGCCTTGGCGCCCGCGTACGCCCCGCTGCCCGATCCCCGGTAGGCGGCGATGGAGCTGACGAACAGCACCCGTCCGCCGGGAGAGGCGAGCCGGTCCTTGAGGGCCTCGGTCAGGAGCACGGCGGTCAGGGTGTTGATGCGGAAGTTGACGGTCCAGGCGTGGGCGACCCGGTCGAGCGGATCCGCGCTCCCGGCCGGCGGCTCCAGCTGTCCGTTGCCCCCGGCGCCGTGGACCAGGACGTCCACCGTCCCGAACTCCCGCGCCACGAAGTCCGCGACACCGCGCACGGCGGCCGGGTCGCCGAGATCGGCGGCGTACGTCGAGGCGCCGGGCACGTCGGCCCGCTTCAGCACCTCCTCGCGCCGTCCGAGCAGCAGGACCCGGTCCCCGTCCGCCGCGAAGAGCCGGGCCGCCGCGAGCCCGATTCCCGTACCGCCACCGCTGATCACCACGTTGCGAGCCATGATCCGACCCTAGGCACGGGACGCCCCCGTCCCGCAACCGCATTGCGCTCAGCGCAGGCTGCGTACGTCGAGATGGCGCAGCACCCGGTCCACGACCTCCGGATCTGCCCCCGGCTCGTTCCGCGCCGCCAGCACCTCGTGCCGGGCGGCGCTCAGCAGCTCGCCCTGGATCCGCCGCATCCGCTTCAGCCGCCGCACCCGCAGCTCGTGCGCCTCGCGCCGCTCCTCCTCCCCCAGGTCAGGGCTGATCCGCACCCCGATCTCGAAGGCCCGCCGCAGCATCTGCTCGGACAGCTCCTCCGGCAGCTCCTCGACCTCCTCGATCTCCCGCAGCCGGCGCTTGGCCGCCTTGGCCGCCCGCACGGCGAGCTCCCGCTCGAACTTCTTCTCGCGCTCGGTGTCGGACTGCACGCCGAGCTTCTTCACGAGCCAGGGCAGGGTCAGTCCCTGCAGCACCAGCGTGCCCATGATCACGCCGAAGGCGATGAAGATGATCTCGTCCCGGTCGGGGAAGGCCGACCCGGCGTCCGTCTTCAGCGGGATCGCCAGGGCCAGGGCGACCGAGGCCACGCCCCGCATGCCGGACCACCACATGACGACGGTCTCCCGCCAGCCCGTCGGGATGTCCTCGTCGTGGTCCCGCTTGGCGTGCAGCCGCTGGGTCAGCCAGGTCGCCGGCAGCAGGTACACCAGGCGGACCAGGACGACCACGCCGAGGATCAACGCCGACCAGGCCAGCAGCTCGCCCCACCGCCCGGACGCCGTCCGGATGGCGTTGTGCAGCTCCAGGCCGATCAGCCCGAAGGCGACGCCGGTGACGAGCGTGTCGACGATGTCCCAGAAGGTGTGCCCGGCGAGCCGTGTCATCACGTCGTCGGGGTCGGTGGCGTACTCCGCGAGGAACAGCGCGGTGGTCAGCACGGCGAGCACACCGGAGCCGTGCAGCTCCTCGGCCAGGACGTACGAGGCGTACGGCACCAGCAGCGTCAGGCCGACCTGCAGGGTCGCGTCGCCCAGCAGGTCGAGGAGCCGGTTGGCGCCCCAGCCCAGGGCGACGCCCACCGCGACCGCGACCACGGCGGACAGCACGAGGTCGAGCGCCGCCCGCGCCGCGTGGAACTCCCCGCTGACGGCGGCGGCCACCGCCACGTGGTACAGCACGATCGCCGTCACGTCGTTGAACAGGCCCTCGCCCTCCAGGATGGACACCAGCCGGCGCGGCAGCCCGAGCTGGCCCGCGACCGCCGTGGCGGCGACCGGGTCGGGCGGCGCGACCAGGGCGCCGAGGGCGACGGCGGCGGCGACGGGCAGCCCCGGCACGACGGCGTGCGCGACCGCGGCCACGCACACGGTGGTGACGAAGACCAGCGCCACCGCCAGCAGGAAGATCGGCCTGATGTTCGCCGCGAACTGCCGCCACGAGGTCCGCCGCACGGCCGCGTACAGCAGCGGGGGCAGCAGCAGGGGCAGGATCAGATCCGGCGGGACATTGACGTCGGGCACGAAGTCGGCGACGGCGAGGACGATCCCGAGGAGGGTCATCAGGACCGGCGCGGGCAGCCCGAACCGGTCCCCCACCGGCACGCTCAGTACGGCCCCGAGCAACAGCACGAACAGCAGGGCCAACTGATCCACGGTCAGCGCTCCGGAAGATCGACGTCCGACGGGCAGACCTCCAGCCTGCCACGACGCCGACCCGACCTGCGCTTTCGGCCCCCTGCTACAGAGCGCGCCGCATCGCCCGGTGCGCGATGCCCGCCTCCAGGTACTCCGGCCCGTACGCCTCGTACCCGAGCCGCTCGTAGAACCCCAGGGCGTGCGTCTGGGCGTGCAGATCCACGGCCGTCAGCCCCCGCGCGCGGGCCGCGTCCTCGATGGCCCGGACCAGCGCGACGCCGATTCCCAGACCCCGCGCCTCCCGGGCGACCGCGAGCCGCCCGAGCGACCCCACGGACAAGTCGCCGCCGACCTTGGCCGTGGCCGCCTCCCCGTGCAGCAGCCGCCCGGTGCCGAGCGTGAACCCGTCCTCCCGCACGGCCAGCACATGCACGGCCACGGCGTCGTACGCGTCGTACTCGATGTCCTCGGGCACGCCCTGCTCGCCGACGAAGACCTCCTTGCGGACGGCGAAGCAGGCCTCCAGGTCGGCGGGGTCCTCGGCGACGCGCACCTCGTACGCGGGCGTGCCGCTCATCCGTAGGTCTCCTCGCGGACCTGGTCCAGCGCCTTCTGCAGGTCGGCCGGGTAGTCGCTGGAGAACTCCACCCACTGCCCGTCGCCGGGGTGCTCGAAGCCGAGGCGGACGGCGTGCAGCCACTGCCGGGTCAGGTGCAGCCGCTTCGCCAGGGTCGGGTCGGCGCCGTACGTGAGGTCGCCGACGCAGGGGTGGCGGTGGGCGGCCATGTGGACCCGGATCTGGTGGGTGCGGCCGGTCTCCAGCTTCACGTCGAGCAGGGAGGCGGAGCGGAACGCCTCGATGAGGTCGTAGTGCGTCACGGAGGGCTTGCCCTCGGCCGTGACCGCCCACTTGTAGTCGTGCTGGGGGTGACGGCCGATGGGCGCGTCGATGGTGCCGCTGGTCGGGTCCGGGTGGCCCTGCACGAGCGTGTGGTAGCGCTTGTCGACCGTGCGCTCCTTGAACTGGCGCTTGAGCGAGGTGTACGCGTACTCGGACTTGGCGACGACCATCAGGCCGGAGGTGCCGACGTCGAGGCGGTGCACGATGCCCTGGCGCTCGGCGGCGCCGGAGGTGGAGATGCGGTAGCCGGCCGCGGCGAGGCCCCCGATGACCGTCGGCCCGGTCCAGCCCGGCGACGGGTGCGCGGCCACGCCCACCGGCTTGACGATCACCACCACGTCGTCGTCGTCGTGCACGATCTCCATGCCCTCGACGGGCTCCGCGACGACCTGCACGGGCGCGGGCGCCTGCGGCATCTCGACCTCGAGCCAGGCGCCGCCGTGCACCCGCTCCGACTTCCCGACCACCGATCCGTCGACCATGACCTTCCCCGCCGCGGCGAGCTCGGCCGCCTTCGTGCGGGAGAAGCCGAACATGCGGGAGATGGCGGCGTCGACGCGCTCGCCCTCCAGGCCGTCGGGCACGGGCAGGGTTCGGATCTCGGGAATCGTGCTCACCCGTCGAGTATGCCGGACACCGCCGGCCGCCCCGACCGGGCCTGTGGAAAACCGGGGCTCAGTCCTTGTGGACGGTGCCGTCCGGGTCGAGGCCCCGGAAGGACAGGAGCACGATCAGCACACCGCCGCAGACGATCGCCGAGTCGGCCAGGTTGAAGACGGCGAAGCCCTTGGGCGCGATGAAGTCGACGACCGCGCCCTCGAAGATGCCCGGCGAGCGGAAGATCCGGTCGGTGAGGTTGCCCAGCGCACCGCCCAGCAGCAGGCCGAGCGCGATCGCCCAGGGCAGGCTGTAGAGCTTGCGGGCGAGGCGGACGATCACCACGATCACCGCCGCCGCGATCACCGTGAAGATCACGGTGAAGGCCTCCCCGAAACCGAAGGCCGCGCCCGCGTTGCGGATCGCCTCCAGCTTCAGCCAGTCCCCGACGACCTCGATCGGGGCGTGATGCTCCAGCTTGGCGACCACGAGCAGCTTGCTGCCGAGGTCGAGGAGGTAGGCGAAGGCGGCGACCGCGAACAGCACGGCGATCCTGCGCCTGCCCTCGGGGCGCGCGACCGTGTCCTGCCGCGATGCGGACCCCGCCGCCTCTGGGGTATCCGGCGTACCGATGATGCGCTCCGCCTCTGCCACGTGAGTCCCTCGACCTAGGTACCTGACTGAGGACGAGGGTACGACACGCGCGTGTGAGCACTCAGTACCGGCGTTCCTGCTTCTGCTTGCACTCCACGCACAGGGTGGCCCGCGGGAAGGCCTGCATGCGGGCCTTGCCGATCGGGTTGCCGCAGTTCTCGCACAGGCCGTACGTGCCCGCGTCCAGCCGCTGCAGGGCGTGCTCGGTCTGCGTGAGCATCTCGCGCGCGTTGGCGGCGAGCGCCATCTCGTGCTCGCGCGTGATGTTCTTCGTGCCGGTGTCCGCCTGGTCGTCGCCGGCGCCGTCCCCGGAGTCCCGCATCAGGCCCTGCAGGGCGGCCTCGGAGGAGGAGATCTCGTCGCTCAGCCGCTGCTGCTCGGACTGCAGCTCGGCGCGCGCCTCCTCGACCTCCTCCGTCGTCCAGGGGTCCTCTCCGGGGCGTACCGCCAGCTCGCCCGGCTCCACCGCCGCGGCGAGGCGTGCCTTGGGTACGGCGCTCTTCGCCGCCGTGGCCGTGCCAGGAGTCTTCTTCGCAACCACTGTCGTGGCTCCCGTCTGCTCCGCGGCCTGCGCCGCGCCCGCCTTCTTGGCCGTGCTCTCGTTCTTCTCGCCCGCGCTCGCGGGGGCGACCGCCTTCCCGGCGCCCCCTCCCGCACGCGCCGCCGTCTTCTTGGCGGCACGCTTGCGTGGAGCGGCCTCCTCGGCGGCGCCCTTCCCGGCCGCCTTCCCGGCCACCGCTTTCGCCGCCGTCTCCTTCTTCGGCGCGGCCTTCTTGGCCACCGTCTTCTTCCCGGCGGCCTTCTTACCCACCCCCGACCTTCCGGCACCCGCCTCACCGGCCGCCGCCTTACCGACGGCCGCCGTCTTGGCCCCCGCTTCAGCGGCCCCCGCCGTACCGGCCGCCGCCTTCGCAGCTCCCGCCGTCCGGGCAGCACCCGCCGTCTTCGCAGCTCCTGCAGCCTTTGCGGCACCGGCCGTCTTCGCAGCTCCCGTCGCCTTCGCGGCACCCGTCGCCTTCCCCGCGGCCCGCTTGCTCGTGGGCTTCGCCTCGGGCGCCGGCTCGGTCTCCGGAGGCGGCCCGGAGCCCTTCGCCGCGGCGGCGCCCCGCACCCTCTTCACCGGCTCCGCGCTCTGCTCCGCCTTCGCCGCCCCGCCCGCGCGCCCGCCGGCCCCGCCCCGCGCGCTCTTCTTCCCGCTCACATCCTTGGCCGCACCGCCCGGGGCCTGTGTGGACCTGCCGGGCGCCGAATGCTGTACGGCGGTCTTCTTCGCCACCATGGCCGCGGCCCCTTCACATATTGTGATCTTGCACGCGAATCGTGCTGGGACGATAAATCGACTTGAGTCCCGCGGCAACGGGGCACACCGCCCGATTCGCCCGGCTCGCGCATGCCGCTCCGCGAGCCTGCATCCGTTGTGCCCACCTCCTCGCGGCATAATCCGCCGGACCGTGCGTCCCGGAATGCGAACACGCGTACCGCTCCATTCGGGTCATCTCCGCTCCCCCGGCACCCCTGTCACCGGAGCTCCGAAAACCGGTCGGCCGCTGTCCGCGCGGCGCCGTACACTGGGCGGAGCGAAAAGCGTGGATGGGGACGAGTAGCGGCGTACGCAGCCCAGAGCGACCCGGGGACGGTGGAAGCCCGGGGGCGAGCGCGACGTGAAGATCACCCCGGAGCCGCCGGAAGAAAGCCGCAGCCGCGGCCGTAGAACCGGCATCGCGACCCCAATGAGGGGGCTCATCGGCGCACACCCCGCGCCGGCGGGCCAAGGAGGGTGGTACCGCGGGAGCGCGCCGAAACCGGCGTAGGGAAGCATTCGGCTCTCGTCCCTCCGGACGGAAGGCAGCAAGTCCGCCGGAGGAAGCTCGCTGATGACAACGCCGACGTACCGCCAGGTGCCCGCCCAGGTCGACCTGCCCGCCCTCGAGCACGCCGTGCTCGACTTCTGGCGCGAGCAGAAGATCTTCGCCAAGACCCTGGAGCAGTCCGAGGGCCGCCCCGAGTGGGTGTTCTACGAGGGCCCGCCCACCGCCAACGGCATGCCCGGCGCCCACCACATCGAGGCCCGCGTCTTCAAGGACGTCTTCCCCCGCTTCCGCACCATGCGCGGCCACCACGTGGCCCGCAAGGCCGGCTGGGACTGCCACGGCCTGCCCGTGGAGCTCGCGGTCGAGAAGGAGCTGGGCTTCAGCGGCAAGCCGGATATCGAGAAGTACGGCATCGCCGAGTTCAACGCCAAGTGCCGCGAGTCGGTGACCCGCCACACCGACGCCTTCACCGAGCTGACGACCCGCATGGGCTACTGGGTCGACCTGGACGACGCCTACCGCACGATGGACCCCGAGTACATCGAATCGGTCTGGTGGTCGCTGAAGACGATCTTCGACAAGGGCCTGCTGGTGCAGGACCACCGCGTCGCCCCCTGGTGCCCGCGCTGCGGCACCGGCCTGTCGGACCACGAGCTGGCGCAGGGCTACGAGACGGTCGTCGACCCGTCCGTGTACGTCCGTTTCCCGCTCACCTCCGGTCCGCTCGCCGGCGAGGCCGCGCTCCTGGTGTGGACGACGACCCCCTGGACCCTGGTGTCCAACACGGCCGTCGCCGCCCACCCCGACGTCACCTACGTCGTCGCCACGAACGGCGAGGAGAAGCTCGTCGTCGCCGAGCCGCTCGTCGAGAAGGCCCTCGGCGAGGGCTGGGAGACGACCGGCCGGTCCTTCACCGGCGCCGAGATGGAGCGCTGGACGTATCAACGTCCGTTCGAGCTCGTGGAGTTCCCGGAGCCGGCGCACTACGTGGTCAACGCGGAGTACGTCACGACCGAGGACGGCACGGGTCTGGTCCACCAGTCCCCCGCCTTCGGTGAGGACGACCTCAAGGTCTGCCGCGCCTACGGCCTGCCCGTGGTGAACCCGGTCCGCCCGGACGGCACCTTCGAGGAGGACGTCCCGCTCGTCGGCGGCGTCTTCTTCAAGAAGGCGGACGAAAAGCTCACCGAGGACCTCCAGCAGCGCGGCCTCCTCTTCAAGCACATCCCGTACGAGCACAGCTACCCGCACTGCTGGCGCTGCCACACCGCGCTCCTCTACTACGCGCAGCCGTCCTGGTACATCCGCACCACGGCCATCAAGGACCGGCTCCTTCAGGAGAACGAGAACACCAACTGGTTCCCGGACACCGTCAAGCACGGCCGGTACGGCGACTGGCTGAACAACAACATCGACTGGGCCCTGTCCCGCAACCGCTACTGGGGCACCCCGCTGCCGATCTGGCGCTGCGAGGACGAGCACCTCACGGTCGTCGGCTCCCGCGCCGAGCTCACCGAGCTGACCGGCACCGACCAGTCCGAACTGGACCCGCACCGCCCGTACATCGACGACGTCACCTTCGCCTGCCCCACGTGCGAGAAGACGGCCACGCGCGTGCCCGAGGTCATCGACGCCTGGTACGACTCGGGCTCCATGCCGTTCGCGCAGTGGGGCTACCCGTACAAGAACAAGGAGCTGTTCGAGAGCCGCTACCCGGCGCAGTTCATCTCCGAGGCCATCGACCAGACCCGCGGGTGGTTCTACACCCTCATGGCCGTCGGCACGCTGGTCTTCGACAAGTCGTCGTACGAGAACGTCGTCTGCCTCGGTCACATCCTGGCCGAGGACGGCCGCAAGATGTCCAAGCACCTGGGCAACATCCTGCAGCCGATCCCGCTGATGGACCAGCACGGCGCAGACGCCGTGCGCTGGTTCATGGCGGCGGGCGGCTCACCGTGGACCGCGCGGCGTGTGGGCCACGGCACGATCCAGGAGGTCGTCCGCAAGACGCTCCTCACCTACTGGAACACGGTCGCCTTCCAGGCCCTGTACGCCCGCACCTCCGACTGGGCGCCCAGCGAGGCGGACCCGGCCCCGGCCGACCGCCCCGTCCTGGACCGCTGGCTGCTGTCCGAACTGCACGCGCTGACCGACCAAGTAACCCAGGCTCTGGAGTCCTACGACACCCAGCGCGCCGGCAAGCTCCTGTCGGCGTTCGTCGACGACCTGTCCAACTGGTACGTCCGCCGCTCGCGCCGCCGCTTCTGGCAGGGCGACAAGGCGGCGCTGCGCACCCTGCACGAGGTCGTCGAGACGGTCACCAAGCTCATGGCCCCGCTGACGCCGTTCATCACCGAGCGGGTCTGGCAGGACCTGGTCGTGCCGGTGACCCCGGGCGCGCCGGAGTCCGTGCACCTGGCCTCCTGGCCCGAGGCGGACCTGACGGCGATCGACCCCGAGCTGTCGAAGCAGATGCTGCTGGTCCGGCGGCTGGTCGAGCTCGGCCGCGCCACGCGCGCGGAGTCGGGCGTGAAGACGCGCCAGCCGCTGTCGCGGGCACTGGTCGCGGCGGCCGGGTTCGAGTCCCTCGACACCGAGCTGCACGCCCAGATCACCGAGGAGCTGAACGTCTCCTCGCTGGCGTCGCTGTCCGAGGTCGGCGGTTCGCTGGTGGACACCACCGCGAAGGCCAACTTCCGGGCGCTGGGCAAGCGGTTCGGCAAGCGGGTGCAGGACGTGGCCAAGGCCGTCGCGAACGCGGACGCGGCCGCGCTGTCGCTGGCCCTGCGCGAGGGCACGGCGTCGGTGGAGGTCGACGGGGAGACGATCTCGCTCGCCCCCGACGAGGTGATCATCACCGAGACCCCGCGCGAGGGCTGGTCGGTGGCGTCCGACTCCGGTGCGACCGTGGCCCTCGACCTGGAGATCACCGAGGAGCTGCGGCAGGCGGGTCTGGCCCGTGACGCGATCCGGCTGATCCAGGAGGCCCGGAAGAACAGCGGGCTGGACGTGGCCGACCGGATCGCCCTGCGCTGGACGTCCACGGACCCCGCGGTCGTCGCGGCGCTGAGCGAGCACACGGGTCTGATCGCCGACGAGGTCCTGGCCACGGACTTCGGGCAGGGTGAGGCGGACGACACGTACGGCTCCGCCTTCACCGACGAGGGGCTGTCCCTGACGTTCCGCCTCCGGAAGGTGTGATCCTCGCCGACGGCGGCTGAAGGGGCGCGGGGAACCGTTCAATCGGTTCCCCGCGCCCCTTCCGTTCGGCAGAGTCAACCCGCGTAAAAGGGGCGAGCCCCGGACCGGAGTCCGGGGCTCGCCCCTTTTGAACGCTGCCGACGCCTACGGCGTACTACTCACCGTGCCGCGGCCGTCAGTTGTCGTCCTCGTCGATCAGGAAGCCGCGCATCGGCGACGGCGCCTGGCCCATCGGGGACGGGCCCTGCGGGCGGACCGGAGCCATCGGCTGGGTCATCGCCGGGGACATCTGCTGCTGGCCGCCGTAGGACGGGGCAGCGGGGCTCGGCGCACCGCCCATGCTCTGGTTGCCGCCGTAGGACGGGGCGCTCGCGCCGGCCGGTGCCATGGAGGGCGCCGGGGACGGCGGGAGGGAGGCCGTGGCCGGGGTGCGCGGCGGGGCGAGGGAGTCGTCGGCCTGGGTCTCCAGCTGACGCAGCTGCGACTCCAGGTACGACTTCAGACGCGTGCGGTACTCGCGCTCGAAGCCGCGCAGGTCCTCGACCTTGCGCTCCAGCGTGGCGCGGGCGGACTCCAGGGAGCCCATCGCGACGCGGTGCTTCTCCTGCGCGTCCCGCTCCAGCGCGTCGGCCTTGGCACGGGCGTCACGCTCGAGACCCTCGGCACGCGAACGCGCCTCGCCGACGATCTTGTTGGCCTCGGAACGGGCCTCGGCGATCGCCTGGTCGGCGGTCTGCTGGGCCAGCGACAGGACACGGGCGGCGCTGTCGCCACCGGGGCCCTGACCGGGGCCGCCCATCGGACCGCCCATGGGGCCGCCCATCGGGCCACCCATCTGCTGCTGCATGGGGGGCTGGCCCATGGGGCCGCCCATCTGGCCCTGGCCCATCTGGCCCTGGCCCATGGGGCCCTGACCCATCGGCCCCTGCCCCATCGGGCCGGGACCCTGCGGGCCGCCCTGTCCGCCGGGACCGGCGGGCAGCTGCGGCGCACCGCTCGGCAGCTGGGGCGGACCACCCATGGGGCCACCCATCTGCTGCTGCGGCGGGCCCGATATGCCGGCCGGCACCGGGGCGCCCGGGCCTCGCATGCCCTGCTGGGGCATACCGCCCTGCTGAGGCATTCCGCCCTGCTGGGGCATGCCGCCCTGCTGCTGGTCCTGCGGACCGCCGGGACCCTCCGGGGGCTTGCGCATGTTCTGCTGGTTCTGGGCAGCAGCACGCGTCGCCGCGGCCAGTTTGGCGCGCAGGTCCTCGTTCTCGCGGAGCAGGCGGGTCAGTTCGGCTTCGACCTCGTCGAGGAAGGCATCGACCTCGTCCTCGTCATAGCCTTCTCGGAGGCGGACGGTCGTGAACTGCTTGTTCCGCACGTCCTCGGGGGTCAACGGCATCTCTTCACCTCAACGTAGTCGTCGGCATTCGGCAAGACGGTAGGTCACATCGGTCACAGCCGGCTCACGATCGAGATCAGGATGTAGACGATGATCATCAGTACGAAGAAGGACAGGTCGAGCGCCACGCCCCCGAGGCGCAGCGGCGGGATGAACCGCCGCAGAAGCTTGAGCGGTGGGTCGGTGACAGTGTAGGTGGCCTCCAGAACGACCACCATCGCCTTGCCGGGCTGCCATGAGCGGGCGAACTGGAAGACGTAGTCCATGACCAACCGGAAGATGAGCACGATCAGGAAGCACATCAGCGCGATGTAAATGACCTGCAGGACCACGCTCATTGCTGGTGCTTCCCTCTCCCCTGTTTCCGTGCTGCCGGGTACTGCTCGTACTGCTGTTTCCGGTCGTGCGTCTCAGCTCTGGTTGAAGAACCCGCCCTCTGCGATACGGGCCTTGTCCTCCGCCGTGACATCGACGTTAGCAGGCGACAACAGGAACACCTTCTGCGTCACCCGCTCGATGCTGCCGTGAAGACCAAACACCAAACCGGCCGCAAAGTCGACAAGTCGCTTCGCGTCTGTGTCATCCATCTCAGTCAGATTCATGATCACCGGGGTGCCCTCACGGAAGTGTTCCCCGATGGTACGGGCCTCGTTGTAGGTCCGCGGGTGAAGCGTGGTGATCCGGTAAGGCTCTCGTTCGGACACGACCTTGGGCATGATCACCGGTGCGTTCTTCTCCAGGCTTGCGCGTTCTTGTGTGATGGACGCCACGGGCGCGATGCGCGCCGGACGGCCGGATTCCGCGGGTAGCGAAGCGGAACGGGCGACCGGTTCGCGCGGCACGGAGGGCTGCACGATTCGCACCTCTTCGTCCCTTTGGGACTGATGTGCGGCGTGAGACTGGTGCGACGGCTCGTGCCGTCGGTGGTCCCGCTCCGGTTCGGGGTCGAGTTCGGGCTCGAAGTCGTCATCGGGGTCGAATCCCCTGCCGTCGTACCCATCGTCCTCCACGAGGCCGAGGTAGACCGCCATCTTGCGCATCGCGCCGGCCATGCTCTGAGTCCTCCGCTCTGTGGTGGATCGACTGACGACTGCCAAGTGCCCGCGATCCACGAGGCCGTTGTGCCCGCCTTTCGGCGGCATTGACCATATTTTCTGCTGTGGTCCGACTTCCTGGCGACGTTACCCGAGCCGTGCGCGGACTCCGAGTACCGCGGTGCCGACGCGTACATGTGTCGCTCCGGCCGCCACGGCCTGTTCGAGGTCCGCACTCATCCCTGCCGAGACCATGTTCGCAGCCGGATGGGCCCGGCGCAGGTCGGTCGACAAATCCATCAACCGCTCGAACGCCGCCTGTTCGCGTCCCGCGTAGGGTCCGGTCAGCGGCGCGACGGTCATCAGACCCGCCAGCCGCAGCCCGGGCGCCCCCGCCACGAGATCGCCCAACTCTTCGATTCCGCCCGGTCCCACACCCCCGCGCTCCCCGCGCCCGCTCTCCCCCGCGTCGAGGGCGACCTGGATCAGGCAGCCCAGTTCGCGCTCCTGCCGCTCCGCCTCCCGGGACAGTGCGGTCACCAGCCGGGCGCGGTCGACGGACTGCACCATATCGGCATAACCGACCACGGATCGAACCTTGTTGGTCTGCAACTGCCCAACAAAGTGCCAAGTCAACGGCAGATCCGAGCAGGCGGCCGCCTTGGGGGCGGCGTCCTGGTCCCGGTTCTCGGCGACGTGCCGCACACCGAGCTCCGCCAGGATCCGCACATCGCTCGCCGGGTAGGTCTTGGTGACCACGATCAGGGTCACCTCGTCCCGCGCCCGGCCAGCGGCCGCACAGGCGTCGGCGATGCGACGCTCCACCTTCGCCAGGTTCGCGGCGAGTTCGTCCTTACGGTCCGTCATGTCCCTCAGTCCAGCCAGACATATCCCGCGAGTCGCCCCGTGGTGCGGTCGCGTCGGTACGAGAAGTGATCGGCCGACTCCCGCGTGCACGCCGGGGACTGCCACCGGTCGCGTACCCCGAGCCGGTCGAGCTGCGCGTGCACTCCGGCGGTCACGTCGACGGCGGGCGTGCCCCAGCTCGTCTCGGCGTACGCCGCCGGCTCGACCGCGGCCACCTCGGCGCGCATCTGCTCGGGCACCTCGTAGCACCGGCCGCACACGGCGGGGCCGGTGCGGGCGACGATCCGGGCGGGGTCGGCGCCGAGTTCGGTCATCGCGCGTAGCGCGGCCGGGACGACGCCGGCGACCATGCCGGGCCGGCCCGCGTGCGCCGCAGCGACGACCCCGGCGACCGGGTCGGCGAGCAGGACGGGCGTGCAGTCGGCGGTGAGGACGGCGAGGGCGAGTCCGCGGCGCGTGGTGACGATCGCGTCGACCTCGGGCACGGGGTTGTCGCCCCACGGTCCGTCGACCACGGCCACGTCTGCTCCGTGCACCTGGTTCATCCAGACCACGTTCGCCGGGTCGAGGCCGAGGGACCCCGCCGCCCGCTGCCGGTTGGTGCGGACGGCGTCGGGGTCGTCGCCGACCGCTCCGCCGAGGTTGAGCTCCTCGTACGGAACGGCGCTCACCCCGCCCCACCGGTCGGTGAAGGCGAAGTGCGCGCCGCTCACGGTGTCGCGCTGCTTTGTCACGTCAGAAGGATCACTTGAGGAAGTCCGGTACGTCCAGCTCCTCGGCGGCGCTGTCGGTGTACGACCGCGACGGCGGGACCGGCGGGGCGACCGGGAGGTCGGCGACCGGCTCGGGGGCGGGCTCCGGGTCCTCCTTCGGCGTGACGCTGCCGAGCGAGCCGAAGCTCGGGCGGGACTCGGGCTGCCGTACCGGAGTGGGCTCCTCGCGGCGGGCGGAGGACGAGGACGAGCCCATGACGGTCTCCCGGCGGGCCGGCGGCTGGCCGCCGTCGAAGCCGGCCGCGATCACGGTGACCCGGACCTCGTCGCCGAGCGCGTCGTCGATGACCGCGCCGAAGATGATGTTGGCCTCGGGGTGGGCGGCCTCGCTCACCAGCTGGGCGGCCTCGTTGATCTCGAACAGGCCGAGGTCGCTTCCGCCGGAGATGGAGAGCAGCACACCGCGGGCGCCGTCGATGGACGCCTCCAGCAGCGGCGAGGAGATGGCCATCTCGGCCGCGGCCACCGCGCGGTCGTCGCCGCGGGCCGAGCCGATGCCCATGAGGGCCGAACCGGCCTCGGACATGACCGACTTGACGTCGGCGAAGTCGAGGTTGATGAGGCCGGGGGTGGTGATGAGGTCGGTGATGCCCTGGACACCGGAGAGCAGGACCTGGTCGGCCGACTTGAAGGCGTCGAGCACCGAGACCTGGCGGTCCGAGATGGACAGCAGCCGGTCGTTCGGGATGACGATGAGGGTGTCGACCTCTTCGCGGAGTTCGGCGATGCCGTCCTCTGCCTGGTTGGCCCGGCGCCGTCCCTCGAAGGTGAACGGGCGGGTGACCACGCCGATGGTGAGGGCGCCCAGGGAGCGGGCGATGTTGGCGACGACGGGCGCGCCGCCGGTGCCGGTGCCGCCGCCTTCACCGGCGGTCACGAAGACCATGTCGGCCCCCTTGAGGACCTCCTCGATCTCCTCGCGGTGGTCCTCGGCGGCCTTGCGGCCGACGGCCGGGTTGGCTCCGGCGCCGAGTCCGCGGGTGAGTTCGCGGCCGACGTCGAGCTTGACGTCGGCGTCGCTCATCAACAGCGCCTGCGCGTCGGTGTTGATGGCGATGAACTCGACGCCCTTGAGACCGACCTCGATCATCCGGTTGATGGCATTGACACCACCGCCGCCGACACCGATGACTTTGATGACTGCGAGGTAGTTCTGCGGTGCTGCCACGTCGAAGGCCTCTCGCCTCGAGTTACGTGTCGCCGTTTCGCGGGTGAGTGCGATCCGACGACTGATGCCGATTGGGACGGTCCGTAGCGCCGACCCGAACCCTAACGTTGAAGTTTAGGGTTACCAGTGTGACTGTTCGCTGGAGTCTTCCGAACAGGACACTAAGTCGACAAGTGGCGCACGTTCAACGAACACGCCGAACCTCCCGTTTTTCTTTTCACCCTATGTGATCAGCCATAGCGCTGCCCAACCAGGGTGCTGGCCTGCGCGGATGTGCGTCAACTCCCCGATGACGCCGGGGCGGTGGGAACGGAGACGTCGAAGTGCCGCGCATCCGGAGCCGCTTTCATGAGAGCGGTGAGCGTACGGGCCTTCAGGGCGCCCCTCTCGGAACTCCCCCACGCCACGGTCCGGCCCCCGCTCAACAGCAGCAGGATGTCGTCGTAGGAACGCACTTCGACGGTCGCGGTCTCGCGTGCCACGGCCGCCGGAACGGCGTCGGCGACGCGCACCGCCTCGCGCACCAGACGGGCCTCGCCGAAGCGCCGCAGGCTCGCGGCGGCGGAACCCCGGGAGAGCCTCAATTCCAGTGCCGGCACGCTTTTCGGAGCCTGGGAAACCGTGGCGAAACGGACACCTTCATCGTCCACTTCGACGAACTTTCCGCCCTTTTGAACAATGAGAACCGGAGTGCGCTCAACCACTTTCAGGCCGATTCCGTGGGGCCAGGAACGGACCACGTCGACCGTGTGGATTCGGGGCAGTTTCGCGCGCAGCCTCGTCTCGATCTCGCCGGTGTCGACGGAGATCAGCGGCGCCCCGACGGGGACGTCGGCGGCCTCGCGCACCTGCGCGGGCGTCAGGACCTGAGTTCCCGAGACGGACACGCGCTCCACGCGGGTCCACGAGGAGCCGTACAACACCCAGACGGTGCCCGCGCCGAGAAGAACCAGCGCCACGGCGAGAATGATGATCGTACGAACGCGTGGCGGCTTCAGTCGCCTCAACCGCCGGGCGAGGGGCGGGCCGGACGACTCCTGCTGACGTTCACCACGCTCGGCGGTGGTCGGTCCGGCCACGCTCCCTGCCCTTCGCTCATGCGGTCCTAGTGCTGTGCACGGTGGGCGGCGATCGCCTCGTACACCATGCCGACGAGCAGGTCGTCGGCGTCCCGGCGGCCGAACTCGGCGGCGGCGCGGGACATCTCGTACAGCCGGTGCGGGTCGGCGAGCACGGGCAGGACGTTCGCCCGCACCCAGTCGGGTGTCAGCTCCGCGTCGTCGACCAGCAGTCCGCCGCCGGCCTTGACCACCGGCTGGGCGTTCAGCCGCTGTTCGCCGTTGCCGATGGGCAGCGGGACGTAGGCGGCCGGCAGCCCGACGGCGGAGAGTTCGGCGACGGTCATCGCGCCCGCGCGGCAGAGCATCATGTCGGCAGCGGCGTACGCGAGGTCCATCCGGTCCAGGTAACTTACCGGGATGTAGGGGGGCATCCCCGGCATCTGCTGCACCTGCGGCAGTTCGTTCTTCGGGCCGACCGCGTGCAGGATCTGGATGCCGGCCTGCTGCAGCCACGGCGCGACCTGCTGCACGACCTCGTTGAGGCGGCGGGCGCCCTGCGAGCCGCCGGAGACCAGCAGCGTGGGCAGGTTGGGGTCGAGGCCGAACATGTGCCGGGCCTCGGGCCGGGCCGCCGCCCGGTCCAGGGTGGCGATGGTGTGGCGCAGCGGGATCCCGATGTAGCGGGAGTTGCGCAGCTTGCTGTCCGGGGTGGCGACGGCCACCTGGGCGGCGTACCGGGACCCGATCTTGTTGGCCAGGCCGGGGCGGGCGTTGGCCTCGTGGATCACGATCGGCACGCCGAGGCGCTTGGCGGCGAGGTAGCCGGGCAGCGCGACGTAGCCGCCGAAGCCGACCACGGCGTCCGCCTTGGTGCGCTCCAGGATCTGCTCGGTCGCCTTGATCGTGCCGCGCAGCCGGCCCGGAACGGTGATCAGCTCGGGGGTGGGCTTGCGCGGCAGGGGTACGGCGGGGATCAGCGCCAGCTCGTAGCCCCGCTGCGGTACGAGCTTGGTCTCCAGGCCGCGCTCCGTGCCCAGGGCCGTGATCCCCACGGTCGGGTCCTGCCTGCGCAGGGCGTCCGCGAGGGCGAGCGCGGGCTCGATGTGGCCGGCGGTCCCCCCACCGGCGAGTACGACATGCACCGAAATTCACCGCTCTCCGGACGAACGCGCCGCCGAGGCACGCCGTCGCATCGTGTTCCATCTCCGAGGCCCCCGGTCCCGCACGGCGCCTCCCGCCCGCTTTCTACCAAAGCGGGGTTGCCGCAAGGAAAGCGCCGCCCGCGCAGCGGGCTCGTCACGCGCGAACGCGATCAGCAGCCCGATGGCGAACATGGTCGGCAGCAGGGCGGATCCTCCGTAGGAGAACAGCGGGAGGGGGACTCCGGCGATCGGCAGCAGACCGAGCACCGCACCGATGTTGATCACCGCCTGCGCGATGATCCAGGTGGTCACGCCTCCCGCGGCATACCTGACGAAGGGGTCCTCCGTGCGTCCGGCCACGCGGATACCCGCATAGCCTAGAGCCGCGAAGAGGGCGAGTACCGACAGCGTCCCCGCCAGGCCCAGTTCCTCACCGGTGACGGCGAAGATGAAGTCCGTGTGCGCCTCGGGGAGTTGTCCCCATTTCTCCACACTCGCACCGAGCCCGGAACCGAAGATTCCGCCGGATGCGAGCGCGTAGATCCCGTGCACGGCCTGCCAGCAGTCGGCGACCCCGGACTTGGGCTCCGTGGCGCCGATGCAGGCCAGACGGGCCATGCGGTTGGGGCTGGTCTTGATCAGGATCACACCGAGGGTGGCGGCGACCGACAGCACGCCGACGAAGAGGCGGGTGGGCGCCCCGGCCAGCCACAGCAGGCCGAACAGGATCGCGGTGAGGATGATCGCCGTGCCCATGTCGCCGCCGAGCATGATCAGGCCGAGCAGCAGGAAGGCGACCGGCACGAGCGGCACCAGCATGTGCTTCCACTGGTTGAGCAGGTTCTTGTCCTGCTTGCGGGCCAGCAGGTCGGCGCTCCACAGGACCAGGGCGAGCTTGCCGAACTCGCTGGGCTGGATCTGGAAGGAGCCGCCGAGCGAGATCCAGTTCTGGTTGCCGTTGACCGACATCCCTATCCCCGGCACCTGCACCAGGGCCATCAGGAAGACGGCGCCCGCGAGGATCGGATAGGCCAGCGCGCGGTGCAGTTTGACCGGCATCCGGGAGGCGATCAGCAGCAGGACGCCGCCGATGACGGCCGCGAGGAGCTGCTTGCGGAAGAAGTAGGAGCCCGGCAGGGACATCTGCAGCGCGGTGATCTGGGAGGCCGAGTAGACCATCACCAGACCGAGCACGGTGATCAGGAAACTGCCGCCGGCGATCAGGTAGTAGGCGGTCAGCGGCCGGTCCCAGGCGCGCTTGGCGTTGAGGTACGCGCGCAGCACCGGGTTGTCGCGGGGCGGCCGGGGACCGGCGGGGCGTCGGACGGCCCGTTGAACGGGCGGCCGTCCGGTACGGCTACTGGGCATCAGACGCCTCCGCTACGTCGGTCAGGCGCCGAGTTCGCGAACCGCCTCCGCGAACGCGTCACCGCGCTTGTTGTAGTTGGCGAACATGTCCATCGAGGCACAGGCGGGGGCCAGCAGCACCGTGTCGCCTTCGGCCGCGAGCCGCTTCGCCTCCTGGACAGCCGCGAGCATCGCCCCAGTGTCGGTCCGGTCGAGGTCGACGACGGGTACTTCCGGCGCGTGTCGCGCGAGCGCTTCGCGGATGAGAGCGCGGTCCGCGCCGATGAGCACGGCGCCGCGAAGTCGCTTTGCCGACTTGGCGACCAGCTCGTCGAAGGTCGCGCCCTTGGCGAGCCCGCCCGCGATCCACACGATGGACTCGTAGGCCGCCAACGAGGCTTCCGCGGCGTGCGTGTTGGTGGCCTTGGAGTCGTCGACGTAGGCGACCCCGTCGACGTCGGCCACGTGCGCGATGCGGTGCGCGTCCGGCGTGAAGTTCCGCAGGCCGTCGCGTACGGCCTTGGCGGGCACCCCGAAGGCGCGCGCGAGGGCCGCCGCCGCAAGGGCGTTGGCGATGTTGTGCGGGGCCGGCGGGTTCACGTCCGAGACCTCGGCGAGCTCCTGGGCGTTCTTGTGCCGGTTCTCCACGAAGGCGCGGTCGACCAGGATGCCTTCGACGACGCCGAGTTGGGAGGGTCCCGGGGTGCCGAGGGTGAAGCCGATCGCCCGGCAGCCCTCCTCGACGTCGGCCTCGCGGACCAGGTCCTCGGTGGCCTTGTCGGCGGCGTTGTAGACGCAGGCGACCCGATTGCCCTCGTAGATACGGCCCTTGTCGCGCGCGTACGCCTCCATCGAGCCGTGCCAGTCGAGGTGGTCGGGGGCGAGGTTGAGCACCGCCGCCGAATGGGCCCGCAGGGACGGCGCCCAGTGCAGCTGGTAGCTCGACAACTCCACGGCCAGGACGTCGTAGTGCTCCTCGCCGAGCACCGCGTCCAGCAGCGAGACGCCGATGTTGCCGACGGCGGCCGTGCGCAGGCCCGCCGCCTTCAGGATCGACGCCAGCATCTGCACGGTGGTGGTCTTGCCGTTGGTGCCGGTGACGGCGAGCCAGGGGGCCGCGTCGGGGCCCCTGAGCCGCCAGGCGAGTTCGACGTCGCCCCAGATCTCCACGCCGGCCGCGCGGGCCGCCTCGAACAGCGGCTTGTCCGGCTTCCAGCCGGGCGCGGTGACGACGAGTTCGGTGCCCTCGGGCAGGGTCGCGCCGTCGCCGAGGCGCACGGTGACGCCCAGCGCCTCCAGTTCGGCGGCCTGTTCCCGCGCGCGGGAGTCGTCGCCGTCGTTGACGACCGTGACGATCGCGCCGCGCGCGTGCAGCACCTTGGCCGCCGGGATGCCGGAGACGCCGAGCCCGGCGACGGTGACGTGCTTGCCCTGGAACTCCGAGGATCCTTCAGGCACCGAGGAGGTCACTTGTCCGCTGCCCATCCCGCGTAGAAGAGGCCCAGTCCGACGATGACGCAGATGCCCTGGATGATCCAGAAGCGGACCACGACCAGGACCTCGGACCAGCCCTTGAGTTCGAAGTGGTGCTGCAGGGGCGCCATGCGGAAGACGCGCTTGCCGGTGAGCCGGAAGGAGCCGACCTGGATGACGACCGACATGGTGATGAGGACGAACAGGCCGCCCATGATGGCCACCAGCAGCTCCGTGCGGGAGCAGATGGCGAGGCCGGTCAGGACACCGCCGAGCGCCAGCGAACCGGTGTCGCCCATGAAGATCTTGGCCGGCGAGGTGTTCCACCACAGGAAGCCGAGGCAGGCGCCCATCAGCGCGGAGGCGATGACCGCGAGGTCCAGCGGGTCGCGCACCTCGTAGCAGGCGCCGGGGTTGGTGAGGGTCTGCGCGTTGGCGCAGGACTCCTGGAACTGCCAGACGCCGATGAAGGTGTAGGCGCCGAAGACGAGCACGGAGGCGCCGGTGGCCAGGCCGTCCAGACCGTCCGTCAGGTTCACGCCGTTCGACATCGCGAGGATCATGAACAGCGCCCAGACCACGAACAGCACCGGGCCGATGGTCCAGCCGAAGTCCGTGATGAACGACAGCTTGGTGGAGGCCGGGGTGTTGCCGCGGGCGTCGGAGAACTGCAGCGCGAGCACCGCGAAGCTGATGCCGACGATGAGCTGACCGGCCATCTTCGCCTTGGCCCGCAGGCCGAGCGAACGCCGCTTGACGATCTTGATGTAGTCGTCCAGGAAGCCGACCAGGCCCATGCCGCACATCAGGCCGAGCACCAACAGGCCGGAGTAGGTGGGCGGCTGACCGGTGATCACCTTGGACAGGAAGTACGCGGCGACGGTGGCCAGGATGAAGGCGATACCGCCCATCGTCGGCGTACCGCGCTTGCTGGCGTGCTCGCGCGGGCCGTCGTCACGGATGTACTGGCCGTAGCCCTTGCGCGCCAGCAGCTTGATCAGCAGCGGGGTGCCGACCAGCGTCAGAAACAGACCGATGACGCCCGAGAACAGGATCTGCTTCATCATCGGGCATCAGCCCCACCCGCGGCACCGGTCTCGAGCAGCGCCTGCGCCACGCTCTCGAGCCCCACCGACCGGGACGCCTTCACGAGCACGACGTCCCCCGGGCGCAACTCGCTGCGCAACAGGTCGATCGCCGCCTGTGCGTCGGACACGTGCACCGACTCCTCACCCCACGAACCCTCGTTATATGCGCCCAGTTGCAGCCAGGACGCTTCCCTGCCCCCGACCGCGACGAGCTTGCCGACATTGAGCCGGACGGCGAGCCGTCCGACCGCGTCGTGCTCGGCGAGCGCCTCGTCCCCGAGCTCGGCCATCTTGCCGAGCACCGCCCAGGTCCGGCGTCCCTTGCCCATGGCCACGAGCGCGCGCAGGGCGGCTCGCGTGGACTCGGGGTTCGCGTTGTAGGCGTCGTTGACGATGGTCACGCCGTCCGGTCGCTCGGTGACCTCCATACGCCAGCGGGAGAGGGAGTCCGCCTCGGAGAGCGCGGTGGCGATCTCTTCCGCGGACATGCCCAGCTCATGGGCGACGGCGGCCGCGGCGAGCGCGTTCGACACGTGGTGCTCACCGTACAGGCGCATGGTCACGTCGCTTGCACCGGAGGGTGTGTGGAGCCTGAACGCGGGCTGTCCCGTGTCCGTGAGTCGCACGTTCTCGGCCCGTACGTCCGCTTCGTCGCTCTCACCGAAGAGGACCACCCTGGCCTTCGTGCGGGACGCCATGGCCCGTACGAAGGGGTCGTCCGCGTTGAGGATCGCGGCGCCGTCCTCCGGCAGGGCCTCCACGAGTTCGCCCTTGGCCTGCGCGATCTGCTCCCGTCCGCCGAACTCCCCGATGTGGGCGCTGCCGACGTTGAGCACGAGGCCGATCCGCGGCGGGGTCAGCTCGGTGAGGTAGCGGATGTGGCCGATGCCGCGGGCGCCCATCTCCAGCACGAGGAACTTCGTCTCCTCGGTGGCGGACAGGGCGGTCAGCGGCAGGCCGATCTCGTTGTTGAGCGAGCCGGGCGTGAACACCGTCGGCGCCTTGCGCCGCAGGACCTGGGCGATCAGGTCCTTGGTGCTGGTCTTGCCCGCCGAGCCGGTGAGGGCCACGAGGGTCGCGCCGAGCCGTCGTACGACGTGCCGCGCGAGGGCGCCGAGGGCGCTCTGGACGTCGTCGACGACGATCGCGGGGACGCCGACGGGCCGGGACGCGAGGACCGCGACCGCGCCCGCCTCCACGACCTGCCGGGCGTAGTCGTGGCCGTCGACGCGTTCGCCGACGAAGGCGACGAACAGGCTGCCGGGCTCCACCTGGCGGGAGTCCCGGACGACCGGAGCGGTGACCTGGACGGACGGATCCGGTATGTCGTGCGTCTGCCCGCCGACGACTTCTGCGATCTCGGCGAGAGAGAGGGCGATCACAAGTTCATCCCTGGGTCTGCTGGATGGCTTCTCGAAGCACCTGGCGGTCGTCGAAGGGACGGACCACACCGGCGATGTCCTGGCCCTGCTCGTGGCCCTTGCCCGCGACGAGCACGGTGTCACCGGGCTGCGCGCGGGCGACGGCTGCGGCGATCGCGGCGGCCCGGTCCTCGAAGACCTGCACCTCACCGCGTTCGTGTGCTGGTACGGACGCGGCGCCCTCGAGCATGGTTGCAAGGATGGCGAGGGGGTCCTCGGAGCGGGGGTTGTCGGAGGTCAGTACGGCGGTGTCGGCGAGGCGCGCCGCGGCGGCGCCCATCGGCGCCCGCTTGGTTCTGTCGCGGTCGCCGCCGCAGCCGAGCACGACGTGCAGCCTGCCCTCGGTGACCTTGCGCAGGGCGCGCAGGACCGACTCGACGGCGTCCGTCTTGTGGGCGTAGTCGACGACCGCGAGATACGGCTGCCCGGCGTCCACGCGCTCCAGCCGGCCCGGCACGCCCGGCACGGCGGCGACGCCGTCGGCGGCGGCCTGCGGGTCGAGGCCGGCCGCGGCGAGGGCGGCGATCGCGGCGAGGGTGTTGGCCACGTTGAACCCGCCCGGCAGGGGCGAGGTGGCCTCGATCCGCTCGCCCTCGGGGCCGACGACGGTGAACGTCGAGTCCATCGGGCCGATCCGGACGTCCTCGGCCCGCCAGTCGGCGTCCGGGTGGCCCTCGGCGGAGTAGGTGACGACCGGGACGGTGGCCTCCCTGGTCAGCCGGCGGCCGTACTCGTCGTCGACGTTGACCACGCCGAGCCTGCTGCGGCGCGGCGTGAACAGCTGCGCCTTGGCCCGGAAGTAGTCCTCCATGTCGGAGTGGAACTCCATGTGTTCCGGGCTGAGGTTGGTGAACACGCCGATGTCGAAGACGCAGCCGTCGACCCGGCCGAGGACCAGCGCGTGGCTGGAGACCTCCATGGCCACCGCCTCGACCCCGCGCTCGCGCATCACGGCGAACAGGGCCTGCAGGTCGGTGGCTTCGGGGGTGGTGCGCTCGGACTTGATGCGCTCGTCGCCGATGCGCATCTCGACCGTGCCGATCAGGCCGGTGTTGTTCTTGGTCTTCAGACCGCCCTCGACGAGGTAGGCGGTGGTGGTCTTGCCGGAGGTGCCGGTGATGCCGATCTGGAGCAGGTCCCGGCCCGGGTGGCCGTAGATCGTCGCCGCCAGCTCGCCCATCAGGGCCCGCGGGTCGTCGACGACCAGGACCGGCAGGCCCGTGGCGGCGGCGCGCTCGGCTCCGGTGGGGTCCGTGAGCACCGCGACCGCACCGAGGCCCGCGGCCTGGGTCACGAAGTCGGCGCCGTGCAGGCGGGCGCCCGGCAGGGCGGCGTACAGGTCGCCGGGGCGGACGGCACGCGAGTCGTGGGTGATGCCCGTGACCTCGGCGGTGCTCTGCGGCGCGGCGGCACCCAGCTGATCGGCGAGCTCCGTCAGTGGTGTGGCGGAGACCTGAACCGGTCGTGGCGGCCCCGGGTATGTCACGGAAACGCCCTTCTGGGTGGTTTGGGACTGATCAGCGTGTGGCACGGCGGTGAGCGTACCGGGCGTACCCGCCTGCGGGCGAAGCGAGGGGCGGGGGGTGTCCGGCTTGCCGGAGTCGGGAGTGATCATGGTCACGGAGCGTTCCTGACTGGTTGCGCTGATCAGGGAGTGAAGGTGACGGGCAGGCGCGCGGGCTGGGCGCCCGTGGGCGGGACCTGGAGGGTCTTCAGTGCGAACTCCATCACCTCCTTGAAGATGGGGCCGCAGATCTGGCCGCCGAAGTAGTTGCCCTTGGTGGCGTTCTGGATGGCGCAGTACACGGTCACGCGCGGGTTGTCCGCGGGGGCGAAGCCGGCGAACGAGGACGTGTATCCGCGGTACTTGCCGGTGGCCGGATCCACGCGGTTGGCCGTACCCGTCTTGCCCGCCACCCGGTAGCCGGGGATGCGCGCCTTGGCGCCCGTTCCCTCCTGGTCGTCCACGACCGACTCCAGCATCTGGGCGAGCGTCTTCGCCGTCTTCGCGCTCACGACCCTTGTCTTCCGGGGCTTGGCGGCCGGCACGAACCGTCCGTCGGGTCCCTTCGTGCCGCGTACGAGGGTGGGGGCGACGCGGACGCCGCCGTTGGCGATCGTCGAGTAGACCGACGCCGCCTGGAGCGCGTTGAGCGACATGCCCTGGCCGAAAGGAATCGTGTACTGCTGCGAGGTCGACCACGTGGCGGGCGGGGCGAGGATGCCCTTGGTCTCGCCGGGGAAGTCCAGTCCGCTGTAGCTGCCGAGGCCGAAGCCGCGCAGGTATTTGTAGAGGACCTTGTTGGCCTCGGCCTGCGTCCTGCCGAGCTGGCCGGTGGCCAGGATGGTGCCGATGTTGCTGGACTTGGCGAGGACGCCGTTGAGCGTGAGGTCCCAGGTCTTGTGGTCGATGTCGTCCTTGAAGAGCCGGTCGCCGCGGTGCAGCCGGTTGGGCACGACGACGTGCGTCAGCGGCGTGGCCACGTTCTCCTGCAGCACGGCGGCCATCGACATGATCTTGGCGGTGGAACCGGGCTCGTAGGCGTCCTCGACGGCCCAGTTGTGCAGGGCGTTCGGGTTCGCCTTGGACAGGTCGTTGGGGTCGAAGCCGGGCGAGTTGGCCATCGCGAGGATCTCGCCGGTGCGGGTGTCCTGCACTATCACGTAGCCGCGGTCCGCCCCGGACTTCTTCACCTGCTCGCTGATGGCGCTCTGGGCGGCCCACTGGATGTCGCGGTCGATGGTGAGCTCGACGTCGCTGCCGGGCACGGCGGGGGTCTCCGTGGAGCCCGCGGTGGGCACCAGCCGCCCGCCGGACTGGGCGTAGCGGATCTTGCCGTCCTTGCCGGACAGCTCCTTGTTGAGCTCCTGCTCGATGCCGCCGCCGCCCTTGCCGTCGGCGTTGACCCAGCCCAGTATCCCGGCGGCGAGGGCACCGTTGGGGTAGACCCGCTTGCTGCTGGGGGTGGAGAAGACGCCGGCCAGGACGTCGGCGGTGTCCGACTTCTTCGCCAGAGCGGCCTTCAGGTCCTTGATCTGCGTCCACACCTGCGGCGTCTGCCGCTGGGCGAGCAGGGTGTAGCGCAGCGCCTTGTTCTTCGGCCGGAGTTTCTTGACCAGGGCTTCCTGGTCCAGGCCGAGGATGGGCGCGAGCAGCGCGGCCGCCTGCTCGGGCCCGTCGTCGATCTTCAGCTGCTCGCGGGTGAACATCGTGGGGTCGGCGGTGATGTCGTAGGCGTCCACGCTGGTCGCGAGTGCCACGCCGGCGCGGTCGGTGATGCCGCCGCGCTCGGCGGGCAGGACCTGGCCGACGTAGCGGTTCTGGTCGGCCATGGCGGCGTAGGTGCTCGCGTCCACAGCCTGGACCTGCAACAGCCGTACGACGAAGGCGATCAGGACCAGGGCGAGCGCCAGGCCGACCATGCGCAGCCGGGGGCGCGGGCTGCCCAGGCGCAGCGGTTTCGGGGCGGCCGGGCGGGCCGGTGCGGGGC
>NZ_JAMGBF010000040.1 GCF_023516615.1 Streptomyces panaciradicis
CCCGCGACCGCCACCGGCCACCGACCCGCGGCCACCCCCGGACCGGGTGCCTGAGCCGATTCCCCCGACACCCCCATCCACCCGACAGCCCTCCCATGACCGCCACCGGCCACCGCCCCGCGGCCACCCCAGGGCCGGCTGCCTGAGCCGATTCCCCCGACCCCCCCATCCACCCGACAGCCTTCCCATGACCGCCACCGGCCACCGCCCCGCGGCCACCCCAGGGCCGGCTGCCTGAGCCGATTCCCCCGACGCCCCCCATGC
Organism: Streptomyces panaciradicis; assembly: GCF_023516615.1. Taxonomy (GTDB): domain Bacteria; phylum Actinomycetota; class Actinomycetes; order Streptomycetales; family Streptomycetaceae; genus Streptomyces; species Streptomyces panaciradicis. The sequence goes on from NZ_JAMGBF010000040.1 coordinate 265, forward strand.
GCCGCACGGCCCTCCCGTGACCGCGGCCGGCCGCACGGCAGCACCCGACCCCGCGCCCCTGGCTGCCGCCGTCGCTCGTCGGCAGTCGGTGTGCCGCCGGCACGCGGTGGTGGTCGGCGTGGGGGCGGGTCGTCAGGGGCGTTCGCCGGCCGTCTCGCCGTGGTGGGCGCCGGAGAGGAGGTCCAGGGCCTGGTTCAGGGTCTGCGGCCTGGGCAGGCCCCGCGCCGAGGGGCCGGACCAGCCGGGTCCGGCCAGGACGACCAGTGGCCCGCGCCGCGCGCCCTTGACCCCCCACTGGGTGTCGGCGACGTGCCGGGCCAGCGGCAGGCTGGCGGTGGAGCGCGCCTGCGCCCACAGCACCACGGCCGACGGCCCCAGCCGCTGCACCGCCGCGGTGAGCGCCTCCACCGGTACGGCGGCGCCGAACATCCGTGTCGGAAGGTGGAGCGCGCCCAGGGCGGCGTTGAGCGCCTCGATCGCCAGGGTGTGCTGTTCACCGGGGACACAGGCCAGCAGGACGGGCCCGGTGGCCGAGACATCGCCCTGCCGTTCGGGGGCCGGGGTGTGCCTGCGCAGGGTGGTGGAGACGTGCCAGGACAGCATGTGCTCGACCTCGACGTAGCGGTCGCCGGAGGAGGCCCACTTGCGTCCCACGGCGTGCAGGGTCGGCGCCATCACCTCCTGCCAGGCGACGGCGATGCCGTACTGCTCGACGGCGGCGGCCAGTTGCGCCTCGACGGCCGGGGCGTCCAGGCGTACGGCGGCGCGGGCCAGCCCCCGGCACTCCTGGCGGACATCGCCGAGGGGCAGGGTGCCGGCCGCTTTCGAGCGGCTCGGCGGCGAGGGCTGGACGTACGTCTCGGCCGTTCCGGGCAGGGCCTCGGCCGTCTCCTTCGCGGCCCGGGCCGCCTCCGCGGGCGGTACCCCCGACGAGGTCAGCCGGCACATCGCCTCCAGCACCGCGACGTCCTGCCGGGTCCAGCGGCGGTGCCGTCCGTCGGCGCGGGCCGCCGGGCCGATGCCGTAGCGGCGGTCCCAGGAGCGCAGCGTGGTGGGCGAGACCCCGAGCCGCCGGGCCAGGGCCCCGGTCGTCAGGGGCACACCCGCCTCGGTGGCGGGCTGCGCCTCGCCCCGGTCCTCGCCGTGCGTGGCATCCCCGTAGGCGGCCGCTTCGCTCATGCGACGAGCCTATACGACGCAGAAACGATGCGAGTTGATGACCTTGTCCACGGGCTCTCAGCATGAACGGACCGGCGGCCGCCCGGGCGGCCGCGCCCGATCCGCCCGCTCGTCCGACGCGAGGAGCCGCACATGTGCCCGCAGCGCAGCACCGTCGCACCGGCCCCCGCGGCAGCCCGCCCCGGCCCCGGCCCCTACCCACCGTCACAGGCCCCGGCGGCGGATTCGCCGACCGAGGACGAACTCGCCCGTGGACTGGCCGAGGGCGACGAGTACTGCCTGGAGGCGGCCTACCGTCGCTGGTCGTCGCTGGTGCACTCGCTGGCCTGGCGATCTCTGGGCGACGCGAAGGAGGCGGAGGACGTCACCCAGCAGGTGTTCCTCGGGGTGTGGCGCGGACGCCGGGCCTTCCGGCCGGAGCGCGGCACCGTCGGGGGCTGGATCGTCGGTATCACCCGGCGCAAGATCGCCGACGCGCTCTCGGCTCGCACCCGCCGACTGGCGACCGTGGCCTCCGTCGGTTCGTCGTCGTCCCTGTCCTCGTCCGACCCCTCGGCCGCGCAGCCCGACGCCGCCCTCGACCGTGTGCTCGTGCTGGACGAGCTGGCCAGGCTGCCCGCTCCTCAGCAGCGGGTGCTACGGCTGGCCTTCTACGAGGACCTCACCCAGACGCAGATCGCCGAGCGCACAGGCTGGCCGCTGGGCACCGTGAAGAGCCATGCGCGCCGCGGCCTGCACCAGTTGCGGCGGCGCCTGCAGGAGGAGGACCTCTGAAAGGCTCACGAGTGACCACTCGCACCTCCTTTCGACGCAGAAACGCTGCGCCGCTGTGAACCCACCCGTACGAGAAAGGGGCGGCGCATGCCCGGCCCGTACCGCGTCGGCCACGTACCACCGGACCTCCTCGTGGCCATCGCCCTCGACGGGAGCCGGCTGTCCCGCTCCGCGGACGTCGTGGCGGCCGAGGGGCACGTGGCGGAGTGCCTGCAGTGCGCCGACGCGCTTGCGGGGCTGCTGCGGGCCGTCGCGGCGGGCCGGAGCACCCGGCCGGGCGGCGGCGCGGCCCGGCGGCCTCCCGCCCTGGTGCGGCGGGCGATCGCCGAGCGGACGCACGTGCCGGCCGGGCCCGGCGGGAGAGCGTCGGCGGCGCTGCCGGGGCCCGTGGGGGTGCTGCTGGCCCTGGTCGGGGCCGTGGTCCTGGCGCGCCGGTGGCACGGGAATCTGCGGCGCCGCTCCGCATCCGCCGGGCGCCCTGCCACGGAAGTAGGAGTGAACCCTGGGACCGGCTGACGGTCCGGCGGGTCGGGGAGCTCCCCTCCTCCCCGACGGCCTCCGGGGAGGGTCGGCGCCCCCCGGAGGCCCCTCCCGCGGTCGTGCTCAGCGGCCGGGGACCAGCCACGGCTCCTGCGGCAGCGGACTGCCGGTCTCCAGCAGGGACTTGAGGTTGGACAGCACCGCGGGCCAGCCGAGCGACACGTCGGACAGCGCGCCCTCGTCCCACAGGTCCTCGTGCGTGACGGTGAGGCGGACGATGTCCTCGTGCGGGGTGATGTCGAAGGTGACCCGGGCGTAGGTGTCCTCCTGACCCTCCTTCTGCGGATCCACCCAGGTGGCGACCAGACGCGTGGGGGGCTCGCTCTCCACGACGGTGCCGACGACGTCGGCGATGCCGGAGCCGTCCGTGCGGACGTGCTCCCAGCGTGAACCCCGACGCCAGTCCGAGACGTTGCTGTGGCCCCAGTAGGAGGCGGTCAGGTCGGCGTCGGTGAGCGCCTCCCAGACCTTCTCGGGCGTGCTGCGGATGTAGGTGACGTACACGAACGTGGGCTTGTCGGTCATGGCTTCCTCGGCTTGTCGTTTCACGGCGCCGAGCGCGCTCAGGCGCGGGCGCTCGAACTTGTCGATCCACCGTTCCTGGATCTCGTGCAGTGGGACCGGGTTGAGGTAGTGCAGCTTCTCCCGCCCCCGCCGCACCGTGCTGACGAGGTTCGCGGCCTCGAGGACTGCCAGGTGCTGGGTCACCGACTGGCGTGTCATGTCGATGCGCCCGCACAGCTCGCCCAGTGTCTGGCCGTTGTGCTCGTGCAGCCGGTCCAGCAGCCGCCTTCGCGTGTCGTCGGCCAGCGCCTTGAAGACCTTGTCCATCCCGGAGTCGCTCTCTTCTCGCACACCCAACGTTATGCAGGTAATTACCTGCATGTCAATGATCCGGTCTCGCCGACGGTGAAGGAGATCCACGCGTCGGGCGGCAGTCCGGGCCGGTCCGGCACCGGCCGCGCCTCCTCCGACCAGGCGTGACCGGCGAGTTCGCGGGCGGCGCGGCGCCAGAAGCGCACCGCCGCCTCGTTGTCGTACTGGAAGGCGACCTCCCAGGGCCCCGGGTGCCTGGCCACCACCTGCCGCACGGCCCGCAGACCGATGCCCGCCCGTCGCGCGCCGCGCACCACGAAGAAGCTGTTCAGCACACGCACCGGGGCGTCCAGCGCCCGGACGAAGGCGAAGCCGACGGGGTGGTCGTCGCGGTGGAAGAGGTACGGCGCCCAGCCGTCCTCGGCGAAGGCCGCCTCGACCCGGTCGCCGCGGAAGGTGCCGTCCGGGTTCGGCAGCACGCCGCGCAGGCCCGACAGGTCATGACGGAACATCAGCCACAGTCGCTCGACGACCGGCCGGTCCGCGGCGGTCGCGAGGCGGACGGACACAACGGGCATGAGGCACTCCTGAGGTCGGCCGAAAGGGTCCGGACATGCGAAAAGCCTCCCCGGCGGAGCATGTCCGGCCGGGGAGGCCTGTGAGATGCGGAAATCTTAGTGGCTCAGGCTCCCGCGGGTGCCACGTCGGGGTCCTCGGCCTTCAGGTACTCCTCGGTGATCTCCTTCGGTCCGAACGGCCACACCTTCTCGAAGCGGGCCCACAGCACATAGGCGACACCGCCCAGGGCCAGCCAGGCCAGGGACCACTCGATGGGGTGGCGGCCCGGCGAGTTCTTGTCCGCGTAGCCGTAGATCACGCACCAGCCGACGAAGGCGACGATGCTCGGCAGGGGGTAGAGCCACATGCGATAGGGGCGGCGCAGCGTGGGTTGCCGTTTGCGCAGCACCGTCAGGGCGACGATCTGGGCGAGCGCCTGAACGAGCACCATCACCGTCGTCAGCAGCTGGATCAGGGTCGCGAGGTCGGTGTGCCGGCCGATGAGGAAGCCGACGGCGGTGATCACTCCCATGGTGGCCAGGCCCAGCATCGGGAAGCGGTGCCGGGGGTGGAGCTTGGCGTAGGGGCGGAAGAAGACGCGTTCGCGGGCCGCGTCGTAGGGCACGCGCGAGCCGCCGAGCAGACCGGTGAACACGGAGGCGAACGCCGTGATCAGGATGAGCACGGTGACCGTGTCGGCCGCCCCCTTGCCCCAGGTCTTCTCCAGCACCGCCGAGGCCACGGAGGTGGAGGCGATGTCGTTCGGGTCGGTCATGCGGTGCCAGTCGATGACGCCCAGGGTGCCGATCTGCAGCAGCAGGTAGATCGCCATGATGCCGAGGATGGAGAAGATGATCGAGCGGGGCAGCGTACGGCCGGGGTCCTTGATCTCGGCCCCCATGTAGGCCGTGGTGTTGTAGCCGAGGTAGTCGTAGATGCCGATGGTCAGACCGGCGGCGAAGCCGATCCAGAAGTGGTTGCTGCCCAGGTCGAAGGCGTCCGCCGGGTAGGTGAAGGCCAGGTGCGGGCTGAAGTCGGTGGCGGCGGCCAGGATCACCAGGAAGACCGAGGCGATCATGACCGTCCACATCACGGCGGTGATCCGGGCGATGTTCTCGATGCCGCGCCACAGCAGCAGCACGACGAGCGCGACGATCCCGAGGCCGATCAGGTCCCCCTGGGTCTTCGTCAGATCGGGGGCCAGGTAGCCGAGGTACTGCACGAAGCCGACCACGCCCGTGGACATGATCAGCGGAATGAAGAGCATCGCCGTCCAGACGAAGAGGAACGGCATCAGCCGGCCGGTGCGGTACTGGAAGGCCTGGCGCAGATAGACGTAGCTGCCGCCGGAACCGGGCATGGCCGCGCCGAGCTCGGCCCAGACCAGTCCGTCGGCCAGCGCCAGGATCGCGCCCGCGATGAATCCGATCACCGCCTGGGGGCCGCCGAAGGCGGCGACCATGAGTGGGATCGTGACGAACGGGCCGATGCCGCACATCTGGCTCATGTTGATCGCTGTGGCCTGGAACCGGCCGACGCGACGGACGAAGCCACCGTTGGGTGGCGGGCTACCGGACATGAGGGCTCCTGGGGGTGGGTGCGGGGCGAAAGGGCGGGTTACGGCGTGCGGGCCGGTATCCGGTGGCTGACTGGCCGATAAAGTTAAGGAGCCTTACTTGATGCGTCAAGAGGGGAGCCCGTATGCGCCAGAATGGTGCGATGGCCGCCGGTGACGTCGTGGAGCAGCAGGAACAGCCCTGGAACCGGCAGCGGTTGCGCAGCACCAACGAGCGGTTGCTCCTGGACCGGCTGCGCGCGTCCGGCGCCGCGTCCCGGGCGCAGCTCGCCCGCGACACCGGTCTGTCCAAGCCGACCGTCTCCAGCGCGCTCGCCTCGCTGGAGTCGGCGGGGCTGGTGCGCGAGGCGGGCACCCACGCGCCCGAGCGCGGCCGTACGGCGGTCCTGTACGCGCCGGACCCCGCCGCCGGCCACGCCCTCGGCATCGACATCGGCCGCAGCTGGCTGCGGGTGGCCGTGGCCGACCTGGACGGCACCGTGGTCGCCCGCTCCGACGTGCGCAACCGGGCGCGCAGTTCGGGCGCGCTCGCCGACCTGGTGGTGACGACGGCCCGCCAGGTGGTCGCCGGGTCGGGCGTGGCACCGGAGGAAGTGGTGCACGCGGTGGTGGGCACGCCCGGCGTCTACGACGAGAAGCAGCGCCGGGTGCGCTACGCCATGCACCTGCCGGGCTGGGGGCGCGCCGGTCTCTTCGACCGGATGCGGGCGGAGCTGGGCGTCCCGCTGGAGGTGCACAACGACGCCAATCTGGCCGCCCTGGGCGAGTACACGTACGGGGTGGGCGCGGGCAGCCGGCTGTTCGCCTACATCCTGATCGGCACCGGGCTCGGCATGGGCGTGGTGAGCGAGGGGCGGCTGTTCACCGGGGCGCACGGGCTGGCCGGGGAGATCGGGTTCCTGCCGTGGCCGGGGCAGCAGAAGCCGGCCCGGCTGGAGGACGCGGTGTCGGGGGTGGCCGTCGTGGAGGCGGCACGGCGGTTCGGCATGAGCGGGCAGCTCACGGCCAAGGCCGTGTTCGACGCGGCCCGGCAGGGCAACGACGCGGCGGTCCGGGCGGTCCGCCTGGAGGGCGAGCGCATCGCGTACACGGTGGCGGCCGCCGCGGCGGTGCTCGATCCGGACCTCGTCGTCCTGGGCGGCGGTGTCGGCCACAGCGTGGACCTGCTGCTGCAGCCGGTGCGCGACAACCTCCGTGCGCTGACCCCGTTGCGGCCCAGGATCGCGCCCAGCCGGCTGGGCGAGGACGCGGTGCTGCTGGGCGCGGTGGCGACCGCTCTCGACACCGCTCGGGACGTGGTGTTCGAGCGCCGGTCGGCCGCCTCCTGACCAACTCGCGCACGGGCGGGGGTGATTGACAGGCTCACCGTCGGGTCCTAGCCTGCCTCGCGTTAGTAAAGTTTCCTAACTTTACGAAAGCTGGAGCCTCCGTGAACAGACAGCGTCTCGCCACGGCGACCGCGATCCTGGGACTGCTGGGTTCCCTCACCACCAGCGCCTGGGCCGGCGGACCGGACCCGGGCCGGCAGGACCCGCCCGCCCCGGTCACCAGGATCCCCGCAGCGCCGGGCGCCGCGACCGCACTGTCCGGCTATGCCATCCGGTCGACGGCCGAGGTCTCCGACCCGGCGTCCGCCGTCTCCTCCCCCGGCTACCCGGCGACCGGCTGGCACCGGGCCGGACCGCGCTCCACCGTCCTGGCGGCCCTGCTCGCCGACGGCGTGTACGCCGACCCCTTCTACTCGACCGACCAGCAAAAGATCCCCAAGGCCGACTTCCGGGTTCCCTGGTGGTACCGCTCCGACTTCACCGTCGCCGACACCTCCGCGCGCACCTACCTCGACTTCAGCGGGGTGATCTCGGCGGCGGACGTGTACGTCGACGGCAAGCGGGTCGCCACCGCGAAGGACGTCACCGGCGCCTACACCCACCACGAGCTGGACGTCACCTCCCTGGTCCGCAGGGGCACGAACACGGTGGCCTTCCGCATCCGGCCCAACGACCCGGTCAAGAACCTCACCATGGGCTGGATCGACTGGCTCCAGCCGCCCCCCGACGAGAACATGGGCATCGTGCGTGACGTCGTGGTCCGCCGCGGCGGCCCGGTCGCCCTGCGCGACGCCCACGTGGTGACGAAGCTGGACGTCCCCTCGCTCGCCTCGGCGGACCTGACGGTCAAGGCGCGGGCCCGCAACGACTCCGGCGCACCGGTGACGGCCACGGTCTCCGGCAGCATCGGTCCGACGACGTTCAGCCGGCCCGTCTCCCTCGCCGCCCACGAGACCAGGACCGTGACCTTCACCCCCTCCGACGTGCCCGGCCTGCACCTGACGTCCCCGAAGGTGTGGTGGCCCGCCGGCATGGGCGGTCAGCCCGTGTACGACCTGCACCTCACGGCGTCCGTCTCCGGCGCCCCCTCCGACACCGCGCACGAGACCTTCGGCATCCGCGACGTCAAGGCACCCCTGAACTCCGACGGCGCCCGTCAGTACCGGGTGAACGGACGCGCACTGCTGATCAAGGGCGGCGGCTGGTCACCGGACGAGTTCCTGCGCTGGGACCGAAAGTACGTCGAGGACCGCCTGAGGTACGCCCTCGACCTGGGCCTCAACACCATCCGCCTGGAAGGCCACCTCGAACCGGACGAGTTCTTCGACCTCGCCGACCGCTACGGCATCCTCACGCTGCCGGGCTGGGAGTGCTGCGACAAGTGGGAGGGCCAGGTCAACGGCGACGAGCCCGGCGACAAGTGGACGGCCGCCGACTACCCCGTCGCCAAGGCGTCGATGGCCGCCGAGGCCGCCCGGCTGCGCGACCACCCAAGCGTCGTCTCCTTCCTGATCGGCAGTGACTTCGCCCCCGACGCGACGATCGAGAAGACCTACCTGGACGCGCTGAAGGCAGCCGACTGGAACACCCCCGTCGTGGCCGCCGCCTCCGACAACGCCTCGCCCCGACTGGGCAGTTCGGGCATGAAGATGACCGGCCCCTACGACTGGATCCCACCCGGCTACTGGTACGCCAAGCGCGAGGGCGGCGCCACCGGCTTCAACTCCGAGACCAGCGCGGGCCCCGACATCCCCACCCTCGACACGCTGCGCCGCATGATGACCCCGGCCGAACTGGACACCCTCTGGAAGGACCCGAGCGCCAGGCAGTACCACCGCTCACCGTCGTCCACCTTCGGCACCCTCAAGCTCTACGACGACGCCCTCGCCGGCCGCTACGGCGCCCCCACCGGCCTGACCGACTACGTCAAGAAGGCCCAGCTCGCCCAGTACGAGAACGTCCGCGCCCAGTTCGAGGCGTACGGGCGCAACGCCACCGACGCCGCCAAGCCCTCGACCGGCGTCGTGTACTGGATGTTCAACAGCGGATGGACCTCGCTGCACTGGCAGCTGACGGACCGTTACCTCGACCAGGGCGGCGCCTACTTCGGGGCCAGGAAGGCGAACGAGCCGCTGCACGTCCAGTACTCCTACGACGACCGTTCGGTGGTGGTCGTCGACAACCGGCACACGGCAGCATCCGGCCTCACCGTCCGGGCGGCCCTGTTCAACCCCGACGGCTCACAGAAGTACGGCAAGACGGTCACCGGCGCGACGGTGAAGGGCGACGGCGCGCACGCCAGGGCACTCACCCTGCCCTCGTCGGTGAGCGGACTGGCGACGACGTACCTGCTGCGGCTGACCCTGACCGACAGCTCCGGCAAGGAGGTCAGCCGGAACGTCTACTGGCTGTCCACCAGGCCCGACACGCTCGACTGGGCCCACACCGACTGGTACTACACGCCGACGACGAGCTACGCCGATCTCAGGGGCCTGGCCTCCATGGCGCGGGTCCCGGTGTCGGCCACGGCGTCGACGGTGACCTCGCACGGCACGTCCACGACGACGGTCACCCTGCGCAACACGGGCAACGGCACAACCCCGTCGCTGCTGACGGACGTCCACCTGGTGGACGCCGAGGGACGGCCGGTGCTGCCCGTGCGGTGGTCGGACAACGAGGTGAGTCTGTGGCCGGGCGAGTCGGTGACGCTCACCGCCCGCTGCCGCACGGCCGATCTGCACGGCTCGGCGCCGCGTCTGCGAATCTCCGGCTGGAACACGCCGGAGCACACGGTCCCGGCCGCCTGAACCTGAGGGGCCCGGCCCGGCGGCCGGGCCCCGCGGGTCTCAACTGACGTTCAGGGCCGTGTCGTCGATGACGAAGGAGGTCTGCAGGGTGGAGCCCTCGGTGCCGGTGAACTTCAGCGTGACGGTCTGGCCGGCGTAGCTCGCGAGATTGAAGCTGCGCTGGGTGTAGCCGCTCGCGGCGTTGAGGTTCGAGTACGTCGCCAGGGTGCCCAGCACGGTCCCGGAGCTGTTGAGGACCTGGACCTTGAGGGTGTCGTAGGCCGTGCTGGTACTGGTCTCCGCCGTGTCGACATGGAGATAGAAGCTCAGGGCGGCGGTGGTGCAGCCGGACGGGATGGTCACCGACTGCGACAGCGTGTCGGTGGTGGCGCTGCCGTAACCGTCCAGCCAGGCGTAGTACGAGCCCGAACGCGCGGACTCACCCGTCGAGTTGGTGATCACCCCGCTGGAGGCGCTCCAGGTGGTGCTGCCCGACTCGAAGCCGTTGTTGCCGAGCAGCTGGGCGGCGGTGCAGGTGCCCGAGCCCCCGCCGCCTCCGCTGCTGCTGCCCGCGCCGGCCAGCCACGCGGTGGCGTTCAGGGCCAGGGCGGCATTGGTGGCGCCGGAGTCGTTCCAGCCGTCGTAGAGGGTGTTGCCCGACTGGCCGGTGCCGTCGTCGATGGGTGAGCTGTCGCCCCAGAAGGCGACGCGGCCGCTGCCGAAGGCGGACGTCAGGAAGAACGCGCCGGTGTTGCCGGAGTAACCGGTGCGGTAGAGCAGGCCCTTGACCGCGGAGTTGTCGGCGGGCTTGAGGGTGGCGGTGGTGCCGCTGGCGATGAGGCTCTTGGAGACGTTGCCGAAGGAGCCGTGCAGCACCGGGTCGGTGCTGTCGCTGATGGCGGACGGGTAGTCGGAGCTGATGCTCAGCGAGTCGATGGAGAAGCCGAACGGGTCGGTCGAGTCGACGCTGTTGTTGGTCATCAGGTCGTTGAGGATCTCGACCGCGTCGTAGCCGTCGTTGTTGCGGTCGGCTCCGGTGTGGTCGGAGATCATGAACAGCCCGCCGCCGTTCTTGACGAACGTCATGATCGCCGTCTTCTCGGCGCTGGTGAACAGGGTGTTGGGCTCCGGCAGGACCAGGGTGTCGAAGTTCGACAGGTCGGTGGACGACGAGCCGCCGTACGTGAGCGCGCTGGTGGCCGTCTTGAGGCTGTAGCTGCCGGTCTTCTGCAGCGCCACACCCCAGGACGACAACGCGCCCGTCCAGTCCGTCTCGGCGGACGGGGTCGAGTCCTGGCCGAGCGGATCGGGCTTGCTGGTCGAGATGATCCAGTCGGCGTTGCCCGCCTCCTCGGCGTGACCGTCGTCGAAGAGCACGCGATGGGTGGTGGCCGCGTGGGCGGGGGTGGCGCCCGCCGTGGCCTGGAGAGCGGCGCCCGTGCCGAGCAGACCGAAGACCGCGAGGGCCGTGGCGAGTCTGTGGCGGGTTCGGGAACGAGTGAGCATCCGGCGTACCTCCGAGTGGGGTTGGGGACGAGTGGTGCGGGATGCGGGGCCGGACCTACGCGCGTAGAAAAACGGCATCTGCGCGCGTAGAGACTCGGTCGCACGGGACCCGTGCGATTGATTGAACGGTACATGGCAGAACAGGGGCTGAACAGGCGTCACCGGCCCGGCCCCCGGGAGATGACCCGACGTTGACCCGTGCTTGAAACGGAACGGACTGTCCCCCTCTCCAGGGGGCATGTGACTGGTGCGGGGGTCTTCGAAAGAGGGGTGGAGATGGAGATCTCAGGCATCATCAGTGCCATCGTGATCGGCATCGTCATCGGCGTGCTCGGACGGCTCGTCGTGCCGGGCCGCCAGCGCATCGGGATCCTGCTGACGATCCTCGTCGGCATCGTGGCCGCGCTGATCGGATCGGCGTTGGCGAGTGCGTTCGGCGTGGCCGACACCAAGGGCATCGACTGGATCGAGTGGCTCATCCAGATCGGCCTCGCCGCGCTGGGCGTCGCCGCACTGGACCGCACGAGGGCGCGCCGCTGAGGGATGCGTCAGGCCCGGCAGGGGTCATCAGCCCTGGCGGGGTGCGGTGGTCAGGCCCGCCGACGCGGCTCCCCTCAGCAGTCGGCGGGCCCGTCGCCTCGACCGTGCGCCCTGAGCGGGAGAGTCGGACGCGGCGGGAGGCTGTCCCCCGGGTGGTGTACCCATGGACGAGACTGCCAGCCGCGCCGATCGGTGACGCGGGGCCGTTCGGCCCCGGACTGCGGTCCGAACAGCCCCAGTTGGCGATTCAACGGTGCGCCGCGGACGCCGCCGACGCCGCGAGGCCGTCACGGCAGGAGGCGTACTCGGGCGTCCAGCCCAGCTCCCGCTCCGCCTTCGCCGAGGACACGCGCATGCAGGTCGACATCATCGTGTGCGCATAGGTCAGGGGCCGGGTCAGCCACAGCGGTACCGTCAGCGGCTTCGGCAGGCCGAACTCCTCGGCCACGAACAGGAGATGGGCGCGGAAGCCGAGCGGGGTGCGGTCGGTGACGTTGTACGCCTGGCCGGCCCGGCCGCGTTCGACGGCGGCGGTCACCGCGCGCGCCGCGTCGGCGAGGTGGATCCACGGCAGGACCCGGCCGTGGTCATCGGGGGCGGGCAGTTGCCGCTTGCGCAGCAGCGCCACGACGGCGTCCGTGCCGCCGGGACCGTAGAACAGGCCGAAGCGCAGCGCGATGCCCGCCAGTCCGGCCGCTTCGAAGGTGAGTTGCTCCTTGATCCGCATTCCCTCGATGTGCCGCTCCAGCTCCGGGGTGGTGCCGCGCGGACCGAACGGGTCGTCCTCGGTGAGGACGTGGTCGCCGAAGTCCCCGTAGCCGTAGCCGAAGACCATCGACTCGCTGACGAAGCGCCGGGCTCCGGTGGCCTGCGCCGCCTCGATGAGGTGGGCGGTGCCGGCGACGCGCAGCGCGTCGGTGGCGTACATGTCGCGATGGCGCATCGGCGCCTTGCGCAGCGCGGTGGCGGCGTGGACGACGGTGTCGAAGTGCCGGCCGTCGACGGCGCGCAGCAGCCCGTCCCGGTCCATGAGGTCGGCGCGCAGCTGGTGGGCCGGTCCCCGGCCGAGCCCGGTGACCTTGTGCCCGGCCTCGGTCAGGGCACGGGTGAGGTGCCCTCCGAGGACGCCGCCGGCGCCCGCGAGGAGGATGCTCTGGTTCGTGTGGTTCGTCGTCATACCGATGCGACGGACCCGGCCGCCGCGGATGTGACATCCCGCGGAAGCGAACCTCGCCCCGGTTGCCGGGGGCGGCCGGACCTGGCCTAGGGAACGTAGGTGTACGGAGTCGTCGTGGTCAGCGGCGCGAAGCCGAGGCGCTCCAGGATGGGCCTGCTCTGGCTGGAGGCGTCGACCTGGAGGTAGCGGTAGCCGCGCTCGACGGCCGCGCGGGCACGGTGGGCGACCAGCGCGCGGTAGACGCCGCGCCCGCGCCAGCCCTCGACGGTGCCGCCTCCCCACAGCCCGGCGAACCGGGTGCCGGGCAGGAGTTCCATACGGGCCGCGCTGACCGGTTCCTCGCCGGCGAGGGCAACCACCGCGAGGATCGTGTCCGGTTCCGCCGCCAGCCGGGCCAGCAGTTGCTCACGCAGGCGGGAGCCGTCGGTGCCGAACGCCTTCTCGTGCACGTCGGCCACGAGGTGCACGCCCGCCGCGTCGGTGACCGGCAGCAGGCGGACGCCCTCGGGCGGCTCGGCGTCGAGGTCCAGACCGGCGGCCTCGGCGATCATCAGCGTCTCCTCGGGCTCGGCCGAGAACCCGGCGGCCCTCAGCCGCTCCCCCAGGTCCACCGGCCGGTCGTGGCCGTACAGCTTCCACTCGAACTCCCGGCCCAGGCCGGAGAAGTAGTCGATCTGCTCGGAGATCGCGGCCTGCGCGGTCGTCCCGTCCAGGTCGGACCAGACGACGCCGTTCCAGCCGCGCGCGGTCGACACCTGGCGCACCACGCCGCCCACCCGCTCGACGCGCGTGCCGGGGCCGTCCGGCTGGGCGCCCTCGCGCATGTCACGGTCGAAGAGAGCGAGCACCGCTGCATGATCCATGGAATCACTCCAGCACCCGCCGCCGAACGCGGCAACAGCTTTACGGGGCGGGGCGGCGAGCGTCGGGGGCGCGGGCTGGGCGGCGTCGCGAGCGGCGTTGTGGACCGGTCGGCGTCACGGGCTAAGCAGCACCACAGGGCAAGCGGCATCGCACGCCCCTCGGCGTCACGGGCCGAGCGGCATCACGGGCTGGGCAGCGTCACGCGCCCAGGGTCACAGGCCGGGCAGCGCCACAGGCCGAGTGGCATCACACGTCCGTCGGCATCACGGGCCGAGAGGCATCACGGGCCGGGCGGCATCACGGGCCGGTCGGCGTCACAGGCCGAGCAGCGCCACAGGCCGGGCAGCGCCACAGGGCGAGCAGCATCACGGGCCGGCCGGCGTCACGGGACAAGAGGCATCACGGGCCGAGCGGCATCACGGGCTGGGCAGCGTCACGCGCCCAGGGTCACAGGCCGGGCAGCGCCACAGGGCGAGCAGCATCACGGGCCGGCCGGCGTCACGGGACAAGAGGCATCACGGGCCGAGCGGCATCACGGGCTGGGCAGCGTCACGCGCCCAGGGTCACAGGCCGGGCAGCGCCATAGGGCGAGCGGCATTACGGGCCGGTCGGTGTCACGGGCCGAGTGGCATGACTGGTCGGCCAGCATCACGGGCCGTGCAGCGTCACAGGCCGTACTCGGGCCCGATGCCGGGCCCTGGGCCCGGCCGCCGCACCGAACCTCGCGACCGTCTCCGCCGCCGAACCCCGCGGTCCTCGGCACGCCGGGCCTCACCACGGCCGCCCTCGCCACCGCCGCCTTACCCCGCGGCGCGGTTTCCCGCCCCGCGCGGGCGATCATAGGCTCGGGTCTTCGAGGGTCGGGACGTGAGGAGGGCCGTACGGCATGGTCGTGAAGGACATCGAGCTGCCCCATCTGCGCCGGTGCGTCGAGCTGGCCGCCGAGGCGCTGCGGGTCGGTGACGAGCCGTTCGGGTCGGTGCTCGTGGGCGGGGACGGCACCGTACTCGGCGAGGACCGCAACCGGGTGGCCTCCGGCGACGGCACCCGGCACCCGGAGTTCGAGCTCGCGCGCTGGGCGGCCGCCCGGCTGACGCCCGAGGAGCGGGCGGCGGCGACGGTGTACACCTCCGGCGAGCACTGCCCGATGTGCGCGGCCGCCCACGCCTGGGTGGGCCTCGGCCGGATCGTGTACGTGGCGTCCTCACGGCAACTGTCCGAGTGGCTGCGGGAGTTGGGGGTTCCTCCAGCACCCGTGCGGACACTGTCGGTGAACGAGGTGGCGCCGAACGTGGTCGTGGAGGGCCCGGTACCGGAGCTGGTGCCGCAGGTGCGCGCACTGCACCGCAGGTTTCACCGCGGGGACGCCTGAGACGGGCGGGACTGCGTTCAAGATGCAGCGGTGCGCGCCCCGTGCCTAGGCTCGACGGATAGCAGACCAGGTGGACGACCCGGTCCCCTCCGATGGGGGAGGCGCTTGCCCTTGCTGCCCGCACACCGGCTGATGGTCGCTCATGCAGCCGTGGTCGCGGCGGCCACGACCCTGTACGTGACGGTGCCCGCGGCACGCACTCCGGCGTGGGCGGTCATCGGTGTCGCGGGCGTGGCCGCGGTACTGACCGGTGTTCGTGTCCACCGGCCCGCCCATCGCTGGCCGTGGTGGCTGCTGGCCGCCGGCCTGCTGACGTTCATCGCGGGCGACACGTACTACAACGTCGTCGAGCAGTACTTCCACGCCTCCAACCCCTTCCCCTCCCCCGCGGACGCCTGCTACCTGGCCACCTACCCGCTCTTCGCGGCCGGGCTGTACGGACTGGTGCGCTACCGCTGGTCGGGGCACGACCTGCCCAGCCTGCTCGACGCGCTGATCCTCACCGCGGGGCTCGCGCTGCCGGTGTGGCTCTACCTGGGGCAACCGCTCACCGAGGTGGACGGCCGCAGCTGGCAGCAGCAGTCCATCAGCGTCGCCTACCCCCTCGGGGACATCCTGGTGCTGGCACTGCTGGCCCGGCTGCTCACCCCCAGCCCGGTGCAGGCACGCAACCGCTCTGTGCAACTACTGGGGGTCGGCACGCTGACGCTGCTCGGCTTCGACATCGTGTACGGCATCCTGCAGCTCAACGACACCTGGCAGGTCGGCACGGCCCTCGACCTCGGGTGGATCGTCTTCTACACCGCCTGGGGCCAGGCCGCGCTGCACCCGTCCATGGTGGAGCTGACGACGGCGGCACCCCGGCACCGGTCGGTGCCGGCCCCCGGTCGCCGCCTGGTCATGCTGGCCTCGGCGACCTTGATCGCCCCAGCGATCCTGTTCTACGAGGGGCTGACCGGGTCGGCCGGGGACGCCGCGGTGATCGCCGCCTTCTCCGCTCTGCTGTTCCTGCTCGTGATCTTCCGGCTCGGCGGGATGATCGCGGCCCACCGCGGCACCGTGGCGCGGGAGCTGACGCTGCGCAACGCCGCCGTCTCACTCGTCTCCGCGGCCCGCCAGGAGGAGGTCGCCCGGGCCTGCGCCACGGCCGTCGGCCATCTGCTGGGCACCATGGCGGACCACCGGACCCTGCTGCTCCCGGCCGAGCGGGCCGCCGCCCTGGCGCCCCACCACGGGCACCTCGTCGCCGCCCGGGACCTCGGCGTCGACGCCGAGCTGGAGCCGTCCGCCACCGTCCTGGTCTGCCTGATGATCCCGCCGGACCGCCCCTACGGCGACGTCCCCGGCGTCCTGCTGGTCGACGGACCGGCCGGGCAACTGACCGAGACCCGCGGCTCGCTGGAGATCCTCGCCTCGCACGCGGGCCTGGCCCTGGAACGCATCGTGCTGCGCCAGGAGATCGTGCGCCGGGAGAACGAGGCGTACTTCCGCACGCTGGTGCGCAACACCTCGGACGTGATCCTCATCGTCGAGGACGACGACACCATCCGGTACGCCAGCCCGTCCGCCGCGACCGTCTTCGGCACCGCCGACCTGGTCGGCGTCCCGCTGCCCGAGCTGGTCGACCCGCGGGAGCGGCAGCGCGCCGCCCGGGAGCTGGCGGCCGTGCGGACGGCGGGACCGCGGGCCACCCACGACCACTGGTGGGTCAGGCACCGGGCGGGCCGGGTCGAGGTGGAGGTGCGGTGCAACGACTTCCGGGACGAGCGGACCGTGGGCGGCCTGGTGGTCACCCTGCGCGACGTGACGGAGCAACGCCGGCTGGAGCACGAGCTGACCCAGCGGGCCTTCCACGACTCGCTCACCGGCCTGCCCAACCGCACGCTGCTGCTGGAGCGGATCGAGCGGGCCCTGCTGCGCGGGCGGCGCGAGTCGTCCCTGACCTGTCTGCTCTTCGTCGACCTCGACGACTTCAAGCAGGTCAACGACACGCTCGGGCACTCGGCCGGCGACCGTCTGCTGGTGGCCGTCGGCGACCGGCTGTCCAAGACGCTGCGGCGCAGCGACACCGCCGCCCGGCTCGGCGGCGACGAGTTCGCCGTCCTGATGGAGGACGCCCGCGAACCGCTGGACGCCGAGCTGCTGGCCGCTCAGGTGATCCAGACGCTGACCCGGCCGTTCCCCCTCGAAGAGGAGTCGGTCACCGTCTCCGCCAGCATCGGGGTGGCCACGGCCCGTGACAGCATCGACGCGGAGGAACTGCTCGGCCACGCCGACCTCGCGCTGTACGCGGCCAAGGCGGCCGGGAAGCGGCAGTGGCGGCGCTTCCGTCCCCTGCTGCACACCCGCATGGTCGAGCGGCACGACCTGCAGAACCGGCTCGCGCGGGCGGTCGCCGGCAAGGAGTTCACCCTGCGCTACCAGCCGGTGGTGGACATCAAGGCGGGCGAGGTCGTCGGCTTCGAGGCGCTGGTGCGCTGGCCGCAGGCCCCGCCCCGGCCCATGCCGCCGGAGCAGTTCATCTCGCTGGCCGAGGAGACCGGGCACATCGGGACGCTGGGCTCGTGGGTGCTGGAGAACGCCGTCAACGACATCTCCGCCCTGCAACGGCTGCCGGGCCCCGCCGCGGCGCCGTACGTCAGTGTCAACGTCTCCGCCCGGCAGTTCCGTGACGCCGGGTTCGTCGACCAGGTCGGCGAGGCCCTGCGCACGCCCGGACTCGCCCCGGGGTCGCTGCAGCTGGAGCTCACCGAGACCGTGCTGCTGCGGCGCGACACCCAGATCCAGGGCATGCTGCGGGCGCTGAAGGAACTGGGCGTGCAGATCGCGGTCGACGACTTCGGCACCGGCTTCTCCTCGCTGCGCTACCTGCGGGACTTCCCCATCGACGTACTGAAGATCGACAAGACGTTCATCGACGACATCACCCGCGACGCCCAGCAGGTCGCGCTGGTCGAGGGCATCGTGCGGATCGCCGACACCCTGGGGCTGCAGGTGATCGCCGAGGGCATCGAGGAGCCGGCGCAGCGCGATCTGCTGGCGGGGATGGGGTGCCGGTTCGGTCAGGGCTATCTGTTCGCCCGCCCGATGACGGTCGAGCAGAGCGAGCGGGTGCTGCGTCGCAGCGGCAGCGGCCGGTTCGTCGAGGCCGACTCGGATGCGAAGCCGGCGCCCGCCGCCGACGCCCGCTCCGCGCACCGGCGACAGGCTGCCCGCACCGCGGGCCTGGAGCGCCTGCGGCGGACCAGCCCGATGAGCGACGCGGTCCTGGACGAGGTGCGGGGCCGGCACATCCGCAGCGGCGACGACTGGCTGATCGACTTCGCCTCCTGCAACTACCTCGGCCTCGACTGGGACCCGGAGGTCATCGACGCCGTGGACCCCGCGTTGCGGCGCTGGGGCACCCACCCCAGCTGGTCCCGTCTGCTGGGCAGCCCCCGGCTGTACCCCGACATCGAGGAACGGCTGGCCGCCCTGCTCGGCGCCCCGGACACGCTGCTGCTGCCGACGCTGACCCTGATCCACACCTCGGTGATCCCAGTACTCGCCGACGGCGGCCATGTCTTCGTCGAGGCGACGGCACACCGGACGATCTACGACGGCTGCGTCGTCGCCCGCGGCGAGGGCGCCACCCTGCACCGTTTCCACGCCGAGCGCCCCGAGGAGCTGGCGGGGCTGCTGGCCTCGGTGCCCACGGGGCTGCCCCGGCTGGTGTGCATGGACGGCGTCGACAGCATGAGCGGCAACATCCCCGACCTGCCCGCGCTGGCCGCGGTGTGCCGCGCGGCGGGGGCGACCCTGTACATCGACGACGCGCACGGGTTCGGGGTGATCGGGGAGCGCGGGCCGCGGGAGCCGTGCCCGTACGGAATGCGCGGCAACGGGGTGGTGCGGCACACCGGGGAGTCGTACGAGGGGATCGTGCTCACCGGCGGCTTCTCCAAGGCGTACTCGTCGCTGCTCGCCTTCCTCGCGCTGCCGACCGGGATGAAGAACCGGCTGAAGACGGCGGCGGCCCCCTATCTGTACTCGGGGCCCTCCCCCACGGCGTCCCTGGCGACGGTGCTGGCCGGCCTGGACGTCAACGACAGGCGCGGGGACGCGCTGCGCGCGGATCTGTACCGCAGGACGGTCCGGGTGCTGGACCACCTGGACGTGCTGGGCGTGGAGACCCTCAACCGGGACCGGCTGCCGATCATCGAGATCCCGCTGGTGGACGCGGACGACCTGGACGCGGTCGCGGCGTTCCTGTGGGAGGAGGGCATCTACGTGACGCTGGCCGCGCATCCCCTCGTCCCGCGCGACCGGGTCGGGTTCCGCGTCCAGGTCACGGCGCTGAACTCGGACGACGACATCGAGCGGCTCAACGGGACGCTGACCCGGCTGGCCGCCCGTTTCCCGCTGCGGCCGAAGGGCTGAGGGCGATGACGACGCACAACGACGACGTGGACTGGGACCGCTGGCCGGTGGCGGACTACCTCGCGGAGAACTACCGCGACCTGCATCCGTCCGACGCGGCGGTCATCGCCCACCACTCCGCCTTCTACCGGCGTATCCCGCCGAGGTCCCTGGACCGCTCGGTCGAGTTCGGGGCCGGTCCCAACCTCTACCCGCTGATCCTCGCGGCCGCCGCGAGCCGCCGTATCGACGCCGTCGAGGCGGGGGCCGGCAACGTCGCCTACCTGGAGCGGCAGATCCTCTGCGGGCCGGACGCCAGCTGGCTGCCGTTCCACGCGCTGTGCCGCCGCCTCAACCCCGACCTGCCCGCCACCCTGGCCGGGGCGCTGGCGGACGTCCACGTCGTCCACGCCGACGTGCGCGAGCTCACTCCCGGCGGGTACGACCTGGCGTCGATGCACTTCGTCGCCGAGGGCGCCACCGAGGACCGCGCGGAGTTCGCCGCCTTCTGCCGGGCCTTCGCGCGCTGCGTCGTCCCGGGCGGGCTGCTCGTGGCCGCGTTCATGGAGAACCTGCCCACCTACCGCATCGGCCCGGCCTCGCGCTGGCCGGGCTGCCCGGTGGACCCCGAGACGGTCACGGGAGTGTTCACCCCGCTGACCCACGAGCTGAACGTCACCCACATCGACCCCGACCCGACCCTGCCCGCCTACGGCGACTCCGGAATGGTCCTCCTGACGGCCCGGACGCGACAACCGTCACCGGGCCGGTGACGCCGGGACGGGGCGGCCGGGCACCGGCACGGGGTCCCGCCGGCCCCCGGAGACAGGAGATGCGGCCCGGCCCGCGGGTGCGGGTCGTGGTCCCAAGGGCGTCGGGGCGGCCGGGGGACGCCTGGGGCGGCAAAGCCGTCGGGGGGACGCCGAGGGCGTGTGAAGCAGTCCGGGGGATGCCGAGGACACGGCGAAGACGTCAGGCACTGCCAAGGGCACGGCGAAGCCGTCGGGGGGACACCGAGGGCGGGCCGACGCGGTCCGGGGATGCCGAGGACACGGCGAGAAGGTCAGGCGCCGCCAAGCGCACGGCGAAGAGGACCGGAGACGCCAAGGGCACGGGAGAACGTCAGGCGCCGCCAAGCGCACGGCGAAGAGGACCGGAGACGCCAAGGGCACGGGAGAACGTCAGGCGCCGCCAAGCGCACGGCGAAGAGGACCGGAGACGCCAAGGGCACGGGAGAACGTCAGGCGCCGCCAAGCGCACGGCGAAGAGGACCGGAGGACGCCAAGGGCACGGGAGAACGTCAGGCGCCGCCAAGGGAACGGCGTAGCCCAGAGACGCCGAAGGCGGGACGAACAGTCGGGCGACGCCAAGGACGCGACGAGGCGGCCCGCGGACACCAGAGCGGCACGCCCAAGCCGCCGGGCGACGCCAAGGGCGTGACGAGGGGGCCACGGACACCAAAGAGGCACGCCCAAGCCGCCGAACGACGCCGAGGGTACGGCAGGTCCCGGGGTTCCGCTTGCCCGGAGGCGAGGGGCGTGGGGGCCGCCTATCGTGAGCGAGGGCGCCGTTTCCCGCCGGTCCGCTGCGGGCGCCCTGGGAGGCATCGATGCTGGCCAAGCCGACGACGCGGTCCGCCCTGCGGCGCTGCGCGGTCACCGGAGCCGCCGCATTGGCCCTGCTCGCCGCGGGGTTGCCGGCGGCGACCGCGGACGGAACCGGACCGGACCTGTCACGCTTCTACCGGCAGAAGATCGTCTGGTCCAGGTGCAAGGGCGCGGACGCGCCCAAGGACCTGCAGTGCGGCACGGTGACGGTCCCGCTCGACTACACCAGGCCGCGGGCGGGCACGCTCGACCTGGCGCTGGCCCGCTACCGCGCGACGGCGAAGAAGAAGCGCGGTTCGGTGGTGCTGAACTTCGGCGGGCCGGGCGGCTCCGGGGTGAGCGAACTCGCCGCCGGTGGCGACGACTTCATGGGCCTGACCGACGAGTACGACGTGGTGTCCTTCGACCCGCGCGGCGTCGGCAGGTCCTCCCCGGTCAGCTGCGGCGACGACTCCGACGCGCTCGCCGCGGTGACGGACGACAACGCCGACCTCGGCCATCCGCAGGACGTGCTGCGGCGGTTGAAGGCGGCGGCCGAGCAGTGCGCGCGGCACTCCGGGCCGGTGCTCCCCCACATCGGCACGGTGAACGCCGCCCGCGACCTGGACGTGATACGCAAGGCGCTCGGCGACAAGAAGCTCAACTACCTCGGTTTCTCCTACGGAACACGGCTCGGCGCGGTGTACGCCGCCCAGTTCCCCAAGAAGGTGGGCCGCCTGGTGCTCGACGGGGTGGACACGCTGACCGAGCCGATGGCGGAGCAGGGCATCGCGGGCGCCGAGGGCCAGCAGACGGCCCTGGAGGACTTCATCACCTGGTGCGTGAAGGACATCGCCTGCCCCTTCGGCCAGGACGCGCGCGACGCGCGGGAGCAGGTCGTGCAGTTGGTCGACTCGCTCGACCGGGACCCGGTGCCGGGCGATCTGGGCGGCGAGTTCACCGGCCAGGACCTGGTGGGCGCGATCGGGCAGGCGCTGTACAGCAGGCAGCTGTGGCCCTCTTTGGAGCGCGCCCTCGCCCAGCTCGTCGAGGACGGTGACACACGCGGCGTGATGAACTTCGCGACCGGCGGGGCCCGGCCGTTCCGGTCGGAGGGCGACGGCGGGCTGGTCGACGAGGACGAGGTGCCGCTGGACAACCTGCCCGCGGCGCTGATGGCGATCGACTGCGCGGACGACCCCGACCGCCCCGGAGCCGACCGGATCGCCCAGGACCTGGGCCGGCTGCGCGCCGAGTACCAGCAGGCATCCCCGGTCTTCGGCCGCTACCGGCTCACCGAGCTGCTGATGTGCTACGGCCGGCCCAAGGGCACCGACTTCATCCGCGAGAAGGTGCGCGACGTGCACAGCGCCAAGATGCTGCTCGTGGGCACCCGGGGCGACCCCGCCACGCCGTACCGCTGGACCGTGGAGACGGCCGCGCGGCTCGGCTCCTCGGCCGTGGTCCTCGACAACAAGGGCGAGGGGCACACCGGTTACGCCTCCTCCAAGTGCGTGCACGAGAAGGTCGACGACTTCTTCCTGTACGGCTCCCTGCCGCCGAACGGCAGCTCGTGCGGTCCGGAGGAGGAGGACTGAGTCAGGCCTCCCAGTCGTAGGCGAGGCGGTGCAGGGCCGCGGCGGTCGCCACGAAGCCGTCCTCGCCCAGCAGTTGGCGCAGCTGGGCGTTGAAGCGGTCGATCTCCGGGCGCGCGGCTCGCAGGGCGTCCGCTCCGGCGTCGGTCAGCTCCAGCACGACGGCCCGGTGCTGGCTCGGGTGGGCCCGCTTGGACAGCAGCCCGGCCATGGTGAGGCGGCCGACGAGCGCCGTGACGGCCGACTCGCGCAGACCGAGCACACCGGCCAGCTCCTGCTGCGTGGCACCGGGCCGGTCCTGTACGGCGAACAGGGCGCCGACCTGGGCGGTGGTGACGCCGGCGACGGCGAGGCAGCGCCGGTCCACCGCGGTGCGCAGACGGTGCGCCGCCCGCTGCAGCAGGAAGTACAGGCGCTGATCCGGCTCGGACATGGGCCGATCTTGACAGACACCGGGGACCCGCGCCACCCTCACTTCACTGGTGAAGTGAGATGGAGGGCGGACGGCGCGATGGACCTGGAACTGGCTCGCAAGGCCCTGGCCGAGCAGCCCTTCAGCAGGCTGCTGGGCACCCGGCTGACCGCCTGCGGGGACGGCACCGCCTCGCTGGAGCTGGACATCCGCGAGGAGTTGCTCCAGCAGTACGGCTTCGTGCACGGCGGAGTGCTCTCCTACCTGGCGGACAACACGCTGACGCTGGCCGCGGCCACGGTGGTGGGCGCCGGGGTGATCACGTCCGGGTTCACCATCGACTATCTGCGGCCGGCCACGGGCGCGGTGCTGCGCGCGGACGCCCAGGTGGTGCGGGCCGGCCGCACCCGTGTGGTGTGCCGCTGCGACGTGACGACCGTGGACGGCGCCGGGGTGGCGACCTTGTGCGCCGTGGCCCAGGGGAACGTCGCGGTGACGGAGCCGCCGGACGGGGCCCGGTAGGCCCCTGCGTCAGAAGTCCACCGGATCGCGCACGATCGGGCACGTCATGCAGTGCCCGCGGCCGCGGCCCAGTTCGGCGCCGACGATGGTGATCACCTCGATGCCGGCCTTGCGCAGCAAGGGTGTTGGTGCGGGTGTTGAGGCAGTGGGTGAAGACGACGCCGGGCTCCAGAGCGACCGCATTGTTGCCGCTGTCCCACTGCTGCCGCTCTCGGAGGCGCAGGCGTCGCCGCCGGTCTCCACGTCCCGCAGCCCGGGCAGGCCGAGCGCCTTGGCGACGACGTCGACGACGTCGACGACGTGATGAGCACGTGCGGGAGCCGCCGTCCGGCGACTCGGGCGACGTCAACAATCAAATGCCCGTAATGCCCGGTCGAACCGCTCCCCATGCCCCACGGGCGAATCGGTCCTATCGTGCTGTTATGGAGCACGATCTGAGTCCTTCAACCCTCTCCGAGCTCCGGCGTCCGCGGCCTTATCCGGCCGTGTCCGTGCTGACGCCGACGCATCGCCGGGAGCCCGACAACGCCCAGGATCCGGTCCGGCTGCGCAATGTCGTGGCCGAGGCCAAGAAACAGCTGGAGGCCGATCCCTCGGTGACGCGGGAACGGCGCTCCGACGTCGTCCGCCAGCTCGACCAGGCCCTCACGGAGGTGGATCTGGCGCATGCCGAGGACGGTCTGGTGATCTTCGCCGCTCCGGGTGAGCACCAGGTGTGGTCGCTCGCCCGAACCGTGCCCGAGAGGGTGGTCCTCTCGGACACCTTCCTGACCCGCAACCTGGTCTCCGCCCACGCCGCCGAGCGGCCGTTCTGGGTGCTGTCGGTCTCCGCCGACCGGATCACCCTGTGGAGCGGCGGCATCGACCGCGTCACGCAGGACCACAGCGGCGGCTTCCCGATGACCCGGCCGGCGCCGAACTTCGACGCCGAGCGGATGGAGCGGATCGGCGACATGCCGAGCACCTTCCGCGACGAGGGCACGCGCCACTTCCTGCGGGAGGCCGACGCCACGATGGGCATGGTGCTGCGCGAGCAGCCGCGGCGGCTCTACGTCACCGGCGAGCAGGCCGCCCTGTCCGCACTGGACGAGGTGGGCGGCGTCACCAAGGAGGCGGTGCACGTCCCGCACGGCGGACTGGCGCACGGCACACCGGAGGCGGTGTGGCAGGCGGTACGTCCGGTGCTGGACGCCGAGGCCCTCCGCGAGACCGAGGCCGTCGCCCGGGAACTGGAGACGGCACGCGGCCGCAAGTCGTTCGCGGCCGGCGTGGACGAGGTCTGGCACAGCGCCCGCGAGGGCCGGGTGCGGCTGCTCGCCGTGGAGGAGAACTTCCGCATGACGGTGCGCGACGCGCTCGGCGAGCACCTGGCCCCGGCCGAGAGCGGCGATCTGGACGCCCGCGAGGACATCGTGGACGAGATCGTCGAGCAGTGCCTGGAGACGGGGGCCGAGGTCCGCTTCGTCCCGGACGGCGCGCTCGTCGACGCACAGGGGATCGCGGGAGTGCTGCGCTACTGAGAGCGGGTCGTCACACGTTGCCGAGGAGGCTGCTCAGGCTCCGGTCCACCGCCTCGCCCAGGTCCTCCTGCCCGGCCGCCACGACGGCGTACGTGCGCACCAGGAACCGTTGCAGGGCGGCCGTGTCGAACTGCAGCAGGGCCATGCCGTACGGCGAGTGCAGTTCGATCACGGTGCGGGCCCGGCCGCAGGGCCACAGGCGCACGTCGCCGCCGCCGACCGGGCCGCGCAGCCCCTCGTCCAGCAGAGTGCGGGCGAACGCCCAGGTCACCGCGGTGCCGTCGAGGGAGACGTCGGGCGGGAAGTCGAGGTGCACGGCCAGTGGGTCCGCCGAGGTGTAGCGCAGGGTCGCCGGGGCGGGAAGTTCCTGCTCGGCTGCGGTGACCAGGCGGCCCCGGACGGGCTGCTCGAGGGTGATGTCCATGGCCGCTCCCCATACGAATCCGAGGTCGGCCGGATTGCCGACACTGTTACGACCTCGAAGAGCCCGATCGCATTACGGGCAAGCGCTTTCCAGTTTGTGTGACCTGCGTCACGGGGTAGCGATGGGTACATACGTGCCGAACAAACACCCGTCGAACACACTGCTGAACACCCACACGGGACTCGGTTACGATGCCCCAAGTCACGTACGCCGCCTACGACTTGACAAGCCGGGGAGGTAAGCGACAGACGCAGCGCGAGCGCTCCGAGGAGACGCTGGCATATGCCAGAAGCACCACCGGATCGTGTGTTGCCAAATCACTTACGGGGCGTCGCGGGCTGTGCAACAGTCGTAACGGTCCCTCCGTCCGCCCAGGTCGTACCGTCCCGCATCGGAGTGCGTCATGCCGTCCCACCTCTCCGCGGATCACCCAGCCGCCCAGCCGCCGGGGCGCGGCTCGGTCGACGCGCTGATCTCGCAGACGCGGCGGCTCAAGGGCGAGGTGGACGCCGTACGACGGGACGCGCACGCGGACGGTTCGGACCCGCAGGAGCGCTGGCAGCGCGCGCTGTACGACCTCGCGCTGCACCAACTCAACGACATCCACGCCCACTTGGCGCAGCTACGGGACGGACCACCCCCCGTGCCCGCCGCCCCGGAACCGGCCGGCGGCCGGTCCGTGCCGACCCCTCCCCGGCACGGCTCGCTGCTCAGCCGGGTCGGCTCCGCGGAATGGAACCTGCTGACCGACGAGGCCAGTTGGTCCGGCGAGCTGTACCAGATCCTCGGCCGCGACCCCGCGACCGCCCCGCTCACCCTCGACGAACTGCCCTCCCTTGTCCTGGACGAGGACCGCGTGAGGCTGACGGCGATGGTCACGCACTGCCTGGTCGACGCCCAGCCCATCGACGGGGAGTTCCGCGTCGTGCGCCCGGACGGCGAGGTGCGCACCGTGCACATGATGGGCGAGCCGGTGCTCGACGCCGACGGCGGCACCGCCTCCATGTGGGCCGTGCTGCGGGACGTCAGCGAACTGCGGCGCAGCCAGAAGGCGGTGAGCGAGAGCCGTGACTCGCTCCAGCGCGACCGGCACCGCGCGCAGACCGAGCACCGGCTCGCGGTCGAGCTGCAGGAAGCCGTGCTGCCACCGTGGCGTGGCGCCCTGCGGCTGCCGCACCGAGGCCCCCAGGCGCTGGACCTCGCCGCGCACTGCCTGCCGTCGTCGAACGGCGCCCTGGTCGGCGGCGACTGGTACGACGCGCTGGAACTGCCCGACGGACAGACTTTGCTCAGCGTCGGCGACCTGACCGGGCACGGCGTGAGCGTCACCTCCGGGATGGCGATGCTGCTCGGCGCGCTGCGCGGCATGGCGATGGCCGGCACCGCACCGGGTCAACTGCTGTCCCTGCTGAACCAGTTACTCGACGCCACCGTGCAGCCCGCCCTCGGCAGCACCGTGTGCTGCCGCTACCGGCCCGAGACACGCACCCTGACCTGGGCGCAGGCCGGACACCCCGCCCCGCTGCTGTTCCGCGACGGGACGGGGCGCAGGCTGCGCGCCCCGCAGGGCGTTCTGCTCGGCGCGACCCCGGCGGCCGCCTTCGAGGAGGTCCACGAGACCCTCGAAGTGGGCGACCTGATCCTGCTGCACACCGACGGACTGGAGTCCCGGCATGCCGCGGGAGTGACGGAGTCCGCGAACCGGCTCCTGGACCTGGCCCCCCGCTTGCGCGAGGCGCGCACCGCACAGGACTGCGTACGGCTGGTCGTGGAGGAATGCGCCGCGAGCGAGCGTCGGGACGACGCGTGCGTGCTCGTCGCCCGGGTGACCGCGTAGGCGCACCGGACCACCGGTGTACCGCGTTCGGCCCGGTCCCGCGGAGGCGCGAACCCCCTACGCCCGTGCGCTGTTGCCGCCCTGGGAGGCCTTCTTCGGCAGCGCCAGTTCGATCTCCTCCCGCAGTTCGTTGATCTTCGGATAGCTGGAGTACTCGGCCGTGAGCCGGTACATCTGGCGCAGCCGGTCCCAGGTGCGGTGGGAGGAGTTGGATCCCATCGACATCAGGGCCAGGCGTGCGTAGCGGTCGGCCTGCTCGGGATCGTCGGCGATGAAGCAGGCCGACGCCATGGACAGGAAGTCGAAGATCTTCGACCGCTGGCGTCCGTCGACACGCAGGGCGAGGGCCTTCTCCGCGTAGTGCTGGGCGTGCACGGCCGCGGACGGGTCGTGTTCGGCCAGGGTGCGATAGGCCAGGGCCTGCATGCCGTACAGGTCCTCCTCCTTGAACATCTGCATCCAGCTCGGCGGGGGCACGTCCGACTTGTCGGAGACGAAGAGGTCCTCCGCCTGGCCCAGGGTGCGCCGCATGGCCTGGCCCTTGCCCATGGATGCCTGTGCCCAGGCCTCGATGGTGTAGAGCATCGCCTTGGTGCGCGGCAGCACCTCGTCGCCCGAGCCGGACTGGGCGAGTTTCATGAGGTCGAGTGCGTCGTCGGGCCGGCCCAGGTGCACCATCTGGCGAGCCGCCCGCGAGAGCGCCTCGCCCGCGCGGGGCCGGTCACCGCCTTCTCTGGCCGCGTGCGCGGCGATGACGAAGTACTTCTGGGCCGTGGGCTCCAGGCCGACGTCGTGCGACATCCAGCCCGCGAGGACGGCGAGGTTGGCAGCGACGCCCCACAGGCGCCGCTGGAGATGGTCGGGGTGACGGTAGGCGAGCATGCCGCCCACCTCGTTGAGCTGGCCCACGACTGCCTTGCGCTGCAGCCCGCCGCCGCGGGCGGCGTCCCAGGCCCGGAACACCTCGACCGAGCGCTCCAGTTCCTCGATCTCCTGCGACCCGATGGGGGCGGCCTCGTAGCGGTCGAACCCAGCGGGGTCGGCGTGCAGGGGATCGTCGAAACGTGGGGCGTCGGCCCTCAGGGCCGGGTCGGTGTGCAGCCAGTCGTGCATGGCGCTGCTGAGTGCGGAGCCCGCGGCGAGCGCGGCGCCCGCGCCCACCAAGCCGCGTCGGTTGAGCATGAGGTCCATTCCCGTGAATTCGGTGAGGACCGCAGCCGTCCGCTCGGGCGCCCACGGCACACCGTCGGGATGTTCCACACTCCCGGCGTCCTGCCGTTTCCCCGCACGCCCGTGCCGGACCAGACCGAGGTCCTCGATGGTCACGACACGGCCGAGACGCTCGGTGAACAGAGCCGCCAGCACCCGCGGCACCGGATCGCGCGGGATCTCTCCCGTGTCGATCCAACGCCGCACCCGGGAGGTGTCGGTCGACAGCTGGGGGTGGCCCATGGCCGCCGCCTGCCGGTTGACCAGCCTCGCGAGTTCGCCCTTGGACCAGCCGGCCAGGCCGAACAGGTCCGCAAGGCGGGTGTTGGGTTGTCCGCTCACGTCAAGCCCCCAGGTTCTCGGCTGAGTTGACAGTAGCCCGGTGAGAGTTGCCGGGCGACTATTCGCCAGGGTTCGCCAGGGTGCGCCAGATGGTGTGCCACTGGGCATCGGGTGTCAGGTAGGAACGCGCCACCCCGACCCGGTTGCCTTCGTGAACAAGGGACGCATTCCCCAGGGTGCTTCCCAGGGAGCCGGGCCGGGCAGCGCACCCCAGCACACAGCACATCAGCACACAGGCACTGCAGGCACACGAAGGGATCTGTTTCGCCCATGTACGCAGCATCGTCCTCCGTGTCCGCCCCGCCCCGGTCGCTGCGCTCCCGCCCGGCGGGCAGCGGCCCCTACCTCGACCCCGCCGCGCGACCGGCGGCCCCCGTGCTCGGCGCGGGCCGGCCGCGGCGCACCCCGGGGTCCGGCACCCAACCGCTCAGCGGGAGACTCGACTTGTCCGGCCCTCAGGGCGCCCAGTTGCGTACGGCGATCGCGTCGGTGCACCGGATCTGTCCGGAGTTCGCTCCGGTACAGGTGCTGCGCCGCAGCGGACGGTCCGTGCTCCTGGTCGGCACGACCGGGCGCAGTACGGCCGTCGCCAAGTGCTTACTGGACCACTCCCCCGTGTGGTCCGAGCGGATCCGGCACGAGATAGCGGCCTACCGCTCGTTCGTCCGGCACCGTCCTCCGGTGCGGGTGCCGAGGCTGATCGCGGCGGACCCGGACAACTGCACACTGGTCATCGAGCGGATGCCGGGACGGGTGGCCGCGCTGCAGCGGCATCCGACCGAGGCTCCTCCCCGGGCGGACATCAGGGCGGCACTCGGCGCGATCTGCCGGCTCAACGCCTGGCGGCCGCCGGCGGGCACCTTCGACGCCCCGCTGGACTACGCGGCCCGGATCTCCCGCTACCACGAGCTGGGGCTGCTCACCGACCGGGACATGGGCGACCTGCAGAAGCTGCTGCACGGCATCGCGCACTCTGCGGGCCGGCAGGGCATGGGCCAGTTCTGCCACGGCGACGCACTGCTCTCGAACATCCTGCTGTCCCCGGCCGGTCCAGTGCTGGTGGACTGGGAGCACGCGGGCTGGTATCTGCCGGGCTACGACTTGGCGACGCTGTGGACTGTCCTCGGTGACGCCCCGGTGGCCCGCCGTCAGATCAGCCAGATCGCCCAGTCGGCGGGTCCGGCCTCCCGGGACGCGTTCCTGGTGAACCTGATGCTCGTCCTGACCCGTGAGATCCGCACCTACGAGACGGCCGTGCAGCGTTCGATGCACGACACGACCCCGGCGGCACCGGGGGTGGCCCACCCGAGTGCTGCGCCGTCCGGCGAGGAACAGCGGCTGCTGCTCAGGCGGCTGCACGACGACTGCCAGCTGGCCCGGCGGGCCGTACGCGCGGCGGTCGGCACTCGCTGACGGGGACGAAGGTCCGCGGTGCGCCCGAGAGGAGCGCGCCGCGGACCTTTGTGTGAAAGGGCTCCTCCGTACGGGCCATTGGTGTACTCCACTGACGCCCCGCAGGCCCGAAAGCCGCCGCCCCGAAACTCCTCCATCCTCGTGTTGACATGGGAAATCTCCTGCTCGTGGGCATGATTGACGGATCGTCGGCAAGCCGGTACCACTGACCCACCACCGGCCCTGCACGCCCCGCCACGCCCGCTCGTCCCAGGAGGCTGCATTGCGAGGATCCGTCACCGACCCCACATCCGCCGCCGGCCACAGACACACCCGTCGAGCCGCCGGCACCCTCGCCACCGGGGCCCTGCTGCTGCCACTGCTGGGCGCGGCCCCGGCACCGAGCCCGGCCGAGTCGTCGGCGGGCTCGCTGCAGCGGGCGTTCGCGTCCGCGGCGGCCGAGTACCACGTCCCGCAGAGCGTCCTGCTCGGCGTCTCCTATCTGCAGTCCCGCTGGGACGCGCACGAGGGCGCGCCGAGCGTCTCCGGCGGTTACGGCCCAATGCACCTCACCGACGCGCGCGCCGCGCTCGCCGCCACCTCGCACCACAGTCAGGGCACGGAGGACGCACGCGGCGACAGCGCCCGCGCCGCCCTGCACCCCGACGCCGTGGCCTCGGCCCCCACCCGGCTCCCGGCCCGGCTGCGGACGTTGCCGAAGGCGGCCGAGCTGACCGGCATCCCGGCCGAGCGGCTGCGCACGGACGAGGCCGCCAACGTGGCCGGCGGCGCCGCGCTGCTGGCCGCCGCGCAGCGCGACCTGGGTGAGCCGCCGAGCGCGGACCCCGCCGACTGGTACGGGGCGGTGGCCCGCTTCTCGGGCGCTGACGACAGGGCCACGGCGGCCGCGTACGCGAACGACGTCTACAACGTGATCCGCACCGGCGAGGAACGCACGACGGACGCCGGGCAGCAGGTCGTCCTGGCCGCCCGGCCGGGCCTCGCCCCCGACACCGGGCAGCTGCGCGCGGCGGGCCTGCGGACGGTCCCCGCCGACGGCGCGGAGTGCCCGAAGTCCGTGTCCTGCGAGTGGATCCCCGCCCCCTACCAGCAGTTCGGGGACAACGACTACGGCAACCACGACCTCGGCGACCGCCCGGCGTCCCAGAGCATCAGGTACATCGTGGTCCATGACACCGAGGGCGCCTGGGACGGTGTGCTGAACCTGATCCAGGACCCCACCTATGTGTCGTGGAACTACACGATCCGCTCCACGGACGGTCTGATCGCCCAGCATGTGAAGGCCAAGGACGTGGCCTGGCACGCGGGCAACTGGTACGTCAACGCGAAGTCGATCGGCATCGAGCATGAAGGTTTCCTCGCCTCGCCGGACACCTGGTACACGGAGGCGATGTACCGCGCGTCCGCGCGCCTGGTCCGGTATCTCGCCGCGAAGTACCGCATCCCGCTGGACCGGCAGCACATCCTGGGCCACGAGAACGTCCCCGGCCCGACGACGTCGACCATCCCCGGCATGCACACCGACCCCGGCCCCTACTGGGACTGGCGCCACTACTTCGAACTGCTCGGCCACCCCTTCGAGCGGACCGCGGGGAAGAGCACCGGGGTGGTGACGATCCTGCCGGACTACGCGACGAACCAGCCGCAGTACACCGGCTGCGTCACCTCGGGCGAGCCCTGTCCGGCGCACGGTTCCAGCGAGGTGCGCCTGTACTCGGACCACGACGAGACCTCGCCGCTGATCAAGGACGTCGGCCTGCACAAGGGCGCCGACTCCACGATCGACGTCAACGACGTGGGCTCACGGGTGTCGACCGGCCAGCAGTACGCGGTCGCCGGGCGGTACAAGGACTGGACGGCGATCTGGTACCTGGGCCAGAAGGCGTGGTTCCGCAACCCGCCCAAGGCCCCCACCGCGGTGCCCGCCTCCGGACTGGTCGTGACCCCGAAGGCGGGCCTGGACAGCGTGCCGGTGTACGGGCGGGCCTACCCGGAGGCGTCGGCGTATCCGGAGGGGGTGCCCGCGCAGGCGGTGTCCCCGCTGCCGTACACGCTGCCGAAGGGGCAGCGGTACGTGGTCGGTGACGTGGTGCCGGGTGAGTACTACTACGCGGTCACCTTCACCACCGACTCGCACCGGGTCGTGGTGGGCAAGGACCTGTACTACGAGATTCAGTACGGCCATCGTGTGGAGTTCGTGCGCGCCGCGGACGTGACGCCGGTGCCGGCCGGCCGGTAGAGCCGGGTCAGCCCTGCTGGAAAAGCTCCGCCGGGAGCGGCTTCAGCAGGGCGTACAGGTCGTCGGTGATGGGGCGGTCCCAGGCGGCGATGGTCACCAGGACGTTGTCGCTGCGGTCGAACTGCACGCAGGAGATCCGGCTCTCGGAGAGCTTGAGGCGGCGCACGATCAGGAGGTTGTCGCCCTGCATGACGGGCATGTCCTCGGCACCGACGACCGTCACCTCCTCCTCGTTCTCCAGCGCGAGCAGCAGCTGGGCCACCTCGAAGGGAATCTCGCCCTCCGCGACCTCGCGGGCCGGGGAGCCCTCCGGCAGATTGCCGATGATCATTGCGGGACCGCGGCCGCCGAAGAGGTCGTAGCGCAGGAAGACGCCCTGGCAGCTGCCGTCGGGGGCGGGCAGCAGGCCGGCG
Source organism: Streptomyces panaciradicis (assembly GCF_023516615.1). Lineage (GTDB taxonomy): Bacteria > Actinomycetota > Actinomycetes > Streptomycetales > Streptomycetaceae > Streptomyces > Streptomyces panaciradicis. The sequence continues at coordinate 33,191 of NZ_JAMGBF010000040.1, forward strand.
CCGAGGTTGCCGGGCCAGTCGCCCGGGTCCATGGCCAGTACGTCGAAGTCTGGGCCGGCGGGGGTCGCGCTGCGGCGGCGGAGGAACGACATGCGCCAATGGTACGGGGCAGGCGGGCGTGGTGCGGGTGGGTGGGTTCCCCGGTCGCCCAGGGCCTGCCGTTCGGATCAGGTCGGCTGCAGGGGACGGTGCGTCATGGCCGGCCCGCGACGCCGAGCTGATCCGAACGACAGGCCCTAGGCCTCCTGGTCCTGCGTCTTCAAGGTGGCCGCCAGGCCTGTGCTGTCCGTGCCGATCTTGCGGTAGACCGCGGACAGCAGGCGCACGACCACCGGCTCGTCGATGTGCAGTTCGCCCGCGATCTCCGCCTCGGTGCGGCCCTGGGCCGCGAGGTTCGCCACCGAGCGTTCGCGGGAGGTCAGGGTGTCCGTCTCCGCGCTGTGCAGGCGCCGGGGCCGCAGCCCGGCCGCGGTGAGTTCGTCGCGGGCCTCTTCGACCAGCCCGTCGGCTCCGCACTGGACCGCCACGTCGAGGCCCCGGTAGAGGTACTCGGCCGCTTCCCGCGGGCGGCCGGTGCGGCGCAGTTCCGTACCGAGGGCGACCAGGGCGCAGGCCAGCTCGTAGGCGGCCGGGGAGCGTTCGAGGTGGGTGACGGCCTCCTCCAGGTATTTGACCCGGGCGGAGCCGGAGGAGACCTCCGCTGCCGTGCGCAGCGCCTGGCCGACGGCCGACGGGGTGCCGAACTGGCGGGCCCGGGCGACCGCTTCGAGGGCGGTGGTCACGGCCCGCTCCGGGCTGGTGTGGGCCTCGGCGCGGGCGAGGTGGAGCTGCCAGGGGCACCAGGCGGGGTTGCGGACGCCGCGCGGGTCGAGGCGGCGGCCCGCCGCGGCGAGCTCCTCGGCCGCCTTGCGGTGCAGGCCGCGGGCGAGGAGCAGTTCGCCGTGCACGGTCTGGGCGTCGGGGAAGACGACGGCCGCCGGGTAGGGCGCGCAGAAGGAGGAGTCCTCGCCGGCCCGGGCGGCCTCGGCGACCCGGCCGCGGGCCAGCAGCACCTCGATGAGGATGCCGACGGCGTACCAGTGGGCGGGGGTGCCGGGGCCGACGCGCTCGGCCAGCCGCAGTCCCGCCCGGACGAAGTCCTCGGCCTCGGCGAGGCGGCCGCGCCGGTAGCGGACGTAGGCAAGGAGCGTGTAGGCGAAGGAGAGGTGGGCGCCGCGCCAGCCCTGGCGTTCGTAGTCGGCGATGCCGGCCGCGAAGAGTTCTTCGGTACGGCCCGGCCGGTCGGCGTACATGAAGGCGAGCGCGACCAGGACGGGCACCTCGAAGCCGCGGTCGGGTTCGGCCCAGCCCAGGCCGCCGGCCAGGGCGCGTTCGGCGTGGTGGAGGGCGACGCGGGCGGGCTCGCCGCGCAGGACGGCGTCCCAGGTGCGCAGGCCGATGACGTAGCGCTCGGTGAGGTCGCGGCCGCTCAGGCGGTCGGCGAGCCGGGTCAGGCGGCGGGAGCGGGAGGGGTGGTCGGGTTCGTCGGCGCGGAAGGCGTCCCACATGAACTGCTCGGCGACCATGCGCAGCCTGACCCGGGCGTCGTCGGTGACCCGGATCTCGCGGGCGAGGGTGTCGGAGGCCTCGGCGAGGTGGTCGCTGTGGGCGAGGACCTGGGAGAGCCGGTAGACGATGTTCTGGCGCAGGCCGGGGTCGGCGACCGGCTCCTCCAGGGCGGCGCGCAGATGGTTGACGGTGGTGGCGGGTTCGGTGAGCAGGGAGGCCGAGCCCAGTTCGTACAGAACGGCGGCGCGGTCCCCCGGGGACGGCGGTTCGCGCAGGGCGCGCGCGAGGTAGACGCGGGCGGCGTCCGGGGCGCCGGCGCGCAGGGTCTGCGCGGCGGCGGCGCGCAGTTGCTGGACGACCCAGTGGTCGCCGTCGGGGTGGGTCTCCAGCAGGTGGCGGGCGGCCGCGGAGGGGCCCTGCCCGTCGTCGATCACGCACCAGGCGGCCTGGCCGTGGAGGGCGACGCGGACGCCGGGCGGGATGGCCCGGTAGACGGCGGTGGCGATCAGCGGGTGGACGAACTCCAGGGTCTCGGCGCCGGTGAGGATGCGGGCCGTGCGCAGCGCGTCGGCGGCGTCGGCGGCCTCCTCGTGGCCGAGTCCGGCGACGGCGGCGGCGAGCAGGGGGTGGATCTCGGTGCCGAGGACGGCGCAGGCCCAGGCGAAGCGCACGGTGGAGGCGCCGAGGCGTTCGAGCCGGGAGACCAGGCCGCTGCCCTTGACGGCGGCGGCGAGGTCGCGCAGCAGGGGCGCGGCGGACTCGGTCGGGGCGAGGCCGCGCTCGCGCACCTTGGCGAGCAACTCGACGGTCTCGAAGGGGTTTCCGGTGGTGACGGCCCAGCACTCGCGGCAGAAGGCGTCGTCGGCGCGGGTGCCGAGCGTCTCCCGTACCAGCCGGGCGACGGCGGCGGTGCTGAGCGGTTCCAGACCGAGGGGACGGGTGCCCGTCCGGCCGGGCAGTCCCCTGAACGACTCGGCGTGCTCGGGGAGTTCGTCGGGCCGGTAGGCGACGACGATCAGCAGCGGAAGCTGTTCGGCGCGGGACGCGAACGCGGCGAGCCAGCGCAGGGATTCGGGGTCGGCCCAGTGGGCGTCGTCCAGCGCCAGCACCATCGGGGCGCGCAGGGCGGCGAGATGGGTGAGGATCCAGTCCAGGCCGTCGCGCAGGCCCTGTTGGTCGGGCGGGGCGGCCGCGGTGGGCGCGCACAGGCCGAGGGCGGGGCCGACGATGTCGTACCAACTGCCCAGTGATGCGCGCAGTTGGGCCTGTGAGGCGCCGGCGAACTGGGGCTGGAGCAGTTGGCGGGCGACGTGGAAGGCGACCCGCTGTTCCTGGTCGCCGCCCCGCGCGGAGAGCACGGTGCAGCCTTTTGCGGTGGCGAGCCGCCGGACTTCGGCGAGGAGGGTGGTCTTGCCGATGCCGGCACGCCCGGCGAAGGCGAGGAGGGCTCCGCGCGGACGGCCGGGCGGTTCGGCCCCGTCCGCGCGCAGACCGGTGAGCGCGGCCAAGGCCTCGTCGACGGCGGCGAGTTCGCTCTCGCGCTCGAAGAGGGTCCGGCTGCTCCGTACGACATGCTGCACCATGGCATACCCCCTGCCGCGGTGGTGTGTCCGCGCGGGGAGCGAACACGCACCGTGGCCTCCAGGCACCTCAGGGTACGCCGGGAGGGGGTCGCTCGGCGTGGTCCGAGCATTACTGAACGAAACCGGTTCAAACGGTGCTTCGGTGTCGTTCGTGATGCCGTGCGACCCGGGCACGGTTGCCGCAGGAGGGCTTGCACCACTCCTGCCGGGGGTGCTCCTTGAGGAAGTAGCGCACGCAGCGCGGCGCGTGGCAGGCGCGCAGTCGCTGCCGGTCGGGGCCGGCGAGAAAGGCGATGGCGGCCTGGGCGAGGGTCGCCGTGAGGTCCTCGGCACCGCCGGGCGGACGGCGGCGCACGGTGGGTTCGGCGCCGTCCTCCCAGCGCAGGACCGGCACGGTGGGGGTGCGCGCGGCCGCGTCGTTGAGGCGGGCGAGGGCGTCGGGCACGGGCAGGAGGCGGGCGGCGTCGGCGGGGCTGGGCTCGGCGGGGCGGACGGCGTGGGCGAAGAGGGCGCGGACGGCCGCCCGCAGTTCCCGTACGGCGGTCAGGTCGCCCTCGCCGGCGGCCCACCGGCCGGCGTCCGGCACCGCCTCGGGGTGGTCGCGGACCCAGGCGGTGAGGCCGCCGGTGTCGCTCAGGTCGTCGGCGACGCCGCCGTGACCGTCGTGCCGGAGGGTGAGGGCGAGGTCGAGGCAGAGGCGGGCTTCTGGAGCGAGCGGGTCCGGCATGCGCTAATGATAGGTCTCAACGCATCCATTAGAGCCGCCCATCCGGCAGGACCGGCGCGGGCCCGCTCCCCCGGCGGCGGGGAGCGGCAGCTCTAGGCCTCCCCCGGCTCAGGCGGTACGACGGCGACCGGGCTCGCCGCGTGCAGGAGGACCGCATGGGTGACCGAGCCGAGCATGCGGGCCGGTGCGAGCAGGCGGCGGCGGTGGCGGCCGACCACGACCAGTTCCGCGTCCCTGGAGGCGGCGACCAGCAGGCCGGCCGCGTCGCCCGGCAGCGCGAAGGCGTCGGCCCGCACCTCGGGGTGGTTCTTGCGGTGCGGGGTGAGGAAGCCCTCGGCGAGCGTCCACGTCTCGTTCTCCACGGCCTCCTGGTCGATCATCTCGGGGGCGAGTTCGGCGGGGACCGCCCAGGACCGCACCGGCCAGGCGTAGGCGGCGACGACCTGGAGGCGGGCGCCGCGCAGCGCGGCCTCGGTGAAGGCGAAGGACAGGGTCGCGTCGTCCGGGGCGTCCACCTGGAGACCGACGACCACCCGCGGCCCCGGTTCGACGGGCGCGTCGCCGTGCACCTCGCGTCCGGGCGGGGGCACCACGACGACCGGGCACTCGGCGTCGCGGGCGGCGGCCATGCCGTTGGAGCCGAGCAGCAGACTGGCGAAGCCGCCCCGGCCGCGGGAGCCGAGGACCAGCAGCCGCGCGGTGGCGCCCAGCCCGGGCAGCACGGCACCCGGCGCGCCGTCGAGGCCCACGTACTCGATGCCGGGCGGGTGGGCCCGGTCCTCCAGATGGCCGCGCGCCTGGGCGAGCACCGGGTCGTCGCCCGCGTCCGGCGGTCCGGCGAGCAGGACGTCGGGCTGGGCCCAGGCGGCGTACTGCCGCACATGGACCACGCGCAGCGGGGCCGCGCGCTCGCGGGCGGCGTCGAGGGCCCAGTCCAGGGCGCGCAGGCTGTCGTCCGAACCGTCGACCGCCGCGACGACGGGCAGGCTGTTCATGGGGGCCTCACCTCCGGATCACGACCCGTCCTCCCGGTCCGACCTCGCACGGGCGCCGGCACCGGGAAGGTGTTCACGGTCGAGTGTCCGGGAAACGGGCGGCGGACACCGCCCGGCGGGCACCTCTCCCCCAGCTCAGGTGAGGTCGAATTCGCCCTCCCTCGCTCCCGACACGAACGCGCCCCACTCCGCCGGTGTGAAGATCAGGGAAGGGCTTTCCGGGCGGCCGCTGTTGCGCATCGCGATGAATCCCTCGACAAAGGCGATCTGGACATCCCCCAGGCCACCGCTGCTGGAGTGCCATTCGGCGCTGCTGAGGTCCAGCTCCGGCTTGTCCCAGCCCGCGAGCGGGTGCTGCTGGATGGTGGTGCTCTCGGCCACGTCCGTGCTCCTCCCGATTGCGTCGTCCGCGGCCAGCCTAGCGATCGACCTCTGATGCCAACAGAGCACGTGAGGGGGACCTTTGGCGAGTCCCTCAGGAGGTGGGGGGTTCACTGCCCACGAGCCACATGGAAAAGAACTGCGAACCGCCTCCGTAGGCGTGCCCCAGAACCCGCCGCGCGCCCTCCACCTGGTGTTCTCCGGCCTGCCCGCGCACCTGCAGGGCCGCCTCGGCGAAGCGGATCATGCCGGAGGCGCCGATGGGGTTGGTCGACAGCACCCCGCCCGACATGTTCACGGGAAGATCGCCGTCCAGTTCCGTCACTCCCGACTCGGTGAGCTTCCAGCCCTCGCCCTCGTCGGCGAAGCCGAGGTTCTCCAGCCACATGGGCTCGTACCAGGAGAACGGCACGTAGATCTCGGCGGCGTCGATCTCCCGGCGCGGGTCGGCGATGCCGGCCTGCCGGTACACGTCGGCGGCGCAGTCCTTGCCGGCCTGCGGGGAGACGAAGTCCTTGCCGGCGAAGAGGGTGGGCTCGCTGCGCATCGCGCCGCCCAGCATCCAGGCCGGGGGCCGCGGCGCCCGGGCCGCTCCCGCCCGGTCGGTCAGCACCATCGCGCAGGCGCCGTCGGAGGAGGGACAGGTCTCGGAGTACCGGATCGGGTCCCACAGCATCGGCGAGGCCTGCACCTTCTCCAGGGTGATGTCGTGCTCGTGCAGATGGGCGTACGGGTTTTTGAGCGCGTTGCGCCGGTCCTTGTACGCCACCAGCGAGCCGACCGTGTCGGGGGCGCCGGTGCGCCGCATGTAGGCGCGCACGTGCGGCGCGAAGAAGCCGCCCGCCCCGGCGAGCAGGGGCTGCTGGAAGGGGATCGGCAGCGACAGCCCCCACATGGCGTTGGACTCGGACTGCTTTTCGAAGGCCAGCGTCAGCACGGTGCCGTGGACGCGGGCCGCGATCAGGTTGGCGGCGACGAGCGCGGTGGAGCCGCCGACCGAGCCGGCGGTGTGCACGCGCAGCATCGGCTTGCCGACCGCGCCGAGCGCGTCGGCGAGGTAGAGCTCGGGCATCATGACGCCCTCGAAGAAGTCGGGCGCCTTGCCGATGACGACGGCGTCGATGTCGGCCCAGGACAGCTCGGCGTCGTCGAGGGCGCGCCGGGCCGCCTCGCGGACGAGCCCCGCGATCGACACATCGCGCCGGGCGGCCACGTGCTTGGTCTGGCCGATCCCTGTGACGGCCACGGGCTCCTTGCTCATCGCGGATCCCCTTCCAGTACGGCGACCAGGTTCTGTTGCAGGCACGGGCCGGACGTGGCGTGGGCGAGCGCCCGGTCGGACTCGCCCCGGTGGATGCCGGCGGCGGCCTCCCCGATGCGGATGAGCCCGGCGGCCATCATCGGGTTGGCGGCGAGGGCGCCGCCGGAGGGGTTGACGCGCACGGTGTCGTCCAGCCGGAGCGCCTTGCGCAGCACGACCTCCTGCGAGGTGAAGGGCGCGTGCAACTCGGCCGTGTCGACGGGCCGTTCGAAGGCGCCGGCCCTCTCGGCGGCCAGCCGGGCGGAGGGCGAGTCGGTCAGGTCGCGCACGCCCAGGCTGTGGGCCTCGGTGCGGTGGTCGATGCCGCGGATCCAGGCGGGCCGCTCGCACAGGTCGCGGGCCCGCTCGCCGGCCGCGAGGATCACGGCGGCGGCGCCGTCGCCGATGGGCGGGCAGTCTCCGGTGCGCAGCGGCCGTACGAGGTAGTCGCCCTGCGGGACCGAACCCCTGAGCTGCGCGTGGGAGTTGGCAGTGGCGTCCGCGCGGCTGCGGGCGGCGACGGCGGCGAGCGCGGGCTCGTCGGTCTCCCCCGCGTCGATCAGGGCCTGCGCCTGGAGGGCGGCCAGCGCCACGGAGTCGGGCCACAGCGGCGCCACGTAGTACGGGTCGAGCTGCCGGGTCAGGACGTCGCGCACGGAGCCCGGGGAGGACTTGCCGTAGGAGTAGACGAGCGCGGTGTCCGCGTCGCCGGTCAGGAGTTTGGTCCACGCCTCGTACAGCGCCCAGGCGCCGTCCATCTCGACGTGCGACTCGGAGATCGGGGGCCAGGCGCCGACGCCGTCGAGGGCGAGAGTGAAGGAGAAGGCCCGGCCGGCCAGGTAGTCGCTGGAGCCGGAGCAGGTGAAGCCGATGTCGGCGGTCTTCAGGCGGGTGCTGCCGAGGACGCCGTGCAGGACCGGCATGAGCATCTCGACCTCGGAGAGCTCGTCGGTGGTGCGCCGGTGGTCGGTCTGGGCGAAGGCGACCAGTGCTATGTCACGTGTCACAGCAGCTCCTTGTAGGCGTCGTACTCCGCGTCGGGCTCTCCGGTGGGCCGGTAGTGGTCGGGGTAGCGGGCCCCCTCGGTCCACACCGCCTCGACGCGCAGGCCCATGCGCACCTGGTCGTAGGGGATGCCGCCGATGCGTCCGTGCAGCGCGAGGTCGGCGCCGTCGAGGGCGATGTGGGCGTAGACGTACGGCACTTCGATGTCGAGGTTCTTGGCCTTGATGTTGACGATGCAGAAGGTGGTGACGGTGCCGCGGGGCCCCACCTCGACCTGCTCCGCGGTGGCGACACCACAGGTGGGGCAGGCGCCCCTCGGCGGGACGTACACCTTGCGGCAGGAGGGGCAGCGTTCGCCGACGGTACGGCGGTCGGCGAGGGCGTGGATGTACGCGGACTGGGCACGGCCCGGCGAGTAGGTGTAGTCGAGGCGGGCCTCGGCGACGATGCCGGTGACCGGATTCTCGAACTCCCCGGCGGGCACGGTGACTTCGGTGTCGTCGCCGTCGTACGGCTCGAAGCAGGCGATGTCGGTGATGGCGCCTGAGCGCTCTTCGGCCCAGCGGACGCGGACCCTCATGCCCGTGTGCACGGCGTCGGGGCCGGGGGCGTCCAGGGCGTGCAGCAGGGCGGTGTCGGCGCCGTCGAGGCGGACCAGGACCCAGGCGAAGGGGGTGTCGAGGGGCTGGCCGCGGCGGGGTTCGTGGTTCCACGCCCAGGTGGTGACGGTGCCGGTGGTGGCCACGGGAACGAGGTCGCGGATCTCCTCGGCGGTGACGGGGTCGTACTCGACGGGCGGGACCAGGGTGCGGCCGTCGACGGTCTTCACGCCGAGCACGACGCGCTCGCGCAGGCCGGTCAGGAAGGCGCTCTGGACGGGGCCGAGCGAGCGGGTGAAGGGGAACTCAACAGCGAGGGGGGCTTTGAGGACTTCGGGCATGCCCGGTCTCCTTCGGGTCAGGCGCGCTTGTAGACGGGCGGCCGCTTCTCCGCGAAGGCGCGGGCGCCTTCCCTGGCGTCGGCGGTGTCGAAGATCGGCCAGCCGCGCTTGAGCTCTGAGGCGAGGCCGTCCGTCTCCGTCATCTCGGCGGTCTCGTAGACCGAGGCCTTGATCGCCTCGACCGCCAACGGGCCGCAGGCGTTGACCTGTTCGGCGATCTCCAGGGCCTTGTCGAGTGCCGTGCCGTCGGGGACGACATGGCCGATCAGGCCGATGCCGGCGGCCTCCCGGGCGCTGTAGGGGCGGCCGGTGAGCAGCATCTCCAGGGCGTGGGTGCGCGGGATCTGGCGCTGCAGCCGGACGGTCGAGCCGCCGATGGGGAACAGTCCGCGCCTGACCTCGTAGAGCCCGAAGGTCGCCGACTCGCCGGCGACGCGGATGTCGGTGCCCTGGAGGATCTCGGTGCCGCCCGCCACGCAGTGGCCCTCGACGGCGGCGATCACCGGTTTGCGGGGGCGGTGGTGGCGCAGCAGCGCCTTCCAGTGCAGGTCCGGGTCGGCCTTGAGGCGGTCGCGGTGGCGGTCGTCCCGGGTGCCCTTCCCGGCCAGGGCCTTGAGGTCCATGCCCGCGCAGAACGATCCGCCCGCACCGGTCAGCACGATCGACCGGACCTCGTCGTCCTCGTCGGCCTCGACCCAGCCGTCGTACAGACCGACCAGCATCGGCAGTGAGAGCGCGTTCTTGGCTTCGGGCCTGTCGAGCGTGAGCACCAGTGTGGCGCCTTCGCGCCGGACGGTGAGGTGTTCCGTCCCACCCATGACCATCTCCCCTCTCCGGGAACGAGAACAGGTTGCAGGAGCACGGGAGGCACTTCAAGGGTTTTCTGACAGGTAGTCAGATTTCTTCGCGCGAACCCTTCACAGTTGCCGCGCCCTTTGCTCTGATGACCGGCGAACCGACGGATGCGCCTTTCTTCGTCACGGCTGCACGGGGTCAGGAGGAGCGGTGGAGTACAACCTTGCGGACCTGTTCGAGTCGGTCGTCGACGTGGTGCCCGACCGCGAGGCGCTGGTGTACATCGACCATCCGGGGACGGGCGCGGAACGCCGGCTGACGTACGCGGAACTGGACGCGGCGGCGAACCGCATCGGCCACCACCTGATCGACGCGGGAATCCGTCCCGGTGAGCATCTCGGGCTGCATCTCTACAACGGCATCGAGTACCTGCAGACGGTGTTCGGCTGCCTGAAGGCGCGGATCGTGCCGGTCAACGTCAACTACCGCTATGTCGAGGACGAGTTGGTGTACCTGTACCGGGACGCCGATCTGGCGGCCCTGGTCTTCGACGCGGAGTTCGACGCCCGGGTGGCCGCGGCACTGCCGCAGTGCCCGGGACTGCGGCATCTGGTGCGGGTGGGCGGCGGCGACGAGGGGGTTCTCGCCGCGGTGCCGTTCACCGGGGCCGAGGCGTCGGGCTCGCCGGAGCGCGGGTTCCCGGCGCGCTCGGGCGACGACCAGTTCATCATCTACACCGGCGGCACCACCGGCATGCCCAAGGGAGTGATGTGGCGTCAGGAGGACCTGTTCTTCTCGGGGCTGGGCGGAGGGGCGCCGACCGGTGAGCCGGTGAAGAAGCCCGAGGAGCTCGCCGAGCGGGTCGCGGCCGGGGGCAGCGGCATCACCTTCTTCCCCACTCCCCCGCTGATGCACGGCACCTCGACCCTCACCTCGCTCATCGGCTTCAACTTCGGCCAACGCGTCGTGATCCACCGCAAGTTCGTGCCCGAGCAGGTGTTGCGGACCGTGGAGAAGGAGAAGGTCACCAGCATCTCGCTGGTCGGCGACGCGATGCTGCGGCCGCTGGTCGACGCGCTGGCCGGCCCCATGAAGGGCACGGACTGCTCGTCGGTGTTCAGCGTGTCCTCGTCCGGCGCGGTGCTGTCGGAGACCGTCCGCAGGCAGTTCCAGGAACTGCTGCCCAACGCCGTCCTGCTGAACAACTACGGCTCCTCCGAATCCGGTTTCAACGGCACGGCGACGGCCGACTCCGGGGCCGGGCAGAGTTTCCGCATCCGCGTCAACTCCCGCACCCAGGTGGTCGATCCGGCGACCCACGAGCCGGTCGCGGCCGGCGAGGTGGGCCGGGTCGCGCAGTGCGGCCACGTCCCGCTCGGCTACTACAACGACCCACGGAAGACCGCCGAGACCTTCTTCGACAAGGACGGCGAGCGCTGGGTGCTGCTCGGGGACATGGCGACGGTGGACGAGGAGGGCGTCGTCACCGTCCTCGGCCGGGGTTCGCAGTGCATCAACACCGGCGGCGAGAAGGTGTATCCCGAAGAGGTCGAGCAGGCTTTGAAGTCCCATCCCGACGTGTACGACGCGCTGGTGGCCGGGGTGCCGGACGCGAAGTGGGGCAACCACGTCGCGGCGGTGGTGCAGTTGCGCGAGGGAGCGGCGCGGCCGTCCCTGGAGGACGTCCAGACCTACTGCCGCACCCATCTCGCCGGTTACAAGATCCCCCGGCAGCTGGTGATCACGGACGCGATACGGCGCTCGCCGAGCGGCAAGGCGGACTACCGCTGGGCCCGGGACGTGGCGGAGGCGGCCGACCGGTGAGCGCGGGGCCGGGGGTAGTCTTTGCCCGCGGTTGACCTGCGCGCTTGAACGGAGGGTGACGGGGGGCCGTACGCGAGGTAGGCGGCCCCGACCTGCGGGCCCGGTCCGCCGTACCAGCACCGGGAAACCGCACGGAAGGACCTTCGGGTGTCGCACCTCACGCCCCCTCGCCAGCTGCCGGACACGGACGCGGAAGCCGACGGGAGCCCGGACCCCGACGTGACGTCGACCGACGCATCCCGCGAGGACCCCGAGCCGGCCGGCAAGCCGACACCGGCGACTCCCGGCGCCCCGGAACCCGCCCTCGAGACCGCCGCACACGACGAAGCCGATCCCGACGCGCAGGCCGAAGCGCAGGCCGCCGCACCCGTCTCCCCCACCCGTCCCGGCTGGTTCGGCTGGCGTCGGCGGTTTCCGCGGACCGCGCGGGGCATATGGCTGGGCACGACCGTGCTGGCCGCCGTGCTGGTGTTCGTGGTGCTGCTCGTGCCCAACCGTCTAGACTACATCACCGTCCAGTCCTTCCTGCGCCTTCCCGTCGAGGGGATCTTCCTCGCCGCCGTCCTGCTCGCGCTGCCGTCGCGGGCACGGCGGATCACCGCCGCCGCCCTGGGCGTGATCCTCGGGCTGTCCGCGGTCCTGAAGTGCCTCGACATGGGCTTCCGCCAGACCCTGGCCCGGCCGTTCGACCTGGTCTTCGACTGGGTCCTGCTCAGCGACGCCGCGGACTTCCTGAAGGACTCGCTCGGCCGCACCGGCGAAGTCCTCGCGGTGATCGGGGTGATCGCCCTCGTCGTCGCCGTGCTCGTGCTGAGCGCGCTGGCGACGGTGCGGCTGGCCAACGTGCTGGCCCGGCACCGCACCGTGGCCGTGCGTTCCACGCTGGTCCTCGGCGTCGTATGGATCATCTGCTTCACGCTGGGCGTGCAGTTCGGCGGCGTCACCGTGGCCACCAAGGGCTACGCCCAGTACCTGTCGAACCGGGTGCAGTACGTCCGCGACGGCCTCGGGGACGCCGAGGTCTTCAAGAAGCAGCTCACCGTCGACGCCTACGCCAAGACCCCGCCCGACCAGTTGCTGACCGGGCTGCGCGGCAAGGACGTCATGCTCACCTTCATCGAGAGCTACGGCCGGGTCGCCATCGACGATCCGACGATGGGACCGGAGGTCGACGCCACGCTCAAGGCGGGCGACGCCCGGCTGAAGGCGGCCGGCTTCTCCGCGCGCAGCGGCTGGCTGAGGTCGCCGGTGACCGGTGCCGGCAGCTGGCTCGCCCACTCGACGTTCCTGTCGGGCCTGTGGGTGAAGAACCAGCAGCGCTACCGGACCCTGACCACGAGCGACCGCGCCACCCTCACCAGCTACTTCCGCAAGACCGGCGCCTGGCGGACCGTCGGCATCGTCCCCGGCGTCCGCAAGGCCTGGCCCGAGGGCAAGTACTTCGGCCTCGACCACATCTACGACTCCACGCACCTCGGCTACCAGGGCCCCTACTTCAGCTGGACGCCGGTGCCGGACCAGTTCAGCCTGGAGGCCTTCCAGAAGCTGGAGCACGGCAAGAAGAACCGGGACCCGATCATGGCGGAGATCATCCTGGCCTCCAGCCACAACCCCTGGTCGCCCATCGCCCACATGATCGACTGGAAGGACCTCGGCGACGGCAAGGTCTTCTACAAGATCAAGAAGGAGGGCACGAACCCGACGGAGGTCTGGAAGAGCGCCAAGCGGGTGCGGACCGAATACCGCAAGGCCATCCAGTACTCCCTGGACAGCCTTACCCAGTGGGTCCAGCGGTACGGCGACGACAAGACCGTTCTCGTCTTCCTCGGCGACCACCAGCCCGTCCCGACGGTCACGGGGGGCACCAGCAACAGGGACGTGCCGGTCACCGTCGTCGCCCGCGACCCCAAGGTGCTGGACCGCATCTCCGGCTGGGGCTGGACGGAGGGCATCAAGCCCGCCGACAACGCGCCGGAGTGGAGCATGAACACCTTCCGGGACCGCTTCCTGACGGCGTACGGGCCGCAGGGCGGGTGAGCGGAACCGCCGACGGGGTGACAGCGGGGGCCTTCGGACGGCGTAGCAGGGCGCGCCGGGGGCCCGTGACCGTTCCTAGGGTCGCAGTGACGTGGATCGGATCCACCGTCGCTGAAAGGGACCCCCATGAACATACGCACCCGCTCCCTGAGCACAGTCGCGCTGGCGCTCCTCGCGACCGTCGGGCCCGCGGCCGCCGTGGCCCACGCGCAGAGCGACCTGGACTGCTCCGACTTCGTGTTCCAGGAGGACGCGCAGGCCGTGTTCAACAGCGATCCGAGCGATCCCAACCGCCTGGACGCGGACAACGACGGCATCGCGTGTGAGGACCTGCCGCACCGGCCCGCCGCCACGGCCACGGCCACCGCCACATCCACGGCGGCCGCCACCGCCGTACCGCGGCGGGGCGTCAACGCGGGGCTCGGCGGCAGTACCGGGCCCGCCGACTTCGAGGTGGCCGGCGGGGTCGGGCTCACCGTCCTCGGCGCGGGCCTGGCGGCCGGCCACCTCGTACTGCGCCGGCGCCGCAGGGCCGCCCCGGCCCGACGGCACTGAGCCCGGCCGGTGGGTCACCGGTCGAGGAAGGCCGCCACACGGCGCGCGAACCACTCCCCGTCGTCCATCCACGGGTAGTGCCCGGCACCGGGCTGCACGTCGAACTCGGCGTTGGGGAACACCTCGGCCGCGGCGCGCGCGAGCTCGGGGCAGGGCCCGCCGTCGAGGCCGCCCGCCAGGACGAGCACCGGCGCGGTGACCTCGGCGAGGGCGGCGCGGGTGGCGGGCGGGTCGTAGGCGCCGTCGGAGCCGTAGATGTCGTGGGCCTCGTCGTTGAACTCCGCGTCGGAGCGTGCCACGTGCTCGGCCGCTGCCTCGTCCCAGCGGCCGTAGGAGAACGGCGCGAACACGGGGTCGTAGTCGCTCTTCCCGGCCAGCCAGTCCTCGAAGGCGGGGAACGCCTGCGCGAACCAGGGCTCGCCGTCGCGCGCGCGAGCCGCCGCCAGCCGCTGCTCCGGGGTCGCCTTCAGGCCCAGCGCCCACGGGATCGCGGTGACCAGCACCAGCCGGGCCACCCGCCGCGGATACCGGGCGGCGTAGAGCATGGCGAGGCTGCCCCCGGCCGAGTGCGCGAGTACGTCCATGCGCTCCAGCCCCAGATGGACGCGCAAGGCCTCCACGTCGTCCACGAGCCGGTCGCAGCGGTACGTCGCCGGGTCCGCCGGCACCGCGGACGCACCGGTGCCGCGCAGGTCCAGCAGGATCAGCCGCCGGTGCGCGGTCAGTCCGCCCAGGTCACCGAGGTAGGAGGAGGCCTGCATGGGCCCGCCGGGCAGCACGACCAGCGAGGCGCCCACCCCCCGCGCGTGGTAGGCCAGCTCGGTCCCGTCCGGTGCGGTGAAGGAAGGCATGCCGTCGATCTTCACGGACGGCCGCCGCGCGCCGCAACGGGGTTCTGCGTCCGGCGGCGAGGGCACCGGTGAGAAAAATCCGGGCCGAACTCTTGCCTGCCCGTGGGGGGCCTGAATTACTTGATCCCGAAGAGCTCGACCGAATGATCGGTCGTCCGAATTGGTGCGGTCGGTGAGGGAGAAGCCCCCATGGCGGATGGTGCGGAGCTGCTGGACAGCGGGGAACGGCTCGACGCGGAGGCACTGCGGGCCCTGCAGCTGGAGCGGTTGCGGGCCTCGCTGCGGCACGCCTGCGAACACGTGCCGTTCTACCGTGAGGCGTTCGCCAAGGCCGGGGTGCGGCCGGAGGACTGCGAGTCGCTGTCCGACCTCGCGCGTTTCCCCTTCACCACCAAGGGCGACCTGCGCGAGAACTACCCGTACGGAATGTTCGCCGTACCCCGGGACCGCATCCGCCGCATCCACGCCTCCAGCGGCACCACGGGACGCCCCACGGTCGTCGGCTACACGGACAACGACCTCTCCCTGTGGGCCGACATGGTGGCCCGCTCGCTCCGCGCGGCCGGCGCCAGGCCCGGCGACACGGTCCATGTGGCCTACGGATACGGGCTGTTCACCGGGGGCCTCGGCGCGCACTACGGCGCCGAGCGGCTCGGCTGCACGGTCGTCCCGGCCTCCGGTGGCATGACGGCCCGTCAGGTCCAGCTGATCCAGGACCTCGAGCCGCGGATCATCATGGTGACCCCGTCGTACATGCTCACCCTGCTCGACGAGTTCGAGCGGCAGGGCGTCGACCCGCGCGGCACGTCACTGCGGGTCGGCGTCTTCGGCGCCGAGCCGTGGACCGAGGAGATGCGGCGGGAGATCGAGGAACGGTTCGCGATCGACGCCGTCGACATATACGGGCTGTCCGAGGTGATCGGCCCGGGGGTGGCCCAGGAGTGCGTGGAGACCAAGGACGGGCTGCACGTCTGGGAGGACCACTTCTACCCCGAGATCGTCGATCCCTTCACCGGTGAGGTGCTGCCCGACGGCGAGGAGGGCGAGCTGGTGTTCACCTCGCTGACCAAGGAGGCGATGCCCGTCGTGCGGTACCGCACCCGCGATCTGACGCGGCTGCTGCCGGGGACGGCCCGGGTGTTCCGGCGGATGGAGAAGGTCACCGGGCGCAGCGACGACATGGTCATCCTGCGCGGGGTGAACCTGTTCCCGACGCAGATCGAGGAGATCGTGCTGCGCACGCCCGGGGTGGCGCCGCACTTCCAGCTGAAACTGACCCGCGAGGGCCGCATGGACGCCCTCACGGTGCGGGCCGAGGCCCGCTCCGACGCCGGCGCGGAAGTGCGGGAGGCGGCCGCGGCGGCGATCGCGGTGGCCGTCAAGGACGGCATCGGCGTCTCGGTCGCCGTCGAGATCGTGGAACCGGAGTCCCTGGAGCGGTCGGTGGGCAAGATCCGCCGCATCGTGGACCTGCGCCCGCGCGCTTGAGACACGCGGTCAGAGGCTCTGCGCGAGGGCCGGTGACGTGGGGCGGGTGATGCCGGACAGGTCGCGGAAGACCACGCTGTTGCGGTCGGTGACCGAGCGGCCCAGCGCGTGGTGCGGCCACAGCCCGCCCGCCATCCGGCGGCTGCGCTCGCCCCACTCCAGGGCCTCCGCGCCGCGCGCCTTGAAGAAGTTCAGGGCGTAGCCGCCGGTGTGGATGCGGAGCAGGCTGAAACCGCCCGGGTACTCCTTGGCGGCGCCGACCTCCTGCAGGGCGACGTGCGGGGCCTGCGGCACGACGGTGCGCTTGTTGCGGTGGGTGTGGCCGGCGTGGTGCAGGAAGACGCCGGGGGTGGTGGCGTAGGCGTCGATGATCGAGCGGGCCTGGCGGCGGCTGAGGCGCTGGCCCGAGCTGACGGGGAAGAGCGAGTCCCGGACCGTCAGCGGATGGTGGCCGAAGACGACGGTGGGCTGTTCGCGGTTCTCCCGCAGCCGGCCGCGGAACCAGGCCAGCTGCTCGGGGCCGAGCCCGCCCGAGTCCGCGCCGTTGCCCCGTTTCTCGTAGGTGTCCAGGCCGATGATCCGCAGGCCGCCCAGTTCGCGGGCGAAGTAGCCGGGCTCGTCCGCCCGGCCGAACCCGCGGCGGAAGCCGTCGCCGTCGACGTCCTGGGAGCCGGGCCGGTCGTGGTTGCCGCGGACGACGAAGTAGTCGCGGTCGTGGGTGCCGAATCCGTCCAGGATGCCTCTGGCCCGGGCCAGGTCGGCAGGCCCGCCGCCCGCCGATATGTCGCCCGCGGCCAGCAGCACGTCCGCTCCGCGCCCCAGGGCCTCCTGGACCAGGGCCCGGGTCATGATCTCCGGATACGGCGGCAGACCGGGCTCCTGCGAGACCCCGCGCAGCAGGGGGAAGCCGGTCACGAGACCGGCGACGGTCTCGCCGAGGTGCAGGTCGTTGCAGAGGGCGAGGGACATCAGGTGCCGGCCGGGCGGGGGCTGCGGCGTGGTGAAGGCGTACGGGCCGCCGAGGGAGCCCAGGCCGTGCAGGGAGGTGCCCGCGGCGTTGCCGCGCACCAGGTGCAGGGTGGTGGGCCGGGCGGCCACGCCCCGGGAGCGGGCCTGGTAGTAGTACGTCTGCCCCGGCTCCAGGCCGGTGAGCTCCACGTGGTGATGGGCGGTGGCCAGGTCCTCGCCCGCGACGCGGTTGAGGTGGGCCGGGTGGGTGCCGTAGACGACCTCGCCCTCGGTGACGGCGGGCAGCATGCGGCCGAAGCCGTCGTCGGTGCCGGGGACGCCCGTGTACCAGGTGATGACGGCGCGGTCCTCGGTCAGGGTGACCAGTTCCAGATGGACGGCCGCGATCTGGTGCGGGTGCGGGAGCCGTGAGCGGGCTGCGGAGGCGGCCCTGAGCAGGGCCGGAGCGAGCAAGGCTCCCGAGCGCAGCACCTCACAGGGGCCGGGGACTCCGGCGAGGGCGGCGAGAGGAGCGGAGAAGCAGCATCGCATGCTTGGTGGGTGCCCTCCTGCCGTATACATGAGTCATGCTAGCGGTGGCAACACCGGATACGGCAGGAGACGGCCTGTGCATCGCGTCACGTGCCGGAGCGGTCCCGCAGCTGCCGTTTGAGGATCTTCCCGCTGGCGTTGCGCGGCAGCTCCGTCACGAACACCACCCGCTTCGGCGCCTTGAAGGGGGAGAGTTTCTCGCGGGCGTGCTCGATCAGTTCGGCCTCGGTCACCTCCCCGCGGGGGACGACGAACGCCGTGACGGCCTCGACCCACCGGTCGTCGGGCAGGCCGACCACGGCCACCTCGGCGACGGCGTCGTGCGTGTACAGGGCGTCCTCGACCTGGCGTGAGGCGACCAGTACGCCACCGGAGTTGATGACGTCCTTCACCCGGTCGACGATCGTGTAGTAGCCGTGCGCGTCGCGCACCGCGAGGTCGCCGGAGTGGAACCAGCCGTCACGGAAGGCCTCCGCGGTCTCCTCCGGCTTGTCCCAGTACCCCTCGCACAACTGCGGGGAGCGGTAGACGATTTCGCCGGGGGTGCCGTCGGGGACGTCCTTGCCGTCCTCGTCGACCACGCGGGCGTCGACGAAGAGGACGGGCCGGCCGCAGGAGTCCATGCGGCCCTTGTGCTCGTCGGGCGCCAGGACAGTGGCGAGGGGGCCGATCTCGCTCTGGCCGAAGCAGTTGTAGAAGGCGAGCTTCGGCAGCCGTTCGCGCAGCCGCTCCAGGACGGGCACGGGCATGATCGAGGCGCCGTAGTACGCCTTGCGCAGGCCGTCGAGGTCGCGGGTGGCGAAGTCGGGGCGGTTGGCGAGAGCGATCCACACGGTGGGCGGGGCGAACAGGCTGTCCACGCGGCCGGCCTCGATCAGGTCGAAGAGCCGGTCGCCGTCGGGGGCGTCGAGGATGATGTTGGTGGCGCCGACCGCGAGGTAGGGCAGCAGGAACACGTGCATCTGCGCCGAGTGGTACAGCGGCAGGGAGTGCGCGGGACGGTCGCCGGCGCTCAGGTCGAGGGCGGTGATCGCGCTCAGGTACTCGTGGACCAGCGCCCGGTGGGTCATCATCGCGCCCTTGGGCAGGGCCGTGGTGCCCGAGGTGTACAGCAGCTGCACGAGGTCCTCGGTGCGCGGTTCGGGGCCGTCGTACGCGGGAGCCGTGGCCAGGCGGGCGAGGAAGGAGTCCTCGGCGTCCCGCAGCGGCAGCGTCCTCGTGCCGTCGGCGAGCCGCGGCGCCAGGTCGGGGTCGGCGAGGACCAGGGAGCTGCCGGACTGGCCGACGATGTAGGCGAGGTCGTCCCCGGTCAGGTTCTGGTTGACCGGGACGTGCACGAGCCCGGCTCGGGCACACGCCAGGAAGCCGATCAGGTAGGCGTCGGAGTTGTGGCCGTAGGCGCCGACCCGGTCGCCGGGCGCCAGGCCTTGGCCGAGCAGGACGCTCGCCGCGCGGGAGACGGCGTCGTCGAGTTCCCGGTACGTCCATCTGCGGTCGCCGTACTCGATCGCGACCCGCGCCGGGGTGCGCCGGGCGCTGCGCCGCAGCACCCCGTCAACCGTGCTGCCCTGTCCCTGCGTCATGACTCATGATCCTCGGTCCGTGGCCGGGGCGGGTCAAGCACCCGGGCGGGTCACAACCGCAGGCATGTTCAACCACCGTTCCGCTGACGGACGTTGGGAGACACCATTGCGCACCCGTGGAAGACGGCTGATCGTCGGGGCCGTCGCGTTGCTCACCGCCGCGACCGCTCTGCCGGCCGCCGAGGTGCGGTGTGCCTGCGCATGGGACCCCCGGGGCCGACGGTGACGGTGACGGTGACGGTGACGAACACGGTGCCGTCCCTACGACGCGCGGGCACCCCGCCGCGTTCGATCCTCCGCCCCCCGTCGGCCCGGTGCCTGTCACACGGGCCGGGTGCGGCCCTTCCAGTACGGGTCCCGCAGTCGCCGTTTGTACAGCTTGCCGTTGGGGTCGCGGGGCATTTCCGTGATGAAGTCGACGGTCCTGGGCCGCTTGTAGCCGGCGAGCCGTTCGGCGCAGTGCTCCAGGATGGAGGCGGCCAGCGCGGGGCCCGGCTCGTGTCCCGGCGCCGGTTCGACGACCGCCTTGACCTCCTCGCCCCAGTCGTCGTGCGGGATGCCGAAGACGGCGGCGTCCGCCACGGCGGGGTGGGCCAGGAGGGCGGACTCGATCTCGGCCGGGTAGATGTTGACCCCGCCCGAGATGATCATGTCGATCTTGCGGTCGCGGAGGAAGAGGTAGCCGTCCTCGTCGAGACAGCCGAGGTCGCCGACGGTGAAGTAGTCGCCGATGCGGTTCTTCCGTGTCTTGGCCTCGTCCTTGTGGTAGGCGAAGCCGCCGGTGTTCATCTTCATGTAGACGGTGCCCAGTTCGCCGGGCGGCAGCCGGTTGCCGTCCTCGTCGAAGACGGCGAGCTCGCTGATGGGCCACGCCTTGCCGACGGTGCCGGGCTTCTTCAGCCAGTCCTCGGCGGTGGCGAAGGCGCCGCCGCCCTCGCTGGCCGCGTAGTACTCCTCGACCGAGTCGCCCCACCATTCGATCATGGCCCGTTTCACGTGGTCGGGACAGGGAGCGGCGCCGTGGATGGCGTGCCGCATGGACGACACGTCGTAGGAGCGGCGGACGTCCTCGGGCAGGGCCAGCAGCCGGTGGAACTGGGTGGGGACCATGTGGGTGTGCGTGCACTTGTGGACGTCGATGAGGCGCAGCATCTCCTCGGGCGTCCACTTGTCCATCAGGACCAGGCGGTGGCCGATGTGCAGGGACGCGCCCGCGAACTGCAGGACGGCCGTGTGGTAGAGCGGCGAGCAGACGAGGTGGACGTTGCCGTCGAACGGCTTGATGCCGAAGATGCCGAGGAAGCCGCCGAGGTAGGCCTCCTCCGGCGCCCGGCCGGGCAGCGGGCGGCGGATGCCGCGCGGCCGCCCGGTGGTGCCGGAGGTGTAGTTCATGACCCAGCCGAGCTCGCGGTCGGCGGGCGCCGACTCCGGCTGTCCGTCGAGGAGTTCGGCGTACGGGCGGAAGCCCTCGACCTCGCCGACGGCGTAGCGGTGGGTGGCCGGCAGGCCGGCCTCGTCGGCGGCGTGGCGGGCGGGACCGGCGAACCGCTCGTGGGCGATGAGCACCTTGGCGCCCGAGTCGGCGACGATCCAGCCGATCTCCGGTCCGACGAAGTGGTGGTTGACCGGCACGAGATAGAGACCGGCCTGGCTGGCGGCGAGGTAGGCGGTGAGGAACTCGACGCCGTTGGGCAGGACGACCGCGAAGGCGTCCCCGCGCGACAGTCCCGCGGCACGCAGGCCGTGCACGAGGCGGTTGGCGGCGGCGTGCAGGCGTCCGGCGGTCCACTCCTCGCCGTCGGGGGCGATGAGGACCTTCCGGTCGGGGTCGGCGGCGGCCTGGGCCCAGAATCCGGCCGGGGGCGTACTCGTCGTGCTCGTCATTCACCGCTCCTTCCGGCGATGCGGTTGACGCGGTCGACGGCTTCCTCGAAGCCGCGGGTGAGGTCGTCGAAGACCGCCTGGACGCTGCGTTCGCTGGTCATCCGGCCGACGATCTGGCCGACCGGGGTGCCGAGCAGGGGCTCGACCTCGTACTTCTGGATGCGGGTGAGTGCGTCGGCGACCAGCAGGCCCTGCAGGGGCATGGGGAGGGTGCCCGGTCCGCTGGGGTCGTCCCAGGCGTCGGTCCATTCGGTGCGCAGCTGGCGTGCGGGCTTGCCGGTCAGGGCGCGGGAGCGGACGGTGTCGCCGGACCCGGCGGCCAGCAGTTTGCGGGTCACGGCGGGCGAGGAGAGGTCGGCCTCGGTACAGGTCAGCCAGAGGGAGCCGAGCCACACCCCCTGGGCGCCGAGGGCGAGGGCGGCGGCCACCTGCTGTCCGCTGCCGATGCCTCCGGCGGCCAGGACCGGCAGCGGGTCCACGGCCTCGACGACCTCCGGCGTGAGGACCATGGAGGCGATCTCGCCGGTGTGGCCGCCCGCCTCGTAGCCCTGGGCGACGACGATGTCGATGCCGCCCTCCTTGTGCTTGAGGGCGTGCCGGGCGCTGCCCGCGAGCGCGGCGACCAGCACGTCCTGCTGGTGGGCGCGGGCGACCACGTCGGCGGGCGGGGAGCCGAGGGCGTTGGCCAGCAGCCGGATCGGGTAGTCGAAGGCGACGTCGAGCTGGCTGCGGGCGACCTGTTCCATCCAGCCGGTGATGCGCCAGCCGGCCACGTCGCCCTCGGCGAGTTCCGGTACGCCGTACTTGGCGAGGGTGTCCTGGACGAACTGGCGGTGCCCCTCGGGGATCATCGCCTCGACGTCGGCCTCCGTGACCCCTTCCACCTTCTTGGCGGGCATGACGACGTCGAGGCCGTAGGGCTTGCCGTCGACGTGGGCCTCGACCCAGTCGAGGTCGCGCTTGAGGTCGTCGGGGGCGGTGTAGCGGACCGCGCCGAGCACTCCGAAACCGCCGGCCCGGCTGATGGCCGCGGCGACGGCGGGGAACGGCGTGAAGCCGAAGATCGCGTGCTCGACTCCCAGTTTCTTGCTCAGCTCCGTCTGCATGGGCGCAGGATGCCGCAGTCCTCCGGACGACGGAAGGCCTTTTCTGATGCTCCGTCAGATTTCTTGCCACCGCCCCGCCCTGTTGACACACCGCACCCCTGACACGAAAGTTTCCGTCCGCAAGGTGATCCCGGAAAGATACTTTCAGGCACGGGAGGCTCACCCATGACGGACGACGCGGCGACCCGGCCGGGCCTCTCCCGGCGCCAACTGGCCCGAAGAACCCTCGCCCTGGGCGGCGCCCTGGCCATCGCCCCGTTCCCCGCCGGCCCGGCGGCCGCGGCCTCCCCCGGCCCGACGCACCCCACCCTTCGCTACGGCTCGCCCGAGCGCGCCGGCCTGCTCGCCGAGCACCTCGGCCAACTGGTCACGGACGCCGAGGCGTTCCTCGGCCCCTCCCCCAAGCACCCGTGGTACGCGGGCGCCGTCCTGCTGGCCGGGCGCGGCGGCACCGTGGCACTGCACCGGCCCATCGGCATGGCGGTGCGCTACCGGTCGTACGACGAGAAGACCGACACCGGCGTCGAGTTCCCGGCCGGCCGGCAGATCCCCATGTCCGAGGACACCGTCTTCGACCTCGCCTCCGTCTCCAAGCTGTTCACCTCGCTGCTGGCGGTGCGGGCGATGGAGCGGGGTGAGGTGGAGCTGGAGGCGACGGTCGCCTCGTACGTCCCGGAGTTCGGGGCCGCCGGCAAGCAGGACGTCACCGTTCGCCAACTCCTCACCCACACCTCGGGCTTCCGCGACTGGATCCCCCTGTACAAGGCACCGACGTACGAGGCCAGGATCCAGCTCGTCTACGACCAGGCCCCGATCAACCCGCCGGGCACGAAGTACCTCTACTCCGACCTGAACCTGATCTCCCTCCAGCTGGTCCTGGAGAGGGTCACGGGCCGCACCCTGGACGTCCTGCTGCGCGAGGACATCACCGAGCCGCTCGGCCTGGAGCGCACCCGCTACAACCCGCCCGCCTCCTGGCGGCCGGCGATCGCGGCCACGGAGGACGAGCGGGCGCCCTGGTCCGGTCTCGACCGCGGGCTGGTGTGGGGCGAGGTGCACGACGAGAACGCCTACAGCCTGGGCGGGGTCGCCGGCCACGCCGGGGTGTTCTCCTGCGCCTGGGACCTGGCCGTGCTCGGCCGGACCCTGCTGAGCGGCGGCGCCTACGGCCGCACCCGCATCCTGCGCCCGGAATCGGTGAAGTCGCTGTTCACCGACTTCAACACCGCTTTCCCCGGGCACGAGCACGGCCTGGGCTTCGAGCTCTACCAGCACTGGTACATGGGCGCGATGGCGACCCCGCGCACCGCCGGTCACACCGGCTTCACCGGCACCTCGCTGGTCCTGGACCCGACGACGGACTCCTTCCTCGTCGTGCTCGGCAACTCGGTCCACCCGGTGCGCACATGGCGCTCCGGTTCCGCTCCCCGGGTCGCCGCCGGCAACCGTCTGGCGCGGGCCGTGCCCGTCCGCCCCGTGCGCGGACGTACCGCCTGGTTCTCCGGCATGGCGAGCGCCACGACGGCCACGCTCACCCTGCCCGCGCTCGACACCCGGCGGGGCGGCGCGCGGCTCGGCGCCGCACTGTGGTGGGACACCGAACCGGCCTCGGACACACTGGCGTTGGAGACCACCGCCGACGGCGGGACGACCTGGCAGCCCCTGCCGTTCACGACCACGCGCCACGGCGAGCCGCCGCAGGAGCACCCGTCGGGCTCGGTCACGGGCTGGTCGGGCCGCGTCTGGCACCGCCTGACGGCCGACCTTCCGGCCGCCGCCCAACTGGGCGTGCGCTGGCGGTACTCGACGGACCGGCTGTACGTGGGACGGGGTGCGTACGTCGACGCGATCCGGGTCCGGGCGGCCGGCGATGTGCTCTTCGACGAAGCCCGTCCGGCCGACTCGGCACGGATCACGCCGGTGGGCTGGACCGCGTCGGCGGACTAGGTCGTGTGTCGAGAGTCCCGTCGTCCGCCCGAAGGGCGTCGCGGGGCTGGCGGGACTTTCGACACACGCCCTGGGACCGGACGAAAATCCCCGATCGGCCGGCGCCGTCGTCGGCTAGCGTGCGGTCCATGAACCGACGGCGGCAGAAGAAGCTCACCGGCCGGCTCTTCGCGGCGATCCTGCGGGACGACGCCGCCGAGGTGGCCGCGCTTGTGCGGGCCGGAGCCGATCCGGGACGAGCCGACCGCGAGGGCACCACCCCGCTGTACGAGGCCGCCGTCAACGGCCGGGCCCCGATCGTCCGTCTGCTCCTGGCGGCCGGCGCCCCGCCCGACGCCGAGAGCGGCGGGATCGGCGCGGAGGGCACACCGCTGTGCGCCGCCGCGTGCTGGGGACACACCGAGGTGGTACGGGAGTTGCTGGCACACGGCGCCGATCCGTCCCTGCGCGAGGATCACGGCACCGGCTGGTCCCCGCTGCGGTGGGCCGAGAACGGCCCGCACCCCGGCACCGCCGCACTCCTCACCGCGGCCGGTGCGGGCTGACCAGTTCGTCGGCGACCCAGCGCGCGACCCCGGCGGGGTACGGCGCCGGCAGCCCGAGCACGATGTGCCCGAAGCCGGCGTCGAGGACCTCGCCGATCGCGGCGCGGGTGGTGCCGGGCCGGTCGTAGTCCACGGGCAGGTGGACCGAGCGGGTGACGGCCGCCGGATCGCGGCCGATCTCGGCGCAGTAGCGGTCGAGCAGCGCGCTGCGGCGGACCACGTCCTCGAGGTCACCGCCCGGGATGTTCCACAGGTCGGCGTGCTCGGCGGCCACCCGCAGGGTCGCGGCGGAGCGGCCGCCGATCAGGATCGGCGGATGCGGGCGCTGGACGGGCTTGGGGTTGGCGAAGGCTCCGGTGAGGTGGTGCTGGGTGCCGTGGAAGTCGAAGGGCTTGTCCTCCGTCCACAGCCGCCGGATCAGCGTGCAGGCCTCGGCGAGACTCCGTACCGCGTCCGCGGTGTCCTGGAAGGGCAGGCCGTACGCCGGGTACTCGCGCCGGGCCTCGGGAGGGTGGGGGCGGGAGCCGACGCCGATGCCGAAGTCGAGCCGGCCGCCGGAGACGATGTCGACGGTCGTGGCGATCTTGGCCAGGACGGCGGGGGGCCGGAACCTGTTGCTGGTCACCAGCAGCCCCAGCCGCAGCCGCCGGGTCTGCGCGGCGAGGGCCGACAGCAGCGTCCAGCCCTCGAGGATCGGCCCGTCCGGGTCGCCGCCGATCGGCATGAGGTGGTCGAACAGCCAGGCGTGCTCGATCTCCGGAACGGTGTCCGCCTCGCGCCAGACGGTGAGGACGTCCTCGTACGACACCTGCATGGGGGCGGTCATGATCCCGAAGCTGGGGGTGGTCGGCCGGGTGGTCTGTGACATGGCGGTTCTCCCCGGGTCTCAGCGGCGCCGCAGCGACGCGTCCAGCAGCGCCGGCGGCGCGTCGAACTTCTCGTGGGCGGCGAGGTCGGTGCCGGGCGCGACGACGGCGTCGATCGCGTCGAGCACGTCGGCGGAGAGCACCGTGTCGGCCGCGGCGAGCTGGCTGCGCAGGTGGTCGAGGGTGCGCGGGCCGATGAGCGCGGCGGTGACGGCGGGGTGCGCGGTCACGAAGCCGAGGGCGAGCTGGATCAGGGTCAGTCCGGCCTCGTCGGCGATCTCGGCGAGCCGCTCGACGGCGTCGAGCCGGGCCCTGTTGTGGGGCAGGCTCAGGTCGAAGCGTTCCGGCATGAGCGCCGAGCGGTTGGTGGTGACGTCACCGCCCCGGCGGACGGCGCCCGTCAGCCAGCCCGAGGCGAGCGGGCTCCACACCAGTACGCCGAGGCCGTACTCCTCGGCCACGGGCAGGACATGGGCCTCGACGCCGCGCTGCAGGATCGAGTAGCTGGGCTGTTCGGTGACGTAGCGGCCCAGGTGGTGCTCGCGGGCGGCCCACTGGGCCTGCACGATGCGGTGGGCGGGGAAGGTCGAGGAGCCGAAGTAGCGGATCTTCCCGGCCCGTTGGAGGTCGGTGAGGGCCGACAGTGTCTCCTCGTCGCTGGTCGTCGGGTCCCATCGGTGGATCTGGTAGAGGTCGACGTGGTCGACGCCGAGCCGGCGCAGGCTGTCCTCGAGTGCGGTGACCAGCCACCGGCGTGAACTGCCGCGGTGGTTGCGCTCGTCGCCCATCGGCATGGTCGCCTTGGTGGCGAGCACGATGTCGTCGCGGCGGCCCGCGATGGCCTTGCCGACCATCTCCTCCGACCCGCCGGCGCTGTACATGTCCGCGGTGTCGATGAGGTTGACGCCCGCCTCCAGGGCGGCGTCGACGATGGCCGTGGCCTCGTCCTGGGTGGTGTTCCCGATGGCGCCGAAGTTCATCGCGCCCAGCGCGAGCGAGCTGACCTGCACACCGGTGCGGCCCAAGGTGCGGTACTGCATGTCCGTGTCTCCTCATGGCAGGGGTGGTGACCGGGTTCGCGCTCTGCCAGAATGAACAGAACCGGAACCTCGTTCCGGTACTGACGATACGGAACCGTGTTCCGTTTTTGCAAGGCGACGGTGGAAGGGATCAACGCTGTGATCGACGGCGACAGCGACGAGACGGGCGGGCGCGGGGCCCCGTCCCGGCGCAAGGACGCCCGGCGCAACAAGGAGACGCTGCTGGAGGCGGCCGCCGCGGTCTTCGTCGCCAAGGGCGTGGACGCGCCGGTGCGGGACATCGCGGCCGAGGCGGGCGTCGGGCTGGGCACGCTGTACCGGCACTTCCCCACCCGGGCGGACCTGATCATCGGCGTGTACCGGCACCAGGTGGAGGCCTGCGCCGAGGCCGGCCCGGCCCTCCTGGAGAGCAGCGGGAGCCCGTACACCGCGCTGGCACTCTGGATCGACCGGTTCGTCGACTTCCTGGTCACCAAGCACGGCCTGGCCGGCGTACTGCAGTCCGACAGCGCCGGTTTCGAGACGCTGCACGCCTACTTCCTCGATCGCCTCGTCCCCGTCTGCGCACAGCTCCTCACCGCCGCGGAGACCGCCGGCGAGATCCGCACCGGGCTGACGGCCTACGAACTCATGCGCGGCGTCGGCAACCTGTGCGCCGGCGCGGAGACCGACCCCGCCTACGACGCCCGCCGCCTGGTCGAACTCCTCGTGGCGGGACTGCGCGCGATGCCGTCCTAGCCTGCCGCTCGGGCCGTCAGAACCGGCTGGTGGAAGCCGGTGGCCTCCGGCGAATGCCAGTCGAGGCCGTCGAACCCCGCCGCGCTCGCGGCTTCCACCAGCTGCTCCCGCGACAGCGCCCGGGAGGCGGCACGCCGGAGGCGGACCTCCCAGCCCTCCCCCTGCGGCAGGAGCTGGAAGTACTCCTGGTCGTAGTGCTCGCCGTCCTCGTGCCAGTGCCAGAGCTGGAAGGTGATCGTGCGGCCGTCCGGGCCGTACGACACCTGCGGCGGCGTCGAGGCGGGACGGGTGCGCCGGAGGGCGTCGTAGTCCCGGAGGGTGAGCAGGAGCAGCCCGTCGTCGCGCAGCGTTCGCCGCATCTCGCCGAGCGCCACGGCCGTGTCCTCGCAGCTCATGAGGTGGGCGATGGAGTTGTCGGCGCAGACGACCGCGTCGAAGGCGCCCGGCCGGAACGGCAGCCGGCGCATGTCGGCCGCCGTGACCGGGAGTTCGACGCCGCGGGCCGCGGCTTCGGCGGCGGCCCGTGCGGCGGCGACGGGGCTCAGGTCGCTGCCGACGACGCGGTGTCCGGCGCGGGCCAGCCCGATCGCCTGCGTGCCGATGCCGCAGGCGCAGTCCAGCAACCGGTGCGGCCCCGGGCCGAGTTCGCTCCGGAGCAGGCCGTCCAGGACGGCGGCCTGACGGGCGATGCTCGCCTCCCAGTCCGGGAAGATCCGGTGGTAGTCGGGGGCCAGCGAGTCGTAGAAGTCTCCGGCCGAGGAGGTCACGCGCCGGTCGCCTCCAGGACCGCCATCGCCGCGTTGTGGCCGGGGACGCCGCTCACGCCGCCGCCGCGTACCGCTCCGGCACCGCACAGCAGGACGTTGGCGTGGCCGGTCTCCACGCCCCAGCGGCCGGTGCCCTCCTGGGTGTGCGGCCAGGCCAGGGCGCGGTGGAAGATGTTGCCGCCGGGCAGGCGCAGGTCGCGCTCCAGGTCCAGGGGGGTCTTCGCCTCGATGCAGGGGCGGCCGTCCGCGTCGACGGCCAGGCAGTCGGCGAGCGGTTCGGCGAGGTGGGCGTCGAGCTGGGCGAGGGTGGACTTCAGGAGTTCCTCGCGCACGGAGTCGTTGTCCGCCTCGAAGAGCCGGGCCGGGGTGTGCAGGCCGAAGAGGGTGAGCGTCTGGTAGCCCTGCTCGACGAGGTCCGCACCGAGGATCGTGGGGTCGGTCAGGGAGTGGCAGTAGATCTCCGAGGGCGGTGCGGCGGGCAGCCGGCCCGCGGCGGCCTGGGCGTGGGCGGTGGCGAGCTGCTCGTAGCCCTCGGCGATGTGGAAGGTGCCGGCGAACGCCTCGCGCGGGTCGACGGAGTCGTCACGCAGCCTGGGCAGCCGCTTGAGCAGCATGTTCACCTTCAGCTGGGCGCCCTCGGCGGGGGCGGGCGGCGCGTCGCCGGTCAGCTCGGCCAGGGCCTGCGGGGAGGCGTTGACCAGCACGTGGCGGGCGCCGACCGTGGCCTCGCCGTCGGCCGTGCGGTACGTGATCTCGGCGGCTCGCCCGTCCGTGTCGACGCGCACCGCCTCGTGCCCGGTGGCGACGACCGCGCCCGCCTCCCGGGCCGCCGCGGCCAGGGCGTCGGTCAGCGCGCCCATGCCGCCGACCGGGACGTCCCACGCGCCCGTGCCGCCACCGATGACGTGGTAGAGGAAGCAGCGGTTCTGGGCCAGCGAGGGATCGTGGGCGTCGGCGAAGGTCCCGATGAGGGCGTCGGTGAGGACCACGCCCCGCACGAGGTCGTCGGCGAAGCGGTCCTCGACGGCGACGCCGAGCGGGTCCTCGAAGAGGATGCGCCACGCCTCCTCGTCGTCGATGCGCCGGCGCAGCTCGTCCCGGGTGGGCAGCGGCTCGGTGAGGGTCGGGAAGACGCGCTCGGCGACGCGGCCCGTCATGCCGTAGAAGCGCTGCCATGCCTCGTACTCGCGCTCGGAGCCGGTGAGCCGGGCGAAGGCCTCCCGGGTGCGCCTCTCGCCGCCGCCGACCAGCAGTCCGGTGGCCCGGCCGGCGCGTTCCACGGGGGTGTACGACGAGATGGTGCGGGCGCGGACGCGGAAGTCCAGGCCGAGGTCGCGCACGATCTTCTTCGGCAGCAGGCTGACCAGGTACGAGTAGCGCGACAGCCGTGCGTCCACGCCGGCGAACGGACGGGTGGAGACGGCGGCGCCGCCGGTGTGCCCGAGGCGCTCCAGGACCAGCACGGATCGTCCGGCGCGGGCCAGGTAGGCGGCGGCGACCAGGCCGTTGTGGCCGGCGCCGACGACGACGGCGTCGTAGCTGCGGTGTGCCTCGTGTGCGGTCATGGTTCTTGGTAACACGCGGTGATCCGGATCGGCCAGAGAGGGACACCGAGCGGTGAGCAGCGGGTGCCATCGGCGACACGGACGCGGCGACGCGATCACTGCCCGCCGGCGGCCTGCTGCCGCTGGCGCAGCACCGCCACCCTGCGGTACAGCTCGACGGCCTCCGCGCCGCGGCCGAGCTGCTCCAGGCAGTGGGCCTCGTCGTTGCGGCTGGCGAGGGCGTCGGGGTGCTCGGGCCCCAGGACGCGCTCGCGGGCGGCGGCCACCCGCCGGTACTCGGTCAGGGCGTCGGCCCAGCGGCCCAGCCAGCCCAGGCCGACGGCGACCTCGCGGCGGCTGACCAGGGTGTCGGGGTGCTCGGGCCCCAGAACGCGCTCGCGGATGGCGCACACGTCGCGGGATTCGGCCAGGGCCTCCTCCCAGCGGCCCAGCCGGCCGAGGTTGACGCCGAGGCCGTGCCGGGCGCGCAGGGTCTCGGGATGGGTGGCCCCCTGGACCCGGGTGCGGTCGTCGATCAGTGCGCGGTACAGGGCCAGCGCGTCCTCGCTGCGGCCGAGCCGGCCGAGGCTGATGCCGATCTCGTAGCGGGCGGCGAGGGTGTCGGCGTGGTCGGGGCCGAGGGCGCGGGCGCGGGCCTCGGCGACCTCGCGGTAGGTCTGCAGCGCCTCCTGCCAGCGGCCCAACTGCCCCAGCGCGTAGGCGACCTCGTAGCGGGTGACCAGGGTGTCGGGGTGCTCGGGGCCCAGGACGCGGGCGCGGGCGGCGGCCACGTCGCGGGCCATGCGGTAGGAGTCCTCCTGGCGGCCGAGCCTGCTGAGGTTGAAGGCGAGGTTGTGGCGGCAGCGCAGGGTGTCGGGGTGGTCGGCGCCCAGGACGCGCTCGCGGGCGGCGAGCACGGCGGTGTACACCTGGTGCGCGTCGAAGTGGCGGCCCAACTGGCCCAGTACGTAGGCCATTTCCTGGCGGGCGGCCAGGGTGTCGGGGTGGTCGGCGCCCAGGACGCGCTCGCGGGCGGCGCGCACGGCGGTGTACACCTGGTGCGCGTCGAAGTGGCGGCCCAACTGGCCCAGTACGTAGGCCATTTCCTGGCGGGCGGCCAGGGTGTCGGGGTGGTCGGCGCCCACGGCGCGCGTTCTCGCGGCGGCCACGAACTTGTACTCCCGCAGGGCGTCGGCCGCGTGGCCGGTGCGGCTCAGGGTGAAGGCGACCTCGTAGCGGCTGGCGAGGGTGTCGGGGTGCTCGGGCCCCAGCAGCCGCGCACGGTCGGCGGCCACCGCGCGGTGCACGTCCCCGGCTTCCGCCCAGCGGCCCGAACGGGCCAGCGCGAGCCCGGCGTTGTGCCGTCCGGCCAGCGCGGTGAGCGTCTCCGGGGCGGGCTCCGGCGCGGTCGCGCCCGGTCGTGCGGCGTCGGGGCGCGGGGTCCACTCGCCGGTCAGCCCGGCGGCCGCGTCCCGCGGGGTGGCGTCCGGGCCGGCGCCCGTGGCCTTGTGGCCCATGGTCATGCCGCGCGTCCACGACGGCAGGCGGGGCGTGCCCGCGGGCCGCTGCCCGGGCGGGTCGAGAGCCGGCCGCGGGGTCACGACGGTCGGCACGTACGCCGGTGTCGTACGCCCCAGGCCGATGCGGCGGCCCAGTTCCTGGGCGTCCGGCGGGCGTTGTTCCGGCCGCTTGGCCAGCAGGTCGAGGATGATCCGCTCGAGGTACTCGGGCAGCTCGGCGCGGTGATGGCGGGGCGGCCGGGGCGGGGTGTCGCGGTGGCCGACGAGGATCGCCCAGGGGTCGTCGAGGTCGAAGGGCGGCACGCCGGTGGCGATCTCGTACAGCACGCAGCCCAGCGAGTACAGGTCGCTGCGCTGGTCCACCTCGGAGCCGCCGATCTGCTCCGGGGACATGTAGTGCGGGGTGCCCATCGCGACGCCGGTGCCGGTCAGCCGGGAGGTGAAGCCGATGTCGTGGCCGAGGCGGGCGATGCCGAAGTCGCAGATCTTCACCGCGCCGTCGGTGAGCCGCACGATGTTGGCGGGCTTCAGGTCGCGGTGCACGATGCCCTGCTTGTGGGTGTAGGCGAGGGCGGCGGCGACCTGGTCGGCGATGTCGACGACGTCGGGGACGGGCAGCGGTCGGTGCTGGTTGTCCTCCAGCAACTGGCTGAGGTTGCGGCCCTCCAGCAGCTCCATCACCAAAAAGAGCACGCCGTCGGTCTCGCCGAAGTCGTGGACGACGGTCACACCGCGGTGCTGGAGGGCGGCGGCCACCCGGGCCTCGCGCCGGAACCGTTCCCGCAGCACCCTGGCGAAGGCCTGGTCGTGGTGGGGCCCGAGGGGCTTCAGGCACTTCACGGCGACATGCCGGCCGAGCGACTCGTCCCGGGCCCGCCACACCTCGCCCATACCGCCCCGCCCGATCAGGTCGAGCAGCCGGTACCGGCCCTGGATCAGCCTGCTGTCCCCCATCGTCCGCGACCGCCCCCGTACCTCTTCGCCCCGCCCACCCCTGGCTCGTCCAGTATGGCGACCTATCGTCCGAGTTTGTACGGTGCCGGACGGGAGCCGGGTCCGAGCCGGTCCATCGCCCGCAGGATGTGCTTGGGCGGCAGTTGCCAGCGCACACGGGCGGGGACGCAGCGCAGCAGGTTGCCCGTGGCCCGCAGGCGCCGGGTGACGGTCTCGGGTTTCGGTGCCGGTCTGCCGTACAGCTCGTGGGCGTACGGCGGCAGGGCGGCGTACGCCAGGTGCGCCACGCGCCGCCACAGCACCTCGCGCGCCGGGACCAGGAGGGGGTGCGTCGGCGGGCGGAGCAGGAAGTCGTCCACCTCGCGTGCCTCGGGTCCGACGGCGAGTTCGGGGCGGACCTTGTCGAAGTAGGCGTTCATCTCGGCCTGGTTCGCGGGGACGGCGTCCGGGTCGAGGCCCACCAGGCGGGCGCTGACGCGGTGTTCGCCGATGTAGCGGTCGGCCTCGGCGTCGGTGAGGCGGAAGCCGGAGCGGCGCAGGACCTGCAGATAGGAGTCGATCTCGGCGCAGTGCACCCACAGCAGCAGCTCGGGTTCGTCGACGCCGTACCGCTCGCCGGTGCCCGGGTCGACGGCCGACAGCATGCGGTGGATCTTGCGCACCCGGGCGCCGGCGCGCTCGGCCGCCTCGGTGGTGCCGTACGTCGTGGTGCCCACGAAGTCGGCGGTCCGCATCAGCCGCCCCCAGGCGTCCCGGCGGAAGTCGGAGTTCTGCATGACGCCGCGCACCGCGCGCGGGTGCAGGGCCTGGAGGTAGAGCGCGCGGATGCCGGCGACCCACATCATCGGGTCGCCGTGCATCTGCCAGGTCACGGAGTTCGGTGTGAACAGCCCGGGATCGCCCATGCCCGCAGGTTAACGCCGTACCCGCGGCATCCCCAGGCCGATCCAGGAGATGATCTCGCGCTGGATCTCGTTGTTGCCGCCGCCGAAGGTGAAGATGACCGCCGAGCGGTAGCCGCGTTCGAGCTCGCCGTGGAGCACCGCACCCGCGGAGCCCTCCTTCAGGGCACCGGCGGCGGCGACGATCTCCATCAGCCAGGCGTAGGCGTCCCGGCGGGCCTCGGAGCCGTAGACCTTGACCGCGGAGGCGTCCTGCGGGGTGAGGGTGCCGTTCTGGACGGCGTTGACCATCTGCCAGTTCAGGAGCTTCATCGCGTCGAGCCGGGTGTGGGTCTGGGCGAGGCGGCGGCGCACCCAGGGCAGGTCGACGACGCGGCGGCCGTCGGCGAGCTTGGTCTCCATGGCCCAGCGCTGCACGTCGTGCAGGGCGCGGATGGCCATGGTGCCGTGGGCGGCCAGGGTGACGCGCTCGTGGTTGAGCTGGTTGGTGATCAGCCGCCAGCCCTCGTTCTCGGCGCCGACCCGCCGGGAGAGGGGGACGCGGACGTTCTCGTAGTAGCTGGCGGTGGTGTCGTGGGAGGCGAGGGTGGTGATGACGGTGCAGGAGTAGCCGGGGTCGGTGGTGGGGACCAGGAGCATGGTGATGCCCTTGTGGGGCGGGGCGTCCGGGTCGGTGCGGGTGGCGAGCCACACCCAGTCGGCGGTGTCGCCGTTGGTCGTCCAGATCTTCTGCCCGTTGACCACGTACGTGTCGCCGTCCCGCACGGCGCGGGTCTTCAGCGAGGCGAGGTCGGTGCCGGCGTCGGGCTCGCTGTAGCCGATGGCGAAGTCGATCTCGCCGGAGAGGACCTTGGGCAGGAAGTACGCCTTCTGCTCGTCCGTGCCGTACCGCATGATCGTGGGGCCGACGGTGTTGAGCGCCATGAGGGGCAGCGGGACGCCGGCCTGGGCGGCCTCGTCGAAGAAGATGAACTGCTCCATCGCCGTCAGGCCGCGGCCGCCGTACTCCTCGGGCCAGCCCACGCCGAGCCAGCCGTCCGTGCCGAGGCGGCGGATCGTCTCGCGGTAGAAGCGTTTCTGCGCGGCGGGGTCGGCGTGGCGGGCGTAGGCGTTGTCCGGTACCAGCTCGGCGAAGTAGTCGCGCAGTTCGGCGCGCAGCCGCTGCTGCTCGGGCGTGTATTCGAGGTGCACGGCGCCTCCAGGCATCCCAGGCCGGTCCTGACGGCGCACACCGTAGAACGTGTTCCAGTAATTGGGAATGGCGAGGATGCGGAAAGAGCCGGGCGGAGCGTCAGCGCAGCGTGGCGAGGAAGTCCGTGCAGGCCTGCGCGCACTCCCGGCAGGCCTTCGCGCCGTCCTCGGCGCCCGCCAGCCGGTCGAAGGCGTGCGCGGCCTCCAGGCACACCGTGCGGCACCATTCCAGCTGGATGCGGATGCCCGCCTCGTCCAGCCGGTTCTGCTCGGACAGCACGCGACAGGTCGCGTCGCACACCTCCGCGCACATGATGCCCTTGCGTCGTACGAGTTCCTGCTCCTCCGTGCCGTCCGGGTCCACGAGGCTCGCGCGCAGAGCACACGCGCGTGCGCACTCCGTGCACGCCTGGGCGCACGCGAAGCGGTCCTCCAGGAACTGGAAGAGCTCCTGCTGGGTCGTTGTCGTAGTCACCCGATTCGGGTAGCCGGAGCCCTCGCCGTCAAACACCCGGCCGCCGCTGACCGTGCGGTTCGCGCCGCCCGGGCGCCCGGCCCGGTTCACGTCCCGGGCTCGGGGTACCCGCGGGTCATGAACAGCGCATCGATGGACATCGCCGCAAGCAGCGCCTCCGCGTTGGGGCTCATCGCGGCCGGCGTGGTGGTCGTGGCCCTGCTGCTGGGCGCCTTCCTGATGGGCTCACGCATTCGCCGCCGGGAGCCCGGTCCGCCGAGTCCGCAGGAGCAGCCGCGGCTGCCGGACGGGGGGCCGGTCCGCGAGGTGCGGGAGGTCCGTGAGCCCGACGAGGTGCCCCGCTCCGACCAGCGGCTGACCCCGCACGAGCTGCCGGGGCACGGCAACTCGCCGACCCGCTCCGCCGCCTCGCAGGACCGGCCGCGCTGGACCGGGGGCAACAGCGGTTCGTTCGGCTCGGGCGGTCACTGAGCCCGTGACCTCCCACTGCCCTCCCGAGAGGAAGTGAGAGCCATGACCGACTCCGCCCGCACCGCCCTGCCACTGCCCGACTACGACCGTCTTCCCCTGGGTGGTCTGGAGAGCCGGATACGGTCGCTGACCGCCGACCAGGTCGACGAGCTGCTCGCCTGTGAACGCGCCCACGCGGACCGGCCGCCGGTGACCGCACTGCTGGCGGCCCGGCGGGAGCGGCTGCGCGCGGGCGCCGAGCCGACGCCGGGCGCCCCCTCGGCGCTCCGTCCCGAGCAGCACGGCGGCACCGCGGGCTCCCCGGTCCCTCCGGCGACCTCGCCCCAGCCCTCCAGCGCGCCCCCGCACGGCACCCCCGACCAGCGGGGAAAGCCGAAGGGCGACCGCACCTAGGAGTCCCCGGCCACGGCGCACGGGCACCCGTGCGCCGTGCTGCCCAGTAAGAGTGACGACCAAAGGAAAAGGCGGCCGCACCGGCGCCTGGCGCGGCCGCGCCGTCCTCCTGTCCACCGCCATGCGGCGGCGGGTACCCGGGGCGGCGAGCCCACTCACCGTCCCCGGGGTCTCTCACCTGCTGTCGCTCGTGCCGGTGGTCTCCGTCAGAGCCGCGCGGCCCGCCTCCAGCCGCGCCGCCGGAATCCGGAACGGCGAGCAGGAGACGTAGTCCAGGCCGGCGCGGTGGAAGAAGTGGATCGACTCGGGGTCACCGCCGTGCTCGCCGCACACACCCGTCTCCAGACGGGGGTTGACGGCCCGGCCGGCCTCGACGGCGATCTCCACCAGCCGTCCGACGCCCTCCTGGTCGATCGTCTCGAAGGGCGACACCGAGAACACGCCCTTGTCGATGTACAGGGGGAAGAAGGACGCCTCCGCGTCGTCACGGGACAGGCCCCACGTGGTCTGGGTGAGGTCGTTGGTGCCGAAGGAGAAGAAGTCGGCGGCCTCGGCGATGCGTCCCGCGGTGAGCGCGGCGCGCGGCAGCTCGATCATCGTGCCGATCGGGCAGTCCAGGGTCAGACCGGTCTCCCGCTGCACCTCGCCGAGCACGGTCTGCGCCTCGTCGCGGGCCAGCCGCAGCTCCTCGACCGTGTCGACCAGCGGGATCATGACCTCGGCGCGCGGGGTGCCGCCGTCGCGCAGCCGCTGGACCACGGCCTCGGCGATCGCCCGCACCTGCATGGCCATCAGACCGGGCACGGCCAGGCCCAGACGGACGCCGCGCAGGCCCAGCATCGGGTTCTGCTCGTGCATCCGCTCGACGGCCGCGAGCAGTTCGCGGTCGTGCGGGTCGGGGTGCTCGGTGCGGGCGAGGCGGACGGCGAGTTCCGTGCGGTCGGGCAGGAACTCGTGCAGCGGCGGGTCGATCAGCCGGATCGTCACCGGCAGCCCGTCCATCGCCTCGAGGATGGCGGTGAAGTCGGCCCGCTGCAGCGGCAGCAGGGCGTCGAGCGCCCGCTCGCGCGCGGTGTCGTCGCGGGCCAGGATCATCGCCTCGACCAGCGCCCTGCGCTCGCCGAGGAACATGTGCTCGGTACGGCACAGGCCGATGCCCTGAGCGCCCAGCGCACGGGCGCGGACGGCGTCCTCGGGGGTGTCGGCGTTGGCGCGGACCTCCAGCCGGCGCACCGAGTCGGCGTGGGCGAGGGCGCCCAGGACCGCGTCGGTGAGCGCGTCGGAGGCGGTGGCGGTCTCCAGCGCGCGTCCGACCTCGGACGCGGTCAGCGGCAGGGCGCCGAGGTGGACGGTGCCCGCGGTGCCGTCGACGGAGACGACGTCGCCCTCGCGGACCACGGTGCCGGACGGAGCGGTGAACTGCCGGGCCACCGTGTCGACGGCCAGCTCCTCGGCGCCGCACACGCACACCTTGCCCATGCCGCGGGCGACCACGGCGGCGTGGCTGGTCTTGCCGCCCCGGCTGGTCAGCACCGCCTCGGCGGCGATCATGCCGGGCAGGTCGTCGGGGGTGGTCTCTCGGCGGACCAGGACCACGTGCTCGCCGGCCGC
This sequence comes from Streptomyces panaciradicis, assembly GCF_023516615.1. Taxonomy (GTDB): domain Bacteria; phylum Actinomycetota; class Actinomycetes; order Streptomycetales; family Streptomycetaceae; genus Streptomyces; species Streptomyces panaciradicis. Next base: position 70,257 of record NZ_JAMGBF010000040.1, read on the forward strand.
GGCACGGCGTACGGCCTCGGCGGAGTCGAAGACGACGGCTCCCACCGCGGCGCCCGGCGAGGCGGGCACGCCGTGGGCCAGCGGACGGTCGGTGGCCTTGACGTCGAAGCGGGGGAACATCAGCCGGGTCAGCTCGGCGCCGTCGACACGGACCAGGGCCTCGTCGGCGGTGATGGTCCTCTCCTCGCGCAGGTCGTGGGCGATGCGGAAGGCGGCCTCGGCAGTGCGCTTGCCGACACGGGTCTGCAGGACCCACAGCTTGCCGCGCTCCACCGTGAACTCCACGTCGCACAGGTCGCGGTAGTGGTCCTCCAAAGTGTGCAGGTGCCTGCCGAGATCGGCGTAGGCCTCCGGGTCGAGCTTGCCGAGCTCGCTCAGCGGCAGCGCGTCGCGCACGCCGGCGACGACGTCCTCGCCCTGCGCGTCGGGCAGGTAGTCGCCGTACCGGCCGCGTTCGCCGGTGGCGGGGTCGCGGGTGAAGGCGACGCCCGTGCCGGAGTCGGAGCCCAGGTTGCCGAACACCATCGCCTGGACGTTGACGGCGGTGCCGAGGTCCTCGGGGATGTGTTCGCGGTGACGGTAGACGCGGGCGCGCTCGGTGTTCCAGGACTCGAAGACCGCGCGGATGGCGCGGGAGAGCTGGACGGCCGGGTCCTGCGGGAAGTCCTCGCCGGTCTCCTCGCGGATGATGGCCTTGAACTCCTCGGTGAGCCGCTTGAGGTCGTCGGTGTCGAGGTCGTGGTCGTCCTTCTTCTTGTGCCCGGCCATGGCCTTCTCGAAGAGGTCGCCGTCGACACCCATCACGGTGTGGCCGAACATCTGGATGAGCCGCCGGTAGGAGTCCCACGCGAACCTCTCCTGCCCGGATGCCTCGGCGAGGCCGGTGACGGAGCGGTCGTTGAGTCCGATGTCGAGGATGGTGTCCATCATGCCGGGCATGGAGAAACGGGCACCGGAGCGTACGGACACCAGCAGGGGGTCGTCGGCCGCGCCGAGGCTGCGGCCCATGGCCTGCTCCAGGCCGGCGAGCGCCTGGGCGGCCTCGACGCCGAGCTCGGGCGGCTCCTCGCCGGTCTTGAGGTAGACCTTGCAGGCCTCGGTGGTCACGGTGAATCCGGGCGGGACGGGCAGACCGATCCGGGTCATCTCGGCGAGTCCGGCTCCCTTGCCGCCGAGCAGGTCGGCCATGTCGCGGCCGCCCTCTGCGAATCGGTACACGTACTTCACGGGCGTGCTCATTGAAGAGGCCTCTCAGGCGTGAGGGACGACGGCCACGGGGCAGCCGACGTGGTGGATGGCGGCGTGCGTGACGGGACCGGTGCGCGGGACCGTCGGGTGTTCGGTGGTGCGGCGGCCGACGACCAGCAGGCTCGCGCCCGAGGCGGCGCGGACCAGCACGGACTGCGGGCGGCCCTCGGTCACGGTCTCCACGACCTCGACCTCGGGATACTTGTCACGCCACACCTGGAGCACGGCGCCGAGGAAGCCGAGCCACTCCCCGGGCCGCTCGGACTCGGCGACCAGTCCGAGATCGCCCGGGCCGAGGCCGATCGCGGAGGGCTGCTGCCAGGCGTGGACGGCCTTCAGGCGCGCACCGCGCGTCCGGGCCGCCTCGAAGGCGAACTCGATCACGTCGTCGCAGGGGTCGTTCAGGTCGATGCCGAGGACGACGTCGCGGTACCCGGTCTCCTCGGACGCCCGGCCGTCGGGCCCCGGAAGGTGCTCGTCGGCGGCTTCCTCGTCCGCCCGGACCAGGACGACGGGGCCTGCGGCCCGCGCCACCACGCCGAGGGCCACGGAGCCGACCAGGAATCCGGTGAAGCCGCTGAGACCGCGCGAGCCCAGCACCAGCAGGTCGGCTCCTTCGGCTGCCTTCAGCAGGGCGGCCGTCGCGGGTCCCTCGACCTGCTCGTCCTCGACCTTGACGCCCGGACAGACACGGCGGACACGTTGCTCGGCGTCCCGCAGGGCGCGGCGGGCCAGGAACCGCTGGGCGGCCGTGGGATGCTCGCCCTCGTCCTGGCGCGGACCCCAGTTCCATGCGTGCACGAGCCGCAGCGGCCGGTCTCGGCGGGCCGCCTCCCGGGCGGCCCACTCTGCGGCGGCGAGACTCTCGGCGGAGCCGTCGACTCCGGCGATGACGGGCGGAAGCATGTGCGCACCTCCAGCGCTCGAACTGCTCCTCGGTCCCAGCGTGGTCCCCTGCCCGGGGCGGCGATATGGGCCGCCGGGTCTTCGGGCGGGGACCGTTCGGCCCTCTGTCGCGGGCGGCGTCCGGCGGGCACGGTGGGGGTCCGGCGGACGGAAAGGGGACACGGCATGGGGTGTGTGGTCGTCGCGCGTGACGACGGTTCCGCGGCGGGACGGGCCGCGGTGGCATGGGCCGAACGGGAGGCCCGGCTGCGCGGGCTGACTCTGTCCTCGGACGACCTCGCCGAGCCCCACCGGGTGGGCCGGGACGTGGAGTTGGTGGTACGGCCATGCCCTGCGGCGGACACGGACGGCACCGTGACCGCGGTGCCGGGCCGGCCCGTCGTCTTCGTGCCGGGCGCCCCGGACAGGCTGCCCGGGAGGGTGGCGGTTGGCGTCGACGGACGGAACCCGGCACAGGCCGCGCTCCGCTTCGCCTTCGAGTCGGCGCGGCTGCGCGGTGCGGAACTGCACGCGGTGCACGCCTGGACGCTGCCCGCCGAGGCCGCCGGGACGCCGTTCGCCGTGCCCGAGGGGGACCGTGCGCGGTGGGAGGACCAGGAGGTGCAGCTGCTGTCCGACGCCCTGCGCCCGTGGCGGGCCGGACACCCGGACGTCGAGGTGTGGCCGGACGTCCTGTGCTTCCCCCCGTCCCACGCCCTCACCCACGCCTCCACGACCGCCGGCCTCCTGGTCCTCGGCCACCACACGGGCCACACGGCGTCGGCACTCCTGCGCAGGGTCCACTGCGCGGTGGCAGTGGTGGCCGACTGACGTGCTGGGGAGGGTCGGCCCGGTGTGCGGGTCCGTTCGGCCCATGCCGGGGAGGGGTGCGGCGAACCACCGTGAGGGGCATGAGGACTCGCACGGGTATCGCCGTGATCGGCGTCGGCAACGAGTTCCGGCGCGACGACGGCGTGGGCTGGGCCGTGGTCGCGCGTCTGAAGGAGCGGGCGGCGGACCACCCGCTGCCCGCCGGCACGGTGTTCGCCACCTGCGACGGCGACCCCGGGCGGCTGATCGGCCTGTGGGAGGGCGCCCGGCTCGCCGTGGTCGTGGACGCGGCGCACGCCCACCCCGGCACCCCCGGCCGCGTGCACCGCCTCGAACTCGACGCAGGGCACATCGCACCGCCGTCCGCGACCAGCTCGCACGGGCTGGGGCTGGGCGAGGCCGTCGAGCTGGCCCGCGTTCTCGGCCTGCTGCCGGAACATCTCGTCGTCTACGCCGTCGAGGGCGCCGACAGCGACTTCGGCACCGGCCTGTCCGCCGCCGTCGCGGCCGCCGTAGAGCCCCTCGTGGCGGCGGTCGAGGACGAGATCACGGCCGGGAGCGGGACATGACCGTACGGCGCTTCCAGGTGGAAGGCATCGTCCAGGGCGTCGGCTTCCGGCCGTTCGTGTACCGCACCGCGTCCGCGCTGGGCCTGGACGGCTGGGTGGCCAACGTCGACGGGCACGTGGAGGGCGAGGTCGCGGGCCCGTGCCGGGACATCGAGGAGTTCGCGGACCGCCTGCGCACGGACGCCCCGGCCCTGGCGCGGGTGCGCCGGATCCGGCTGAGCGACGACGCCCGGGCGTATCTGCCCGCCGGCTTCCGGGTCCGGCACAGTCCGCCCGGCGACCCGGACGCCGCGCCCCGCGAGATCCCCCCGGACGCGGCGATCTGCGACGCCTGCCTGCGCGAGCTGCGCGACCCGGCCGACCGCCGGCACCGCTACCCGTTCATCAACTGCACGGACTGCGGCCCGCGGGCCTCGATCATCGAGGACCTGCCCTACGACCGGGTCCGCACCACCATGCGGCACTTCCCGCTGTGCGCGGACTGCGCCGCCGAGTACGCCGACCCGGCCGACCGCCGCTTCCACGCCGAACCCGTCGCCTGCCCAGTCTGCGGGCCGCGGCTGGCCTGGGACGAACTGCGCGGCGAGGAGGCGCTCCGGTCGGCCGTGAAGACGGTCGCCGACGGCGGGATCGTCGCGCTGAAGGGCCTGGGCGGCTACCAACTGGTGTGCGACGCGGGCGAGTCCGCGGCCGTAGCGGAACTGCGGCGGCGCAAGCGCCGTCCCGCGAAGCCCTTCGCCGTGATGGTCCCCGACCTGCCCACGGCGGACCGGCTGGCCCGCGTCGGCGCCACCGAGCGGGCCGCGCTGGCCTCCCCGGAGCGCCCCGTGGTGCTGCTGGCCCGGCGCAGCCGGCACGGCGCTCCCCCGCTGGCGGCCGAGGTGCACCCGGGTCTGGCCCGCGTCGGCCTGTTCCTGCCCACGACCGGTCTGCACCACCTGCTGCTGGACGAACTCGCCCGCCCGCTCGTGGTCACCAGCGGCAACCTCAGCGACGAGCCGCTCTGCATCGACGACGCCGAGGCACGGCACGCGCTCGCCGGTGTCGCCGACGGCTTCCTCACCCACGACCGGTCCATCCGCTCCCGCTACGACGACTCCGTCGTGCAGTTCGCCGGACGGACCCGGATCACGGTGCGCCGTGCCCGCGGCCTCGCCCCCGCTCCCCTGCCGCTGCGCGCCGAGCGGCCGGTCGCCGGGGTGGGCGCCCAGCTCAAGCACACGTTCACGCTGGCCGCCGACGGCCGCGCCCACCTCGGGCCGCACACCGGCGACCTGGCGGACGTCACGACGCACGACGCGTTCGTGGCGTCGTACGAACACCTCAAGCGGCTGACCGGCATCGAGCCCGCCGTCCTCGCCCACGACCTGCACCCGGGCTATCTGTCGACCCGCTGGGCGAAGGAGCAGCCGGTGCGGCGGATCGCGGTGCAGCATCATCACGCGCACGTCGCCGCGTGCGCGGCCGAGCACGGGGTGCGCGGCCCGTTCATCGGGGTCGCCTACGACGGCCTGGGGCTCGGCGACGACGGAACCCTGTGGGGCGGCGAGATCCTCGTCGCGGGCCTCGGCGGCTACCGCCGTGTCGGCAGGTTCGCGACCGCGCCGCTGCCGGGCGGCGACTCGTCGGTGCGCCACCCCTCCCGTACGGCCCTGGGCCTGCTGCTCGGCGGGGAGACACTCGGCTCCCCGCGGCCGTACCCCTGGCTGACCCGGCCCTTCACCGAACGGCTCGACCCGGCCGAGGTGGTCGCGGTACGGGCCATGGTGGCCCGGGACGTCAACTGCCCGCGCGCCTCCAGCGCCGGACGGCTCTTCGACGCGGTCGCCTCCCTGCTGGGACTGTGCGACCGGACCGGATACGAGGGCGAGGCGGCTGTCCTGCTCGAGACGGCGGCCGGTGATCTGCACGCGGTGCCGCTGGCCCATCGGATCGTGCGGGCGCAGGGCCTGTGGGTGTACGACCCCACGCCGACCGTCGCGGACCTGCTGCGGCGGCGGCTGGACGGGGAACCGGTTCAGAACCTGGCAGCGGCCTTCCATCTGACGCTCGGGATCGTCACCGCGGAGCTGGTCGCCCAGGTGGTGGCCGACGGCGCGCCGCACACGGTGTGTCTGGGAGGCGGTTGCTTCGTCAACCGCCGGCTGCTGACCGAGGTGAAGCGGCGCCTGCACGCGCAGGGGCTGCGGGTGCTGGTCGGCGGCGAGGTGCCGGTCGGGGACGGCGGGATCAGTTACGGACAGGCGGCGGTCGCGGCGGCGCGGCTGGGCGCGAAGGGATGAGGGCGGATGTGCCTGGGGATTCCGGGGCGGGTCGTGGAGGTGCACGACGACGCCGGACTGCGGATGGCGACGGTGGACTTCGGCGGCGTACGCCGTGAGGTCTGCCTGAGCTGCACGCCGGACGCGGACGTGGGGACGTACGTCATCGTGCACGTCGGTTTCGCGATCACGGAGGTCGACGAGGCGGAGGCCCGGCGGACGCTGGACGTGCTGCGGGCGATGGCGGGAGCGGTCGAGGGCGAGCTGGGTGAAGCCCTGCCCTAGGACGGGCCCAGGGGTTCGGGTCGTCCCAGGGGCGAGGACCCGGTCGGCTCGGGCGGGAGGGCCGGTCGGCCCCTGCCACGGGCGTGCCTCCCCGACCCAATCTGAAAGTGGATCCGTACGACCCGCCTTTCGACGAGGAGGACCGTCATGACCGCCACCGCAGCGCCGGCCGTGCTCGACCGGAAGGGCCTGGACGCCTTGGTCGCGGCACTGGTGGCACAAGGGCGGACCGTCGTCGGACCGACCGTCCGCGACGGGGCGGTCGTCCTGGCGGAGCTGACCTCCGCGGACGCCCTGCCCTTCGGCTGGGGGGTCGAGCTGGAGGCCGGGCGGTACCGGCTCGTGCGCCGGGAGGACGGCGCCGCCTTCGCGCACAGCGCGGGGCCGCAGTCCTGGAAGAACTTCCTGCACCCGCCGCGGGAGCGGCTGTGGAGCGCCGACCGGAAGCCGGACGGCGAGGTCGTCTTCGGCGCGGAGGAGCCGGCCGACCCGTCGTACGCCTTCCTCGGCGTGCGGCCCTGTGATCTGCGGGCCATCGCGATCCAGGACCGGGTGCTGACCGGGGGGCGGTTCGAGGACTCCGGCTACGGCAGGCGGCGCTCCGGGGCGCTGCTGATCGCCGCCGAGTGCACCGAGCCCGGCGCCACCTGCTTCTGCGTCTCCACGGGGGGCGGGCCCGCCGCCGACCCGGGATACGACCTGGCGCTGACCGAGGTCGTGGACGAGCACGGGCACCGGTTCCTGGTGCGGGTGGGCAGCGAGGAGGGCGCCCGGCTGCTGGAGCAGGTGCCGCATCGCGCGGCCGACCCGGTCACCGAGGACACCGCCCGGGCCTCGGTGGAAGGCGCCCGGGACCGTATGGGGCGCTCGCTGCCGCCGGTCGACCTGCACACGCTGATGGGTTCGAGCCTGGACGCCGACCGCTGGAACGACGTCGCCGAGCGCTGTCTGACCTGCGGCAACTGCACCATGGTGTGCCCGACCTGCTTCTGCACCACCACGGAGGAGGTTACCGACCTGACCGGTGACCACACCGAGCGCTGGCAGCGCTGGGACTCCTGCTTCGACCTGGACTTCTCCTATCTGCACGGCGGGCCGGTGCGCCGTTCGGCCCGCAGCCGCTACCGGCAGTGGCTCACGCACAAACTGTCCACCTGGCACGACCAGTTCGGCACCTCGGGGTGCGTGGGCTGCGGGCGCTGCATCGCCTGGTGCCCGGTCGGCATCGACATCACCGAGGAAGTGGCCGCGCTCAAGGCCGAATCCGAAACGGAGACCGACTGATGCCCCCCTCGATCGCCCTGCGCATGAACCACGCTCTGCCCGCCGAGCACCGCGAGCGGCTGCTGCGCATCGGCCGTGAGGCCGAGTTCCCGCAGGGCGCCCGTCTCTTCGAGGAAGGCGGGCACGCCGACCGCTTCTGGATCGTCCGCAGCGGGACGGTCGCCCTCGACATGCACGTGCCGGGCCGCCGGCCGCCGGTCATCGAGACCATCGGCACCGGTGACCTCGTCGGCTGGTCCTGGCTGTACGAACCGTTCGTGTGGCAGCTCGGCGCGGGAGCCGTGACGGCGCTGCGGGCCTACGAGTTCGACGCGGTCGCCGTCCGTCTGATGTGCCTGAACGACGCCGAGTTCGGGCGCGCGGTCGAGCACTGGGTGGGCCGGGTGCTGGCGCACCGGCTCAACGCGGCGCGCGCCCGGCTCGTCGACCTCTACGGCATCTACGAGACGAAGGAAGAGCGATGACCGCCGTACCGGTCCCCCATCGTGTGATCTCCCGGCGCCCGGAGACCGCGGACACGGTCACGCTGCGGTTCGAGCCGGTCGGCCGTCCGCTCGCGGACTTCCTGCCGGGACAGTTCGCGATGGTCCATGCCTTCGGCCGGGGCGAGATCCCGGTGTCGGTGAGTTCGGTGCAGGCCACGGGCGGCCTCGCCCACACCGTGCGGTCGGTCGGCGCGGTCTCCGACGGGCTGTGCGCGGCCCGGGTCGGCGACGTCGTCGGCATCCGCGGGCCGTACGGCACCAGCTGGGAGCTTCAGCGGGCGCGCGGCCGGGACGTGGTGATCGTGGCGGGCGGCATCGGCTTCGCGCCGCTGCGCCCGCTGATCCTGGGAGCGCTGGCCGAGCCGGAGGCGTACCGGCGCATCAACGTCCTGATCGGCGCGCGCACCCCGAGCGACCTGATCGCCCGTGCAGAGGTGGCGAGTTGGGCCACCGCGTACACCGGGGTGACGGTGGACCAGCCCGAGCCGGACTGGCGCGGGGACGTCGGCGTGGTCACCCAGCTGCTGGGGCGGGCGCAGTTCGAGCCGGAGGAGACGACGGCGTTCGTGTGCGGGCCCGAGCCGATGATCCGGGCCACCGCACGTGAACTGATCCAGCACGGCGTGCCCCACGACCGGGTGCAGGTGTCGCTGGAACGCAACATGCGCTGCGCGACCGGGCACTGCGGGCACTGCCAGCTGGGACCGGTGCTGGTGTGCCAGGCGGGCCCCGTCGTGGACTGGGCGCACGCCGAACCCCTGCTCGCGGTAAGGGAGTTGTGAGATGGCACCGAAACTCGCGGTGTTCAAGCTGGCCTCCTGCGACGGCTGCCAGCTCACCCTGCTGGACTGCGAGGACGAACTTCTCGCGCTCGCCGGCGAGGTGGAGATCGCGCACTTCCTGGAGGCCACCAGCGCGGTGCAGCCCGGCCCCTACGACCTGTCCCTGGTCGAGGGCTCGGTGACCACGCCCTCCGACGCCGAGCGCATCCGGCAGATCCGGGCCGCCTCCCGGCACCTGGTGACGATCGGGGCGTGCGCGACCGCGGGCGGCATCCAGGCCCTGCGCAACTTCGCGGACGTCGACGAGTTCCGGCGCACCGTCTACGCGCACCCCGAGTACATCGAGACGCTCGCCACCTCCACCCCGGTCTCGGCCCATGTGGACGTCGACTTCGAGCTGCGCGGCTGTCCGATCGACCGGCGCCAGCTCATCGAGGTGCTCACCGCGTTCCTGGCCGGCCGCAAGCCGGACATCCCCGACCACAGCGTGTGCTTCGAGTGCAAGCGGCGCGGCACGGTCTGCGTGACCGTCGCGCACGGCACGCCCTGTCTGGGTCCGGTCACGCACGCCGGCTGCGGGGCCCTGTGCCCGGCCTACCACCGCGGCTGCTTCGGCTGCTTCGGGCCGTCCGGCTCGGTGAACCTGCCCGCGCTGATTCCCGTGCTGCGCCGCGACGGCCTGGACGACGACGCCGTGGAGCGCTTCCTGCACACCTTCAACGCCCCTGCGTTCGACAAGGAGTTGGGCAAGTGACGCACCGCGGATCCCGTGTCCTGCACGTCGGCTCGCTGTCCCGGGTCGAGGGCGAGGGCGCGTTGCGCCTGCACGTCCACGACCGCACGGTCACCGAGGCGCGGCTGGAGATCTACGAGCCGCCCCGCTTCTTCGAGGCGTTCCTGCGCGGCCGGTCCTACACCGAGCCGCCCGACATCACCGCCCGGGTGTGCGGCATCTGCCCGGTGGCCTATCAGATGAGCGCCTGCGCGGCGATCGAGGACGCCTGCGGGGTCGAGGTGGACCCGGTGATCCGGGATCTGCGCCGGCTGCTGTACTGCGGCGAGTGGATCGAGAGCCAGGCCCTGCACATCTATCTGCTGCACGCCCCGGACTTCCTGGGCCGTCCCAGCGCGATCGAGCTCGCCCGGACGCACCGGGCCGAGGTGGAGCGCGGACTGCGACTGAAGAAGGCCGGCAACGACATCATGGAGCTGGTCGGCGGCCGTGCGGTGCACCCGATCAACGTGCGGCTGGGCGGCTTCCACCGCGCCCCGACCCGCGCCGAACTGCGGCCGCTGCGCGAGCAGTTGAAGCGGGCCCTGGACGACGCGTGGGAGACCGTGCACTGGGTGGCGGGCTTCGACTTCCCCGAGGGGCGCACGGACGCGGACCTGCTGGCGCTGGCCGCGGCCGACACGTACGCGATCGAGGGCGGCACGCCGACCGTGGTGCGCGCCGACGGCAGCCGCGACTCCTTCCCGGTGCGGGAGTTCCTCGAGCATGTCACCGAGACCCATGTGGCCCACTCCACCGCGCTGCACTCGCGGCTGGACGGGCGGCTGCACCTGACCGGCTCGCTGGCCCGGTTCGCGGTCAGCGGCTCCCTGCTGTCGCCGGTGGCGCGACAGGCCGCCGTGGCGGCGGGGCTCGGTGACCCGCGCGAGGGCGCCGTGTGCCGCAACCCGTTCCGGTCCATCCTGGTGCGTGCGGTGGAGGTGGTGTACGCCGTCGGCGAGGCGCTGCGCATCATCGACGGTTACGAGCCGCCCGCGTCCCCGTACGCGGAGGTGCCGCCGGTCGCGGGTGTCGGGCACGGTGCCACGGAGGCCCCGCGCGGGGTGCTCTACCACCGCTACGAGATCGACGCCGACGGCCTCGTCGCCGACGCGACGATGGTGCCGCCCACCGCTCAGAACCAGGGCGCGATCGAGGACGACCTGCGCCGGCTGGCCCAGGCCGCCATCGGCGAAGGCGACGTGGGCGACGAGGAGTTGACGGACCTGTGCGAGCGGGCGATCCGCAACCACGACCCGTGCATCTCGTGCTCCACCCACTTCCTCGACCTGACCGTCGTCCGTACCTCGGGCCCGACCGCGGGAGGCCACCGTGCCTGAATCTCCGTACACCGTGAGCGATGTGATGACGCAGACCGTCATAGCCGTCGGGCGCGACGCCTCCTTCAAGGAGGTCGTCGGCCTCATCGACCAGTGGAAGGTGAGCGCCCTGCCCGTCCTCGTCGGCGAGGGCCGGGTCGTGGGCGTGGTCTCGGAGGCGGATCTGCTGCCCAAGGAGGAGTTCCGCGACGGGGGCGAGGAGAACGCGGAGCGCACCGAGCGGGAGAAGGCGGCCGCGCTGACCGCGGGCGAGCTGATGAGCACCCCCGCGGTGACGGTGCACGCCGACGCCACCGTCGCCGAGGCGGCCCGCATCATGGCCCGCCGGCACGTCAAGCGGCTGCCGGTGGTGGACTCGGTGGACATCCTGCAAGGGGTGGTGAGCCGCAGCGATCTGCTCAAGGTCTTCCTGCGGAACGACGAGGAGATCGCCGACGAGGTCCGCCACAGCGTGCTGAGCCAGCTGCCGATCACCACTCCCCTGACGGTGACCGTGGCCGACGGCGTGGTCACCCTGGGCGGCGTGCTGCCCGACCGCACCCTGGTGCCGATCGTGGCGCGGGCGGTGCGGGCCGTGGAGGGCGTCGTGGACATCCGGCTCGACCTCACGCACCGATGAAGTATCTCGACGAGTACCGCGACCCCGCGCTCGCCCGGCGGCTGCTGGAGGAGCTGCGGGGCACGGCCACCCGGCCCTGGCGGATCATGGAGGTGTGCGGCGGGCAGACCCACACCCTCGTCCGCCAGGGCATCGACGAGCTGCTGCCCGCCGGGATGCGGATGATCCACGGCCCGGGCTGCCCGGTGTGCGTGACCCCGCTGGAGACCCTCGACCGGGCCATGGCGATCGCCGCCCGCCCCGGCGTGATCTTCACCAGCTTCGGGGACATGCTGCGCGTGCCCGGCAGCGAGACCGACCTGCTGTCGCTGCGGGCGCGCGGCGCGGACGTCCGGGTGGTGTACGCCCCGATGGACGCCGTGCGTCTGGCCGCGGCGAACCCCGACCGGGAGGTCGTCTTCCTCGCGGTCGGCTTCGAGACGACGGCGCCGGCCAACGCCACGGCCGTCCTGCACGCCGCCCGGCTGGGGCTGACGAACTTCTCCCTGCTGGTCAGCCACGTCCTGGTGCCGCCGGCGATGACCGCGCTGCTGGAGGACCCCGACTGCGAGGTGCAGGCGTTCCTGGCGGCGGGGCACGTGTGCGCGGTGATGGGCTGGCGCGAGTACGAGCCGATCGCCGCCCGCTACCGGGTGCCGATCGTGGTGACCGGCTTCGAGCCGCTGGACCTGCTGGAGGGCGTCCTGATGGCCGTCCGGCAGCTGGAGGCGGGCCGCTTCGAGGTGGAGAACCAGTACGTGCGGGCGGTGCGCCGCTCGGGCAACACCGACGCCCAGGAGGCCGTACGGAAGGTCTTCCAGGTCACCGACCGGTCCTGGCGGGGCATCGGCGCGCTGCCCGACAGCGGACTCGAACTCGCCGACGCCTACGCCGGGTTCGACGCAGCCCGCAGGTTCGACGTGGGCGGGCTGCGTCCCGTGGAGGACCCCGAGTGCATCGCGGGCGCCATCCTGACCGGTGCCCGGCTGCCCACCGACTGCCCCGCGTACGGCACCCGCTGCACGCCCCGTCATCCCCTCGGCGCGCCCATGGTGTCGTCCGAGGGCACGTGTGCCGCCTTCCACGCGGCCGGACGCACCGCCTCGGCGAGGAGCACACCATGAACATCGACTGCCCCACCCCCCGGCACGAGGAGGAGGTCGTGCTGCTGGGCCACGGCGCCGGCGGCCGGCTCACCGAGGAACTCCTGGAGTCCGTGGTGCTGCCCGCGGTCGGCGAGGCCGAGGGGCCGCTGGAGGACGCGGCGCTGCTGCCGGGCCGGCCGGACCTGGTGATGAGCACCGACAGCTTCGTCGTCAGCCCGCTGTTCTTCCCCGGCGGCGACATCGGGTCCCTCGCCGTCCACGGCACGGTCAACGACCTGGCGATGCGGGGCGCCCAGCCGCTCGCGCTGTCCGTCTCGCTGATCATCGAGGAGGGCCTGCCGCTGTCCGAACTGCGCTCGGTGATGGCCTCGCTGGGCAAGGCGGCGCAGGACGCGGGCGTGCCCGTGATCACCGGGGACACCAAGGTCGTGGGCCGTGGCGCCGCCGACCGGCTGTTCATCAACACCACCGGCGTCGGCCGGCGGTACGCGCCGTTGTGCCCGTCGGCGGCGAACGCCCGGCCCGGCGACGTGATCCTGCTGTCCGGGCCGATCGGGCTGCACGGCACGACCGTGCTCAGCACCCGGGAGGGCCTGGGCTTCGAGGGGGACATCGCCTCCGACAGCCGTCCGCTGCACCGCCTGGTGCACGCGCTGGAGCCTCTCGGTGCCGCCGTGCACGTACTGCGCGACCCGACGCGGGGCGGGCTGGCCGCCTCGCTCAACGAGATCGCCCGGGACTCGTCGGTCGCCGTCGAGATCGAGGAGAGCGCGGTGCCCGTGCCGGAGGCCGTCGCCTCCGCGTGCGACCTGCTCGGCCTGGATCCGCTGGTCGTCGCGAACGAGGGCTGCATGGTGGCGTTCGTCGCCCCGGAAGCGGCCGAGGACGCGCTGACGGCGATGCGGTCGCTGCCGGAGGGCGCCCAGGCGGTGCGGATCGGCGAGGTGCTGCACGAGGGTCCGCGGGGTCGCGCGACCCTGCGGACCCTGGTGGGCGCCCGCCGCATCGTGGAGATGCCCCTCGGCGAGCAACTGCCGCGCATCTGCTGAGCCTCGGGGCCTGCGGCTCGGCGAGCGGCGCCGCGAACCGCCTGCTGAGGCGCCGCCCCTCCGCGGACACACGAAAGAGCCGCCGTGAGGATGCGGCGATCGGACCTCCGCGCCGGACCTCGCGGCCCGTCGTCGACGAGGTCGGGAGCGCGGCTCGGGCCGTCCGCTTCGGACTGCGGGCCGCAGCGGCGTCAGCGGGTCTTCCCGCCCCACTGCCGGTCCGCGCGGGCCCACTCGGCGTCCCACTGGAGCAGTCGGCGCCGGTCGAGCAGGGCGCACATGCCCGAGCCGGCGAGCAGCATCCCCCCGGCGGCGGTCACGCCGGCCAGCGCGCCCAGCACGACGGCCTGGAACCGCGCTTGGCCGACGCCCGCGGGCTCGGGCACGAGCCGGTCCTGGGCGTCCAGCCAGATCCGGGTGGTGCTGCCGGCCCTGCTCGCGGCCGCGACCCGGGTGACGCCCGTGCGCCGCGTCCCGTCCGCCGCGGTCCAGCGCACGGTGGCCCACGCGTGGGCGTCGCCGATGCCGTCGACGGAGGAGGTGCCGCTTTCGGCGTCCTTGGTCAGCACGGCCTGCACGGGGTGCCGCTCGGCCCGCAGGGCGGCGCCGTCGCGTTCGACGGCGCCGGCGGTGCCCAGGCCCGCGGCGACGGCCGCCAGCAGGGCCAGCGTCCAGACGGCCAGCAGCAGCCATCCCTCGACCAGGTAGCTGGGGCGGCGGAGCGGGTTGTGCCGCAGCCGCCACCACCGCGTCCGGGCCGGTCCCGCGTGCCGTACCGCCGCCATCGTCACCACCGGACCAACACGTCGTCGCGGACGAGGACTTCGGACGCCGGCCGGCGCGCGGTGGTCCACACCTGCGCCGGGACGCCGAGCCGCAGCACCATCTGCGGGAAGTTCCCGGCGGCCAGTCGCCGGCGCAACTCCGCACGGATCTCGGGGAGTTCCAGCGGCTGGGTGTGGAAGGCGGCCATGACGTGGCGGGAGGCGGCGGACAGCAGCACGCGCTGCAGCGCCTGTCCGGCCCGCAGCCAGTCCAGGCGGCCGTCGCGCGGGGTGGACAGCACCGCGACGGTGCCCGTGCCGAGGCCGCGCCGGCGGGCGGGGACGATGAACCGGCGGGCCAGGTCGAGGTAGTCCCGGCCGGCCAGCAGCGTGGCGTCCGGGTGGAAGCGGGCCGCGTCGGCCGGCACCTGGTCGGGACCGACACTGCGCGTGACCTCCCAGCTGTGGCCGGGGTCCGCGCGGTGCACGTCCTCGGCGGTGCGCACCAGGTGGGCGATCAGGTCCAGTTCCTCGGGCTCCTCCAGGACGTGGAGGACGGCTCCCTCGATCCGGGCGTGTTCGCGCAGGTCGTCGAGGAGGCCGCTGGGCAGGGCCAGGGAGGCGAAGGGACCGCGGTGGGTGTGGCGGTGGGGCATGGCGTCGATCAGCGCGGTCTCCTCGGCGCCGGCCGGGGCGTGCGCGGCGAAGCCCACGCGGGCCAGGAAGGCGGAGTCGCCGGGCCGCGGCAACAGGTCGACGGACGGCTGGAAGCCGAGGTGGCGCACGGCCATCCGGGTGTTGAACAGTGCCGCCCCGCAGGCGATCACCATCTCCCGGCCGCCGGGGTCGGTGAGGATCAGGCGCCGCCCGCCGTCGGCGTGCACCTCGAAGCCGTGGTCATGGCCCTCCTCGACGAAGAACCAGGGCTGGCTGTTGTGCGGGGAGGGCGCGAGGGAGGCGGCACGGGCCAGGTGAAGGGCCGCGTGGCCGGACTTCTCGTACGACACGGTCATGGTGGATCCCGCCTTTCGAGAACCGTCCACCCTTCGTGAACCATCCACCCCCAGCGTCCCCGGGCGCGGTCGGCTCAGGCAGGGGCCGAGGGTCCCGGTGCGCGGCCTGTGCGGCCCTCTTCCGGCCCGCCGCCCCAACCGGTCTCCTCCGCGGGTTCCGGCCGACCCGGTGGGCAGCCGTTCGGCCCCCGAACGGAGCCGGACGGCACTTGGGGACCCCCGCGGGGAGCGGTTCGCTGGAAGCGTGGGAGGAGGACGCCATGTCCAGTGGAACACGGTTGCCGTCGGCGACCCGCGCGGCGACGGTCCCGAAGCCGTCGGCCGGCGGCACGGGCCCCTCGTCGGCGAAGAGGGTCCGTACGGCGGTGTACTTCCTGCACGACGCGAAGCTGTCGGCCGTCCCCCGCACCGTGACGGCTCCGGCGACCGCCGCCGCGGCCGTGCGCGCCCTGCTGTCCGGACCCAGCCGCTTCGAGGGCCGCCGGGGCCGCACCACCGCCGTCCCGTCCGGCACCGAGCTGCGCTCGGTCGACATCCAGGGCCGTCTCGCGACGGTGGACCTGTCCGACCGCTTCCTCGACGGCGGCGGCAGCCTGTCGATGCGGGCCCGGATGGCCCAGGTCGTGTTCACGCTGACCAGGTTCCCGACGGTGCGCAAGGTGGCCTTCGAGATCGAGGGCAAGCCGGTCCGCTACGTCGGCCCCGAGGGCGGCGTCCTGGACGGGCCGGTGGGCCGCGCCGACTTCGAGGACCTGTCGCCCGCCGTGCTGGTGGAGTCGCCCCTGATCGGGGACTCGGTGCGCACCCCGCTGCGGGTGTGGGGCAGCGCGGACACCTTCGAGGCCGAGTTCCGGCTGCGGCTGACCGACGTCTCCGGGCACCGGGCGGCCGACGTGCCGGTCCGCGCCACGTCGGGCACCGGCACCCGCGGCACCTTCGACGTCACCTTCCCCTACCGGGCGGTGCGCACCGGGCCGGGTCTGCTGACGGCGTACTTCGTCTCGCCCGAGGACGGGCGCCCGGTGACCGTGGACACCGTGCCGCTGGCCGTGAACCGCTGACTCCGGCCCGCGGCACGAGGACCCCGGCGCGAGGACAGCGCCGGGGTCGTCGATGCCGCCGCCCCTCAGACCTTGGTCATGGGGTGGCGGTGGGCCAGGTGCCGGGCCAGCAGGACCAGGGCGACGATGGCCGGTATCACCAGCGGGACCAGGGGCAGGCCCGCGACCGACGCGGCCAGTCCGAGGCACAGGAAGGCCAGGATCCCGGCGACCAGGTACAGCACCGCCTCGGTGGTGACGACGGGGATCTGACGGATGTTCATGACACGCCTCCTTTCCCGGAGGGTCCTTCCTCAGATGGTCTGCTCCCTCTTGATCAGTTCGTCGGCGACCCGGGCCGCCCACGCCTCGATCTCGGGGAAGTCGCGGAAGTCACCGCCCTTGCCGTTGCGGATGATCATGCGGGCGATGCGCCCCTTGGCGCCCTCCTCCAGGCAGCCGCCGAAGGTGACGTGCCCGCGGGCGTCGAGCCGGTCCACGGCACGCCGCACCCAGGGCACCGGCGGGATGTCCTTCTCGGAGGCCGAGGCGTCGAGCGGGCCGCTGCTGAACAGCCACAGCGGCCGCTCGGCCAGGGTCCGCCGGTTGCGGCGCACGAAGCGGCGGGCGTCGCGGTGCCAGCGCCCCGCGTACAGGGCACCGCCGACCACGAAGGCGTCGTACGGCGTCACGTCGGTGACCGTGGCCGCGGACGCCGTGTCGGCGCTCAGGCCCTCCTTGCGCAGGACGTCGGCCACCGCCTCGGCGATCCCCCGGGTCGATCCGTTGGTCGTTCCATAGGCGACCAACACGTTCGCGGGCATGCGGTCCGCCTCCTCTCACGTCACAGCTTGCGCATCCAGTCGTCGGCGACGCCGTGCATGGCGCTCTGCTCCTCGGCGGGCCGGATGTGCGAGTCGTCCAGCCGGAAGGTGAGCTTGTCGACGACGGCGACCACACCGTCGATCTGACGGGTCATGGAGACGGCGATCTCCGTCTCGCTCTTGCGCTCCATGTGGCCGGCGAGCGTGACCACGCCCTCCACCACGGAGACGTCGATGCTGCGCGGGGCGAGCCACAGGGCGCGGACGACGACCTCGTCGACGACCTCCTTGCGAATCTCGGGGTCGGGCCGCAGGAAGACCTGCAGCAGGTCGCGGCGGGTGACGATGCCGACGAGCCGCTGCTCCTCGTCCAGCACGGGCAGCCGTTCCACATGGTGCAGGGCCATGGTGCGGGCGGCCGAGACGATGGTGTCCTCGGCGTGCACGGTGATGGCCGGTTCGGTCATCAGCTGGCCGGCGGTGCGGGCACGGCCCTTGGCCTTGCGGGTGCGGCTCTCCCGGGACAGGGCGGCGAGCGGGTGGTGCCGGGGCTGCTCGTAGGGGTCCGGCGTGTCGGCCTGCCGGATCATGAGGTCGGTCTCGGAGATGACACCGATGACCTTCTCGTCCTCGTCCACCACCGGCAGTCCGCTGATGCGGTTCTCACCGAGCAGCCGGACCACTTCCTTGAAGGGGGTCCCGTACTCGGCGCGGACGACGTCCGTGGTCATGACGGAGCCGACCTTGTTGTGCTTCATGGCTTGTCCTCCTCAGCGGAGCCGGCGCAGATAGGGGTCCTGCGGCCTGCTGGGCAGCAGGCGCACCCGCGCATCGAGCACGCTGACGCCGCCCGGTGACGCGAGTACGGGGTTGAAGTCGGCCTCGGCCAGCTGCGGCAGGTCGCTCGCCATCCGGGACAGCCGCAGCAGCAGCTGCTCGAGGGCTTCGAGGTCGGCGGGCCGCTCGCCGCCGGCCCCGAACAGCAGGGGGGCGCAGCGGGGGGCGGTGATCAGATCGTGCACGTCGTGGTCGGTGAGCGGGGCCAGACGTGCCGCGTGGTCGGCGAGGATCTCGGTGGCGGTGCCGCCGAGCCCGAACAGCACCAGCGGTCCGAAGACCTGGTCCTGGACGACGCCGGCGAACAGTTCGGTGCCGCGCGGCGCCAGGGGCTGCAGGACCACGCCCGTCAGCCGGCCCGCGAACCGGGTCTCCAGATCGCGGAACGCGGCCCGCACCTGCGCGTCGCCGCGCAGGTCGAGATGGACGGCGTGCTCGACGCTCTTGTGCAGCAGTCCCGGCCAGTACCCCTTCATGACGACCCGGCCGTCGGCGCCGCGCAGCCGGTCGGCGGCGAGGACGGCCTCGTCCTCGGTCTCCGCCCAGGCCCAGGGCGAGAGCGGGAGGCCGTAGCAGCCGAGGAGTTCGGCGCAGACGCGGGGGTCGAGCCAGCCGCCGTCGGGGTGGCTGTCGAGGTAGTCCTCGACGACCGCGTGGGCGCGGGCGGTGTCGACGTCGGCCAGGGCGGGGACGGTGCCGGCGGGGCGGGCCAGCCAGGCGGCGCGGCGTGCCGCGTGGGCCAACGCCCGTGCGGCGGCCTGGGGTTCGGAGTAGGCGGGGACGGCGCCGCCGTCGGAGGTGGCCAGCAGCTCGACGGGCAGGGCCTGTTCGAGCCGTACCGCGGCGATCGGCTTGGCCCTGCGGCCGGGAGCGCGGGTGAGGGCCCGGACGAGGTCGTCGCCGGTCGCCGCGGCGACCGCCGTGGGGACGAGGGCCACGAGGACGGCGTCGACCCCGTCGTTGCGCATGATCCGGTCCACGCAGTCCATGAGCTGGTCCTCGCCGACGGCGGCGGTGGCGTCGACGGGGTTGCCGGCGGCGGCGCCCTCGGGCAGCACGGCGAGCAGGTCGTCGACGAGCTGCGGGGTCGGCGCGGGCAGGATCAGCCCGGCCTCGGCGCAGGCGTCGGCGGCGAGCACTCCGGCGCCGCCCGCGTTGGTGACGATGGCGACGCGGGGCCCCGCGGGCAGCGGCTGGGCGTGCAGCAGGGCGGCGGTCTCCAGGAGTTCGCCGACCGAGCGGGTGGCGGTGATGCCGGCCTGGGTGAACAGCGCGCCGCGGGTCATGGTGCGGGTGGCGGCGGCCGCGGTGTGCGAGGCGGCGGCCCGGCGGCCGGCGTCGGTGCGGCCGGCGTCGACGGTCAGCACCGGCATCCGGCGGGTGACCCGCCGGGCGGTGCGGGAGAAGGCGCGCGGGTTGCCGAAGGACTCCAGGTGCAGCAGGGCGAGGTCGGTGCGGCCGTCGCTCTCCCACCACTGGAGCAGGTCGTTGCCGCTGACGTCGAACTTGTCGCCGAGCGAGACGAAGGAGGAGACACCGATGCCGAGCCGGGACATGCCGTCGAGCAGGGCGATGCCCACTCCCCCGGACTGCACCGCGACGCCCGCGGTGCCGGGGCGCGGGTGGTCGGCGGCGAAGGTGGCGTCCAGGCGCAGTTCGGGGTCGGTGTTGGAGACCCCGAGGCAGTTGGGGCCGACGAGCCGCATGCCGTAGGTGCGGCAGGAGGTCAGCAGTTTGCCGGCCTCGTCGGCGCCGAGGCCCGCGGTGACGACGAGGAGGGCCCGTACGCCCGCCTTGCCGCACTCCTCGGCGGTCTCGGCCACCGCGGCCGCCGGTACGGCGAGGATCGCGAGGTCGGGTGTCCTGGGCAGGGCCGAGACGGAGGGGTAGGAGGGGATGCCGAGGATCGAGGTGGCGGCGGGGTTGACGGCGAACAGGCGCCGGGTGAAGCCGCCGGAGTGCAGATGGCGCAGGATGGCCCGGCCCACCGAGCCCGGCTTGCGGCCGGCGCCGACGACGGCCACCGCGTCGGGGCGCAGCAGGGGCTGGAGGCTGGCGACGTCGGCGGCCCTGCCGCGTTCCTCCACGGCCGTGAGGTAGGACTCGCTCTCGGCGAGCTCGATGGTGCAGCGCACCTCGGGGCCGTCGAAGTGGCGGGCGGTGCGCAGACCGAGGTCGGCGAAGAGCCGCAGGATCTCGTGGTTCTCGCACAGGGCGTCGGCCTTGAAGGCCGTGACGCCCTCGGCGCGGGCGGCCGAGACCAGGTGCTCGACCAGCAGGGTGCCGACGCCCCGGTGGTGCAGGGTGTCGGCGACGGCGATGGAGATCTCGGCCTCCCGGCCGGTGCCGGAGGTGTCGTACTCGGCGAGGCCGATGACGCGGCCCTGGGTCTCGGCGACGAGGGCGCGGTATCCGGGGTGCGGCGTCGCGCAGGCCCGGTCGGCGGCCATCTCGGCGGAGCGCCTGCTGATCGCGAAGAACCTGAGCCTCAGGTTCTCCGGCGACATCTCCTCGTAGAAACCCCGCAGCTGCTCGTGGTCGCCGGGCCGCACCTCGCGGATGCACACCATGGTGCCGTCGGCGAGCAGGGCGTGGACCTGGGGCCTGCTGAGAGCGTCGTGCGACATCGCGGATCCCTTCCACGTCTGATGACACTTCGAGGGTCCAGCGGAACGGGGCGCGCTCCCATGGGCTGTCCGGGGACGGATCGAGGGCCGGTCGGCCCCCGATCCCGGCCGTTTCTCAGGCGTTCCAGCCCCAGTCGGCGACCTCGGGCAGATCGGTGCCGTGCTCCCGGATCCACGCCTGGTGGCGGCTGCGGACGTCGGCCATCTGCTGGCGCACGGCGGCGGCCCGCACGGCGAGTCCGGGGACGCGGTCGATGACGTCCATGACCAGCCGGTAGCGGTCGAGGTCGTTGCGGACGACCATGTCGAACGGCGTGGTGGTGGTCCCGGACTCCTTGTAGCCGCGCACGTGCAGGTTCTTGTGCCCGGTGCGGCGGTAGGCGAGCCGGTGGATCAGCCACGGGTAGCCGTGGTAGGCGAAGATCACCGGCTTGTCCTTGGTGAACAGGCCGTCGTACTCGAAGTCGCTCATGCCGTGCGGGTGCTCCTCACGGGGCATCAGGCGGGCCATGTCGACGACGTTGACGACGCGTACGGCGAGACCGGGCAGGTGGCGGCGCAGCAGCTGGGCGGCGGCCAGGACCTCCTGGGTGGGCACGTCCCCGGCGCAGGCCAGGACGACGTCCGGCTCCCCGCCGTTCTCGGTGCCGGCCCAGTCCCAGATGCCGGCGCCACGGGCGCAGTGGGCGCGCGCCTGATCCATGGAGAGCCAGTCGAAGCAGGGCTGCTTGCCCGCCACGATCACGTTGACGTAGTCCTTGCTGCGCAGCGCGTGGTCGGCCACCGACAGCAGGGTGTTGGCGTCCGGCGGCAGGTAGACGCGGACGACCTCGGGGCTCTTGTTGAGGACGTGGTCGACGAAGCCGGGGTCCTGGTGGGAGAAGCCGTTGTGGTCCTGGCGCCACACGTGCGAGGTGAGCAGGTAGTTGAGGGAGGCGATGGGCGCCCGCCAGGGCAGCTCCCGGGAGGTCTTCAGCCACTTGATGTGCTGGTTGACCATGGAGTCGACGATGTGCACGAACGCCTCGTAGGAGGAGAACAGTCCGTGCCGGCCGGTCAGCAGGTAGCCCTCCAGCCAGCCCTGGCAGGTGTGTTCGGAGAGGATCTCCAGCACCCGGCCGTGCCGGTCGAGGTGTTCGTCGACCGGGAGCATGGCGGCCTGCCAGGCCTTGCCGCTGGCGTCGAAGACGGCCTGGAGCCGGTTGGAGGCGGTCTCGTCGGGGCCGACGACGCGGAAGTCGCGGCGGTGGGAGGTGTTCTTCATGACCTCTTCGAGGAGGTCGCCGAGGATGCGGGTCGGCTCGTGCAGGGTGGTGCCGGGCTTGTCGACGGGTACGGCGAAGCGGTCCAGGGAGGGGACGGGCAGCTCGTGCAGCAGGACGCCGCCGTTGGCGTGCGGGGTGGCGCCCAGCCGGCGGTCGCCGTCGGGGACGCAGGCCAGGACGTCGGCGACGGGCCTGCCCTCGCCGTCGAAGAGGCTCTCGGGGTGGTAGGAGCGCAGCCAGGTCTCCAACTGCCGCAGGTGCTCGGGGTTTTCGCGGACGGCGGCGAGCGGCACCTGGTGCGCGCGCCAGGTGCCTTCCACGGGCAGGCCGTCGACCTCGGCGGGGCCGGTCCAGCCCTTGGGGGTGCGCAGCACGATCATGGGCCAGTGCGGGCGTTCGGTGACCCCGTCCTCGCGGGCCGAGCTCTGCATCAGGGCGATGCGGTCCAGGGCGGTGTCGAGGGCCTTCGCCATGGCGCGGTGGACGGCGATCGGGTCGTCGCCGGTGACGTGGATGGGGGCGTGGCCGTAGCCGCGCAGCAGCTCGTCGAGTTCGTGCTCCGGCAGCCGGGACAGCACTGTCGGGTTGGCGATCTTGTAGCCGTTGAGGTGCAGGATCGGCAGGACGGCGCCGTCGTGCACCGGGTCGAGGAACTTGTTGGAGTGCCAGGAGGCGGCCAGCGGGCCGGTCTCCGCCTCGCCGTCGCCGATCACGCAGGTGACCACCAGGCCGGGGTTGTCGAAGGCGGCGCCGTAGGCGTGCGAGAGGGAGTACCCGAGCTCACCGCCCTCGTGGATGGAGCCCGGTGTCTCCGGTGCGACGTGGCTGGGCACGCCGCCGGGGAAGGAGAACTGCCGGAACAGCCGCTCCATGCCGTCGCCGTCCCGGGAGACGTCCGGGTAGGTCTCGCTGTAGGTGCCCTCCAGCCAGGAGTTGGCCAGGACGGAGGGGCCGCCGTGGCCGGGACCCCAGATGCACAGGGCCTCCAGGTCGCGGGCCCTGATGACGCGGTTGAGGTGGGTGTAGACGAGGTTCAGGCCGGGCGAGGTGCCCCAGTGGCCGAGCAGCCGCGGCTTGATGTGCTCGGGCCGCAGGGGCTCGCGGAGCAGGGGGTTGGCCATCAGGTAGATCTGTCCGGCGGCCAGGTAGTTGGCGGCCCGCCAGTGGGCGTCCAGGGTGCGCACCTCGTCGTCGGTCAGTACGGTGGCGTCCTGGTGTTCGACCTTGGGCATGAGTGACTCCACAAGTCATCGAGGGGAAGAGGCGGCATGGCCGGCAAGAAGGCGGCAAAGCTGCCGCGCAAGGCGTACGAGAAGGAACTGCTGCGCCAGCAGACGGAGTTGGTGCAGCTGCAGGAGTGGGTGCGGGCGCAGGGCGCCCGGCTGGTCGTCGTCTTCGAGGGCCGGGACGCGGCGGGCAAGGGCGGGACGATCAAGCGCGTCGCCGAGCACCTCAATCCCCGTGTGGCGCGGATCGCGGCACTGCCCAAGCCGACGGAGCGCGAGCGCACCCAGTGGTACTTCCAGCGGTACGTCGAGCATCTGCCGGCGGCCGGGGAGATCGTGCTGTTCGACCGGTCCTGGTACAACCGGGCCGGCGTCGAGCATGTGATGGGCTTCTGCACCAAAGAGGAGTACCAGCTCTTCCTGCGCCAATGCCCCATCTTCGAGCGCATGCTCGTGGAGGACGGGATCCTGCTGCGCAAGTACTGGTTCTCGGTCAGCGACCGGGAGCAGCAGGAGCGCTTCCGGCGCCGGCTGGAGGATCCGCTGCGGCGCTGGAAGCTGTCGCCGATGGACCTGGAGTCGATCACCCGCTGGGAGGCCTACTCCCGGGCCAAGGACGAGATGCTGGTGCACACCGACATCACCGAGGCCCCGTGGTACGTGGTCGAGAGCGACGACAAGCGGCGCGCCCGGCTGAACATGATGGCCCACCTGCTGGACTCCCTGCCGTACCACGAGGTGCCGCCGCCGGTGCTGAAGCTTCCTCCCCGTCCGGCGTCGACCGGTTACGTGCGGTCGCCGCGCGATCTGCAGAACTACGTCCCGGATCACACGGCGGGCCTGTAAGGCGCTCACGCCGGCTGCGGTACGACGGCGACGGGGCAGGCGGAGTGGTGCAGTGCCGCGTGGGCGACGCGGCCGAGCTGGAGCCCGAGGTGCCCTTCGCGGCGGCGGGCGCCGACGACGAGCAGGTCGGCGTCGCGGGAGAGGTCCACCAGCACCCGGCGGGCATGCCCCTCGACGGTACGGCGCCGCACCTCGATGTCCTCGGGAGCGTCCCGCAGCGCCTCCTCCAGGGCCTCGGCGGCCCGTCCCTCGTGCAGCCGGGCGGGTTCGCCGGCCATCAGGGGATGGTCGGTGGTCTCGTGCGCCGGGCACCGCCAGGCCCGTACGGCCTCCACGGACGCCCCGCGGCGCCGGGCCTCGTCGAAGGCGAAGCGCACGGCGGCCAGGTCCTTGGGCTCCTCGCCGACGCCCACCAGGACGCGCCCGTGGGTCGCGGGCTGGGCGCGGTTGTCGTGGCTGCCGCGCAGCACGATCACCGGGCAGTCGGCGTGGGCGGCGACGGTGAGGCTGACGGAGCCGAGGAGCATCTCGGCGATGCCGCTGCGGCCGCGGGTGCCGACCACCAGCGCGGAGGCGTTGCGGCCCTCGCGGACCAGGGCGTACTCCGGCTCCTCGGGCAGCACCTCGCCGGTGACCCGCAGATCGGGGTGCCTGGTGCGGGCCCGGGCGACGGCGCCGCCGACGATGTCCTCGGCCATGACCTCTTCGGACGGCTTGCCGAGGTCCTCGGCGAGCGCGTGGCCCTCGTAGCGCTCCCACAGCGAGGCGTACACCACCCGGAGCGGCACTCCGCGCAGCGCTGCCTCGTCGGCCGCCCAGTCCACGGCACGCAGACTGGGTTCGGAGCCGTCGGCCCCCACGACCAGGGGCAGTTCCATGGCGCTCACCTTCCCGTGCCGAGATCGAACACGATGCGGGCCTTGACCTCGCCGCGCAGGACTTCGTCGATCGATTCGTTCACGCTCTGCAGGGGCCGGGTCTCGTAGATGACCCTGGTGCGGCCGTCCGCGTGCAGCCGGAACACCTCGGCGAGGTCCTGCCGGGTGCCGACGATGGAGCCGATCACCGAGGTGCCGTTGAGGACGGTGTCGAAGATCGGGACCTGGATGGTGCCGTGGGCCGGCAAGGCCACCATGACGAGCTTTCCGCCGCGCCGCAAGCCCGCGTTGACCGCCTCGAAGGCGGCCGGGTTCACCGCGAGGGCGATCGCGGCGTGGGCCCCGCCGTGCCGCTTGAGGACCGCGCCGACGTCCTCCTTGCGGGCGTCGACGACGATGTCCGCGCCGAGTTCGGCGGCCAGTTCGAGCTTGTCGTCGGTGACGTCGATCGCGGCGACGGTGGCGCCGGCGATCTTCGCGTACTGCACGGCCAGATGGCCGAGCCCGCCGACGCCGGAGACGG
Source organism: Streptomyces panaciradicis (assembly GCF_023516615.1). GTDB lineage: Bacteria > Actinomycetota > Actinomycetes > Streptomycetales > Streptomycetaceae > Streptomyces > Streptomyces panaciradicis. The sequence goes on from NZ_JAMGBF010000040.1 coordinate 95,595, forward strand.
CGACGAGTTGGGCGGGCCGCACGCCGGCGACCTTGAGCGCCTTGTAGGTGGTGACGCCGGCGCAGGTCAGCGGGGCGGCCTCCAGGGCGCTGACGCCCTCCGGCACCGGCTGTGCGTAGTCGGCCCAGGCCAGCATCTTCTCGGCGTACCCGCCGTCGCAGCCGTAGCCGGTGTTGATCTGCTGCTCGCACAGCGTCTCCCAGCCGGACAGGCAGTGCTCGCACCGTCCGCACGCCCGGCCGAGCCAGGGCACGGCGACCCGCCGGCCGACGGCCAGATGGGTGACGCCCTCGCCGAGCTTCTCGACGAGTCCGACGCCCTCGTGGCCGGGGACGAACGGCGGGTTGGGCTTGACGGGCCAGTCTCCGTGGGCGGCGTGGATGTCGGTGTGGCACAGCCCGGAGGCCTCCAGGCGGATGCGCACCTGGCCGGGGCCGGGCTCGGGGTCGGGGCGTTCCTCGATGACCAGGGGTTCACCGAACGCTCGGACGACCGCTGCCTTCATGGTTGTTGCTCCTCAGGGGTGTCGGGGGGCGTCAGTCGTGGGCGACGACGGCGACGGGGGCCTTGGCGTGGTGCAGGACGGCGTGGGCGACGGGGCCGATGTGCGGGCCCAGCGGGCTGCGGCGGGTGCGCCGGCCGACGACGACCAGGGAGGCGTCGGCGGAGCCGTCGATCAGGAAGGTGGCCGCGCTGCCGGCCCGGGACTCCTCGACGACCTCGACGTCGGGGTACTTCAGCCGCCACGGGTGCAGGGCCGTGGCCAGGGCCGTGGCCTGCTGGCGGCCGACCTCGCGGTCGAAGTCCGGGTCCACGGACAGGCCGTAGGCGTAGTAGGGCGGCAGGTTCCAGCCGGCCACGACCCGCAGGGCGGTGGAGCGGCGGGCGGCCGCGTCGAAGGCGAACTCGATGACGGAGTCGTCGGCGTGGGCCGGGTCGAGGCCGAGCAGCACGGGCAGGTAGGGGGTCGCGGCGGACGGGATGCCCACCGGGTCCGCCTGGTGCTCGTCGGCGGCCTGCTCCCCGGCACGGACCAGCACGACCGGCCGGGCGGCGTGCGCGACGACGCCGAGGCCGACGGAGCCGACCAGGAAGCCGCCGATGCCGCTCAGTCCGCGGGAGCCGAGCACGAGCAGTTCGGCCTCCTCGGCCGCCTTCGCGAGGATCTCGGCGGGCTGGCCGGTGGAGTGCTCGATGCTCACCTCGACGCCGGGGTGGCGCAGCCGCAGTCCTTCGGCGGCCTCCCGCGGGATGCGCTCGGTCCAGTGCTGCTGGGTCTCGGCACCGAGCAGGGGGGCCTGGGCCATCGGAGCGGGCACGGGCTCCCAGATGTGCGCGATCTTCAGGGGAAGGCCGCGCAGCTTCGCCTCGCGCGCCGCCCACTCGGCCGCGGCGCGGCTTTCGGGTGAGCCGTCGAGACCTGCGACAACGGTGCGGACCATGATGCTGCCTCCTGATCGGGTGTCTGCGTCCAGCGTCGGCCCGGGAGGCGTCCGTGCTGCAGGGGCCGCTTTTCCCCAACCGGGACCGACCGGCCCAACGGCCATGCGGAACGGCGGGTCCCCTGCATCCGGGATCCGCCGCCCCTCCCGCGCTCGGCGGGCCGGCCGTACGGGCGACGACCACGCGCCGACGGCCCACCGGTGAACGACCGTCCGGGGAGCGGATGTCCGCGCGTTGCCGCCACGGTCCGGTGCCCGGGGGCGTCCACATGTCCGACGCTGCTCCGGACCGGTCCGCGGCGCACGGTGCCGATGGTCGGCGCGTGCGGGGCCGAACGGCGTCGGGCGCGGGACCGTCGGGCCTCGCGGGGCCGAAGCCCTTCCCCGTGACCGGGCGGGTGGCCGATTCTCGGTGGATGCTGAGGGAGTGTGACGACACAAGGCCCATGTCGCGGGGCCGGAGCGGGTACGTACGCGCGTGGCGCCGCTTGACGCCCGGACTGGCCTCGCTGTCCCGCTACCGCCGTTCCTGGGTCCGCGGCGACGTGCTGGCGGGCCTGACGGTGGCCGCGTACCTGGTGCCGCAGGTGATGGCGTACGCCGGCGTGGCCGGTCTGCCGCCGGTGACGGGGCTGTGGGCCATCCTGCCCGCGCTCGCCCTGTACGCGCTGCTGGGCTCCTCCCGGCTGCTGTCGGTGGGCCCGGAGTCGACGACGGCACTGATGACGGCGACGGTGGTGGCTCCGCTCGCCGGCGGCGCCCCGGGCCGCTACGCCGAGCTGGCGGCCTGTCTCGCCCTCACGGTGGGCCTGCTGTGCGTGGCGGCCCGTGTCCTGCGTCTGGGGTTCATCGCCGATCTGTTCTCCCGCCCGGTGCTGATCGGATACCTGGCGGGCGTGGCCCTGATCATGATCATGGACCAGTTGCCGCGGCTGACCGGGGTGCCCACGACGGGGTCGGTGTTCTTCGCCCAGCTGTGGTCGTTCGTCGGGCACCTGGGGCAGGCGGACCCGGCCACGGTGCTGTTCTCCGCGCTGACGATCGTGTTCCTGTTCACCGTGCCCCGGCTGGCCCGCGCGGTGCCCGGGCCGCTGCTGGCCGTCGTGCTGGGCACCGCGGCGGTGGTCGCGTTCGACCTCGACGACCGGTTCGGCATCAAGGTCATCGGCACGGTGCCCTCGGGGCTGCCCTCGTTCGCGCTGCCCGATCCGGCCGAGCTGCCGCGGCTGGTGCTGCCGGCGCTCGGCGTGCTGCTCGTGGCCTACACCGACTTCGTCCTCACCGCGCGCGCCTTCCCCGGCCCCGACGAGGACGCGCCGCCGCTCGACGCCGACCAGGAGTTCCTGGCGCTGGGCGCGACCAACATCGGTGCGAGCCTGCTGCACGGCTTCCCGGTCAGCAGCAGCGCCAGCCGGACCGCGCTCGCCTCCTCGGCGGGCGCCCGCAGCCAGGCGTACTCGCTGGTGGCGGGCGCGCTTGTGCTGTGCGTGCTGCTGTTCCTGAGCCCGCTGCTGAGCCGCACCCCGTCGGCGGTGCTGGGCGCCCTCGTCGTCTACGCGGCCGTCTGCATGATCGATCTGACGGGTTTCACCCGGCTGGCCGCCTTCCGGCGCCGCGAACTGCTCCTGGCGATCGGCTGCCTGGCCGGGGTGCTGGCCCTGGACATCCTCTACGGGGTGCTGGTCGCCGTCGGCCTGTCCGTGGCCGAGCTGCTCAGCCGGGTCGCGCGCCCGCACGACGCCGTCGAGGGGCTGGTGCCCGGGGTGGCCGGCATGCACGACGTGGACGACTACCCGCAGGCCCGCACCATCCCGGGCCTGCTCGTCTACCGCTACGACTCCCCGCTGTTCTTCGCGAACGCGCAGAACTTCCACCGCCGCGCCCTGGCCGCCGTGGACGAGCAGACCCAGCCGGTGCGCTGGTTCGTGCTCAACACCGAGGCGAACGTCGAGGTGGACATCACCGCGCTGGACGCCGTCGACGCGCTGCGGCGCGAGCTGACGCGCCGCGGGATCGTCTTCGCGCTGGCGCGGGTCAAGCAGGACCTTCTGAACGACCTGGAGGCGTACGGGCTGGCGGAGTCGGTGGGCCGGGACCTGATCTTCCCCACCCTGCCGACCGCCGTGACCGCGTACCGCGAGTGGAGCGGAAAGCACTGAATCGCCAGGTGGCCCGCAGCTGGGGCCGGGTGGCCCATGGCCGGTGACACGGCCCGTCGACACCCTGGAGGTGGCAGTTCCGTACGCCTGAGTGGAGGCACGCCATGAACGCTCCCGCAACGTCGAACCTGACGCGGGCTCTGTCTCCCGAGTACCGGGAGCGGCTGATGGGGATGGCTCGCGAGGTGTCGTATCCGGAGGGCGCCCGGCTGTTCGAGGAGGGCGGCCACGCCGACCGGTTCTGGATCATCCGTACCGGCACCGTGGATCTCGACATGCGCGTGCCGGGCCGCCAGGCCGCCGTCATCGACTCCCTCGGCCACAACGAACTGCTCGGCTGGTCCTGGCTCTACCCGCCGCACACCTGGCATCTGGGCGCCGAGGCGGTCACACCGCTGCGGGCCTACCAGTTCGACGCCGCGCAGGTGCGGGCCGAGTGCCAGCGGGACGCGGAGTTCGGCCGGACCGTCGCCGAGTGGGTGGGCCGGATCGTGGCGCACCGGCTGCAGGCGGCCCGCACCCGGCTGCTGGACCTCTACGGCCCCTACGGCAGCGGAGGCCTGCGATGACCACGCGCCAGGACCACGAGGACCACACCGGCCGCGCGGCCGGCGGACCCGGGTCGCCGCACCTGGTCAGGGACGTGATGACCGCCGACGTCGCGGTCGTGAGCATCGGGGCGGCCTTCAAGGACATGGTGCGCACCGTGCAGGAGCGCCGGGTCAGCGCGATGCCCGTCGTGGACGCCACGGGAGCGGTCGTCGGGATCGTCTCGGAGGCAGATCTGCTGCCCAAGGAGGAGTTCCGCGACAGCGACCCCGACCGCTACACGCAGTTGCGGCGGCTGTCCGACCTCCTCAAGGCCGGATCGGTCACCGCCGGAGAGCTGATGACCTCCCCCGCCCTCACCGTGGCCCCGGACGCGACACTCGCGCAGGCCGCGCGGGAGATGGCGCGGGCCCGGGTCAAGCGGCTGCCCGTCGTCGACGCGTCCGGGCACCTGGTCGGCATCGTCAGCCGGGCCGATCTGCTGAAGGTCTTCCTGCGCGCCGACGAGGAGATCGCCGAGGAGGTGCGCCGGGAGGTGGTGACGTACCTCTTCCCCGCTCCCGGCTCGAGCGTCCGGGTCGAGGTCCGCGACGGTGTGGTGACGCTCGGCGGCCGCGTCCACGACACGTCCCTGGTGCCGGTGGCCGCGCGCCTGGCGCGGGCCGTCGAGGGGGTCGTGGACGTGCGGTTCGCCCTCGCCGGCCAGGACTGAGCCGGCTGATCAGCCGGCGGTGTGCCCCCAGCGGCCGTCGATCCGCTCCCATGCGGCGCCCCACGCCTCGGTGGCGCGCCGCTGCACCCGCAACCGGACCAGCCGCCCGCCGGCGAGGGCCGTCAGGCCCGCCGCCCGCCGGCGAGGGCCGTCAGGCCCGCCGCCAGTCCGGCACCGGTGCCGGCCAGTACCGCGCGGGTCGTCGCCTCCGCGGGTCCCACCGGTTTGTGCAGCAGGCGGCCGTGGCCGTCCGTCCAGGCCCGCACGCCGCCGCCGGCCCTGGCCGTGGGGGTGACCTCCATCGTTCCGGTCCGGCCGGTCCCGTTGGCGTCCCGCCACCGTACGACCGCCAGGGCCCGGTCGTAGCGCACGCCGGAGACGGCGTCGGGAGCACCGCCCGGGAGGATGCGGACCAGCACCGCGGAGACGGGCTCACGGCCCGCCCGGTCCCGCTCGGCCGCGCGTTCGGACAGCTGCGCGCCGAGGAGCCCGGCGCACGCCGCCACGACCGTGGCGAGCGCCCAGGAGGCCAGGACGATCCAGGCCTCCAGCACGTCACTGCGCCGCCGCAGCGGATTGTCACGCCAGCGCCACCCCAGGACCTTGCCGCATCTCGCCTTCCGCATCGGTCACACCCCCTCGGGGAGCAATGGGACGGACACCCCTAAAAGGTCTCATCCATCGAACTCGAGCGGGAGAGGATTGCGACCGCGCCCCGGGGGGAGCTTTGATGGTGGGTCAAGGTCCGGTGGGGCCGGTCGGCCCTAGTGCCTCCGGCCCCGGCGAGTCATGATCTTCAACACAGACGGCCCGCAGTCCGTCTCACATCCGGGGAACGAGAGGTCGACATGACCGAGGCACGCACCTTCACGGCGCAGGATCCCATCCGCGTCTTCCTGCTCGACGACCACGAGGTCGTCCGCCGCGGCCTCGCGGACCTGCTGGACGCCGAGCCGGACATCAGCGTCGTCGGCGACGCCGAGAACGTCGAGCACGCCCTGGTGCGCGCCCCCGCGGTCCGGCCGCACGTGGCCGTCCTGGACGTACGGCTCCCCGACGGGGACGGCATCTCCGTCTGCCGTGAGCTGCGCAGCCGCATGCCGGAGCTGGCGGTCCTGATGCTCACCTCGTTCGACGACGAGGACGCCCTGCTGGACGCGATCATGGCGGGGGCGTCCGGATACGTGCTCAAGCAGATCAAGGGCTCCGACCTGGTCTCGGCGGTCCGCACGGTCGCCTCGGGCCAGTCGATGCTCGACCCGGCGACCACCGCCCGGCTGATGCGGTCGCTGCGCACCGAGCCGGCCGAGGCCCCCGAGGTCTCCCCCGAGCTGGCGAGCCTGTCCCCGCGCGAGCGGGAGATCCTCACCCTCATCGGGGACGGCCTGACCAACCGGGAGATCGGCAAGCAGCTGTATCTGTCGGAGAAGACCGTCAAGAACCACATCTCGCGGCTGCTGGCCAAGCTCGGCGTGCAACGCCGGGTCCAGGCCGCGGTGCTCGCCTCGCATCTGGAGCAGCCCGAGCAGGGCGCCCCGCACACGCGCTGAACCGGACGGGGCCGTACGGCCGGATGTCAGGCCTTACGGCCCCTGCCCCGGGGGCCGCGCCGGGACCACCCTGGACAGGGTCAACGACCCGTTCCACCGCCCTCGGTCACCGGGCGGGGAGGAGGCCCCCATGTCCACCGCGCCGCTCGACGTGGCGACCCTGGAGAAGCTGATCTCGGCCGCCGTGGCCGCCCCCTCCATCCACAACACCCAGCCCTGGCGGTTCCGGCTCGACCCGGACACGCTCACCCTGGAGATCCGGGCCGCGCAGGACCGCGGACTGCGCCACATCGACCCCTCGGGGCGGGCACTGCACCTGTCGGTGGGCTGCGCGGTGTTCAACCTGCGGCTGGCGGTGGCGCACTTCGGATGGGCCCCGGTGACCCGGCTGCTGCCCCGGCCGGGCGAGCCCGAACTGCTCGCCTCCGTCCGGCTCGGCGGTCCGGCCCGCTTCACGCCGTCGCCCGAGCTCTACGAAGCCCTGTGGCACCGGCGCAGCAGCCGCTTCCCGTTCTCCGACCGGCCGCTGCCCGCCGCCCTGCGCCACGAGCTGGCGGACGCGGCGCACGCGGAGGGCGCCCTGCTGAGCAACCCGGAGACCGGCGAGACCGACCGGCTGCTGCGCGTGACCCTGGAGGCGGAGCGCCGCAACCGGGCCGACGCCGACCGGGCGGCGGAGAGCCGCCGGTGGATCCGTGAACCGGACGAGTCGGCGCTCGGCATCCCGCCGGCCGCCGTCGGCCCGCAGGACTACCGCGACCAGGTCCCGATGCGGGACTTCGGGGCCCATCTCCATCCGTCGACGCTGGCCGCCCGTGCCTTCGAGAAGCGGCCGACGCTCGCCGTGCTGTCGACCCCGCACGACCGCCGCGCCGACTGGCTGCGGGCCGGGCAGGCCCTGCAGCACGTGCTGCTGGTGGCCACCCGGCACGGTGTGCGCGCCTCGCTGCTGCACCAGGCCCTGGAGTGGCCCGACCTGCGCGACCAGCTGGTGCGGGACGAGGAGGACGGGCGCGTGCACGCCCAGATGGTGCTCCGCCTCGGCTACGGGCCGCAGGGACCGCCCTCGCCCCGCCGCACGGTGGCGCAGACGCTGGACCAGGACACGTTCGCGGCACCCGGCACGGCGGCGACGGTCACCGGGTGAACGTCGCGCGGATCCGGGTAGATGGTTGGGTCCGGAGAACGCGACAGGCGGAGGACGGCGTGGAGTGGGCACGATTCGGGCAGCAGATGGCGGCCATGGCCCGCGACCTGCTGGCCCAGGACTCCGTCGACGCCACGCTGGAGAGGATCACCTCCTCGGCCGTGGAGCTGGTCGAGGGATGTGACGCGGCCGGCATCCTCGTGCTGCAGGGCCGGAAGGTGCGGACGCTGGCCCCCACCGACGACCTGGTGATCGACAGCGACCGGCTGCAGGAGCGGCTGGGCGAGGGGCCGTGCTTCGACACCGCCCGCAGCTCGGTGCGGGAGCGGGTCTTCCGGATCCCCGACCTCACCGGGCAGCAGCTGCGCTGGCCCGCCTTCGCACCACAGGCCTCGCGGCTCGGCATCGGCAGCATGATGGGCTTCCTGCTGTTCACCGAGGACGAGGACTTCGGCGCGTTGAACCTGTACTCCCGCAAGCCCGGCATGTTCACCGAGGCCAGTGAGCTGGCCGGGTGGCTGCTGGCCTCGCACGCGGCGGTCGCGTTCTCCAGCGCCCGCACACACGCCCAGCTGGAACAGGCCGTGGCCACCCGCCATGTGATCGGCGAGGCCATGGGCATCCTCATGGGCAGCCGTCGGCTCACCGAGGAGGAGGCGTTCGACGTGCTCCGCCGCTATTCGCAGGAGCGCAACCTCAAGCTGCGGGAGGTCGCCCGGATGATCTGCGAACAGGGCGGCATCGACTGAGGCGGCGGCGGCTTCCCTGGCTCGGTGTCAGAACCAGAGAAGCCTGGCCGGGCCGGCCCCCCGGGGGAGCGACGCCGCACCCGACGTGCCCACCAAGTCCCCTGTGTCGCGACCTCCACACACGTCGCGGGCGGTTCACCGATCAGACCGCGCGGGGCGTCGTCACCGAAAAGGAGTCCGTGCAGGTGGGAGCCTTCGGCGCCGGCCGTGGCGCTGAACGGGATCAGGGCCCGCCTGCACGCCGCAAGGACGGCCACGATGCCGCCGGGCTGCGCGGCGAGCGCGGTGCCTGGTTCGGCGCCGTGGCACGGGGGCAGGTCGGCGCTCTGCGCCGCGTCGCCGAGCAGCGCCACCCCGGGCACCGGGTTTCCCCTGTGCCCGGCCGGCAGCACGTGCAGGGCACAGGACCGGCGCGGCGTCGGTGATCAGCGGGGTGAGCTGCGGCGCCCGGCCCCCTCGAACTCCGCCGCGACACGGGCCGTGGCCGCCGCGGCGATCGCCGGCCAGAACGCCGTCAACGCCCGGTCGCAGCGGCCTGGCACGGACCGCACCGACTTCCTCGACGCCGGGGCGACTGCGTGGACGGAGCTGGACGCCGACACGATGACCGCACCGAGTTCGTCGCCGGCATGAATCACGGCGAGCCGGCCTCCGGCCGACGGCTGCGGGCGGTCCTGAGACGGCACTCGGCACAGGCCGAGGCCGCCGGTCGTCTACCGGGAGCCAGGGCGGACCCACCGGCGCGGGCCCGGGCGGGCCGACGGGCGGGGCTTGCCTCAGGCGCCGTGGGCCCGCCGGGCCGGCAGTCGGCGTGCGGCGCGGCGGGGTCGTCTTCGGCGTCAGTGCCGCGGGGGCTCGGCCGGGACCACCGCGACGGTGCACCGGGCGTGGCGCAGGAGGGCGCGGCCCAGAGAGCCCGTCAGGGTGTCCGTGAGGCCGGCGTGGGCGGGCACGCCCACCACGGCGAGTTGCGCGCCCGCGCTCGCCCCGGCGACGACCGGGCGGCTGCGGCCCCGGATCCGCTGATGTCGTACGACGACGTCGGGGTACGTACGCCGCAGTTCGGCCACCACTGCCGCGCCGTCGCGGCCGCCCCCGTGCAGGACGAGCAGCTCCGCGGCCCGCTGGGCGGCCTCGGCGAAGGCGAACTCCGCTGCGGCGCGGGCCACGGGCGAGGCGCCGTCGGACGCCAGGACGACGGGGCCGCCGCGGCCGGTGGTGCCGCGCACGACCAGCACCGGGCAGCGTCCCTGTGCGGTCAGCCGGCCGGCGACCGAGCCGAACGGCAGCCCGCCGAACCGGCCTTGGCGGCGACCGCCGACCACGGTCAGCGAGGCGGCACGCGACTCGGCCTCCAGCACCGTCCCGGGCTCGCCGACGAGCACCTCGCTGGTGATCGACAGCCCCGGCGCGACGCGCCGCGCGTGCCGTTCGGCCTCGGCGAGTGCTCCCCGGGCCGACGCGCTCAGCCCGGCACCGTCCGGGTCCCAGGGCGGCACACCGGGCGCCACGGGGTCGGCGGGCCATACGACGGCGTGCGCCAACTGCAGGCCCACGCCTCGCCGTTCGGCCTCCCGCGCGGCGGTCTCCACCGCGGCCAGGCTCGACGACGACGCGCCCACCCCCACCACCACCGGTCCGTTCATGACGCCTCTCTCCTCTCGGGCCACCCCGCCCCCGGACCGGGCCGCCCCGGCCTCGCGGTCGCCTCCGCTCGTGCCGCATCCAGCGTCCGCTCCCGGCCCGCCCCCGGCACTGGGCCGTACGGCTCCGAACGGCGCACCGACCGACCCGTTCGGCGCCGGTGGCGGAGCCACTCGGCCCAAGTGCCGTGCGGAGCGCACCGGGAGACTGAGACACCGGGGAACATCCGGCGAGGGAGGCTGTCATGGTGGAAGGCGCGGTCGGCGACAGTGTCGTGGTGGGGGTCGACGGGTCGCAGGCGTCGGTGGCGGCACTGCGCTGGGCCGCCCGGCAGGCGCGGGCCCTGCACGCCACCGTCGTCGCCGTGCACGCCTGGCAACGGCCCGGCCTCGCCCCCTACGCTCCCGCCACGGCACGGCCGACCGCCGCCGAACAGCGCGAGGGGGCGGCGCGGTTGCTGGCCGCGACGCTGCGCGAGGCCTTCGGGCCGCAGGACGACGGCGCGGTACGCGCCGTCGTGGCCGAGGGGGCGCCGGCCCGCGTCCTGGTCCAGCAGGCGCAGGGCGCCGTCCTGCTGGCGCTCGGCCGCACCCCGCGCGTTGGGTACGACGAGCACGCGTCGGGAGCGGTGATGCGCGCCTGCCTGGAGCGGGCGACGGTCCCCGTCGTCACGGTGCCGGGGAACCGGCCCTCCGCCCCCGCGCTCACGGCCACCGGGTCGCCGGGTCACTCCGTCGCCCCAGCCCCGCGGCACGGCGCCCGCTGGACGTGCACCGTCGCCGGCTGAACCCGCGACGACCGCCCCCGGGCGACGGGACACGGCAGCCATGTGGCGCCGGGCGGCGGGGAGTTCTCCAGCGCGGGCACCTGCCGCATCCGGTCGACGCCGTAGGGGCCGACCGGCCCGGGAAGGGGACGGTCGGGGCATGCGCCGGCGTCGTCGACCGCTCCACGCTGGAGTGAGGAGAAGCACCGGGAGGGATGGGTCATGGCATCGGTCACCTTCGAGAAGGCCACCCGCCGCTTCGCGGGCATGGAACGCCCGGCGGTCAGCGACCTCGATCTGGACATCGCCGACGGGGAGTTCATGGTGCTGGTCGGGCCCTCCGGCTGCGGCAAGTCCACCAGCCTGCGCATGCTCGCCGGCCTCGAGGACGTCGACTCCGGAACGATCCGCATCGGCGAGCGGGACGTGACCCATCTGCCGCCCAAGGACCGCGACATCGCGATGGTCTTTCAGAACTACGCCCTGTACCCGCACATGACGACGGCCGACAACATGGGCTTCGCCCTGAAGATCGCGCGCATGCCCAAGCCGCGGGTGCGCGAACGGGTGCGGGAGGCCGCCGCCATCCTCGATCTGCAGGACTACCTCGACCGCAAGCCGAAGTCGCTCTCCGGCGGCCAGCGCCAGCGCGTCGCCATGGGGCGGGCCATCGTGCGCGAGCCGCGGGTGTTCCTGATGGACGAGCCGCTGTCCAACCTGGACGCCAAACTGCGGGTGCAGACGCGCACTCAGATAGCGGTGCTGCAGCGCCGCCTGGGCACCACCACGGTGTACGTCACCCACGACCAGGTCGAGGCGATGACCATGGGCGACCGGCTTGCCGTCCTCAAGGACGGGGTGCTG
>NZ_JAMGBF010000041.1 GCF_023516615.1 Streptomyces panaciradicis
GGACGCCAAACTGCGGGTGCAGACGCGCACTCAGATAGCGGTGCTGCAGCGCCGCCTGGGCACCACCACGGTGTACGTCACCCACGACCAGGTCGAGGCGATGACCATGGGCGACCGGCTTGCCGTCCTCAAGGACGGGGTGCTGCAGCAGGTCGGCACGCCCAAGGAGGTCTTCGAGCGGCCCGCCAACACCTTCGTCGGCGGCTTCATCGGCTCGCCCGCGATGAACCTGTTCCGGCTGCCGCTGACGTCCGACGGTGTCCGGCTGGACGGGCTGACCGTGCCGCTGACCCGCGACGTCCTGCGGTCCGCGGCCGCCGAGGGCGCCACCGAGATCGCGCTCGGCGTCCGCCCCGAGCAGTTCCGGATCCTGTCGCCGGAGGACGAGAAGACCCCCGGGCTGGACCTCGTGGTCGACGCGGTCGAGGACACCGGCTCCGTCGCCTACCTGCACGCGACCGCGCGGGTCGGCGGAGGCAGCGCGCCGCTCGTCGTACGGCTGCCGGGGCGGGCCACGCAGGGCAAGGGGGCGCGGGTGCGGGTCGGGGTGCGGGCGGACGTCGTGCACTGCTTCTCGGCCGCCACGGGACTGCGGCTCGACGAGCCGGCGGCGGTCCGGACGGTGCCGGCCACCGCCCCGGAGGACGCGGTCCCGCCGGACGCCGCCGCACGGCACGCGCCGGGCGCCGAGGCGGCCTCGGCATGACGTCCCGGCCGGCGGGCCGTTCGGCCCTGTCCCGGCCCTCGTCGGGGGCGCAGGCTGGGAGATGAGCGGAGGAACCGGTTCGTCCGGGCGCCTGCTCCTCACCCCTCCGCCCGGGAGTGATCACGATGCAAGCCAAGCAGTGGACGGTACAGATCTTCATCAGTGAGGACGGCGACGAGACCCACGCGCGGGCCGTGCTCACCACCCGGGACACCTCGACGGTCACCGGCCGGGGCGTGGCCCGCAAGAACCCGGTCGACCGCTCCATTCCGGAGATCGGCGACGAACTCGCCGCCAGCCGCGCGCTGGAGGACCTCGCGATCCGGCTGCACGACGTCGCCTCCGACGACATCGTCCAGCTGGCGGGGCCCGTGCTGCGGTGACGGCCCGCCTTCAGGCGGCCGCCGGCCGGGGGCACTCCCGGCGGCGGCCGCCGTTGTCGTGCACGGGCGTGCGCGTCACTGGAAGGCCGCGTGCACCTCGTCCTCGGTGGCCTCGTGCGAGACGACGAGGATCTCGTCCCCGGCCCGCAGGGTCAGGGTGGGCGCCGGCACGACGGGGCTGCCGTCCCGGACGACCGCGGCGAGGACGGTGCTCGCCGGCAGCGTGATGTCCGCCAGCGTGCGGCCGACGGCGCGCGAGCGGGCCGTGATGGTGGTCTCGATGACGTTCACACCGGCCTTGCTCAGCCGCAGCAGGGCGACGGTGTCGGTGGCTCCGGCGGCCTCCTCGATGAGCGAGATCAGGGGCATGGCGGCGGGTACGGCGGCGTCGACGCCCCAGTTGCGGTCGAACAGCCAGGCGTTCTCGGTGTCGTTGACCCGGGCCACCACCCTCTCGACGCCGAACTGGCGCTTGGCGAGGAGGCTGATGACGAGGTTGTCCTCGTCCTCCCCGGTCGTCGCCACGACGAGGTCGGCCGAGTGCGCCCCGGCGCGTTCGAGGACCGAGGGTTCGCAGGCGTCCCCGGCCTCCAGCCGCACCGGCAGCCGGTCCTGGAGGGTGGCGATGCGGTCGTCGTCGCGGTCGACGACGGTGACCTGGTTGCCCGCGGCCGCCATCACCTGGGCGACCTGCCTGCCGAGCCGGCCGGCGCCGGCGACGATGACCTTCATGTGCCGAGCTCCTTGTCGAGGAAGCCGCGCAGCCGGGTCAGGGCCTCGGCGGCCACGGCGAAGGTGATCAGGTCCTCCGGTTCGGCGGCGGTGCTGTGCGTCGGCAGGAACGACCGCCCGCCGCGGGTCACCTCGACGAGCCGGATCTCGCCGTCGACCTCCAGCTCGCCCAGCCGCCGGCCGGTGAGGTGCGCGGGCAGCTGGGAGCGCAGCAGCAGGGTCTCGCCGTTGCCGAAGCTGAGTTCGGGCGTGAGGTGGCGGTGCAGCAGCATCTGGTGCAGCCGGTCCGCCGTCCAGCGCACGCTCGCGATGGTGGGGATGCCCAGGTCGCGGTAGATGTCGGCGCGCCGTGGGTCGTAGATGCGGGCCAGGACGATCGGCACGCGGTAGGTCTCCCTGGCGGTCCGGGCGCTGACGATGTTGGTGTTGTCCCCGGAGGTGACCGCGACGAACGCGTCGGCGTGCTCGATGCCCGCCGCCTCCAGCAGGGTGCGGCTGAAGCCGTTGCCGTGCAGGACCTGGCCGGGGAAGCCGGCCGGCAGCAGCGCGCGGGTCTTCGGCTCGCGGTCGATGATCCGCACGTCGTGGCCCTCGTTGACCAGCCGGGTGGCGAGGGCGGAGCCGACCCGGCCGCAGCCCACGATGACGACCCTCATGGCTGTTTCCTTCCTGGCTGGTGCGGTGGTGTGCGGCGCAGCCACGCCTTGCGGGTTTCCTCGGCGGCCAGCAGCAGCACCCCGAAGCCGGTGAGCACCGCCCAGTCGGTGGCCGAGATGGGCGCGGTGTTGAACACGGCCTGCAGCGGCGGCGCGTAGCTGATGGCGGCCATCAACGCGATCCCGAAGCAGCCGGCCGCCAGCAGGCGCGGGTTGGAGAACAGGCCGACGCGGAAGACGCTCTCGCGGTCGGTGCGCACGGCCAGGGCGTTGAAGAACTGGCTGACGACGATGGCGGCCTGGGTCAGGGTGATGGCCTTGCGGTAGGCGGGGGTGTCGGCGGTGAAGTCGGCGAAGGGGATGCCGGAGGAGTGGATCTGCCAGAAGAACACCGTGCACACGCCGATGGACTGCACGAAGCCGAGGAAGAGGAAGCGGCGCACGAGCGCGGCGGAGAACAGCCGTTCGCGCCGGCCGCGGGGCGGGCGCTCCATGGTGTCGGGTTCGGGCGGCTCGGCGCCGAGCGCCAGGGCGGGCAGTACGTCGGAGCCGAGGTCGATGGCCAGGATCTGCACGGCGCTCAGCGGGACCAGCGGGAAGCCGACGAAGGTGGCGGCCAGGATCGGGGTGAGCTCGGCGATGTTGTGGCTGAACAGGTAGGTCAGGAACTTGCCGATGTTGCGGTAGACGGAGCGGCCGAGTTCGACGGCGGCGGTGATGGAGGCGAAGGAGTCGTCGAGCAGCACCATGACGGAGGCCTCGCGGGCGACGTCGGTGCCGCCGGCGCCCATGGAGACGCCGATGTCGGCGTGCTTGAGGGCGGGGGCGTCGTTGGCGCCGTCGCCGGTGACCGCGACGACCTCGCCCCGCTTCTGGAAGGCGGCCACGACCCGCATCTTGTGCTCGGGGCTGACCCGGCACAGCAGCAGTTCTCCCGGTGCCGCGATCACGGCGTCGAGCGCGTCGGCGTCCATCTCGGCGAGCCGGGCTCCGGTCACCACCGTCGGGGCGGGTCCGGTGACGATGCCGACCCTGCGGGCGACGGCCTCCGCGGTGAGCGGGTGGTCGCCGGTGACCATGACGATGCGGATGCCGGCCTTGCGGCAGGCCTCGACGGCGGCGGAGACCTCGGGCCGGGGCGGGTCGAACATGCCGACGAGGCCCAGCAGGGTCAGCCCGGACTCGGCCTCCGCGCTGTCGCCGGGCGCCGAGGTCACGGGGCGCAGGGCGGCGGCCAGGACGCGCAGTCCCTGGGCGGCCATGGTGTCGTTCGCCTCGGTGACACCGGCGCGCAGCTCGTCGGTGAGGGGCCGGGAGGCGCCGTCCAGCAGGAGGTGCGTGCAGCGGGCGAGGAGTTCCTGGGGCGCGCCCTTGGCGCACACGACGTCGCCCTCGGGCGTGCGGTGGACGGTGCTCATCAGCTTGCGCACGGGGTCGAAGGGGAACTCGGCGACGCGCGGCGCGGCGGCCCGTTCGGTCGCCGGGTCGAGGCCGGCCTTGGCCGCCGCGACGAGGATCGCGCCCTCCGTGGTGTCGCCGAGGACCCGCCAGTCGGCCTGCTCGTCCGGCGCCAGCAGCCGGGCGTCGGAGCACAGCACGCCGACACGCAGCAGGTCCCGTACGGTCTCCGGATCGGTGACGGTGCCGACGGGGGCGTAGCCGACGCCGGACACCTCGTGCCACGTCCCGCCGGTCCACAACCGGGTGACGGTCATCTCGGCCTGGGTCAGGGTGCCGGTCTTGTCGGTGCAGATCACCGTGGTGGAGCCCAGGGCCTCCACCGCCAGCAGCTTCTTCACCAGCGCCTGGCGCCGGGCCATGCGCCGGACGCCGATGGCCAGGGACACCGACAGGGTGGCGGGCAGTCCCTCGGGGACCAGGGCGACCATCACGCCGAGGGCGAAGACGAAGGTGGACACCAGCGGCTGTCCGCTCTGCACGCGGACGGCGAGGACGAGCAGGCCGATGGCCACGGCCAGCACGGCCACCCTGCGGGCCATGGACGCCACCTGCTGCTGCAGCGGGGTCTGCTGCTGCGGTGCCTCCTGGGTGAGCCGGTAGATCCGGCCGAACTCGGTGTCGGCGCCGATGGCGAACACGACGGCCTTGCCCGATCCGGAGACGGCCGTGGTGCCCATGAACACGCAGTTGCGGGAGTCGAGGACGGTGGCGGCCGTCGTGGGCTCCTCCACCCGGGCGACGGCGACGCTCTCCCCGGTCAGGGAGGCGTTGTTGACCATCAGGCCGTGGCCCTCGACGACGCGGCAGTCCGCGGGTACGGCGTCCCCCGCCTCCAGGACCACGAGGTCGCCGGGGACGAGCGCGCCCGTCGGCAGTTCCAGGCGTTCGCCGTCGCGCAGCACCCGGCAGGTGTGCGGCACCATCGCCTGCAGCGACTGGGCGGTGCGCTCCGCCGAGTACTCCTGGACGAAGCCGATGACCGCGTTGAGCACCACCACGCCGAGGATCGCGAACGCCAGCTGCAGGTTGCCCACGTCGCGGGGGTCCTGGAGGGCGTAGGCGAGGAAGGTCAGCGCCGAGGCCACGATCAGCAGGATCGCGAACAGGTCGGTGAACTGGGCGAAGAAGCGTCGCCACAGTCCCTTGCGGCGAGGTTGCGGCAGTTCGTTGGGGCCGTGGCGCTGCCGGCGCCGCTCGGCCTCCGCCGCGCCCAGACCCCGCCGGGAGGTGCCGAGCTGGGCGAGCACCTCGTCGGCCCGCTGCCGGGGCAACGGGGGGCCGGGTGCGGGGCGCGCGGGCACCGTGCCGCTTTCCGGGCCGGGCGCGAGCCGCTGAGCGACGCTGTCCTTCTCCACAGGAAGCCCTCCGGACTCCGAGACGACCTCGCTCCAGCTTCGACGCACCACCGTCCGCCTGCCATGGGTCATGTGACCCCCGGGTGGGGCCGAGCGGATCCCCGGGGGACGTCCCGGCGGTCATGCCCCGCATCACGCCCGGTCGGCCGAGGTGCGGGCCGACCAGCGGCGGCGTACCGCGTCCTCGTGCTCGCTCTGTTCGAGGGCGGCGTCCGCGCGTGCCAGGGCCCGCTCCAGGCGGGGGATCCAGTGGCGTTGCAGGGCCCGGACGCGCTGGCGGGTGCGCAGCACCTCCGCGCCGATCTCGCGTGCCGCGGCGCGGGCGACGGCGTGGTCGGCCGCGGCCCGTACCGCCTCGGCGTAGGCGGCCTCGGCGTGGATCAGGGCGGTGTTGGCCGGCGCCGGGATGTCCGGTTCCCGCCGCGGCAGCGCGCAACGGGCCGTCTCGGGGTGGCGCACGCCCATGGTGGAGGTCCGGACGATGTCGATCTCGGCGGGACGCACGGGCGCCGGGGCCTCCAGCGCCTCGTCGCCGGCCAGCAGCAGCCCGCGCCGCAGCCAGGTCTCGGCCTCCCGCAGCCGCTCGTGCCAGGCGGCGCGCGCGGTCTCCTCGGCGGCGAGCAGCGTCTCGTGCCGGGCGCGCAGGATGCGCAGTTTCTGGTCGAGCAGGTCGGCGCCGCGCCGGGCGACGTCCAGGCTGTGGCGCACCTTCATGCGGCCGGCCCGGCCGGGCGGGGTCCGCAGCTCCTTCACCGGGCTCACCCGCCTTCCGGTGCCGCGTGGGCGTCGAGGAACTCGGCGGGCAGCATGGACAGTTGGCTGCGCGGCAGGGTGAGCAGCACCTGCCAGGCCCGCTCCAAAGTCTCTTCCAGCGTGCGCCGTTCACCGCGGTCCTGGTCGACGAAGCCGTGCGCGAACGCCTCGTCGAAGGCGAGGTAGCGGCGGTCGGTGGGGCTCAGCGCGGCCTGTCCGACCAGGTCGGCCAGCTCCCTGACCTGGCGGGCCCGGGCCAGCGCGGCGAGCAGCTGGGCGGCGACGTCCAGGTGGTCGGCGCGGGTGCGGCCCGGGCCGGCGCCCTTGCGCATGAGCCGGGACAGCGAGGACAGGGCGTCGACCGGCGGGTAGACGCCCTTGGCGTGCATCTCGCGGGAGAGCACGACCTGCCCTTCGGTGATGTACCCGGTGAGGTCCGGGACCGGATGGGTGATGTCACCGGCCGGCATGGTGAGCAGGGGCAGCACGGTCACCGATCCCGGCAGCCCGCGGATGCGTCCGCAGCGCTCGTACAGGGACGCCAGGTCGCTGTAGAGGTAGCCGGGGTAGGCGCGGCGGGCGGGGATCTCGCCGCGGGCCGCGGAGACCTCGCGCAGCGCCTCGGCGTAGCTGGTCATGTCGGTCATGACCACCAGCACGTGCCGGCCGCCGGTGAACGCCAGGTCCTCGGCGATCGTCAGCGCGATGCGCGGGGTGAGGATGCGTTCGATCACCGGGTCGGCGGCGGTGTTGAGCAGCAGCACCAGCTCGCCGGCCGCGGAGCGCTCCTCCAGCGCGTCGCGCACGAAGGCGGCGTCCGCGTGGGTGACTCCCATGGCGGCGAACACCACACTGAACGGCTCTCCCCCGGCCGTCGACTGGGCCGCGATCTGCGCGGCCAGCTCCAGGTGCGGCAGGCCCGCCGCGGAGAACACCGGCAGCTTCTGACCCCGTACCAGGGTCGTCAGGGCGTCCACCGCGCTGACCCCGGTGAGCACCGGTTCGGCCGGCGGCTCGCGGCGCACGGGGTTGACGGGGTTGCCGCCGACCGCCGAGGTGACGGAGCCGAAGACGGGCGGCCCTCCGTCGAGCGGTTCGCCCCGGCCGTTGCAGACCCGGCCGAGCCAGCCGGGGCCCACCGGGATCCGCAGCGGCGTGCCGGTGAAGGCGGCCCGGATGCGCGCGGGGTCGATCTCGGCGGTGTCCTCCAGGACCTGCACGACGGCGGTGCCGCGGTCGACGTCGAGGACGAGTCCGTGCCGCTGCTCGCCGGAGTCGAGGGTGAAGAGCACGAACTCGTCCCAGCCGACGCCCTCGACCTTGTCGACGACCACGAGGGGGCCGTGCAGGTCACGGATGGTGGTGTACTCGACGAGGCCCCAGTCCGGTGTGTCCGTCATATCAGCTCCCCCAGTCGGTCGAGCATGCTCCGGCCCAGCGCCCGTACGGTGTCCGCGTCGTGCGGGCCTGCCTCCTCGCGGGCGCGCAGCACGGGGGTGAAGTCGGCCTCCTCGATGTGGGCCGGGGGCACACCGGCGTCGGCCAGTTCGCGGCAACGGTCGACCACGTCGAGCACCGCCTCGGCCAGCGCGGCCGTCTTCTTCGCCCCGCTGTAGGCGTCCCGCTGCGACAGGGCGCTCTGCTGGAGCACGCCTTCGCGTACGAGCCGGCCGCCCAGGACGCTGACGCGTTCCTGCGCGGGCAGCGCGGTGATGCCGACGAGGTCGACGAGGTCGGCGAGCCGGTCGGCCTCCGCGAGCAGACCGGCGACGCGGGCGCGCCGGGCCGGCCAGTCCGGGTCGTCGGTCGCGGCGCGGCGGGCACCGAGCGCCTCGGCGTCGCGGGAGAAGGACTCCGCCCAGGAGACGGCCGGGTAGTGGCGGGCGTAGGCGAGTTCGCGGTCCAGGGTCCACAGGCAGCGTACGAAGCGCTGGGTGTGCGCGGTGACCGGTTCGGCCATGTCGCCGCCGGGCGGGGACACCGCGCCGATGACGGTCACCGAGCCGGTGCGGCCGCCGAGGGTGGTGACCGCGCCGGCCCGTTCGTAGAAGGCGGCGATCGCCGAGGCGAGGCCGGCCGGGTAGCCCTCCTCGGCGGGCAGGGCGCCGGTGCGGGAGGCGAACTCGCGCAGCGCCTCCGCCCAGCGGGAGGTGGAGTCGGCGATGACGACCACGTCCAGGCCCATGTCCCGGAAGTACTCGGCGACCGTGACGCCCGTGTGGATGCCGGCCTCGCGGGCCATCATCGGCATGTTGGAGGTGTTGGCGACGATCACGGTCCGCTCGGCGAGCCGGCCGCCGGTGCGCGGGTCGGTGAGCGCGCCGAACTCGTCGATGACGTCGGCCATCTCGTTGCCGCGCTCGCCGCAGCCGACGTAGACGATGACGTCGGCGTCGCACCACTTGGCGATCTGCTGCAGCAGCACGGTCTTGCCGGTGCCGAAGCCTCCGGGGACGGCGACGGTGCCGCCGAGGGCCACCGGGAAGAGCAGGTCGATGGCGCGCTGCCCGGTGCCCAGGGCGCGCGGGGAGTCGAGGCGTTCGCGGACGGGGCGCGGGGTGCGGACGGGCCAGGGGGCGGTCATCGTCACGGGGGTGCCCGCGACGGACGCGACGACGGCGTCGGCGGGGTGGAGTCCCGCGCCCGCGAGGTGGTCCACGGCGCCGGAACGGCCGGGCGGCACCAGCACCTTGAGCGGCACGGGTCCGGAGCCGTGGATCTCCCCGAGGACGTCGCCCTGGTCGACGAGGTCGCCCACCGAGGCCCGCGGCACGAACTCCCACTGGCGCGTGGGTCCGCTCCCGCGCCCCGCGGCGCCGGGTTCCAGCCAGGCACCGGCCGTGGCGAGGGGGCGCAGCAGGCCGTCGAAGACCCCGCCCAGCAGGCCGGGGCCGAGCGGCGCGGACAGCGGCCGGCCGAGCGGATGGGCCCGCGCGCCGGGGGCCAGGCCGCCGGTGTACTCGTACGCCTGCACGGTGACGACCCCGTCCCGGATGGCGACGACCTCCCCGGGCAGTTCCGCCTCGCCCAGCACGACCAGGTCGTTCATCGCGGTGCCGGCGACGTACTCGGCCTCCACGAGGGGCCCGGCGACCCGCAGGATGCGCCCGCCCCCGGACGACACGCCTGTCACGGTGCCCACAGTTCCTCCGCCTCTCCGCCGATGCGCTCCAGTGCCCGCAGGGCCAGGGCGGTCAGGCCGCAGTCGAGTCTGCGGTGCGCCGTGCGGGCGATCACTCCGCCGTGGGGGGCCTCGACGACCTCGGCGTCCGGGCCCAGCGCGGCGCGTACGTGTGCGGTCAGCCGGGCGCGCAGGGCCGGGTAGGAGTCCGCGTGGCGCAGGTCCTCGACGCCGGCCACCACCTGTCGGCGCAGTTCCTCCCAGCACTCCAGGCGGGCGGCGAGTTCGCGGGCGCGGGCGGTCCGGCGGGACCGGGCGCGGGTGGCGTCGCGGGCGGCGGCCGCGTCGGCCTCGCCC
>NZ_JAMGBF010000042.1 GCF_023516615.1 Streptomyces panaciradicis
GGCGCCTCGGCGACGGACGCGCCCGGTGTCGTGGCGCGGCTGGGCCGCCGCTACCGGCTGCTCATCGACCCGCTCGGGGGCGCCCCGGTGCGGCTCCGCCCGGGCGAGGGCGCCGGGTTGCCGGTGCTGCCCGACGCCGCGACCTGGGTGCCGCCCGACCTCGAACTGCTGCGCGCCGGTGCGATCGACGCCGGCCGACTGCACCCGCTGGTGGCGGCCGCGCTGGCCCCCGCTCACGTGTCGTCCGGCTTCCCGCGGGCCCCCGAGCGGGCGGACCGGCCGCACCTCGTCGACTGCCGGGGAGAAACGCACCGGATCGGTCTGGTCGACGGCGTGCTGACGGCGCTCGACCACCGGGCGGACGAGATCCGGCGCGAGGAACTGCTGGCCGCCCTGACGGGCACTCCGCTGCCCTGTCTGCAGGCGATCGACCGGGCGCACCGCCGGCCCGACTGCCTCGCCGGGGTCCGCGAACGCCTGGACCACGGCGACACCGCCGGCGCGCTGGCCGTCGTGGAAGGGCTGCTGGGGCCGGAAGCGGTGCTGCGGGACGGGCCGTTGCGGGAGGAGCTGGAGACGGCCGCCCAACGGCGCATCGCCTACGGCCTGTTCCGCGCCGGCCTGTCCGGCCCCGCCCCGGGCCGCATCCTCCCGGGCACCCCACGCCCACGCTCCCTGCGCCGCCGCCCGCGCCACAGCACCTTCCGCTGAACCGGCGACGACGCCCCTACCCGCGACGCCCCTCCGACGGCACCCCCGTCGGCCACACCACCACGCGCCCGACCCGCACCCGCTGCTTCACCGCCCACCAACCGGCCACGGACCGGCCACGAACCGGTCCGCACCCCTCCCCCTTTCCACCCCACACAACACCCAAGGTGATCACTCATGTCCGTGCCCTCTCAGCCCACCCTGTCCCCTGTCTCCACCGACGACCCCCAACTCGACGTCGCCGAAGCTCTGTTGGCTCTTCTGCGCGATGCCTCCACCGAACCCCGCCCCGACATCCAGCTGGAGGCGCTCACCCTGGCCGTGGCCGCCGATCTGCCCGTGCTGCTGTGGGGCGAACCCGGCATCGGGAAGACCGCCGCGCTGACCCAGCTGGCCGCGGCGCTGGATCTTCCGCTGACCACGGTGATCGCCAGCGTGCACGAGCCGTCCGACTTCTCCGGGCTGCCCATCGTCGGCGACGACCCCGCCGAGCAGGGCGTTCCGATGGCCCCGCCGGACTGGGCGGTGCGCCTGGTGCGGGCCGGCCGGGGGCTGCTGTTCCTGGACGAACTGTCCACCGCACCGCCGGCCGTGCAGGCCGCCCTGCTCCGGCTGGTGCTGGAGCGGCGCATCGGCGCGCTGCGGCTGCCGCCCGGCGTGCGGATCGTGGCCGCCGCCAACCCGCGCTCCTCGGCGGCCGACGGCTGGGAGCTGAGCCCGCCGCTCGCCAACCGGTTCGTGCACCTGCAGTGGACCCACGACCACGAGGTCGTCGTCCGCGGCCTCGGCGGGACCTGGCCCCGGGCCACCCTGCCCCGGCTCAACCAGCAACGGCTGCCGGACGCCGTGGACTTCGCGCGCCGGGCGGTGTGCGGGCTGCTGACCGCCCGGCCGACGCTGGTGCACCGGCTGCCCAGCAGTGAGACCCGCCGGGGCGGGCCCTGGCCCTCGCCCCGCAGCTGGGAGATGACCCTGCGTCTGATCGCCTTCGCGACCGCGGCCGGCTCCTCCCGGGACGTGCTGTCCCTGCTCGTCAGGGCAACCGTGGGCGACGGTCCGGGGCTGGAACTGCTGGCGAGCGTGGACCGGATGGACCTCCCGGACCCCGAGGAGCTGCTCGCCGACCCGGCCGGTGCCGTCCTGCCCGAACGGGGGGATCTGCGCCAGGCCGCCCTGGACGGCGTGGTGGCCGCGGTCCGTGCCCGCCCGGACAAGGCGCGCTGGGACGCGGCGTGGGAGCTGCTGGTGCGGGCGGTGCGGACCGGCGCCCCGGACCTGGTGGTCGTCCCCGCGAGCACGCTGGCGTCGCTGCGCCGGGAGGACTGGGACGTACCGGCGTCGATCGAGCAACTCGCCGGGGTCGTGTCCCTGTCCCGGCGCGCGGACGAGGCGGCCGCGAGGGTGGCGCGATGAGCGGGGCGACGCCGGCGGCCCTGGACGAGGACAAGCTCTTCACGGCCCGTCTGCAGGCCGCCCGGGCCCGCCCCTACCTGGCCACGGCGCTGTTCGCCCTGCACACCGTCGCGTCCCGGACGGTGCCGACCATGGCCGTCGACCGGCACTGGCGCTGTTACGTCTCGCCCGGGTTCGTGGACCGCACGCCCGTCGAGGAGCTGGCCGGCGTCTGGGTGCACGAGGTGTCCCACCTGCTGCGCGAGCACCACCGGCGCGGCGACCGGGTCGCGAAGGAGCGCGGGCTGACCGGCCCGGCCGAACGGCTGCGGATGAACATCGCCGCGGACTTCGAGATCAACGACGACGTGTACGGCGACGGACTGCCCCGCCCCGAGGGCGCCGTCCACCCCGACCTCCTCCACCTGCCCACCGGGCAGCTGATGGAGGACTACCTGCGCCGGTTCCGGCTCGGCCCGCACACCGAGGGCCTGGCCTGGCTGGACTGCGGCAGCGGCGCCGACGGGAGGGAACGGGAGTGGGATCTCGGCCCGGACGGCGCGCACGGGCTGAGCGAACAGGAGCGGGACGCGGTCCGCTTCCGGGTGGCACAGGGCATCAAGGGCCGCCCGGGCAACGCCCCGGAGCAGTGGCGGCGGTGGGCGGAGGAGGCGTTCCATCCGCCGCAGCCCTGGCGGGAGTTGCTCGGGGCGGCGGTGCGCTCGGCGGCGACCGCCCCGGGTGCGGGCGAGGACTACTCCTACGGCCGCCCGGCGCGGCGCTCGGCCGGACTGCCCGGCGTGGTGCTGCCCTCCCTGCGGCGCCGGCCGCCCCGCGTGTGCGTGGTCATCGACACCTCCGGCTCGGTCAGCGACGCCGAGTTGGGCAGCGCGCTGCTGGAGGTCGCCGCGATCTCCCGTGCCGTGGGCGGCCGTCGGGACCTGGTCACCGTCGTGCCGTGCGACGCGGCGGCGCGGGTCGCACATCCCCTGTGCCGCGCGGAGGGCATCCCGCTGCTCGGCGGCGGCGGTACGGACTTGCGCACCGGCTTCGCCAAGGCGCTGCGCACCCGTCCCGGCCCCGACGTCGTCGTGGTGCTGACCGACGGGCAGACGCCCTGGCCCGAGGAACGGCCCGCCTGCCGGACGGTGGTGGGTCTGTTCCCCCGGCCGGACGACTCCTGGGACGAGGAAGACCCGGAGTACGTGCCGGACACCCCGCCAGCCTGGGCCCGCGTGGTCCACATCGGGCCCGGGTGAGGCCGCCGGTCGCCCCGCGGACCTCGGGCCGGCGACCGTGCGAAACGCACGGATGCCCTGTGCAAACCGGCCGCAGCCCGGCGGTGACCGCGCTCACGTACCGCGCGACGGCCTCGTCGTCGGATGCCGCCCCGTCAGCCGCCGTACGGCCCGTGGCCGTCGCAGCAGCCGTCCCTTCTCATCAGCCGTCCCATTGCGAGCCAGTCGTCCTCGGCGGCCGCCGTCCGCCGGGCCGCGGGTTCGAACGCGGCGACCAACTCCTCAGTCGTGTACGGCACTCCGCCCCTGAGCACGGCCACGGTGTGGACGAGGGCGGCGAAGTCGGTGAACGGATCGCCGTCGACGACGGTCAGATCGGCGAGCCTGCCCTCCTCGACGGTGCCGAGGTGATCGTCCAGGCCGAAGAGACGGGCGGGCAGGACCGTGGCCGTGCGCAGGGCCTGTGCCGGGGACAGCCCGCCCCGGTGCAGGGCGCGCAGGCCGAGGTGGAGCGCGAGGCCGACGGGGACGAGCGGCTGGTCGGTGCCGAGGGCGACGAGTCCGCCGGCGGCCAGGACGCGCCGGTAGATGTCGGTCTCCGTGCGCAGGGTGGCCAGCTGGGCGGCGGTGGGCGGGACGCCCGCCGACTGCTTGACCGCCGCCGTGTCCCAGGGGGGCATCACCACGGTGACCCGCGGGTCGTCGGCGAGGGCGGGATCGGCGCCGAGGAGAGGCGCGGCGGTGAACGGGGTGGCGATCATCGAGAAGTCC
This sequence comes from Streptomyces panaciradicis, assembly GCF_023516615.1. Taxonomy (GTDB): domain Bacteria; phylum Actinomycetota; class Actinomycetes; order Streptomycetales; family Streptomycetaceae; genus Streptomyces; species Streptomyces panaciradicis. Next base: position 4,113 of record NZ_JAMGBF010000042.1, read on the forward strand.
ACGCCCCGCTGGGTGTAGATCTCCACGACGTCCTCGTGGGCGCGGCCCGCGGCGGTGACGGCGTGTCCGAACTCGGCGCGCTGGGTGGCCTGCAGATGGGTCGTCAGGTCCTGGCCGAGCTGGACGCCGGGCGAGAGCAGGTGTCCTCCGGTGCGCACGCCGAGGCGTTCGTGGGCGAAGCGGGCCGCTTCCCGCATCACCCAACCCGGCGCCCTGACATACGTCTTGACGAAGTCCCAGTCGAGTGCGGCGCCGCGTTCCAGCGAGCGGCGCAGTCCCTCGGGGGTGCGGTGGGCGCGGCCCATGCTGTAGGCGACGCGGGCGCCGTCGAGGAGTTCGCCGGTGGCCAGCAGGCGGGGCCCGGCGAGCTGTCCGGCGGCCACCGCCTCGCGGATGCGGGCCTGTTCGTAGGCGAACCCGCCCAGGGAGACGGCGGTGGTGATGCCGTAGGTGAGCTGGCCGACGGTCTGGCGGCCGCCGTAGGTGCTCTGCCAGGGGTGGGTGTGGGTGTCCCACAGGCCGGGCAGGACGGTGCGCTCGGAGGCGTCGACGCGGCGCAGGGCGGCCCGGCGTCCGGAGCGGTGCGGTTCGACCGCCGTGATCCGTCCGCCGCTCACCACGATGTCGACGTCGTCGCGGGTCGTCTCGCCGGTGCCGTCCCACAGCCGTCCGGCGTGCACGACCAGGTCGGGCGGGGTGGGTCTGTGGGCGTCGAGGGTGACGCGGACGGTGCGCGCCGGGCCGCCGTCGGCGCCGACGAGGCGCAGCCGGCCGCCGGAGAGGTAGAGCAGGGTGGAGGAGTCCGCGGACCAGGAGGGGTGGTCGGCGGGTTCGTCGGTGAGGGTGCGCAGCGCACCGCGCGGGGTGCCGTCGGGGTCGACGGGCAGCAGGCACAGCGCGGATTCGACGACGACCGCGAGCGTGCGGCCGTCGGGTGACCAGACGGGCCCGGAGTCGTACCGGTCGGCGATCGAGGTGTGGGGGGCCACGGCGTGGCGGCGGTCGGCGCCGGTGGTGGCGTCGACGATCCGGATCAGGTTGTAGCCCTCCCGGAAGCGGGCGTTGAGCCGGTTGCGGTCGCACAGGGCGAGGTGGCGGCCGTCGGGCGACCAGCTGGGGCGGCCGGGCAGACCGCCGCCGCCGAGGGGCGCGGCCAGGACGCGTTCGGTGCCGGACGCCAGGTCGCGGACGATCAGCCTGCCGGTCATGTCGAGGCAGGCCAGCCGCTGCCCGTCGGGGGACAGCGCGGGATGCACCCGCCCGCCGGTGGCGAGCGCGGTCTCCTCGCCGGTGGCCAGGTCGTGCCGGTACACGCCGAGGAGTCCGTCCCGGTCGTCAGCGTAGACGAGCGCGTGTCCGTCGGGGGCCCAGGAGGGGCCGAGCAGATAGCGGGTGGCGTCCGCCTTGCGCAGTCGCCGGGGTGGGCGGCCACCCGAACTGTCTGCGATCCACAGCGAGTTGAGGGCGGCGAAGGCGATGTGCCGGCCGTCGGGCGAGAGGGCGGGCAGGTGGATGCCGCGCACCGGCCGGGTGCGGGCCTGTCCGAGGTCGTACTCCTTGACCCGGTAGCGGGGCCGGTGCACGGGCAGCACGCCCTCGAACGGGACGGTCCGCGGCTGGTCGGGGCTGTCCGGCCGCAGGAGGGTGAAGGCGCCGTCGAGGGTCAGCAGCAGTTCGCCCTCGGGCGTCCAGCGCGGGGGCACCGGGGCGATGTCGCCGGTGACGGGGACGGCGCGGCCGTCGACGACCAGGGTGCAGGAGGCGTTCGGGGCGGCGGTGGTCCGCAGGTGGGCCAGGCGGCCGTCGGCGGCGAGGGCCGGCGTCATGACCTGGGCGGCCTCGGTCTCGGTGTGGCGGACGGTGACGGGGCCGGTGCCGTCGGCGGGCACGGCGGCGATGGTGCGGGCCTCCACGGTCAGGCCGAGGGAGGTGGTGACGGTCTTCGCGCGGACGAACAGGATGTGGGCGCCGTCCGGTGCCCAGGTGGGGTCGAAGTCCTCCCACGGCGTGTCCTGCAGGGGTCCCTGCTGTCCGGGCAGTCCCGTGACGCGGGTGATCCGGCCGGTCGGCAGGTCGAGGACGTGGATGCGGTAGGGGCTGCCGTCGACGGGGTCGCCGCCGCGTTCGGAGGCGAAGGCGAGCCGGGTGCCGTCGGGCGACCAGGCGGGGCCGCGGTCGTCCCAGGGTCCGTCGGTGCGCCGGCGCAGCTCGGAGCCGTCGGGGCGCACGGTCCACAGGTGGAACCCGCCGTCCCGGTAGGCGCACAGGGCGATGAGCCGGCCGTCCGGGGAGTGGGTGGGACGGCCCGGTTCCAGGTCGGCGGGGGTCAGGGGGCGGGCGGTGCCGCCGGTGCGGGGCAGCGACCACAGCGTGCCCTGCACCTCGGCGACGAGGTGGTCACCGGCGGGGGCGAGGGTGGCCGCGCCGTTGGTGGCTCGGGTGAAGGTCAGGGAGGCGGCGCCGGTGCGCTGTCGTGCCGCGCCCGCCGGGGCCACGCCCACGAGGGGCAAGGCGCCTGCGGCGGCGAGGAGTTGACGGCGGGTCGGACGGAAGGTGGGGCTCCAGTCACGGTCCATGGGACCCCACACTGGTGCACCGCACGCCCCGGATTCAACAGACGGCACACGGACGGCACACGGACGGCCACCAAAAAATGAACGACCGAACTTGTTGTGAAGGGGCGATGCGGTGACCCGTTGCAGGGGGTCCGCACGATTCCAGCCGTGGGTTCCGCACGACACCGGCCGCCGCACAGAAGGCCGAACATGATCGACATCGTCAAGGAGTACCGCGTCGCGCTGCCGGCGTGGATCGACGAGGAGCTGGCCGACGTGCCGGCCGTCCTCGCGGGCCGTGAGGAGCGGATGCGGCTGGTGCACCGCCTGGCCGACCGCAACAGGCGTGCGGGCGCCGGCGGTCCGTTCGCGGCGCTCGTCGCCGAGCGGGACACCGGCCGGATCGTCTCGGTCGGCGTCAACGTCGTCCTCGCCTCCGGGGTCTCCAGCGCGCCCGCCGAGGTCCTCGCGCTCGCTCTGGCCCAGCGGGCGAAGGGCAGTTGGAACCTCGGCGGCGAGGGACTCCCGGCGCACGAGCTGGTCGTCAACTGGCGTCCCTGCGTGCAGTGTTACGGAGCCACCCTGTGGTCCGGCGTCCGGCGTCCGGTGATCGACGGCGCCGGACCGGAGCTGGAGGAGCTCACCAGGTTCGACGAGGGACCGCTGCGCACGGACTGGGCCGAGCAGTTCGAGGAGCGGGGCATCGAGGTCGTGGGGGACGTGCTGCGCGAGGAGGCCCTGACGGTGTTCCGCGCCTACCGGGAGGCCGTCGACGCCGGGGACATCGTCGTCTACAACGCACGCGGCGGCTCCAAGTAGTCCTCGGTCAGGGGGCGTCGGTCCCGGGGAGGGCCAGGAACTCGGCGAGTCCGGCCAGCAGGCGGTCGACGTCCTCGGTGTCGTTGTAGGGCGCGAGGCCGACGCGCAGGCCGCCGGCGTCGCCGAGGCCGAGCCGGCGGGAGGCCTCGACGGCGTAGAAGGAGCTCGAGGGCGCGTGGACCGCGCGTTCGGCGAGGAAGTGGTAGGCGTCGACCGTGCTGTGGTGCGCGAAGGTCAGCAGCAGGGTGGGGGTGCGGTCGGCGGCCCGGGAGTGGACGGTGACGCCCTCCAGCGCCGACAGGCCCTTGTCGAGCCGGGCGCGCAGGACCTGCTCGTGTTCCTCGAGGGCCGCGAAGGAGACGGCCAGGCGTTCGCGGCGGCTGCCCGCGGCACTGCTGTCGAGCCCGGCGAGGAAGTCGACGGCCGCCCGGGTTCCGGCGAGGAACTCGTAGGGCAGGGTGCCCAGTTCGAAGCGCTCCGGTACGGCGTCGCTGGACGGCAGCAGCTTGTCCGGGTGGAGGGTCGCGAGCAACTCCGGCCGGGCGGCGAGCACTCCGAGGTGCGGGCCGAGGAACTTGTACGGCGAGCAGACGTAGAAGTCGGCTCCGAGCAGCTCCACGTCGACCAGCGCGTGGGCGGTGTGGTGGACGCCGTCGACGTAGGTCAGCGCGCCGTGCTCGCGCGCCAGCCGGGCGATCTCGGCCACGGCGGGGCGCGTGCCGATGAGGTTGGAGGCGGCGGTGACGGCGACCAGCCGGGTGCGCTCGGAGAGTACGGCCCGGACGTGGTCGACGGTCAGCTCCCCGGTCGCCGGGTCGAAGTCGGCCCAGCGCACGGTGGCCCCGGCCAGGGCGGCGGCCTGGACCCAGGGGCGGATGTTGGCGTCGTGGTCGAGCCGGGTGACGACCACCTCGTCGCCGGGCGCCCAGGTCTTGGCGAGGGTCCGGGAGACGTCGTACGTGAGCTGGGTGGCGCTGCGGCCGAAGACGATCCCGGACGCCTCGGCGCCCAGGAGGTCGGCCATGGCCTGCCGGGCCCCGGTGACGATGGCGTCGGCGTTGCGCTCCCCCACCGTCACCTGTCCCCGGTTCGACAGGGGGTTCGCCAGGGCGTCCGCGACGGCCCGGATGACGGGTTCGGGCGTCTGGGTGCCGCCGGGGCCGTCGAAGTGGGCGGTTCCCGCGGCCAGGGCGGGGAACCGGGAGCGCAGTGCGCTGATGTCGTAGGTCACGTGGTGCTCCTGTGGGTGCCGAGGGCCGTTTCTCCGACGCCTCAGCCTGTCATGGGCATCCGGGCGTGATCACGAGGGCGTGGTGGGTTCGGGTTCGGACGGGCCGTCCCAGCGCAGGTGCAGGGCGTCCGGCTTGCGGAAGACCAGGCCGTACGGCGCGGCGGGCCGCTCGGGGTCGAGGCGGAGGCCGGGGAGCCGTTCGAGCAGGCGCTGAAGGGCGATGCGGGTCTCCAGGCGGGCGAGGTGGGCGGCGAGGCAGTGGTGCGGGCCGTGCGCGAAGGCCAGTTGGAGGCGGGCGTTGGCACGGCGGACGTCGAAGCGGTCCGGGTCGGGGAAGACGGCCGGGTCGCGGTTGGCGCCGGCCAGGGAGACGGTGACGAGGTCGCCGCGGCGGACGGTGGCCGGCCCGAGCCGTGTGTCGCGGGTGGCGTAGCGGTCGACGACGGCCGCGCCGGGTTCGAGGCGCAGGGACTCCTCGATCGCGCCGTCGAGCAGCCCGGGGTCGGCTCGCACGAGGGCGAGCTGGTCGGGGTGGCTCAGCAGGTGCAGCAGCGCGTTGACGATCATCGCCTCGGTGGTCTCGATGCCGCCGAACATCAGCACGGCCGCGTTGGACGCCACCTCGGCGGGTGCCAGCCGGTCGGCGGCGGAGAGGAGCAGCGAGGAGGTGCGCCGGTCCGCGACGGTGGCCTCCACGGCGTCCTTCAGGCGTGCGTAGGCGGCGGCGCCGTCGGGTCCGGCCGCCACGCCGGCGGTGAGGTCCGAGACCGAGCGCACGATGGCCTCGTACCAGGAGAGCACGGTGTCCGTGGTGGTGCCTGCCAGGCCGAGGGCTTCGGTGACGACGGCGACCGCGAGGGGGCCCGCGAAGGCGCGGCGCAGCTCGGCGGTGCCGGACGACTCGAACCCGGCGATCAGACGGTCGGTCTCCCGCTCGATGAAGGAGGCGAACCCCTCCCGGACCGCGCGGGGCCGGAAGGGCGCGGCGAAGGGGTCGCGGTGGCGGGTGTGTTCGGGGCCGTCCAGGGACAGCATGCTCGGCCCGACGACCTGGGCGGTGGTGAAGCGGGGGTCGTCGACGGTGAAGGCGGCCGCGTCGCGCATCACGTCGAGCGCCAGGTCGCGGCGGGTCACCAGCCAGCCGTTCAGCTCCGGCAGCCACGACACCGGCTCGTGCGCGCGCAGGAGGGCCAGGCGCGGGTGCGGATCGCGGGCGAGTTCGGCGAGCGTGGTCGAGGCGCCGAGGGGGAATCCGATCACACCCAAGGCTAAACGCGTCACGGCGGGCCCGGCGCCGTCGGGTGCTCTGCGCACTCGGTTGCCAGCTGGTGCCGGACGGTGCCGTCTCTACGCGTTGTCGGCCGCCGGGGTGGTCGCCGCCCGGGTGCCGGTGGTGCCGAACCGGATGCCCTTGGCCTCCTTGCCGACGGCGCTGAGCACGATCACGGCGGTGAGGGCGGGCACCACGGTCCAGGTCATCGCCGCCGGATAGCCGTGCCGCTCGGCGACGGCCTCCTGGATGGGCAGGTTGAGGGCGGCGATCAGGTTGCCGAGCTGGTAGGTGACGCCCGGATAGAAGCCGCGGACGGCGTCCGGGCTCATCTCGGTCAGATGCGCGGGGATGACGCCCCAGGCCCCCTGCACGCACACCTGCATCAGGAAGGAGGAGAGCATCAGCCAGCCCGCGGTGGTGGACAGCACGAAGAAGGGCACCACGACCAGGCCCGCGGCGGCCGCGACCATGATCGTACGGCGGCGGCCCAGCCGCTCGGAGTAGGCCCCGAGCAGGGATCCCCCGATCATGGCGCCGATGTTGTAGACCACGGCGATGGCGATCGCGGTGTCCGGCGACAGGCCCAGGCCCTTCTTCACGAAGGTCGGGTAGACGTCCTGGGTGCCGTGCGACATCCAGTTGAAGGCGGTCATCAGCGCCACCAGGTACACGAAGCGCCGCAGCACCGCCGGGTTCCGGAACACCTGGTGAGCGGGGGTGCGGTTGAGCGCCACGCTCTTCTCCCACACCTCGCTCTCCTCGACCCGCGTGCGCACCCACAGGGCGACGAGGGCGGGCACCAGGCTGAAGGCGAACAACCCGCGCCAGCCGAAGGCGGGTTCGATGCCGAGGAACGCGACGGCGGCGAGCAGGTATCCCAGCGAGTAGCCGCTCTGCAGCAGCCCCGACCAGAAGCCGCGGCGCTCGGCGGGGATCTTCTCCATGGCCAGCGCCGCGCCGAGGCCCCACTCGCCGCCCATCCCGATGCCGTACAGCAGCCGCAGCACCAGCAGCACGGTGTAGTTGGGGGCGAAGGCGCAGGCGAAGCCGACCAGCGAGTAGAAGACGACGTCGGCCATGAGCGGCACGCGCCGGCCCTTGCGGTCGGCCCACATGCCGAAGATCAGGGCACCGACCGGCCGCATCACCAGGGTGACGGTGGTGAGGAAGGCCATGTCGGTGAGCGAGACACCGAAGTCGTCGGCGATCTCGCTGTAGACGAGTACGACGAGGAAGTAGTCGAAGGCGTCCATCGCCCACCCCAGATAGGCGGCGACGAAGGCGTTGCGCTGGTCCTTGGTGAGTCCCGATGCCTGTTCCCGTACGGTCTTCAGCATGCCAGCCCTCCCGTGGTTCCGCGGGTGAGGCTAGGTGGGGCCGGCCAGGGGGACAACGCGGTTCGCGGCAAAGATCACACAAAGGGGTGACGGCGTTCAGGACTTCGCCGGGGCCCCGGCCAGGGCCGCGAGGCGGTGGAAGCGGTGCAGGTCGACCCGGTCGGGGTCGAGGTCGAGTTGGTAACCGCCGGCTCTGCGCAGCACCGGTGATCGTCCCTCGCCGGCCTCGTCCAGGCGCTCGGCGAGGCGCCGGATGCGGGCGATGTGCGCGTACAGGGCGCGGCGCGCGCCGTCCAGGGGCTCGGTGCCCCACACCCGGTCGATGAGCACCTCGACCGGCACGGACCGGCCGGCGTCCACCGCCAACGCGGCGAGGACGGCACGGCGTTGGGGCGGTCCCAGGTCCACCGGCGCCTCGCGCACCAGCACGTCCACGGGTCCCGACAGACACAGGCGCAGCACCGCACCCACTCCCCGTTCACATCGCATCCACGGCCCTCTCACGTCCGTACGCAGGGCGACAAGCTTTCGGCAAAGTCTCGGCCCACCCGCTCACCCCACCCTCGTTCGAGCGACGCCGCTCCGGACGACGGCGCGGCGCACGCGCGACCACGCACCACACCGGCACCACACGGGGCTCACACGTGAACACGGGGGTAGACACGTGCATCGATCGACCACGGCCACCGCGACCGCCGCGACACCTCCTCGGACCGGGCCGCCCGCCCCGGCACCCTCGCCCGACCTGGCCGGACCGCTGTCCGCGACGGCCGGACGCGGTGTGCTGGAGGGCGCCTTCGCCCTGCTCGACGCCCTGCATCACCGGGAGGACGCGGGCGTGACCACCCTGGCCTCGGCGTGCGGTCTGCCCAAGACGACCGCGTACCGGCTGCTCGACCAACTCGTGGAGCTGGGGGCTGTCGAACGCCGTGCCGGCCGCTACCGCATCGGACCCGGCATGTTCCGTCTGGGCCAGGACTGGCAGCCGCACCCGGGCTTGCGCGCCGCAGCGCAGCGGCCGTTGCGCCGGCTGGCCGCCGCCACCGGCACGACCGCCACCCTGGCCGTGCTGTACGAGGGGCAGACGCTGATCCTCGACCGGACCACCACCGACCTGTCCCGGCCGGTCCCGGACGACCGGCGGATCTGGCCCTGGTCCACGGCGACCGGCAAGGTCCTCGCCGCCTGGGCGGAGCCCGGACTGCCGCTCGGTCCGCTGCCCCGGACCTGGCCGGACGAAGCCGCCCGCATCCGGGACTCCGGCGTCGCCTACGACCGCGAGGAGGTCCTGGAGGGCGTGTGCTGCGCCGCCGCACCGGTGTTCGCGGCCGGCGGCGTACCGGTGGCGGCCCTGGGCGTCCTGACCGGTCCGGACCACCGCCTGGAACGCCTCGCGGAGACGGCCCGCCGGGCGGCGTCGGCGGTCACGGCGGCCCTCGGACGCCGGCGCTGAGCGGAACGGGCGGGCAGGGGCGGGGGCACGGGCGCAGCGTCCCGCCGTTCCGCTCAGCGGCACAGCGGGCGACAGGCCGGCATCGGCCCAGCAGGCTGTCCCCGTCACACCGAAGGCCGAGCGCCTGCACGGGACGACCGCGATCCGAACCACGACCTACGGGGGACCACGATGAAGTCTTCGCCGACCCACGCGGTGCGCGGTGCGGGGCGTCCGCTCGACCGCCGCACCGACCCGCTGGCCCGCATCAGGGCCGAGTTCGACAGCGTGAACGGCCTGAACGGCGTGAACGGCGTGTGGCGCTCGGCCGGCGGCGAGGTGTGCGTGGTCGATCCCGAGGCGGTCCGGGCGGTGATGGGCAATCGGCACGGCACCGTGGCGGAGACCTCCGACTTCTTCCACCACCGGCACGGCGTCTTCGGTCCGCGTTCCGCGCAGGTCGAAATCGGACGCGCGGCACGCGACCTGATACGCAATCACCTCAGCGCCCACCGGCACGAGTTGGACCGTCTGATCGCCGAGCGGCTCGCCCCGCACAGCGAATGGCCGGACGCCGGAAACCTGCTGGTCCTGTCGCACCTGCGCGAGGTGCTGCTGCACCGGGACGCGCCGGCCGACCTGCGCACGACGGTGGAGGCGATCGTCGCCCGCGCGGTACTGGCGGGCGCGCGCCGGCGCCACCCGGCCCCGTCCCGGCTGCTGTTCCGCCGCCGCGCCCTGCGAGCCCTGCGCCGGGAAGTACAGGTCCGGCAGGACCGGCTCGACGGCCCCTGCGCACCGCGCGACCTCATCGACGTGGTGGTCGGCGGGGGCGGCCCGGCGGCCGATCCGCGGGAACTCGTCGAGATCTACCTGTCGTTCCTGTTCGCCGTGGTCGGGTCGGTCGGGTTCGCGCTGGGCTGGTCCGTCCTCCTGATGGGCACCCATCCGGACCGCGTCGCGGCGGACCCGAGCTGGACGGTGCGCGAGGCGCTGCGGCTGTGGCCGGTGGCGTGGCTGTTCGCCCGCACGCCGAGCCGGGTGCAGGAGCTGGGCGGGACGCGGGTGACACCCCGGGACCGGCTCGTGGTGTGCAGCTACCTGGTGCACCGGCATCCCGGGCACTGGGACCGGCCCGACGAGTTCGTCCCGCAGCGCTGGGCGACGGCGGTGCCCGACGCCGCGTACCTGCCGTTCGGGCACGGTCCGCACACCTGCGCGGGCGCGACCGTGACCGTACGGCTGCTGGAGGACCTCGTGGGCCTGCTCTCCCGTGACTGGCGTCTGTCGGTCACCCCTCATGACGGCGCCGCCCCTCAGGTGGGTCCGGCGCTGGCTCCGCCGCGGTTCACCGCGACGCTGAGCCGTCCCGACGGCTGCCCCGGAAGGAGGTGAACCCGCATGCGCGCGCTGTACTCCAAGACCAAGTCGGTCCTCAACGTCCGCAAGGTCTACTCGCACTTCTGGTACCTGTACCACCACATCTGACCGGCCCTGCGCGGGGAGGCGCCCCAGGGTCGGCTCCCCGCGCCCCACGAGGGGAACGCTCACGATGACCACCCCGCAGCACCCCGAGGACTTCCTGCACTCCATCAGGCGCCGCAGCGCCCGGGAGGACGGGATCTTCTGGGTCGACGACCAGCGGCTCGGCGTGTTCGAGCCGGAGGCGGCGCGCCGGGTCAGCGCCACGAACTGGCACCGGTACGTCATGCACGACCGCCTGGTCGACCTGGTGCGCCGGCGGCGCAGCCCCGAGATCCTGTGGAGCCGGGTCCGCTCGACCTGGATGACCCGCCTGCACGCCCTCGCGACGGCCGAGCACCAGGGCCGGCTGGTCGAGCGCATGGAAGAGGTCATGGACGAGCGGCTCGGGGAGGACGTGGACCTGACCATGCTGATGCAGGACGTGACCCTGCGCTCGCTGCTGCCTCTCGCGCTCGACGGTCTCACCTGCGCCGAGGAGGAACTGGTCCGCCGGGACCTGGAGATGAAGCTGTCGCGGCTGGTCTCGCCCGAGCCCGGCGGTCCCTTGCACCATCTGCGGCACATCGTGGTGCAGATCCGTGCGGGCCTGGTGGTGCGGCGGGTCCTGCGCCAGCGCGCCGACGGCCGGCGCGACCGCGAGCCGGATCTCGCCGACCCCTTCGTGGACCTGCTGCCGGAACTCGGAATGGACCGCGCGCTGGACGTGGTGACCACCGTCCTGACCGCGATCGGCGGCCCGCCCGGCACCGCGGCGGCGAGCCTGGTGTACGAGTTCGTACGGCACCCCGAGTGGCAGCGCCGGCTCGCGGACGAACTGTGCGCCGTCGATCCGGTGGAGTTCCACGCGGCGCCCACCAGGGTGGCTCCGGTGACCCACCGGTTCGTGAAGGAGGTGCTGCGGCTGTGGAGCCCGCCGTTGCTGCTGGTGCGGCGCTCCACGTACGCGTTCGACCTGGGCGGGGCCCGGCTGGAGCCGGGGCAGTGGTACCTGCTGAGCCCGCACCTCATCCACCGCGACGAACGGGTCTGGAAGCAGCCCGACGTCTTCGATCCGGACCGCTTCCTGCCCGGCGCCCCGCACGGACCGGCGGACCGCACGAGTTACGTGCCGTTCGGCTGGGCGCCGAAGAAGTGCGTGGGCGCCAACGTCGGCACGTTCCAGCTGATGGCCCTGTGTCATCTGCTGTGCACGCGCTACCGTCTGACGGCCCGCAGGCCGGACGAGATCACGATGGCGCTGCGGTTCGCCCCGGTGCCGGAGAACTTCCGCGGCCAGCTTACCCTCCGGTGACGGCGCCGCCCGCGTCCGTCAGGAACCCGCGAGGAAGGTGAGGCGCACCTTCCGGTCGGCGTTGTCCCTGTTGGTGTCCACCAGGCACACCGACTGCCAGGTCCCCAACTCCAGCCCGCCGTCGACCACGGGCAGCGTCGCGTGGGGCGGTACGAAGGCGGGCAGGACGTGGTCGCGGCCGTGGCCGGGGCTGCCGTGCCGGTGCTGCCAGCGGTCGTCGGCCGGGAGGATGGTGTGCAGGGCGGCGAGCAGGTCGTCGTCGCTGCCGGCGCCCGTCTCGATGATCGCGATGCCGGCGGTCGCGTGGGGCACGAAGAGGTTCAGCAGGCCGTCGCGGCCGGGGGCCACCTCGCGCAGGAAGGCCTCGCAGTCTCGGGTCAGGTCGACCACCCTCTCCGTGGAGCCGGTGGTGATGTTCAGGACTCGGGTGGTGAAGGCATCTGACATGCCCCCATCCTGGCCCATGCACAGCCCCGCGCGCCCGAGTGCGGTCGGGGGAAGATCCGTGCCGCCCCCTCGGTTAGTAGAAATGTGAACAACATGCGCGAGGTCGAGGTCGTCGTCACCGGCGCCGGTCAGGCCGGTCTGTCCAGCGCCTACCACCTGCGCCGCACCGGCTTCGTGCCGGAGCGGGACTTCGTCGTCCTCGACCACTCCCCCGGGCCGGGCGGGGCCTGGCAGTTCCGCTGGCCGTCGCTGACCTACGGCAAGGTCCACGGGATGCACTCGCTGCCCGGCATGGAGCTGACGGACGCCGATCCGGCGCGGCCGTCCGCCGAGGTGATCTCCGCGTACTTCGCGGCCTACGAGCGCCGCTTCGACCTGCCGGTGCACCGGCCCGTCGACGTGCGGGCCGTGCGCGAGGGGGACGGCGGCCGGCTGCTCGTCGAGACCTCGGACGGCACCTGGTCCACCCGGGCGCTGATCAACGCCACCGGCACCTGGGACCGGCCGTTCTGGCCGCGCTATCCCGGCCAGGAGACCTTCCTGGGGCGGCAGTTGCACACCGCGCAGTACCCCGGCCCCGAGTGGTTCGCGGGCCGGCGGGTCATCGTGGTGGGCGGCGGGGCCTCGGGCACCCAGCATCTGTTGGAGATCGCCGGTCACGCGGCCGCCACCACCTGGGTCACCCGGCGCCCGCCCGTCTTCCGGGAGGGCCCGTTCACCGAGGAGGTGGGCCGCACGGCCGTCGCCCTCGTGGAGGAACGGGTGCGCCAGGGGCTGCCGCCCCGCAGCGTCGTCTCGGTGACCGGACTGCCCCTCAACGACGCGATCCGGCAGGGCATCGCGGACGGGGTCCTCGACCGCCGGCCCATGTTCGACCGGATCACGCCGGACGGCGTGACCTGGGCCGACGGACGGCACGTCGAGGCGGACGTCATTGTGTGGGCCACCGGCTTCCGGGCGGCCGTCGACCATCTGGCGCCGCTGCGGCTGCGCGAGCCCGGCGGCGGGATCCGCGTCGACGGCACACGCGCGGTGGCCGACCCCCGGATCCATCTCGTCGGCTACGGCCCGTCGGCCAGCACCATCGGCGCCAACCGGGCCGGCCGCGCCGCCGTACGGGACATCAGGCGGCTGCTGTCGAACGAGCCGATGGCCGCCTGACCCGCCGCCGACATCACCTGGCCGGGCTCGCGCTCTTCTTCTGCAGGGCGTTGAACTCGGCCACGTTGCGCTGATGCTGGGCGAAGTCGGCGGTGAAGCGGGTGTCGCCGGGCTTGACCGTCACGAAGTACAGCCAGTCCCCCGGTGCCGGGTTGATCGCGGCGCGCATCGCGTCCTCGCCCGGGTTGTCGATGGGCGTGGGCGGCAGCCCCATGCGCTGGTAGGAGTTGTACGGGCTGTCGATCCGTGTGTCGCCGGCGTTCGTCCGAAGCGTGGAGCGGTTCAGCGCGTAGTTGATGGTGGAGTCCATCTGCAGCGGCATCCCGCGCTCCAGCCGGTTGAAGATGACCCGCGCCACCTTGGCCATGTCCGCCTTGGAGGCGGCCTCGGCCTGCACGATGCTGGCGATGGTGACCGCCTGGTAGACGTTCATCGCGTTGCGCTGCGCACCGGCCGCGACCGGGGCGCCGTTGAACTTCTTGTCGGCGGTGTCGACCATGAACGACAGCAGGGCCTCCGGCGTCGCCTTCTTCCCGCTCACCTGCAGCGGGTACGTCGCCGGGAAGAGGTAGCCCTCCGGGTTGCCCTCGGCGTCGTTCGGGAGCTTCAGCCTGGCCTTCGCCAGGGAGTTCCTCGTACTGCCGGGAGGCAGGGCGAGTGCCTTGTCCACGGCGTCGTAGACCTGCCCCGCGCGCCAGCCCTCCGGGATCACCAAGGATGTCGGCTTGGTGTCCTTCTCGTTCTCCGGGGTCAGCAGCGGCACCGCCACGGCGGTGCCGGCCACGACGGCTCCGGTCGCGATGAGGGCGAGCCGGCCCCTGCGCGTCAGTCGAATCGTTCTCCGTGGCGGAGTGTTCAGGTACATGCGGGCACGGTAACCCGCGTACCGTCACAAACCCGGCATATCTTCAGCTTGTCGGTTCCAGTTGGGCATCCCGGCGTACGAGCGCCGCGTAGCGGCCGTCGAGGTCGAGCAGCTGCTCGTGCGTGCCCCGCTCGGCCACCCGCCCGGAGTCGAGGACCACGATCTGGTCGGCGGCGCGGACGGTGGACAGGCGGTGGGCGATGGTGAGCGTGGTGCGGTTGGCGGACAGGGCGTCGATCGCCTCCTGGACGGCCGCCTCGGTGCGCGTGTCCAGGGCGCTGGTCGCCTCGTCGAGGATGAGGACCGGCGGATCGCGCAGGATGGTCCGGGCGATGGCCAGGCGCTGCTTCTCACCACCGGAGAAACGGTGGCCGCGCTCGCCGACGACCGTGTCATAGCCGTCGGGCAGGGCCGCGATGTGCTCGTGGATCTGGGCCGCCTTGGCCGCCGCGTGCAGCTCCTCGTCGGTGGCGTCGGGTTTGGCGAAGCGCAGGTTGTCCGCGACGGAGGCGTGGAAGAGGTACGTCTCCTGGGAGACGACGCCGACCGCGCGGGCCAGGGTGTCGAAGTCGAGGTCGCGGACGTCCACGCCGTCCAGGGTGACCCGGCCGCCGGTGACGTCGTACAGGCGCGGGACGAGATAGCCGAGCGTCGACTTCCCCGCGCCGGTCGGGCCGACGACCGCGAGGCTGCTGCCGGCGGGGACGGTGACGTCGATGCCGTCGAGGATGGGGGCGCCCTTGTCGTCGTAGCGGAACTCGACGTCCTCGAAGCGGACCTCGCCCTTGATCCGGTCGAGGTGGACCGGCTCGTCGCGCTCGGTGATGTCGATGGGCAGGTCCAGGTACTCGAAGATGCGCTGGAAGAGCGCGAGCGAGCTCTGGATCTGCACGCCGGTCGACAGAAGGCTCACGGACGGCCGGAACAGGCCCTGCTGGAGCGAGACGAAGGCGACGATCGTGCCGATGGAGATGTCGGGGCCGCCCGACTGGAGCGCGATGCCCGCGGTCCAGTAGATGACGGCCGGCATGGCGGCCATGACGATCGTGATGACGGCCATACGCCAGCGCCCGGCCATGTTCGAGCGCACTTCGAGGTCGACCAGACCCTCGGACTCCTCGGCGAAGGACCGCGTCAGCGAGTCGGAGCGGCCCATGGTGCGGCCGAGCAGGATGCCGCTGACGGACAGCGACTCGGTGACCGTGGCGGCCATCGCGGCCATCTGCTTCTGGCGCTGCGTGGTGATCTTCTTGCGTTCGTTGCCGACGCGGCGGCTGATCCAGACGAAAACCGGGAGCAGCAGCAGGGAGACGAGGGTCAGACGCCAGTCGAGGGCGATCATCGCGACGATCGTGGCGACCACGCTGGTGACGTTGGAGACCAGGGAGGTGGCGGTCGAGGTGACGGTCGCCTGCATGCCGCCGATGTCGTTGGCGATGCGGGACTGCACCTCACCGGTGCGCGTACGGGTGAAGAAGGCCAGCGACATGCGCTGCAGGCGGCCGTAGACCGAGGTGCGCAGGTCGTGCATGACGCGCTGGCCGACGGTCGTGGAGATCAGGGTCTGCAGCACGCCGAAGACGCTGGTCAGCACGGCGCTGACGATCATGCCGAGCGCGAGCAGGCTGAGCAGGCCGGTGCGGCCCTGCGGGATGGCGACGTCGAGGGTCGCCTTCAGCAGGAAGGGCGTGGCCACGGAGACGAGGGACGAGGCGCCGACCAGGAGGCCGACGATCGCGAGGCGTCCGCGGTAGGGGCGGAAGAGGTTCAGGATGCGGCGCACCTGCCGGGGTTGCTCCTTGGCGTCGGCCGGCGGTGTCCAGCGGGGTTCTCGATCGGGATGCATGGGCTCCTGCGTGAGGTGAGGGAACGGTTGAACGGTGAGGATGAAGACTGACGGAGCTTAGCTCATTGTTACCTATACTCACAATGAACTGCATCCTGATATTGTTCCCTCCATGACCACCCCCGATCCCGACGGCCCGCTCGCCGAGCAGCTGCTGCGCTTCACCCGCCGGGTCCACCGCATCCAGAAGCGGCACATCGAACAGTGCGGCATGGGGGTCACCCCGGCCCAGTCCCGGCTGCTGCGCACCCTGGCGCACTACAGCGCACCCCCGCGCATGGCGGATCTCGCCGAGCGCCTGGAGGTCGTTCCGCGGGCGGTGACCTCCCTGGTCGACGGCCTGGAGGCGGGCGGCAAGGTGCGCCGGGTACCGGACCCGACGAATCGCCGGGTCATTCGGATCGAGCTCACGGACGACGGCCGCAAGGCGCTGCGCGAACTGCGGGGCGCGCGGAGGGCGGCCGCGCAGGAGATCCTCGCGCCGCTGACCGAGGAGCAGCGCGAGGTCCTGGGCGGACTGCTGGACACGCTGGTGGACGGGGTGCCGCCAGAGGGGGGCGGGCACTGCGGGTAGCGGGCGGCCGCGGGTGCGTGGGGGTCGCTCGCGCAGTTCCCCGCGCCCCTGAAGGTGGGACCAGTGCACGCCCCTGAAAGGGGCGCGGGGAACTGCGCGACAAGCCACGAACCACCCGCAGCCGACATGCGACCCAGACCTCAGCAGCCGCTCCGGTCCTCCGTCAGCACCCCCTGGACGGCCGTGAGAGTCCGGTCGTAGCAGCCGCCGGAGCCGTACAGCCGGTACCGCTCGCTCGTCGTGCCGACCGCATGGCGCTGGTCGCGCGGCACGTTCAGCGTCCAGGAGGCATCGCCGGAGACGGTGTCGTCGAGCCGCGACCGGACGGCCCGCCGGCCGCCGGCCGACTCCGCGACCACGGCCCGGTCACCGAGCGAGAGCACCGTCCGCAGCCGGTCGTCCGTGCCGATCGTGATCGAGCCGTCCATCGTGTACGTCCGGTGCGTGGCCGTCGTACGGGCCGGGCCGCGGCCGTCGACGGTGACCGACTCCTCGTCCGTCCACGTGGCGTCGAGGGTGTCCGTGTTCTCGCCGTCGGTCCACACGTGCTTCGAGGTGTTCGCGAGCGAGCGGTTCACGGTGGTGGTGACCCGGCCGTGCGAGGTGTCCACGTACCCGGACACGGTCAGCCGGTGGCCGGCGTCGGTGTCCACCCGCTCCGGCGAACCGGCCGTGTAGGTGGAGGAGTTGGCGAGGTCGCCGGCCTTGTTCACGGTGAGCTTCCCGGTCACCCGGTCGCTCTTCGCGTCCTGCCACACGAGCACGTCGACGGGCGCGCTCCACCCGCTCTGCCCCTCGGGCACGCCCACGACCGAGACGTCGACGCGATGCGGCCGGCCGTCGTTCAGCAGCCCGGCGAAGGGGGTGAGGTCGTACTCGATCGGCTTGACGTCGAAGGCGCGCGGGCCCGGAACGACGTACCAGAGGAAGGGATTCGACCAGCCGCCGGTCCACACGTGCGGGAACGGCGCGGCGATTCCGGCCAGTTGCCCGTCCACCTTGATCTGCACCTCACGGTAGGGCCCGCCGTCCGCCTGGCAGGAGTACGGCGCCTTGTCCGACACCGCCAGATACCAGAACTCCTCGCAGCCGCCGCCCGATCCGGTGGCGTACACCTCGGCGACGATGCGTTCGCTGTTGCGCGGGGTGGTGAGGGTGTCGCCCTCCCCGAGGGTGAGGACGCGGTCGGGGGCGGCGGCCGGTCTCCCGGCGTAGAAGGTGAGCGTCACCTTGACGTCGATCACGCCCGTGTAGGTGTCGTCGACGACGTTCCCGATGAGCATCTCGACGTCCTGCTCGTGGCGGAAGGTGTCGCTGTAGCGCGTGACGTCCTTCTCGACGGACCACGCGATGCCGTCGGGCGAGGGCTCCGGCGTGGAGGTGCGCAGGATCTCGACGCCGCCGACGTGCAGATAGCCGAGCCGGTCGTACTGCCGGCCCTTGACCTTGCCGTCGAGCCGCAGCACCACCTTGCTCCAGCGGTCGCCGCAGCCCTTCGGCGGGGCATATGCGCCGCGGTAGGGGGTGAAGTCCCGGAACTGCGCCTCCGCCAGGGTGACTTGGCAGGACCTGCCGGACGGCTTCTCGATCGGCGGCGCCGCGGTCACCGGGTCGTGCCAGTCGGTGCCGAACTCTGCGGGCACGTCGGCGGACTGCGCCGGGGCGGCCCCGAGGAGGGTGCTCGCCAGGAGGGTCGCTCCGGCAAGCATGGACATGACGATCCGTCTCTTCATGGCCGGTGTTCTACGGCGAGTCGGCACCCTGTGGCAATGACGCCTCCGGCGCGGGGGCTAGCGTTCCAGGTCGGTTCTGTCCCCCATCACCACCACCGGATGCCGGTCCGGGTCCAGCGTCCGCAGCAGGTACTCCATCGCCGCCCGGGACAGGCTGACGCAGGCGGACGTACCGCTTCCGTGGTCCATGTGCAGCCAGATCCCGCCACCCTTGGAATCGCCCTCGGGCCGGGACGGGTCGTTCGGCGGGGTGCCCTTGACGCGGTTGTAGTCGATGGCGATGACGTAGTCGAAGTCGTGCCAGTGCGACTCGGCCCACCAGCGCGGGGCCGCGAAGGACGCGTCCCGCGTGTACGGCAGCCGGGCGCCGGGGTCGGGCAGGACGCCCCCAGCGTCGGTGAGCGTGAACACGCCGACGGGGCTGCGCCGGTCGCCCTCGTGGTGATCGGCCGTCCAGCCCCTCTTGCCGTTGTGCGCGGGCCAACTGCGCGTCTCCTGCCAGGCCGAGCCGCGTTTCGTGTACAGGACGACCTTCGAGTCCGGCGAGTCCCTGCCCTCTCCGTAGACGGCGACGATCTGCCCGGCGTCGGCGGGGATGCGCCGCGCCAGCCGCTCGCCGACGCCCGGAATGCCGCGGTGGGCGGGGGCGTCGGCCGCCTTGCCCGCGGCGCCGGTCCGACCGTCTTGCCGTGAGGGGCCGCCGTGCCGGCCGTCGCCGCATGCCGCCAGTAAGGCCAGCAGTGTTGTCGTGGCCGTCAACGCGATCGCCGCGCGCGGCGCACCGTTCCTTCGCATCGCCCCATTTTGTACGGCGGCCGGAAAACCGTTTGCCATTGACCACGCTGCGAGGCGAACCTGTCACGGTTTGCTGCCGCCGAACGCGGTTTCCGTCCACCCCTGACACGAGCCACCGGGACGACAGTCGTCATGCAGATCCAAGACCTCCCCTATCCCGATCCGGGTGTGCCGGACGCGCGCTCGGGTCCCCGGTTCCTGTGGTGGCTGGGCCGCAACCAACTGGGCGGCCAGGTCAAGTCCCTGGCGTGGGGGCTGCTGCACTTCGTGGCCGTCTCCGCGCTGCCGTTCTGTGTGGGTTTCGCCGTCCAGGCCGTGGTCGACCGCTCCGGTCGCCGACTGGCCCTGACGGGCGGGCTGTTGCTGCTCGTCGGCGTGTGCGTCGCGCTGGGAGACACCTTCCTGCACCGCGCCGCCGTCACCAACTGGATCACGGCCGCCGCCCGTGTCCAGCAACTCCTCGCCCGCAAGGCCGCCGTGCTCGGCTCGGCCCTGACCCGGCGGGTGGCGGCCGGCGAGGTCGTGGCCGTGTCCACCGGCGACGTCGAGAAGATCGGCTGGTTCGTGGAGGCCGTCTCCCGGTTCACCGCGGCTGCCACGACCGTCGTGATCGTCTGCGTCGCCCTGCTGGTCTACCAGCCCGCGCTCGGCGTGGTGGTCGCCGTCGGACTGCCCCTGCTGGCGGTGGCGGTGCTGCCGCTGCTGCCCCGCGCCACCCGGCGGGCCGACGTCCAGCGCGAGAAGGCCGGACGGGCCACCGAACTGGCCTCGGACACCGTCGCCGGACTGCGCGTGCTGCGCGGCATCGGCGGCGAGGAACTCTTCCTCGACCGCTACCGCCGCGCCTCCCAGGAGGTCCGCCACGCCGCCGTGCGCAGCGCCCGCATGTGGTCCCTGATCTCCGCGATCCAGGTCCTGCTGCCGGGCCTGCTGCTGATCGCGGTGGTCTGGTACGGCGTCCACCTGGCCCGGCAGGGCCGCATCACCATCGGCGAACTGGTCACCGTCTACAGCTCGGTGATGGTCCTGACCTATCCCTTGCGCCACTTCGAGGAGATCGCGATGGCGTACTCCTTCTCGCGGCCGTCGGCCAAACGGGCGGCACGGGTGCTGTCGCTGGAGCGGGCCACGGACTCGGAGGGCGCACGGCAGGACGACCCCGGCACCGGCGGCGCACGGCCAGACGACCCCGACAGCGGCGGCGCGCGCCCGGACGATCCGGACAGCGGCGGTGCGCGCCCTCGCGAAGCACCGGCCGGTGACCTGTACGACCCCGCCACCGGCCTGCTGGCCCCGGCCGGCCGGCTCACCGCGGTGGTGTGCGGCGACCCGGACGCGGCGGGACTGCTCGCCGAACGGCTGGGCGGACACCCCGCCGAGCCGGGCACGTCCGTGCTGCTGGGCGGGGTGCCCCTCGACGAACTGCCCCTGGACACCGCCCGCGCGGCCGTGCTCGTGCAGGACAAGGACCCGGTGCTGCTGTCCGGTTCGCTGCGCGAGCTGCTGGACGTGCCCGCATCCGGTGCCGTCACCGCGCGGGACGCGCTGGCGGCCGCCCAGTGCGCGGACGTCCTGGAGGCCCTGGCCCAGGGGTCGTTGAACGCCGAGGACCCGATGGACATCCGGATCACCGAACGCGGACGGTCCCTGTCCGGCGGCCAGCGCCAACGGCTCGCCCTGGCCCGGTCGCTCGTCACCGATCCCGAGGTGCTGGTCCTGGACGAGCCGACCTCGGCCGTGGACTCGCACACCGAGGCGCGGATCGCCGAAGGACTGCGCGCCCTGCGGCAGGGACGCACGACCGTGGTCTTCACCTCCTCACCGCTGCTGCTGGACCGCGCGGAACGGGTCGTGCTCGTGCACGAGGGCGAGGTCGCGGCGATCGGCGTGCACCGCGAACTGGTGCACACCGAACCCCGGTACCGGGCCGTCGTGACCCGCGAGACCGACGAAGAGGCCGCCCTGAACGGCGCGCTCGAGGAACTGAACGCACTGGAAGAGATCGAGGAGACAGCATGATCGGCGTGGCGCCACCGGCCTACGACCCGGCGGCCCCGACCACGGCGAACACCCTGCCCGTCGGCGCCCCGGCGACCGTACGCGCTTACGTGGCCGAGCTGTTCCGCCGGCACCGCCGTGCCTTCCTGGTCCTGATCGCCGTCAACACCGCGTCCGTCCTGGCCTCGCTGGCCGGCCCGTTGCTGCTGGGCGACCTCGTCGAGCGGGTGTCGGAGGGTGCCCGGGAGCTCCATCTGCCCCTCACCGTCTCGCTGTTCGTGCTGGCGCTCGCCGTGCAGGCCGTGTTCGTGCGGCAGGTGCGGCTGCGCGGGGCGATGCTCGGCGAGCGGATGCTGGCCGACCTGCGCGAGGACTTCCTGGTGCGCTCCGTCGGGCTGCCGCCGGGCGTCCTGGAACGGGCCGGCACGGGCGACCTGCTCTCCCGCATCACCACCGACATCGACCGGCTGGCCAACGCGATGCGCGAGGCGGTGCCGCAGCTGGCCATCGGCGTGGTGTGGGCGGTGCTGCTGCTCGGCGGCCTCGTCGTCACGGTGCCGCCGCTGGCGCCCGCCGTGCTGGTCGCCGTGCCGCTGCTGGTGATCGGCTGCCGCTGGTACTACAAGCGGGCGCCGCACGGCTACCGCTCCGAGGCCGCCGGGTACGCCGCCGTGGCCGCCGCCCTCGCCGAGACGGTCGACGCCGGCCGCACGGTCGAGGCCCACCGGCTCGGCGACCGCAGGATCGAGCTGTCGGACCGCCGGGTGCGCGAGTGGACCGCCTGGGAGCGCTACACCCTGTGGCTGCGGTCGGTGCTCTTCCCGGTCATCAACCTCACCCATGTGACGGTCCTCGCCTCGGTCCTCATGATCGGCGGCTGGTTCGCCCTGCGGGGCTGGATCGGGGTGGGCCAGCTGACGACGGGCGCGCTGATCGCGCAGATGCTCGTCGACCCGGTGAACCTCATCCTGCGCTGGTACGACGAGCTCCAGGTGGCCCAGGTGTCGCTGGCCCGCCTCGTCGGGGTCCGGGACATCGAACCGGACGCCGGGGACGAGGCGCTCGCCCCGGACGGCCGTGACCTCCACGCCGACCAGGTGCACTTCGGCTACCGCGAGGGCGTGGACGTACTGCGCCGCGTGTCCCTGGACGTCGCTCCCGGCACCCGTCTGGCGCTGGTCGGCCCCTCGGGCGCCGGCAAGTCCACCCTGGGCCGGCTGCTCGCCGGGATCTACGCCCCGCGGACCGGGCAGGTCGCCCTGGGCGGCGCGGAACTGTCCCGGATGCCCGCCGAACGCGTCCGCTCCCACGTGGCCCTCGTCAACCAGGAGCACCACGTCTTCGTGGGCTCCCTGCGCGACAACCTCCTGCTCGCCCGGACGGACGCCGAGGACGCCGAGCTGTGGGCGGCGCTCGGCGCGGTCGACGCGGACGGCTGGGCCCGCGCCCTGGACGAGGGCCTGGACACCGAGGTCGGCTCCGGCGGCCTGACGCTGACCCCGGCCCAGGCCCAGCAGATCGCGCTGGCCCGCCTCGTGCTGGCGGACCCGCACACGCTGGTCCTGGACGAGGCGACGTCCCTGCTGGACCCGCGCGCGGCCCGCCACCTGGAGCGCTCCCTGGCCCGCGTCCTCGACGGCCGCACGGTGGTCGCCATCGCCCACCGTCTGCACACCGCGCACGACGCGGACGTCATCGCCGTCGTCGAGAACGGCCGCATCAGCGAGCTCGGCAGCCACGACGAGCTGGTCGCCGCCCAGGGGGCCTACGCGGCACTGTGGCGGTCCTGGCACGGGTGAGGCCGAGGGGGTAAGGAACCCCGGGCCAGACGCTGCCGCTGAGGCCGAGGAGGTACGGAACCCCTGGCCGCAGAGCGCGGGACCGTGCCCCGGGCCGGTACCGAGGGGCCGAAGCGCGGTCCCGGTGAGGGCGCGGAACCACCGGCCGGCGTCCTCGCGGGCCGGCCGGCGCGGGGGCGCCGCGGGGCGCCGCCGCACGGAGGTGATCCGCGGGCCCGGCGCCCGTGCCGTCCGGCCCGCTCGGGGCGTGCCGTTGCGCGGTGCCGATCGACAGTGGAAGTCTGGATACCGGCACCGGCTCGGGGAGTGTCCCGAGGACCCCGCGGTCCGCATGGGCACGGCCTGTGCTCCGCGCACCGGCGGCCCGACGCCGGGCCTGACCGGAACGGGCCCGTCCCCAGCACCTGGAGGTATCCCGTGAACAGCGCCGAGGGATGGGGAGACGACGTCTACCAGCCCGACGGATCCGACCAGCGGGAGGACACCGGGCTGCTCGACTCCGAGGACACCCTGGAGTACGACGGTGTCGACGACCCCCTCGACCGCGGCTGGTCCCCTCCGGAACGCCCCTGGGCGGTGGAGCGCGCCGATGTGACGGCCGCCGAGCGGCACCACGGGGAGACGCTGGAGGAACGCCTGGCCGAGGAGCTTCCGGACCTGGTCGCGCCCGACGGAGACGGCCTCGGCGATGTCGACGGCACGGACGGGGAGCTGCTGGACAACGAGGTCGGCGCCGTGCGCTCCGGCCGCCTCGTGGCCCCCGACGAGGGGGCGCACGAGGACGAGGAGAGCGCCCTGATCGCCACCGACGTGGGCATCGACGGCGCGGCGGCCTCCGCCGAGGAGGCGGCGATGCACATCGTCGACGAGGATTCCCTCTACGGCTGACCTGTCCGCCGCCCCCACTGCGCACGAGGAGCACGTATGCAGCAGGACAAGCACCCCGACTACCACGCGGTGGTCTTCCGCGACCGCGCCGCGGGCTACGCCTTCCTGACCCGGTCCACCGCCACCAGCGAACAGACCATCGAGTGGGACGACGGCGAGACCTACCCCGTGGTGGACGTCGAGATCTCCTCCGAGAGCCACCCCTTCTACACCGGCAAGGCGCGGACCGTGGACTCGGAGGGCCGCATCGCCCAGTTCGAGCGGCGCTACGGCGGCGGGGCGGCTCAGGGCCAGGGCGCCGACGGCTGAGTCCCGCGGCCTCGCCCGCCCCACCGGCCCCTCCCGCAGAGGGGCCCGCTGCCTCAGATGAAGTTCAGGGCCGCCGCACAGCCCACCCCACCGAGCAGCATGAACACGGGCATCAACACCCTCAGCTCGACCCAGCTGCCCGCCCGGAACCGCATGAACTTCGGCGGGCCGATCGGGTACCAGCGCTTGCGGCCGACCGGGATCGGCCACAGGATCGGGCAGCCGGAGACCGTCAGCGCGTCCCCGATGTCGTGCACTATCGAGCCCAGCACGATCGGCAGCCCCAGCCACAGGTACGCCTGGCCCGGCTCGGTGAACAGCCAGTGGGAACCGTTGCCCGGCTTGTCCAGGATCCCGGCGAGGATCCAGGCGCTGGTCGCGGCCAGCAGCCAGACCAGCACGTCGCTGCTGGAGCCGCGCGCCGCCCGCCACAGCAGGCCCTCGATGGCCAGCACCATGTGGACGAAGAGGATGGCCAGCACCGCCCAGCGCCCACCGCTGACGGCCAGCGCCGACGAGCCCGCACCGATCAGCACCGCCCAGAGCCAGGTGTGGGTGAGCGTGCGATGACCGCCGGAGCGGCGCGGGTCGCCCTGCTTCCTGGTCGCCTTGTAGACGGCGTAGGAGAGCTTGTCGACGATCTCGCACACCCAGCGGGACAGGGGCCCGAAGGACCGGGAGATGGTGGCCGCCTTGTGGTCCAGATCCGGGGCGAGAGCCGCTCCGGCGCAGATCAGGGCACCTGCCAGCAGGACCGGCCAGGGCATCGTGTGCCCGGTCGCGGCGGCCGCCGCGCCGACGCCGAGCCAGGCCGCGGCCCCCGACAGTGAGTGTGCTGGTCCCATCATGGCCGTTCCCCGCCCCATTCTTCGTGTGCCGCTGTCCAGTTGACCGGGTGCGCTGACGCTCCGTCGGCGTCACAGCGTACTGCTCGTGATCTTCACAGCCGCAGCCGATTCCCCGATGAAGCAGGACGCCAGGCAAGATGGGTGCGTGACACTCATCGATCAGCTGCCGCCGACCGCCGACCCCGACGCTCTCTACGAAGCCTTCGAGTCGTGGGCCCAGGAGCGCGGTCTGACGCTCTACCCCCACCAGGAGGAGGCGCTGATCGAGGTGGTCTCCGGCGCGAACGTGATCGTGTCGACACCCACCGGTTCCGGCAAGAGCATGATCGCGGCGGGCGCCCACTTCGCGGCCCTGGCCCGTGACGAGGTCACCTTCTACACGGCGCCGATCAAGGCGCTGGTCTCGGAGAAGTTCTTCGAGCTGTGCAAACTCTTCGGCACCGAGAACGTGGGCATGCTCACCGGTGACGCCTCCGTCAACGCCGACGCCCCCGTCATCTGCTGCACCGCGGAGGTCCTGGCGTCGATCGCGCTGCGTGACGGCAAGGGCGCCGACGTCGGCCAGGTCGTCATGGACGAGTTCCACTTCTACGCGGAGGGCGACCGCGGCTGGGCCTGGCAGATCCCGATCCTGGAGCTGCCGCAGGCGCAGTTCATCCTGATGTCGGCGACGCTGGGCGACGTCTCCTTCTTCGAGAAGGACCTCACCCGCCGCACCGGCCGCCCCACCTCGGTGGTCCGCTCGGCGACCCGCCCGGTTCCCCTCTCCTACGAGTACCGGCTCACCCCGCTCACCGAGACCCTCACCGATCTGCTGCAGACCCGGCAGGCCCCGGTCTACATCGTGCACTTCACCCAGGCGCAGGCGGTGGAGCGGGCGCAGGCGCTGATGAGCATCAACATGTGCTCGAAGGAGGAGAAGGAGCAGATCGCCGAGCTGATCGGCAACTTCCGCTTCACCACCAAGTTCGGCCGCAACCTCTCCCGCTACGTCCGGCACGGCATCGGCGTCCACCACGCCGGCATGCTGCCCAAGTACCGGCGTCTGGTGGAGAAGCTCGCCCAGGCCGGCCTGCTGAAGGTCATCTGCGGCACGGACACGCTGGGCGTGGGCGTCAACGTCCCCATCCGCACAGTGCTGTTCACGGCGCTGACCAAGTACGACGGCAGCCGGGTGCGCACCCTGCGCGCCCGTGAGTTCCACCAGATCGCCGGCCGGGCCGGGCGGGCGGGCTTCGACACGGCGGGCTTCGTCGTCGCGCAGGGGCCCGAGCATGTCATCGAGAACGAGAAGGCCCTCGCGAAGGCCGGTGACGACCCCAAGAAGCGGCGCAAGGTCGTCCGCAAGAAGGCGCCCGAGGGCTTCGTCGGCTGGACCGAGAACACCTTCGAGAAGCTCATCACCTCCGAGCCGGAGCCGCTGACCTCCCGTTTCCGCGTGACGCACACGATGCTGCTGTCGGTCATCGCCCGTCCGGGCAACGCCTTCGACGCCATGCGGCACCTGCTGGAGGACAACCACGAGCCGCGCAAGCAGCAGCTGCGGCACATCCGGCGGGCGATCGCCATCTACCGCTCGCTGCTGGACGGCGGGATCGTCGAGAAGCTCGAGAAGCCGGACGCCAGCGGCCGTATCGTCCGCCTCACCGTCGACCTGCAGCAGGACTTCGCGCTCAACCAGCCGCTGTCCACGTTCGCGCTCGCCGCGTTCGAGCTCCTCGACCCGGACTCCCCGTCCTACGCACTGGACATGGTGTCGGTCGTCGAGTCGACGCTGGACGACCCGCGGCAGATCCTCGTCGCCCAGCTGAACAAGGCCAAGGGCGAGGCCGTGGCGGCGATGAAGGCGGACGGCGTGGAGTACGAGGAGCGCATGGAGCGCCTCCAGGACATCTCCTACCCCAAGCCCCTGGAGGAGCTGCTCTTCCACGCCTACAACACGTACCGCAAGAGCCACCCCTGGGTGGGCGACCACCCGCTGTCGCCGAAGTCCGTCATCCGCGACATGTACGAACGGGCCATGTCCTTCACGGAGCTGGTGTCCTTCTACGAGCTGGCCCGCACCGAGGGCATCGTGCTGCGCTACCTGGCCAGCGCCTACAAGACCCTCGACCACAACATCCCGGACGACCTGAAGTCCGAGGACCTGCAGGACCTGATCGAGTGGCTCGGCGAGATGGTCCGCCAGGTCGACTCCAGTCTGCTGGACGAGTGGGAGCAGCTGGCCAACCCGGAGGAGATGACCGCCGAGGAGGCCCAGGAGAAGGCCGACGAGGTCAAGCCGGTCACCGCCAATTCGCGCGCCTTCCGGGTCCTGGTCCGCAACGCCCTGTTCCGCCGTGTCGAGCTCGCCGCGCTCGACCAGGTCGAGGAACTGGGCGAGATGGACGGCGAGAACGGCTGGGACGCCGATGCGTGGGGCGAGGCGATGGACAAGTACTGGGACGAGTACGACGACCTCGGTACCGGTCCGGACGCCCGCGGCCCGAAGCTGCTCGTGATCGAGGAGGCGCCGAAGGACGGCGTCTGGCGCGTCCGGCAGATCTTCGACGACCCGAACGACGACCACGACTGGGGCATCAGCGCGGAGATCGACCTCGCGGCCTCCGACGCGGAGGGCCGTGCCGTCGTCCGTGTCACCGATGTCGGTCAGCTGTGAGCCCAGGAGCGACCCCCGCATGACGAACCCGGCCGAGAGACTCGTCGACCTGCTCGATCTGGAGCAGATCGAGGTCAACATCTTCCGTGGCCTGAGCCCGAACGAGTCCCTGCAGCGGGTCTTCGGTGGCCAGGTGGCGGGCCAGGCGCTGGTCGCCGCCGCCCGCACCACCGACGGCGAACGCCCCGTGCACTCCCTGCACGCGTACTTCCTGCGTCCGGGCCGGCCGGGTGTGCCGATCGTGTACCAGGTCGAACGGGTGCGGGACGGCAGGTCGTTCACCACGCGCCGGGTCACCGCCGTACAGCAGGGCCGCACGATCTTCAATCTCACCGCCTCCTTTCACAAACCTGAGGAAGGGCCCTTCGAGCACCAGCTGCCGCCGGCCCGCAAGGTCCCGGACCCGGAGTCCCTGCCGACGGTCGCCGAGGAGATCCGTGAGCACCACGGCACGCTGCCCGAGCAGTTGGAGCGGATGTCCCGCCACCAGCCCTTCGACATCCGCTATGTGGACCGGTTGCGCTGGACGCCCGAGGAGGTCGAGGACGCCGAGCCGCGCAGCGCCGTGTGGATGCGCGCGGTCGGGCCGCTCGGCGACGACCCGGTCGTGCACACCTGCGCGTTGACCTACGCCAGCGACATGACCCTCCTGGACGCCGTCCGCATCCCGGTCCAGCCCCTGTGGGGGCCGCGCAGCTTCGACATCGCGTCGCTGGACCACGCCATGTGGTTCCACCGGCCGTTCCGCGCCGACGAGTGGTTCCTGTACGACCAGGAGTCGCCGATCGCGGTCGGCGGCAGGGGCCTGGCCCGCGGACGGATCTACGACGTGGAGGGCCGGCTGCTGGTGTCCGTGGTTCAGGAGGGTCTGTTCCGCCGGCTGTAGCTCACGCGTGCCTGCGGCGGAGCCGGCCCAGCAGGCCGCGCGGCCTTCGGGCCTCCGCGGCCTGCGGGTGTTGTCGCGGCACGGCGGGCACGGCCGGCGGGGCGGGCGGCCGCTGTGGTCGGGCCGGGCTGTGTGCCGCGGCGGGGCTGTGTACCGCGGCCGGGTGGGGTGCGGGCTGGGCGGCCCTGGCCTCGCGCACCGCCTGTTCGAGGTCGGCTCGGTACCAGGCGATCTCGTCGGGGTCGGTGGCCCGCAGGATCCGTGCCGCCACCTGGGCGGTGGGCGAGTCCGGAGCGCCGTACGTCGTGACTTTGGGCAGGAACCGGTTCACGTGGGCGCGTTCGTACGGGTCCGGCACGATCTCCGCCAGCTGGGCCGGATCGAGCAGGGAGGCGACGGCGGCCGCCTGCGCCCACGGATGGCCCGCGCTCTGCCGCCGCAGGAAGCCCAGCTGCCGTACCCGCCAGTTGCGCGCCCGGACATCCAGGCCCTCCTTCAGCTGTTCCCGCAGTCCCGGTGGTGTGCGCCCGCTCAGCAGACGCGCGTTGTTCTCGTCCGCCGCGAACTGCCGCAGTTCCTCGGCGAGATAGAGCCACACCACCGCTCGATAACGGTTCAGGTAGAACTTGACCGGCACGACGACACCGAGCCTGGCCAGTCGCGTGAACCGGCCCGGCGGTACGTCGAGCAGCCCGGCGCCCTCCTTGGTGCCCATGGTCTCGACGCGTGTGCGCAGGTTCTCGGGAGAGCCCTCCCCTGCCCGCAGCCGGTCGATCTCGGCGCGTGGGACACGCGGCCCGCCACCGCCTTCGTCGGGCACGGTCCTGATGTGTCCGAGGTGCACGGCGAGATCGAACTCGCCTCGTTTCAAGCCCAGTTCCCTGGCCGCGCGGCTGGGCGTACAGGTCGTGCGGGCCGTGTGGGTCGATGGCGTGACGATGTTGCCCTGCATGACTGGTCTCCCCCGTGGAGTCGGTGGTCCGCGCCGTCCGCGCGGCCTCGGAAAAAAACCGTAGCCGCTACGGCGGATCGTGTGGCGGACCTGTGGATAACTCCACGGGAAAGAGGGAAACCGCAGGTCAGAAGTCTTTTGCCGAGGTCGGGTCGGGCTGGCGGGCCTCGATGTCGAGGTGTTCGCCGACCCGGTTGACGAGCAGGGTCATCTCGTAGGCGATCTGACCGATGTCGGCCTCCGCCGCGCTGAGCACGCACAGACAACTGCCCGCACCGGCCGCGGTCACGAACAGCACGGCGTCGTCGAACTCCACCATCGTCTGGCGCACTCCGCCCGCGCCGAAGTGGCGTCCCGAGCCCTTGGCCAGACTGTGGAGTCCGGACGAGACCGCGGCGAGATGCTCGGCGTCCTCGCGCCTGAGGCCCGTGCTCGCGCCGGTGACCAGACCGTCGTTGGACAGGACCAGGGCGTGCCGCACCTGTTCCACCCGCTCGGTCAGATCGTCCAGCAGCCAGCCAAGTGTCTGGTTCTGCACCATGGTCGAAAACTCCCCGTGTATCGACTCCCCCTGGCCGGAGGATCTGCCCGTCAGCCTTCCCCACACCACGCCCGCGAGCAAGGAGGATGGGGGCATGGCACAGAAGATGACCGATGAGGAATGGCGGGCGTTCGTCTCGTACGGCACCCGCACCGCGAAACTCTCGACCGTCCGGGCCGACGGGAGCCCGCACGTGACGCCGATCTGGTTCGTGCTGGACGGGGACGACGTCGTGTTCAACACCGCGAAGACCAGTGTGAAGGGGCGGAATCTGACCCGCGACGGGCGTGCCGCGCTGTGCGTGGACGACGACCGGCCGCCCTACGACTACGTGGTGCTGCGGGGCCGGGCCCGGATCTCGGAGGACCCGGAGGAACTGCGGTACTGGGCCACCCGTATCGGCGCGAGGTACATGGGCGAGGAGCGGGCGGAGGAGTTCGGGGCCCGCAACGGCGTACCCGGCGAACTCCTCGTGCGGATGACGATCGACAAGGTGCTGGCGGAGAAGGCCGTCTCCGGCTGACCGTCCACAGGGCGGCGTGGGACGTCAGCCGACGGAGTCGAGCAGCCGGGCGGTGTGCATCCGCCCGGCGTACTCGACGAGCCGGATCAGCACCTCCTTCCCCGAGGCGCGGTCCCGGGCGTCGCAGAGCACCACCGGCGTCCCCGGGTCCAGGTCGAGGGCGCGCGAGACCTCCTCGTCCGTGTACCTGCGGGCGCCGGTGAAGCAGTTGACGGCCACCACGAACGGGATGTGCCGGTGCTCGAAGTAGTCGACCGCGGGGAAACAGTCGTCGAGCCTGCGGGTGTCGGCGAGGACCACGGCGCCCAGCGCCCCTTGCGCCAACTCGTCCCACAGGAACCAGAAGCGGTCCTGGCCCGGCGTGCCGAAGAGGTAGAGGGACAGACCGGAGCGGATGGTGATGCGGCCGAAGTCCATGGCGACGGTCGTCGTGACCTTCTGGTCCACGCCGCCGGTGTCGTCCACCGACTGACCGACCTCGCTGAGCAGTTCCTCGGTGCGCAGCGGCTTGATCTCGCTGACCGCGCCGACCAGGGTGGTCTTGCCCACGCCGAAGCCGCCGGCGACCAGTATCTTCAACGCGAGCGGTGCCGTCTCGCCGTCCGGGGCGTCGGAGTGTCCGTGGTGCTCGGACTGCTGGGGGTGTTCGGAGTACTCGCGGTGCTCGGAGATCATCGATCACTTCTCTCGGTGTTTCGGGTGCGCCTAAAGGGCTCGCAGCCCCTCGATCACTTCGCGCAGAATCCGCTCGTCGGGCAGCTGAGCGGGTGGCACGGGACGGCTGACGGTCACGCGGCCGGACTCCAGCAGGTCGCCGAGGAGGACACGGACCACGCCCACGGGCAGGTCGGTGCCGGCGGCGAGTTCGGCGACCGACTGGGTCTCCGTGCTGCACAGGTCGATCAAGGTCCGGTGTTCCGGGCCGAGCGCGGCGTCGTCCGCCGCGCCGGGCGTGCCGGGGTCCAGGGTGACCAGGGCGATCAGGTCGAAGCGGACACCGGTCGGCCCGGGCCGGGTACGTCCGCCCGTCATGGCGTACGGGCGCACGAGCGGTCCCGCCTCGCCGTCGAACCACTGGCTGCCCGGTTGCTGCGCCACGCCGGTCCTGTCGGTGTTCATTCGAGCGGACCGTCCTCGCGCCTCATCCTGCGGCGGGCGGCCGCGCGCCGGCGCGCGGCGGGGTGTACAGGTGCTCGCCGACGCGTTTGACCAGGCGTGCCATCTCGTAGGCGACCAGGCCGATGTCGGCGGTCACGGCGGTCAGCACGGTCAGGCAGGAGCCGTCGCCCGCGGCGGCCACGAACAGGAAGGCGTCGTCCATCTCCACCATGGTCTGGCGCACGCCGCCGGCCCCGAAGTGCCGGCCCGCACCCTTGGCCAGGCTGTGGAAGCCGGAGGCGACGGCGGCGAGGTGTTCCGCGTCCTCACGGCGCAGATCGGTGGACGCGCCCACGGCGAGGCCGTCGTTGGACAGCACCACGGCGTGCCGCACCTCGGCCACGCGCAGCACCAAGTCGTCCAGCAGCCAGTCGAGTTCGCCGCTCCGCTGGGCGGCTCTGGTGCTCGGGTCCTGGATCATGCGCGATCTCCTTCGTTGCTGTCGCTGCCCGCTGTGAAATCTGGGCCGGCACCGCGGCCCGGTTGCCTTCCGCCGCCGCGCGCCCAGCCGTCGCGGTAGGCCGCCATGCGTGCGCGTACGACCTCCGGGGTGCGCTGTTCGTCCGCGAGGGCGCCGGAGGGGCGCCGTTCCGGTTCCTCGCCGCGGTGCCCGCGCAGCTGAGGGGCGAGGCTCGCCTGACGCACCCGGCGGGGCAGGTCGTCCGATGCTTCGACGTCGTCCTCGGAACGGTGCGGGCGCAAGGTGGTCACTCCAGGGGGTGGGGGGTCGGACGCCGGTTCCGCCGCGGCCGGTGCCGACAGTGCCGGCCGCTCGGCGAGGGCGTGCACGGACTCCTTGGGCAAGGTGGCGCCGGGCACGCGCGCGTACTCGCGTGCCACCGGCCGCCGCGGGCCGGCCACCTCGCCGGGGGAACGTTTTGCCGCTTCGGTGTGCAGGAGTGCGGTCGGCAGCAGGACGACGGCGGTCGTACCGCCGTAGGGCGAGGTGCTCAGTTGCACCTTGACGCCGTGGCGGGCCGCGAGCCTGCTGACCACGAAGAGGCCGAGGCGGTCGCTGTCGAAGAGGTCGAGCGTCTCGGACTGGGCGATGCGCCCGTTGGCCTCGGCCAGGGTCTCCTTGCCCATGCCCAGGCCGCGGTCCTCGACCTCCAGGGCGTAGCCGTTGCCGACGGGTTCTCCCGTGATGCGCACGCGCGTGTGCGGTGGGGAGAACTGGGCGGCGTTCTCGACGAGTTCGGCCAGCAGGTGGGTGAGGTCGGCGACGGCCGTGCCCACCACGGACGCCTCGGGGAGCTGCCGTACCTCCACGCGCGCGTAGTCCTCGACCTCGGAGACGGCCGCGCGCACCACGTCCGTCAGCGACACCGGCGTGCGCCAGGCCCGGCCGGGCGCCGCGCCGGAGAGGATGATCAGGCTCTCGGCGTGCCGCCGCATCCTGGTGGTGAGGTGGTCGAGGCGGAAGAGGTCGCTGAGTTCGTTCGGGTCGTCGGAGCGGCGTTCCATGCTGTCGAGCAGGGTCAGCTGGCGGTGGACGAGGACCTGGCTGCGGCGGGCGAGGTTGACGAAGACGCCCGAGATGCCGCTGGCGAGTTCGGCGCGCTCGACGGCGGCCCGCAGTGCGGCGCGGTGCACGATGCCGAGGGCCTCGGCGACCTGTCCGGCCTCGTCCTCGGCGGGCGGTCCGGGCGGGGCCTCGGACCGGATGTCGATCTCCTCGCCGGCGCGCAGCTTCCGCATCGCCTCGGGGAGGCCGCGCCGGGCGATCTCCAGGGCGCTGTCGCGCAGGCTCACCAGCTCGACGACGAGGCCGCGGCCGATGCGCACGGAGATGACGAGGGAGGCGGCGACGGCGGCGAGGCCGAGGAGGACGGCGGCGCCGGCCGGGGTGAGCAGGCCGCGGGTGAACGGATCGGCCCGGCCGGCGACCTCGCGTCCGGCGCCGGACTCGATGGCTCGCATGCCGGCCTGCACGCGTGCGTGTGCGGTGTTCCAGGTGTCCTGCGACGCGGTGGCCCTCAGCGGGCCGGGGGTGCCGGCCAGGACGTGATCCTCGGCGGCGTTGACGGCCCGGTAGGCGCTGCTGCGGGCGAGGGTGTGCCAGGTGTCGCGGTCGGTGCCGTTCAGGTCGGCGACGGCGATCGCGGTGAGGGTCCTGCGGGTGTCCACCGCTCCGGTGAACAGCCGCAGTCCCGGCTCGCTGAGACCGTCGGCGCGGTGCGCGCCGGCCAGTATCGCGTCCTCCTGGGCGAGGGCTTCGCCCGCGCGGGAGAACTCGAGCAGTACGCGCGCGTCGGTGCCGAGGTCGGCGTATCGGATGCCGCCGAGCGCGCCGTCCACCGCGAACGCGGTGGCGATGGTCCGCGTGTAACCCCCGTACGCCCGCGTCCAGTCGGTGCGGTGGTCCAGTACGGCGCTGCGCAGGGTGTTCAGTTCTCCGGCGCCGGTGACGAAGGCCTTGAGCCGCCTGGACACGTCCGCGGGGAGTTCCGTGCCGTCGGCGACGGTGCTGTCGTCGCCGAGCCGCAGCCGGGCCACGGCCCGGTCGGTGCGGTCCGCGAGCTGTTTGTAGTCGTCCCTGTGCCGGGGCGAGGGGTCGGTGGCGCAGCGCACGGCGGCGGTGCGTTCGGCCTGCAGGGCGGCGACGGCCTCGGCGACGGGCGTGCGGATCTCCTCGTCGACGCGCTGCAACTGCCGCAGCCCGGAGACGTCCTGGGCGGTGGTGACGGTGGCGTAGGCCCACAGGGCCAGCAGCGAGACGACCGGCACCATCAGCAGGCAGACGACCCTGGCCCGGATGGTGCGCGGGTGTATGCGGCGCCGCGTCGCGCGCGGGGGCTGCTCGCCCGCCGTGCCGTCGTACTCCTGCTCGCGCTCGTCGGCCGGGGGTCCGGCGTGGGCGCGCCGACCGCGCGGGAGAGACCCGGGGGGCGTCTCGGCGCCGCTGGTGGACGTCCTACGGGGTGTGCGCATGGACTCCTCGCTCGGGAGTGGTTCGGGATGCGTGCCGTCGCGGCCGGAGCCGCGCCTACGGGACGGCGCTCTCGACCGGCCGCTGGGTCGAGGCGGCCTCCTCGCGCTTTCCGGTCGTCGGCGACAGCGCGACGAAGGCCGAGGTCAGGAACAGGTAGGACCCGAGGCCGACGGCGAGGGGGAAGATGAACTGCATCGCCGTGGCCCCGGGCAGGGCCCGGCCGGAGGGCACGACGTGGACCCGCACCGCGAACATCGCGGTGTAGTGCATGCTCGTGACCGCGGCGGCCATGATCAGCGAGGCGACGGCGACGGCCACCGGTGACTTGATGTTGAGGCCAGCCCACAGGGCCGCCGTGGCCGCGACCACGGCGATCACCACGGAGAGCGCGACGAGGGGCGGGTCGTAGCCGACGCGGCCGTGCAGCCGTACCGCGGCCATGCCCAGGTAGTGCATGCTCGCCACGCCGACGCCGGTGGCGAGTCCGCCCAGGAGCAGCGCCCGGGTGCGGTCCTTGCTGTAGCCGACGGCGAAGACTCCGCCGCAGACGACGAGCATGGCGACGAGCAGGCTCAGGAGCGTCAGCGGCACGTCGTAGCGGATGTCGGTACCGCTGACGCCGAAGCCGAGCATGGCGACGAAGTGCATGGTCCAGATGCCCGTGCCGATGGCGGAGGCGGCGGTGAGGAGCCAGTTGCGACGCGAGCGTCCGGTGGCGCCGAGAGCGCGGACCGTGCAGCGCAGCCCGAGGGCGGCGCCCGTGCAGGCCATCACGTACGACAGTACGGGGGTCAGCCAGCCGAAGGTGGCATGGTCCAGGTGTCCCATGGCCCCGGGACGCTAGCGGGAGCGCAGGCGCACGAAGGGGGCCCATTTCGAAAGGTGCTGCAATGTGACGCAGCGGTGCGCCTGAAAGACCGCGTCCCGCCCGAACATGCGCACCAGGGCGTCATCCGTGTCGGCGAGGGATCATGCGGAACATGAGCGACGACCACACACACGTGCAGGAGTTCTTCGGCGCCCGCGCCGCCGACTGGGACAGCCGGTTCCCCGACGACGGTCCCTCCTACGCCTCCGCGGTCGCCGACCTCGGCCTGCGCGAAGGCGACCGGGTGCTCGACGCCGGCTGCGGCACCGGGCGGACCCTGACGCCCCTGCGTGCCGCCGTGGGGGCCACGGGAGTGGCCGTGGGAGTCGATCTGACCCCGGCCATGCTCCAGGCCGCCGTACGGGCGGGCAGGGACCGTGACGGGCGGCTGCTGCTGGCCGACGTGGCCGCGCTGCCGCTGCGGTCGGAGTCCCTGGACGCGGTGTTCGCCGCCGGCCTGATCGCGCATCTGCCCCGGCCGACTGAGAACCTGCGGGAGTTGGCGCGTGTCGTCCGTCCCGGCGGGACGCTCGCCCTGTTCCACCCCATCGGCCGGGCGGCGCTCGCCGCCCGCCAGGGCCGCACGATCACTCCGGACGATCTGCGCGCGGAGCCCAACCTGCGGCCGCTGCTGGCCGGTTCGGGCTGGCGGATGACGTCGTACGCCGACGAGGACAGCCGTTTCCTCGCGCTTGCCGTGCGGGAGGGGTAGACCGGCTCATTCGCCGGCGGTCACGTCCAGGTGCCGCACGGGGCAGCCCCGCACACCCGGAACCGGCCAGGTGCCCAGCCGTTCCAGGCGGTAGCCGTCGGGGTAGCCCTTGACCTCCCGGTTCTGTCGCGCGTGGTGCGCTGTCCGCCGCGGCGGCATCAGGCGGACGAACCGTCCACGCGCGCGTACCCCGCGGCGCACCAACGCGCGCGTGGCGGGGCCCGGCGGCGCGTAGCGGAAAGCCCGCAGGAGGCGGTCGTCGAGCAGCGCGAGAGTCGAGGTGCGCAGCAGGGGGGCCAGCGGGCGCGGATACCAGGAGGCCATCAGGTCGAGCGTGGCGTCGGAGACGCGGCGTGCGCCCGCGTCCCACGCGAAGTGGGCCTCCTCATAGGCGTCGAGAAGCGCTTCGAACTCCTCGTAGGACCCGGGGATGTCCTGGATGCCCATGTGGCGGCCGAGGGTGCGGTAGTGCTCGGCCGTGGCGACGATCTCGTGCCGTGACAGCCTGCGCCAGCCGTAGGCGTCGATCCACCGCTTGGGCATCACCACGAACGTGCACAGGACGTAGCGCATGTCCTCGTTGGTGATCTCGTAGCTGCGGTGCATCTGGTTGATCCGGCGGACCGCCGTGCGGCCCTCCGCGCTGCGGAAGCCGTGCTCCACGATGGCGTCGAGAAGCAGCGTGGTGTCGTCGTACCGTTTCTGCGCGCGCCCGGTGAGCTCCGCGGTCTCGGCGAGCAACCGTCCGATGGAGGGCACCGCGTAGGTCCGGTAGAGGGCCAGTTCGAGCGCGCGGGTGTAGTCCCACGGGAATTCGTAGGCCGAGCTGAGGCGGTAGATCTCGGACGCGTCCCGGTAGGGGTCCAGCCGCCGGATCTCCTCGAGCCGTGTGAAGCGCTTCACCGCGTCCTCCCCCTTCTGCCGCCGCGACTGCAACTCTACGTTGAGTAGCAGGAGATGGACGATGGGTCAGGGCAACGACGCAGGGGGAAGGCGATCAGCATGTGGGGCAGGCTGCGCAAGTCCGGTGCCAGATTCCTCACCGCCGCGCGCGGAGGGATGAGCGACGGCCGGGATAAACGTACACACAATCTTTTCGAAGCCGCTGCCGCGTACGTCTCGGCGTGCGCGGAGGACGACCAGGAGCGGATCGACGAGGCGGCGGGCTGGGTGTCGCCGGAAGCGCTGTCCTTCGGGGTCAACGAGCTGGCCTGCCGGGCGCTGATCGCGCTGGCCCGGGAGCGGGACGAGTCACCGCGGGCCGTGGCGCGCACCCTCCTCGGGCTTCCGGCGGTCTGACACACGCGGGGACCGGAGGTCGATTCGCCCCGTCCACCCGGAAAACTGCAGCTCCGGGTGCGCTTGTGCGTCGTGACAAGCGCCTTCCGCGCGCATTAGGGTGCGCGCCGTTGGACGAACGATGGGGAGGCTGGGATGGCCGGGACGGACGAAGGCGCCGTCGCCGCCGCGGACGACGCGCTCTATGTGCTCACGGCGGTGCTGTTGACGCCGGCGAAGTTTCCGAGCGTGCTGGGCGACGACTATCCGGAGGCCTGCGCGGCGCTCGGCCTCGCGCCGCTCGCCGACGGATACGGCCTGGTGATCGGCCAGGACGGGGACGGCGCCCGGTGGACCGTCGTCGT
Source organism: Streptomyces panaciradicis (assembly GCF_023516615.1). Taxonomy (GTDB): domain Bacteria; phylum Actinomycetota; class Actinomycetes; order Streptomycetales; family Streptomycetaceae; genus Streptomyces; species Streptomyces panaciradicis. The sequence continues at coordinate 41,673 of NZ_JAMGBF010000042.1, forward strand.
CGACGACGTCTCGCTGGTCGCCGTCGCCATCGCGTCGTGGGACTGCGGCATGGAGTACGACCTGTCGCCCGACGAGCGTTCGGTCGTGGCCGCTCTGCCGGGCTGGCCGCTCGCGGTCGCCGTCGCGGCCCCGGGTGTGCCCGAGCCGCACGACCCCGATCCCGAGGTCGCGGAGCGTGCCCCGCTGGCGCCGCCGGACACGACCACCTGGGGTCCGGCCCAGCGGCGGCTGGGCGCCGACGAGATCGCCCTGCAGTGGGCCCTGTGGCGGGAGCAGATCGACGACGGGTCCTTCGCGAACACGGACGGCGCCCCGGCGGCCGACGAGGGCTCGCAGGACGCGGCGGAGGCCGGTGAGGCCGATCGGGGCGAGTCGGGTGCCGAGGGCCGGCCGGCGAGGCCTCCGGGCCACGACGGGATCCGGCGTGTGCTCGCCGAGGCCCGCGCCTACGTCGACTCGCCGCCACCGCTCGGCCGGGTCCGTTCGTCGTTCGCCCCGGGCGACGCGCGCACCCTGCGCGCCGACGGTCCCGGCTGGTCGCTGGTGGCGAGGACCGACGACATCGCGTTCGTGCTGCTCGACGCGGAGCCCGGCGAGGTGCTGCCGGTGGGCCGGGGGCCGGAGCTGCCGGGGCTGCTGGAGGCCCTGGACAAGATGGCCGTGCGCCCGAGCTGAGCAGGCGAGACGACGAGAGTGCCGATCCTCTCCCACGGGCAGGCGCGGCAGTTGCCGTGACTCGGCGGTTCCGTGGCGCTCCCCTGATACGCAGGGCGGGTGGTAGCTCCCGCCGCCTGTGCTGATTCCCCATACGACGACCTCATTCCATGGGGTCCCGACCCATGGATGCCCTGAACGCCGAGCCGCACCATGAGGCAGCTCTCGGCGCCCGTCCCCTCGGGCGCCGTCACCCCAGCGCTGCCTCAGGAGGCCCGTCATGCGTCCCATCCGCGGTGTCCCGCTCGCTGTCGCCACGTTGCTCGCGGCGGCCCTGGCCTGGCCGGCCCACGCGTCGGCCGCGGCGGCGGGCGGGGAGCACTGCGCCCGTCAGGACCGCGTGCGCGTACCCGGCGCGGCCCTGCAGCTCGGCGCCTGTCTGCCCGACCTGACCACGACCGGGCTGGCCGGAACGCCGTACACCGACTCGGCCGACCAGGCGGGACTCACCGCCGCCGGAACCCGCACTCCGTCGGGCGTGCCTGGGCTGCAGATCGACGGGTACTTCCCGGACTCGTCCCACTTCAACACCACCCACGGCTGGGCGCACGACGCGCAGTTCGTGATCCGGCTCCCCGACCGCTGGAACGGCGGCCTGGTCGTCACCGGCGCACCCGGCACCCGTAAGCAGTACGCGACGGACAAGGCGATCTCCGACCAGGTCCTGTCCGAGGGCTACGCCTACGCGGCGACCGACAAGGGCAACAGCGGCGCGGACTTCTACCGGGACGGAACGCGCCCCGGTGACGCGATCGCCGAATGGAACGCGCGCACCACCCAGCTGACCCGGGCGGCCAGGCGCGCGGTGGCCCAGCGGTACGGTCACGCCCCGCGCCGCACCTACATGACCGGCATCTCCAACGGCGGTTACCTGACCCGGTGGCAGCTCGAGAACCATCCGGAGCTGTACGACGGCGGCGTGGACTGGGAGGGCGCCCTGTGGACCCCGGACGGGCCCAACCTGCTCACCTCCCTGCCCACGGCGGTGGCCCGGACGCTGGGTTCGGCACGCGACGAGGACATGTACGCGGTCGGTTTCGCGCGCGGCTCGGAATTCCTGTGGCCGTACCACGAGAAGGCCTACTGGGGGGTCACGCAGAAGATCTACCGCGCAGAGTTCGATCCCGGTTACGACCCCGACTGCCCCGGTGCGTCCGCCGGAAGCACGGCGGACCGGATCCTGGCGCCGTGCCCCGCCGATGCCACGTACGACTACGCCGCACGACCCGCCGCCGTGCACCGGGCGGTAGCGCGCGTGTCGCTCACCGGCCGGATCGGCAGACCGCTGATCACGCTGCACGGCGACCTGGACGCCCTGCTGCCGAAGGCGGCCGACTCGGACGTGTACGCGCGCATGGTCGACGCGAGCGGACGCGGCCCGCTGCACCGCTACTACACGATCCAGGGCGGCACGCACGTGGACGGCCTGTACGACACGTTTCCGGATCGGCTGCGACCCATCCTGCCCTGCTACCGGTCGGCCTTCGACTCGCTGGTCTCCTGGGTGGAGAAGGGCACCCGGCCGCCCGCCGACCACACCGTCGCACGGCCCTCGGGCGGCGATGTGGTCGACTCGTGCGCGCTCGGCGATCCGGGCGCTTCGTCGCGATAGCGCCTCAGCGGCCCAGTTCCTTGCGGCTGATGCGACGCAGCCTGCGCCGCTGTGACGGGTCAAGCGTCAGGTACGCGGCCGTCGGGACTCCGATGACTATCAGGACCACCGCCCAGAAGGGCAGCCAGATCCACAGGAAGAGCCCGAGCGCCACACCTCCTATGGCGATCTTCGCGTTCTTCGACATGTGCGTCGCCTCCTTCGCGGCCACTGCCGCTCTCTGTCCTGAGAACGGGCCCGCGCTCCCCGCGGTTCCGGGTCGCGACCCTGAGACGACCCTGAGTCCTGACCCCGACCCGTCCCCGAGAGCCCTTCACGACCGTGCCGGCCTCAGGGGCTCCCCCACCTCGTGCAGGTGGAGCAGGGCCTGCCGGTAGGAGTCGACGAGCCCGGTCTCCACGTAGGGGATACCCAACTCCTCGCAGTGCGCGCGCACCAGAGGCCGGGCGAGTCGCAGATGCGGACGGGGCATGCTGGGAAAGAGGTGGTGCTCGATCTGGTAGTTGAGGCCCCCGAGGAACCAGTCGGTCAGCGCTCCGCCGCGGATGTTGCGCGAGGTGAGGACCTGCCGGCGCAGATGACCCCACCGCTCACCGGTGGGGTCGGGCATCTCCATGCCCTTGTGGTTCGGGGCGAAGGCCAGTCCCAGGTGCAGACCGAACAGCGCTTGGTGGAGGGCGGCGAAGGCCAGCGCCTTGCCGGGCGACAGCGAGGTGAGCAGCAGCGTCGCGTACGCGGCGACGTGCGCCACCAGGAGGCCGCCCTCGACCGCACGCTCCCGGAGGGGCTGCCGGCGCAGGTCCCTGAAGCCGTGGACCTTCAGGGCGACGCCTTCGAGAAGGGTGAGCGGGAAGAAGAGCCAGGCCTGGTTGCGGGTGAGCCACCGGCGGAAGCCCGAACGGTGTGCCGCCTGCGCGGCGGTGAAGACCAGGACGTCGGCGACGACGTCGGGGTCCTTGTCGATGTGGTTGGGGTTGGCGTGGTGGCGGTTGTGCTTGTCGTTCCACCAGGCGTAGCTCATCCCCAGGAGGAGGTTGCCGTGGATCAGGCCGATGGCGCGGGCGCGGGTCCTGTCGCCGGTGATCTGGGAGTGTCCGGCGTCGTGGCCTATGAACGCGGTGCGGGCGGAGAGGACCGCCAGCGGCGGGGCCAGGAGGAGGGACCACCAGGAGTCGCCGGTGAGAGCGACACCGGTGACCACTCCGGCGAGGGCGAGCGCGTTGACGGCGATGCCGAGCGTGTACCAGGTGCGGCGCCGCTCCAGGAGGCCCTGGCCCTTCACCGTGCGCAGCAGGGGCGCGAACTCGCTCGCGGAGGGCGGTGCGGCGCGCGCGTGGGGGATCGGGTCGACGACGGCTGTGACGGGCTCGGGCATGTCCGGTCTCCGGCTTTATGGGCAACGGTCTGACCTGGAGAAACGTACGGAACGGCGACGCTTCGCGACCATGGCGCCACCACCCGGGTGTGCCCTGGTGTCAGCCCGTGGCACACAGGGGGGTTGACAGCACCCATGAGGTGAGGAATTCCCTCGCCCCCGATCGCGGCGGATCTCCTGCCGGATTGCTGTACTCTCGACCTCCCCATGTCGGTAGTCAAATTTGAGGAGTGCGGTACAGCCGTGCGGAGGACCCCTCTGGCCACACCGTCCGAAACTCATGAACTGACCCTGTGCAGCGCTGTCTTCCTGCCCGGTGGCCCCGCCCGTGACGGCGCCGTCGCCTTCTGGCGGCCCGACGGCGCCGCCCCTCCGTCCCCCGCCGCCGGACACGTCCGGGAGGTGGGCCTCGTCCTGCCTGGCGAGCACGGTCTCGACCGGGTCGACGTGCCCGCCGCCGTGCTGCCGGTGCGGGCGGCACTGCCGGTCCTCACGCGCGCGCGTGGCGATGCGCACGGGCCCCGGGCGACCGTGTTCTGGGGCGCCGCGGGCATGCTCGCCCTGCACCTGGTGGCTCGCGGGCTGCTGCTGCCCGGTCTGTCGCCCGGCGACCACGACGCCTGGCGTGTCGGTCCGCTGTCCCCGGAGGACGCCGAGCGTGTGCGCCGACTGGCCGCCGCGATGCCGCCGGAGGCACACGCCACACCGCTGAGCGGCACCGGGCCCTGGCGCCTCCCGGACCCGGAACGGCTGCTGCGCGCCTTCCTGGACGCGGTCGCCGACACCTTGCCCCGCTCCCCCGCGGCACCGCTGGTGACCGGCGGCCCCGCCTACGCGGCCCGCGAAGCCCGGCGCATGCCGGAGCTGCGCGACTGGGCCGCCGACGTCGCCTCCGGCCACGACGCCGGTGTCCGGCTGTCGTTGCGGATCGAGGTGACCGGGCTCGCGGAACCCGCCGTGGACGACGCGGCTGTCACGTTCCGGGCGGTGCCGCAGGTGCACGGGGTGAACGATCCGGGGCTCGTCGCGGATGCCGCCGACATGTGGGACGCCGCCGCCGACACCGCCCCGGGATTCGGTCCCCGCGCGCGCCTGGACACCTTGGTGGCGCTGCGCCGGGCGGCCCGGGCCTGGCCGCCGCTCACCCCGCTGCTGTCGGAGAGCGTGCCGGAGGCGGTCGAGCTCGCCGACGAGGAGATCACCGACCTCCTCTCCGAGGGAGCGCGGGCGCTCGCCGCCGCCGGTGTCGACGTGCACTGGCCGAAGGAGCCGGCCCGCGGGCTGACCGTCGGCGCGGTGATCGGTCCGCCGGACGACGAGACGACGGCCCGCCGGGACGAGTACGACGCGCCGCCGTCGCTGTCCGCCGACGCGCTGCTCGCCTTCGACTGGCGCTTCGCACTGGGCGACCGGCGGCTGACGAGGCAGGAGCTGGACCTGCTCGCCGAGGCCAAGCGCCCCGTCGTGCGCCTGCACGACCAGTGGGTCCTGGTCGACCCCCGGGAGGTCCGGCGGGCCCGCGCGCGACAGGATCACCGGATCACGCCCGTCGACGCCCTCCGAGCCGCCCTGACGGGCTCCACGGAAGTCGACGGCCACCCGGTCGCCGTACACCTCACGGGTCGACTCGAAGCCCTGCGCGAGCGGCTCGCGGATCCCGAGGGCCACAAGACCATCGGACAGCCCGCCGCGCTCGCGGCCACGCTGCGGGACTACCAGGTGCGGGGCCTGAGCTGGCTGGTCCGGATGACCTCGCTCGGTCTGGGCTGCTGTCTCGCCGACGACATGGGGCTCGGCAAGACGATCACGCTCATCGCCCTGCATCTGCACCGGCAGGCCGAGACGCCCACGGCCGGTCCCACCCTCGTGGTGTGTCCGACGTCGCTGATGGGCAACTGGCAGCGGGAGATCGAGCGGTTCGCACCCGGCACGCCCGTGCGCCGTTTCCACGGCCCCGGCCGCGGCCTGCACGGCGTGGGCGACGGAGAGTTCGTGCTGACCACGTACGGCACGCTGCGCCTGGACGCCCGCGCGCTCAGGGAGGTGGCCTGGGGCATGGTCGTCGCGGACGAGGCACAGCACGTGAAGAACCCTTACTCCGCGACCGCGCGACAGCTGCGTTCCATCGGCGCACGCGCACGCGTGGCGCTCACCGGCACCCCGGTGGAGAACAACCTGTCGGAACTGTGGGCGATTCTCGACTGGACGACCCCGGGGCTGCTCGGCCGGCTCGGCACTTTCCGCACCCGCTACGCGCGGGCCGTCGAGGGCGGCGGGGACCCGGCCGCCGCCGAGCGACTCGCGCGGCTGGTACGGCCGTTCCTGCTGCGGCGGCGCAAGGCGGACCCGGGCATCGCGCCGGAGCTGCCGCCGAAGACGGAGACGGATCGCGCCGTGTCGCTCACCGAGGAACAGGCGGCGCTCTACGAGGCGGTGGTGCGCGAGACGCTGGCGGAGATCTCCGCAGCCGACAGCATGGCGCGGCGCGGGCTGATCGTGAAGCTGCTGACGGGGCTGAAGCAGATCTGCAACCATCCGGCGCAGTTCCTGAAGGAGGAGCTGCCGAAGACCGGCGGGCGCTCCGGGAAGCTGGAACTGCTGGACGAACTGCTGGACACCGTCCTCTCCGAGGGGGCGAGCGTTCTGGTCTTCACCCAGTACGTGCGCATGGCACGCCTGCTGGAACGGCATCTGACGGCACGCGGGGTGCCTTCTCAGCTCCTGCACGGCGGCACCTCCGTCGCAGGACGGGAGGCGATGGTGCGGCGGTTCCAGGACGGCGAGGTGCCCGTCTTCCTGCTGTCGTTGAAGGCCGCGGGCACGGGCCTGAACCTCACTCGGGCCGAGCACGTCGTGCATTACGACCGCTGGTGGAACCCGGCCGTCGAGGCCCAGGCCACCGACCGGGCGTACCGGATCGGCCAGCACCGGCACGTCCAGGTGCACCGGCTGATCGCGGAGGGGACCGTCGAGGACCGCATCGCCGCGATGCTGGCCCGCAAGCAGAAGCTCGCCGAAGCGGTGCTGGGCTCCGGCGAGGGGGCTCTCACCGAGCTGACGGATGCCGAACTGATCGATCTGGTGGAGCTGCGAGGGAGCGCACGATGAGCCGGCACGACACGGACACCGAGCGCACGTTCGCGCCGCTGCCGCCCGCGCACGGGCAGGCCTTCGCGCGCACGTGGTGGGGTCGGGCCTGGTTGAAGGCCCTGGAGGACGCGGCACTGGACTCGGCTCAGCTCAAGGCCGGCCGCCGCCTCGCCCGCGCGGGAGCCGTGGGCGCGGTGTCCGTCCGGCCGGGGCGCATCACCGCCGTGGTGCAGGACCGCGACGGCAGCGCGTACCGCGCCGATGTCCTGTTGGCGGAACTCGACGACGACCAGTGGAACCGCCTGCTGGACATGACGGTCGAGCGGGCCGGACACGTCGCGGCCCTTCTGGATCGCGACATGCCGCCGCACCTGGTCGAGGACGCGGCCGCCGCCGGTGTCGACCTGCTGCCGGGCATGGGCGACTTGGAGGCGCGGTGCGACTGCGACGCCTGGGACCACTGCGGGCACACCGCGGCCCTGTGCTACCAGGTGGCACGCCTGCTGGACCAGGCTCCCCTGGCCCTGCTCCTGATGCGAGGACGGGGCGAACGGGCACTGCTGACCGGCCTTCAGGCCCGCAGTGCGTCACCCGCGGCGGAAACGTCCACCGACGAGGGCGTGGACGCCGCGGAGGCGTACGCGGCCGGCGGCATCCTGCCGTCGCTGCCCGCCCCGCCGGACCTGCCCGAGGAACGCGGCACACCGCCCTCGCTCGACACCGGCACCCCGCCGCCGGCGGGCATCGATCCGGGCGCGCTCCGTCATCTGGCGGCGCGGACCGCCGCGGAGGCGCATCGGCTGCTCGCCGAGGCACTGCATGCCGAGCCGGAACCGGAGTGCGCCGTGGAAGAGTTGACGGTCACTCAGGACGCGGTGCGGCTGGCCCTCGGCGCGCCCTCGGAGGCCGTGGCGGACCGGCTGGCCGAGGGCTCCGGACGTGACCGCGAGGGGCTGGCGCTGGCCACGCGCGCGTGGGAGCTCGGCGGCGCGGCCGCGGCGGCGGTGCTGGAGGAGGAGTGGACCGTCTCGGGCGAAAGCCTCACCCGCGCGCGTGCCGCCCTGGAGGGGGCGTGGGACGACGAGGAGCGGCCGTCGTTGCGGGCCGTCGGCAACCGGTGGACGGTCGTGGACGCGCCGGCCCAGTTGCGGCTGGGTCGGGACGGGCGGTGGTGGCCGTATCGCGAGGAGCGCGGGCGCTGGGTGCCCGCCGGCGGGGCGTCCCGGGACCCGGCGACGGCACTGGCCTCACTGGACGCGGCTGGGGAGGAGGAGGGCTGACGGGCGGGGCACCCCTCGATCGGGCCCGCGAGGGGTGCCGTGTCCGACGACGGTCACGGCAGCCGGACGCTGCCCAAGGACGGGATCAGCGACGCGATGCCGCTCGGGATCTCGCTCGGCAGTCGACTGGGCAGCTTCGACGGCAGTTCGCTGGGCAGCTTCGTCGGGAAGCCACGGGACGCCGACGGTGAGCCGCCGGCACCGGTGCCGCCCGGCGACTTCCTGCCCGGTGAGCCGTCGTGCCGAGAGGTGGCCATGAGGACCACGACGGCCACGGCCACGATCGCGGCGACCGCCACCAGCAGGACGGAGAACGGACTTCGCCGCCGTCCTGACCCCGGCGGCGAAGCCGGCTCCTGCGGCGGTCGGGGGCCCGACGGCCGGTCGTCGTAGGAGGGCGGTCCGAAACCGCCGCCCGGAGGCGGCGTGTCGCCCGGTGGTCCGGGCGGGCGAGGCGGTACCGGCGGCGTGGCCATACCGTCCAGAGTCGCCTCGAACCGGACGACGCGCGAGCCCCGCACGGAACTTGGTACGACCCCATTCCGTGGACCGTACGATTCCGGCGCATTCCGTGCGGAGCCCGTTCACCGACACGCGCGTGTGTGTGATCAGCCGCGCGCCCCCAGCAGGTGGTCCATCGCCAGCTGGTCGAGCCGCTCGAAAGCCATCCCGCGCGCGGCGGCCGCCTCGGCGTCGAACTCCTCGAAAGCGCTGCGGTCGGCCAGGAGCGCCTCCAGGCCGTCCGCCGCGGTCTGCTCGGCGAGCTGGTCCAGCCGCGAGGCGCGCAGGGCCTGCTGCACCTCGGGGTCGGCACGGAAGGCGGCGGCGCGCTCCTTGAGGATCAGGTAGTTGCGCATGCAGCCCGCGGCCGACGCCCACACGCCGTCGAGGTCCTCGGTCCGCGGCGGCTTGAAGTCGAAGTGCTTCGGGCCCGCGTAGCCGGCGCTCTCCAGGAGGTCGACCAGCCAGAACGCGGCACGCAGGTCGCCGGCGCCGAAGCGCAGGTCCTGGTCGTACTTGATGCCGGACTGGCCGTTGAGGTCGATGTGGAACAGCTTGCCCGCCCACAGGGCCTGCGCGATGCCGTGCGGGAAGTTCAGCCCGGCCATCTGCTCGTGGCCGACCTCGGGGTTGACGCCGTACATCTCGGGGCGCTCCAGGCGCTCGATGAAGGCGAGGGCGTGGCCGACGGTGGGCAGCAGGATGTCGCCGCGCGGCTCGTTCGGCTTCGGCTCGATCGCGAACTTCAGGTCGTAGCCCTGGGAGACCACGTACTCGCCGAGGAGGTCGAAGGCCTCCTTCATGCGGTCCAGGGCGACCCGTACGTCCTTGGCGGCGCCGGACTCGGCGCCCTCGCGGCCGCCCCAGGCGACGTAGGTCTTCGCGCCCAGCTCGACGGCGAGGTCGATGTTGCGGATGGTCTTGCGCAGGGCGTAGCGACGCACGTCGCGGTCGTTGGCGGTGAACGCGCCGTCCTTGAAGACCGGGTGGGTGAAGAGGTTCGTCGTGGCCATCGGCACGGTCATGCCGGTCGTGTCGAGGGCCTGGCGGAAGCGCTTGATGTGCGACTCGCGCTCGCTGTCGGAGGATCCGAAGGGGATCAGGTCGTCGTCGTGGAAGGTGACGCCGTAGGCGCCGAGCTCGCTCAGGCGCTGCACCGTCTCGACCGGGTCGAGGGCACGCCGCGTGGCGTCGCCGAACGGGTCCCTTCCCTGCCAGCCGACGGTCCACAGGCCGAAGGTGAACCTGTCCTCGGGGGTGGGCTGGTAGCTCATGCCGCGGCTCCTTGCTTCACAGACTGTCGGGCGGACCATGAAGAACTATTTCGTCATGGCCGTTTACAAATTAGTATGCGGACGCAGCCCTGGGAAGAGTCCAGGGGGTCTGTCACAGAACATCCCGCTGAGCCGCGGAAGAGGGAGAGCCCGATGTCAGCAGCCGAGGGACCGCTCGTCGTCGGCGTGGACACGTCCACCCAGTCCACCAAGGCGCTCGTCGTCGACGCGGCCACCGGCCAGGTCGTCGCGAGCGGCCAGGCCCCCCACACGGTCTCCTCCGGGGCCGGCCGCGAGAGCGATCCGCGCCAGTGGTGGGACGCCCTGTGCGAGGCGCTGCGCCAGTGCGGCGACGCGGCGCACGAGGCGGCCGCCGTGTCGATCGGCGGTCAGCAGCACGGCCTGGTCACGCTGGACGAGCGGGGTGAACCGGTGCGCCCCGCTCTGCTGTGGAACGACGTGCGCTCGGCACCGCAGGCCCGGCGTCTGATCGAGGAGCTGGGTGGCCCGAAGGCGTGGGCGGAGCGCACCGGCAGCGTCCCCGGGCCGTCGTTCACGGTCACCAAATGGGCGTGGCTGGCCGAGAACGAGCCGGAGGCGGTCCGCGCCACCCGGGCGGTGCGCCTGCCCCACGACTACCTCACCGAGCGCCTGACGGGACAGGGCACCACCGACCGCGGCGACGCCTCGGGCACGGGCTGGTGGGCGTCCGGGACGGAGGCGTACGACGAGGAGACCCTCGCGCACGTCGGCCTGGACCCCGCCATGCTGCCCCGCGTGGTGCGGCCGGGCGAGGTGGCGGGCACCGTGCGCGACAGCCACGACCTGCCGTTCTCCAAGGGCACCCTGGTCGCGCCGGGCACGGGCGACAACGCGGCCGCCGCGCTGGGCCTGGGGCTGCGGCCCGGCGCCCCCGTGCTCAGCCTCGGCACCTCGGGCACCGTGTACGCCGTCTCCCGGCGCCGCCCGGCCGACCCGACCGGGACCGTGGCGGGCTTCGCCGACGCCCACGGCGACTGGCTGCCGCTGGCCTGCACCCTGAACTGCACCCTCGCCGTCGACCGCGTCGCCGCCCTGCTGGGCCTCGACCGCGAGGCCGTGGAACCCACCGGCCTCACCCTGCTGCCCTACCTGGACGGCGAGCGCACCCCGAACCTGCCCGGCGCGTCGGGGCTGCTGCACGGCCTGCGTCACGACACGACCGCCGGCCAGGTCCTGCAGGCCGCATACGACGGCGCCGTGCACTCCCTGCTCGGCGCGCTCGACCTCGTCCTCGACGCGGACGCGGACCGCTCCGTGCCGCTGCTGCTGATCGGCGGCGGCGCCCGCGGCCGGGCCTGGCAGGAGACCGTACGGCGGCTGTCGGGCCGTGCGGTTCAGGTGCCCGAGGCCAAGGAGCTGGTCGCGCTGGGCGCCGCGGCGCAGGCGGCGGGGCTGCTGACCGGCGAGGACCCGGCCGCGGTCGCCCGGCGCTGGAACACGGCCGCGGGGCCGGTGCTGGATGCCGTGGAGCGGGACGACGAGACGCTGGAAAGGATCGCCGGGGTACTCTCCGACGCGGCCCCGCTGCTGGAGCGGAGCACCGACGACCGCTGAGGACGGGGGCATGACCGCACCGCTGCACGAGGCGCACCCGGCCGGGCCCGGCCGGGCGCTGCCGGACACCCAGCAGGGCATGCGCCGCCGCAACCTGGCCCGGGTGATGCACACCGTCAGCGCCGACGGCCCGCTCTCCCGCGCCACGGTGGCCTCCCGCATCGGGCTGACCCGGGCGGCTGTGTCGAGCCTCGTCGACGAGCTCATACGCTCGGGCCTGCTCGAAGAGCTGGGCCCCGAGCGGCCCGGCCGGGTGGGCCGCCCCGGCTCGGCACTCGCCGTCAGCGCGCACGGCCCCGCCGGCATCGGCGCCGAGGTCGGTGTCGACCATCTCGCGGTGTGCGCGGTCGACCTGCGCGGACAGGTGCGGGCGAAGGCCGTCCGCCACGGTGCGAACCGCGGCCGCTCCCCCGAGCCGGTGATCGCGGAACTCACCGAGCTGGTGCACCGGGTCGTCGCCGAGGCGCAGGGCGAGGGGCTGTGGCCCGCGGGGCTCGCGGTGGCCGTGCCCGGCCTGGTGGCCCGCGACGCCCGCACCGTCGTCCGCGCCCCGAACCTGGAATGGCACGACACCGACCTGGGCGCGCTGCTCCCGCCCGACTGGCCGCTGACCGTCGGCAACGAGGCCAACTTCGGCGCGCTCGCCGAACTCTGGCTCGGCGAGGGCACGCCGCGCGACTTCCTGCACGTGTCCGCGGAGATCGGCATCGGCGCCGCGGTCGTCGTGGCCGGCGGGCTGCTGCGCGGGACCCGTGGGTTCGCCGGCGAGCTGGGACACGTGCCCGTCCGTCCGGAAGGACCCCCCTGCCCGTGCGGCGGCCGGGGATGCCTGGAGCAGTACGCCGGTGAGGAGGCTGTGCTGCGGGCGGCGGGACTGGAACCGGGCGAGGACCGCGTCGGCCTGCTCGCGAACCGGGCCGCCGACGGTGACACCGAGGTACGGCGGGCCCTCCACGACGCCGGTGAGGCACTCGGCATAGCCCTGACGGGGGCGGTCAACCTGCTCGATCCCGAGGGCGTGGTGCTGGGCGGCGCGCTGGCCGGACTCGCGCCGTGGCTGTTGCCGTCGCTGGAGGCCGAGCTGGCCCGGCGCACCGCCGGCCCCGCCTGCCCGGTGACGGTGTCGGGCCTCGGTTCCGAGGGCCCGCTCCTGGGCGCCGCGCACTCGGTGGTCCGGGCGGTCCTCGACGATCCGGCGGCGGTGGCGGAGCGGGGGTGACCCCGATCGCGCCGGGCGGCCGGCGGGCCGTCGGCATCACACGGGCGCCGGAACAAGCCCGCGGTATCGCACAGGCGCTGGCACAGGCCCCCGGCATCGCCCAGGCGCCGGAACACGACTGAACACGACTGAACCCGACCGCGCCTCCAGGCCCCCACCACCGCGCCAGCGGCGGCGGCGGAACGCGGTAGACCGACCGCGCCACCCCGTCCACGGCCCCGAACCACCGCGCCGAGGATGCCGGATTCAGGCCTGCTTCACCCGTTCGAGTGGCCGAGTTATCCACATCCGCGGCGTCGTCCACCGAAGCACGCCATGCCCTTCTGCCCGTCCCGAGTGCGCCGTACCGTGAATCACGCGAGGCGCAGCCGTCGGTGTCGAGGGCGTCGGGCAAGTCGGCGTGGATTGAGGGGGATTCACATGTCGGGGGAATCGGGGGCGGGGCTCAGGCGTGACGCGATCGGACTGCGCGAGGTGCTGTTCCAGAGCATCACGGCCATGGCCCCGGCCGCCGCGGTCGCCGCGTCCATTCCGTCCGGGGCGGCGTTCGCGGGAGGCAGTCTGCCCCTCGCGGTGCTGATCGCGCTGGTGGCGTGTCTGTTCACCGCTTCCTGCGTGGCCGAGTTGGCCCGGGAACTCCCGGCGGCAGGCTCGGTGTCCGTGTACGCGGCGCAGGGGCTGCACCCCGTCGTCGGGTTCCTGGTGGGCTGGGGGTACGTCTTCGTGGAGGCGCTCGTCCCACCCCTGCTGCTTCTTCAGCTCGGCTTCACCACGGCGGGCACGCTGCACCAGGAGTGGTCCTCGTACCCGGCGGACCTGTGGTGGCCGTGGGCCCTCGCCGGCGCAGCGGTCATCACGGCCGCGGGGTACTTCGGTGTGCGTGCCTCGGCACGGTTCGGCACCGTCCTCGGCGTCTTCGAGATCCTCGTGTTCCTCGTCTTCGCCGTCTGGCTGATCGTCAGGGCGGGAAGCCACAACACCCTTTCCGTGTTCGGGACTTCCCACACACCCGAGGGCTATCACGGCGTCAGCGGGGTCTTCGCCGGCTCGGTGTACACGGTGCTGGCCTTCGCCGGGTTCGAGGCAGCGGCTCCCCTGGCCGAGGAGACCCGCGACCCACGGCGGACGATGCATCGAGCGGTCCTTGGCGCCGCGCTGGCGATCGGCCTCTTCTACGTCCTGACGACCTACGCCATGACGGTGTACTTCGGCCCCGAGCGCTTCGCGGGTTTCGGCGTCTCCGGGGACGCGTCGTGGGAAGGAGTGGCCCGCGCGTCGTTCGGGCTGTTCTGGGTCCTGGTCTTCCTCGCGGTGGTCAACTCGGCCGTCGCCAACGCCAACGCGTGTGCCAACGTCTCCACGCGGACCGCCTTCGCCCTGGCTCGCATCCGCGTCCTGCCCCGCCTCTTCGCCGTCCTCCACCCGAGGTACCGCTCCCCCGTCGCCGGAATCGCCGTGCAGAGTGCCGTGGCGGTCGGTGCGGTACTCGGCCTGGGGCTCGGCTACGACCCGGTGACTGCCTTCCTGCTGCTCGCCACGGTGATCGTGACCGTCGTGATCGGCGTGTACATCGTGGTGAACCTCGCCTGCGCGGGCTACTTCCTGCGTCGCGGGCGGGAATCGCTCAAGCCGGTGCGGCATCTGCTGCTGCCCGTGCTGGGCATCGCCGCCTTCGTCCCCGCGCTGCTGACCGCCGCCGGCCTGCCCGTCTTCGACTTCGTCACCGAGCTGACCGCTCCGGTGTCCTACGCCGGACCGATCGTCGGCATATGGATGGCCGCGGGGCTCGTGGTGCTGGTCGTGCTGATGCGGCGCCACCCCGGGCGCATAGCGGAGACCGCCCGTGTCCACCTCGACGAACCCGCCCCCACCGATTCCACAGATCCCGCCGACCCCGCCGATCCCGCGCAGAACGGGGCGACCCACCGATGAGCGACCCCCGCATCCTCACCGTCCGGCCCCAACCGGGCGAGTTCGCCTGGACGTTCGGCGGCGCACCGCCCGTGGCACGCGTCACGCCCGGCACTGTCCTCGACCTGTACACGGAGGACTGCTTCGCCGGGCGGGTGCGGTCCGAGAAGGACCTGGTGTCCGAGGTGTGCGAGTTCCCGTTCCTCAATCCGCAGACCGGACCGTTCCACGTGGAGGGCGCCGAGCCGGGAGACACCGTCGCCGTGCACTTCGTGTCGATCGAACCGGCGCGCGACTGGGCCGCGTCGACCACCGTGCCCCTGTTCGGCGCGCTCACCTCCACCCACGCCACGGCCACGCTGCAGCCGCCACTGCCGGAGACCGTGTGGCTCTGGCAGCTCGACCTCACCCGGCGCACAGCGCTGTTCCGGGCGCACGACAGCGACATCGAGGCCGAACTGCCCCTCGACCCCATGCACGGGACGGTGGGCGTGGCGCCCGCGAACCTGGAGGTCCGCTCCGCGCTGGTGCCCGACGCGCACGGCGGCAACATGGACACGCCGGAGATGCGGGCCGGCGTCACCTGCTATCTCGGCGTGAACGTGGAAGGGGCGCTGCTCAGCCTGGGCGACGGGCACGCCCGGCAGGGCGAGGGCGAGACCTGCGGGGTCGCCGTCGAGTGCGCCATGAACACCGTGGTGATCGTCGAGCTGCTCAAGGGAGTGGCCACGCCTTGGCCGCGCATCGAGTCGGACACGCACATCGTCTCGACCGGCTCGGCCCGCCCGCTCGAGGACGCGTTCCGGATCTCGCAGCTCGATCTGGTGCAGTGGCTGGCGCGGGACTACGGGTTCAGTGAGCTGGACGCGTACCAGTTCGCCACCCAGGCGGTGGAATCACCGCTGGCCAACGTGTGCGACACCAACTACACGTGTGTGGCGAAGATCCGCAAGCAGTGGCTGCCCGAGCGCGAGACTTACCGCGGGATGCACGCCCGGCTTCGCGAGACCGCCGCCGCGCTGCGGCGCTGAGCGGGCCGCGGGCCCACCTCGTCCCCCACACGAAAGGTACGGCTCGATGGAGCGAGCAAGACCCGGCACCTCCAGAAGACGGTTCCTCAAGGGGGCCGCGCTGGCCGCCGTTCCGTACGTGCTGCTGCCCGACGCGCGGGCCGACGCCGACGTCCAGGCCGTCGACTACCCGCCCGCGGAATGGCAGCCCGCGACGACCTCCAACTACACGGCGTCCAACCGGCCGACGTCCTATCCGCTCGACTACGTGATCATCCACGTCACCCAGGAGACCTACGCGGACACCCTCGCCATCTTCCAGAACTCCAAGAAGGCGGTGTCCGCTCACTACCTCGTGCGCTCGGCCGACGGCCACGTGGCGCAGTGCGTCCGGGAGAAGGACGTCGCCTGGCACGCGGGGAACTGGGACTACAACACACGCAGCATCGGCATCGAGCACGAGGGCTGGGTGGACAAACCTGCCTATTTCACCGACGCCCTGTACGAGCAGTCGGCGAAGCTGACGGCGGCGGTCTGCGCCAAGTACGGCATCCCGAAGGACCGGGCGCACATCATCGGCCACTACGAGGTGCCCGGCACGGACCACACCGACCCCGGGCCCGAGTGGGACTGGACGCGCTTTATAAGGATGGTCAACTTCGCGTGATCCGGCGGGCCGGCGCACCCTGCGGTTCGCTCGACGCACGAGGGACCGGTTCGCTCGACACACGAGGAACCGGTTCGCTCGACACACGAGAGACCGGCGCTTCGTCCGGGTGATCGTGGTCGAAACGGTTGTCGGGACGCGTACCCGGAGTGACGATGTCCCCAGCCGCATCGTTTTCCGGGGAGGCCGAGTTGACCGATCCGTGGGTTGCCCTGGAGCCGGGGGCCGACCTCACCGAGCGCACACGGATGCTGCGCCGGGCGCACGAGACGTTCACCGAGGCGGGCACCGTGACCCGCCCGGTGCGTTCGGTCGTGGCCGAGTCGTGGCGGCGTTCGGCGCGGGCCGGCGTGGGGCCCGACGGACTGGCGGACGTGGACCTGATGGACGGCGACCTCGGCGCCTACCGGGCCGAGCATCCGCTGGCGCGGGTGATGCCGCTGTTCCGGGAGCTGATGGGGACGTTCGCCGCCGACGGCGAGCATCTGCTGGCGGTGTGCGACGCGCACGGCAGGCTGCTGTGGGTCGAGGGCCATCCGACGACCCGGCGGCACGCGGGCCGGATGAACTTCGTACCGGGCGCCCGGTGGGCGGAGACCGCGATGGGGACGAACGCGCCGGGGACCGCGGTCGCCGTGGACCGGCCGGTGCAGGTGTTCGCGGCCGAGCACTTCATCCGGCGGGTGCAGCCCTGGACCTGCGCGGCGGCCCCGGTGCACGATCCACGGACCGGGCGGGTGCTCGGCGCCGTGGACATCACCGGTGGCGACGGGCTGGCGCATCCGCACAGCCTGGGCTTCGTGCAGGCCGTGGCCCGGGCCGCCGAGTCGCAGCTGGCACTGCTCGTGCCGGAGCGGCCCGGCACCGACACGCCCGAGCTGACCGTGCTGGGCCGGGATGAGGCCCAGCTCCGCATCGACGGGCGCCGGATCCGGCTCAGCCGTCGGCACAGCGAGATCCTCGTGCTGCTGGCGCGACGCCCGGAGGGGCTGACCGGCGACGAGCTGTTGTGCGCGCTGTACGAGGACGAGTCGGTGACGCCGGTGACGTTGCGTGCCGAACTGGCCCGGCTGCGCAGGGTCCTGGGCCCGGGGCTGCTGGCCTCGCGGCCCTACCGGCTGACGGTGCCGGTGGAGTGCGACGTCGCCGTGGTCGAGCGACGGCTGGAGACCGGGGCGGTCACGGCGGCCGCGAGGGCGTACGCGGGACCGCTGCTGCCCGGTTCGCACGCCCCGGCGGTGGTGCGGCTCAGGCAGCGCCTCGCCGACGGCCTGCGCACGGCGCTGATCGCCCGCCGTGACCCGGACCTCCTCGCGGACTGGGCGCACGCGCCCTGGGGCGAGGACGACCTCGACGTGTGGCGGGCGCTCGCCGCGGTCCGCCCGACGCCGGCGGTACGGTCGCGGCTGACGGCACTGGAGACGGAACTGGCGGCACCGACGGCGCGCCCGCGCTGACCGACGAGCTCCCCGCCGCAACCCCGCCCGGCCGACCGGCAACGTGGTTGCAACGTCCCCGTCCCTAGCCTCCGCAGGAAAGCTGCCCAACGGCGGGCAGCGCTTCTGAAGGAGCACCAGCATGACCCGTTACGCGGCGCCCGGCACCGAGGGCGCGATCGTCTCCTACCAGGCGCGCTACGACCACTTCATCGGGGGCGAGTACGTGCCGCCGGCCCGGGGGCAGTACTTCGAGAACGCGTCCCCGGTGAACGGGCAGCCGTTCACCGAGATCGCGCGCGGCACCGCGGAGGACGTGGAACGGGCGCTCGACGCGGCGCACGCGGCGGCTCCGGCGTGGGGACGTACGTCGATGACCCAGCGCTCCGACGTCCTGCTGAAGATCGCCGACCGTATGGAGGCCAACCTCGAGAAGCTCGCGGTCGCGGAGAGCTGGGAGAACGGCAAGCCGATCCGGGAGACGCTGGCCGCGGACATCCCGCTCGCCATCGACCACTTCCGCTACTTCGCGGGCGCGATCCGGGCGCAGGAGGGTTCGCTCGGCGAGGTCGACGAGGACACGGTGGCGTACCACTTCCACGAGCCGCTCGGGGTGGTCGCGCAGATCATCCCGTGGAACTTCCCCATCCTGATGGCGACCTGGAAGCTGGCGCCGGCGCTGGCCGCGGGCAACGCGGTCGTGCTGAAGCCGGCCGAGCAGACCCCGGCGTCCATCCACTACTGGCTGAGCCTGGTCGCCGATCTGCTCCCGCCGGGCGTGATCAACATCGTCAACGGTTTCGGCGTGGAGGCGGGCAAGCCGCTGGCGTCCAGCCCGCGGGTGGCGAAGGTGGCGTTCACCGGGGAGACCACGACCGGCCGTCTGATCATGCAGTACGCGTCGGAGAACATCACCCCGGTCACCCTGGAGCTCGGCGGCAAGTCCCCGAACATCTTCTTCGAGGACGTCACCGCGGCCGACGACGCCTTCCGGGACAAGGCGCTCGAGGGTTTCACGATGTTCGCGCTCAACCAGGGCGAGGTGTGCACCTGCCCGTCCAGGGCGCTGGTGCAGCGCGGCCACTACGCCGAGTTCATGGAGGCGGCGGTCGCCCGGACCGAGCAGATCAAGACGGGCCACCCGCTGGACACGGACACGATGATCGGCGCGCAGGCCTCCAACGACCAGCTGGAGAAGATCCTCTCCTACCTGGACATCGGCCGGCAGGAGGGCGCGAAGATCCTCACCGGCGGCGAACGCATCGAGTACGACGGCGAGTTGAAGGGCGGTTACTACGTCCAGCCGACGATCTTCGAGGGCGACAACCGGATGCGGATCTTCCAGGAGGAGATCTTCGGACCGGTCGTGTCCGTGACGTCGTTCGACGACTTCGACGACGCCATCAAGATCGCCAACGACACGCTGTACGGGCTCGGTGCGGGTGTGTGGACGCGTGACATCAACACGGCGTACCGGGCGGGCCGTGCGATCCAGGCGGGCCGCGTCTGGACGAACTGCTACCACGCCTACCCGGCGCACGCGGCGTTCGGCGGCTACAAGGGTTCGGGCATCGGCCGCGAGACGCACAAGATGATGCTGGAGCACTACCAGCAGACCAAGAACCTGCTGGTGTCGTACTCGCCGAAGAAGCTCGGCTTCTTCTAGCCCCAGCCGCAGACGCAATCTCGACGACAGCCACAGCCGTACTCGCAAGGCGCCTGACCCGGTCGATCGCCGATCAACGGGTCAGGCGCCCTGCAGTTTCACGGCCACGGCGTCGAGGACCCAGTCCAGGCCGGTCGTGAAGGTGGTCTCGGCGTCCACGTCCGTGCCGTCGTGCACGGCCCTGCTCAGCGCCGGGAAGCGGCCCGTGGCCAGCATGCGCGTCACGTGGGGGCCAGAGGCTCGCTGCCATTCGCGTTTCGACAGGCCAGTGGCCCGCTCGGCACGGATGTTCGCGATCTCGCGCCGGATCGCGCCGGTGAAGTAGGCGCCGACGGTCTCTACGGCGCGCATGACCGTGTCGATATCGGCGAAGCCGTCGAGGGCGGCCAGGGTGGCCTCGGTCACGGCGAGGCCGTTCGGGCCCAGGCTCGGGCGGCCGCCGAGCAGGTCGGCCAGCCATTCGTGCCGGAGGGCGGCCTGCCTGGTGCGGTGGGCGAGGGTGCTCAGCGCCTCCCGCCAGTCACCGGGCGGTTCCTCGGGGAGGATTTCGGCCTGGACCTCGTCGACCATGAGGTCGAACAGTTCCTGCTTGGTGGAGATGTAGCCGTAGAGCCGCATCGGTCCGGCGTTGAGCCGGGCGGCGACCTTGCGCAAGGACACCGCCTCCAGGCCGCCCTCGTCGGCCAGCGCGACGGCGGCGGCGACGATCCGCTCCCGGTCGAGCGGCGCGGGGCGAGCCGGCGGTTCGGGCCGGTCCCACACAGTCATGATCACACCGTTCTGTTGCTTGCGGTGCATCGTAAGCGAGAAATACAGTGTATCGACATGAGACATCGTATTGCCGTAGTCGGAAGTGGCCCCGGAGGCCTCACCTTCGCCCGGGTGCTGCACCGCCACGGCCACCCCGTCACCGTCTTCGAACGCGACGCCTCCCCCGACGCCCGCCCACCCGGCGGCACGCTGGACCTGCACGAAGGGCTCGGCCAGCTCGCGATGGACAAGGCGGGGCTGCTCACGGAGTTCCTGGCGCTGTCCCGTCCCGAAGGGCAGGCCATGCGCATCCTGGACACGGACGGGACGGTCCTGCGCGACTGGCGGCCGCGTCCGGACGAGCGGGCCAACCCCGAGATCGACCGCAGGCAGCTCCGCGACCTGCTGCTCGGCCCGCTCGACGTGCAGTGGGGGCGGGCCGTGACGCGGGTGACGCCGGGGACCGGGGACGGCGTACTGGTCCATTTCGCGGACGGGCGGCAGGAGACGTTCGACCTCGTGGTCGGTGCCGACGGCGCCTGGTCGCGGGTCCGGCCGGCGGTCTCACAGGAGACGCCGCGCTACACCGGCGTCACCGCGATGGAGACCTCCCTGGACGACGTCGACACCCGCCACCCCGATCTCGCCCGGATGGTCGGGGAGGGGTCCATGGCCGTGTACGGCGTGAACCGGAACCTCGTCGCCCAGCGCAACAGCGGCGGGCACGTCAAGGTGTACGCCCAGTTCCGCGCACCGCTGGACTGGCACGCCCACCTCGACCTGTCCGACGCCGAGGCGGTGCGATCGGGCCTGCTGACCCTGTACGAGGGCTGGGCCCCTGCCGTTCTCGAACTCCTGCGCCAGGGCGCCGCTTTCGCCCACCGCCCCCTGTACGTCCTGCCGGTCTCCCACACCTGGCCCCACGTCCCGGGCGTGACGCTCCTGGGCGACGCCGCGCATCTGATGCCCCCGCTGGGCGCGGGCGCGAACCTCGCGATGCTGGAGGGCGCCGAACTCGCCGAGGCCATCGCGGCGGACTCCGGGGCCGCCGGCCTCACCAAGGCCGTCGCCACCGGCCCGGCAGATCTGGACGCGGCCGTCCGCGCCTTCGAGGAACGGATGTGGGCCCGGGCCGAGAAGTGGGCGAAGATCACGACGGCCGGCCTGGAACGCCTGGTGAGCCCCGACCCCGCCGAAGCCCTCGCCGTCTTCGAGGAGGTCCAGCCCTCCTGACCCACCGGGACGACCTCTCCCCGGAGGTTCCCCTCATGGCGGCTCTGCCCGGCCGCGTCCTGTTCGGCGCCGCGTACTACCACGAGTACCGACCCGCCCATGGCACCGCACGGCCCGCCGAACGCCTGAAGGCCGACCTCGACCTGATGGCCGAGGCTCGCTTCAGCGTGATCAGGGTGGGCGAGTCGGTCTGGTCGACCTGGGAGCCGGAGAACGGACGGTTCGAACTCGATTGACTGGAGCCGGTGTTGGACGGCGCGCACGAGCGCGGCATCTCCGTCGTCCTCGGCACGCCGACGTACGCCGTCCCGCCGTGGCTGGCGCGCCAGTACCCCGAGATCACCGGTGAACGGCGCACCGGCGAGCGCATCGGCTGGGGCGCCCGGCAGGAAGTGGACTTCACCCACCCCGCGTTCCGCTTCCACGCCGAGCGCGTCGTCCGCGCGATCGTCGCCCGGTACGCGGACCATCCGGCGGTCATCGGCTTCCAGGTGGACAACGAACCCGGCCCGGAACTCCTGCACAACCACGGCGTCTTCCAGCGCTTCGTGGACCATCTGCGGCACAAGTACGGCGACGTGGAGACCCTGAACCGCGAGTGGGGCCGGGTCTCGCACCGGCTACGCCGACCACGAGGCACGGGCGCGCACCGAACCGGCGCCCGGACGTCTGACGGAGGCAGCGGGGGTGTCGTACGACGAGTTCAGCGATCTGGTGCGGGACATACCCGTCCGTGCCGTCCCCGGCGGGGAGTTGCGGCTGCCGGAGACGGCCGTGGCCACCTACTGGGCCGACGGCCTCACCGTGACCGATGCCGAGGTGCTGGTGACGTACGACCATCCGCACTTCGGCCGCTGGCCCGCCGTCACCACGCGCCGCCACGGCCAGGGCCGCGTCACCCACGTCGGCACCGTGCCCGGGCGTGATCTGGCCCGGGCGCTGGCCGCCTGGCTGGCGCCGCGGGCGCGCTCTCCGTGGCAGGACCTTCCGGAGTCCGTCACCGCGACGACCGGCACGGCCGTCGACGGGCGCCGCGTGCACGTGGTTCACAACTGGAGCTGGGAGCCTGCCACGGTTCAGGCCCCGTCGGAGCTGTCCGACGTGCTGGACGGCAGCCGCCTCACCTCGGGCGCCACGGTACGGCTCGGCCCGTGGGACGTGCGGGTCCTCGTCGGGGAGAGCGAGAGGGGCGCGAGCGTCGACGGCCCCGGGGGCACCGGTTCCGGGCCGCCCGGAACACCGGGCTCTGTCTGACCGGCGCGCCCCCAGCGCCGCGCCCGGGGACTGTGCCCTCCCGCGCTGGGTAGGCACTCGTCGACCGGCCCGGCACAGGGCCGACCCACCGGGCAGGGAGGCTCATGTACGCCGACAAGGGACGGCCTTCGCCGCACGCTCTCACCGGCGCCGGCGTCGTGGTGACCGATCCGGCCGGCCGGCTCCTGCTGGGCTGGTCGACCCGCGGGGTGTGGGAGCTGCCCGGCGGCAAGAACGAGCCGGGCGAGGACTTCCGCGACACGGCCGTGCGGGAGCTTCAGGAGGAGACCGGGCTGAAGGCCGACCGCGACGGGGTGCGGCTGCCGGCCCTGCTGATGGACCGCGCGCACGGGATGCCCCGCCTCACGGCCGCCGTCCACGTCACGGCGTACCAGGGCGAACCGTCCGTCACCGAGCCGCACCTGGTCCATCGCTGGGAGTGGCACGACGTCGACCGCCTGCCGGCCCTCGCCGAACCCCTGTTCACGCCGAGCGCGCACGTCATCGATGTCTTCCGGCCCGGCGTCCTGCGGGACCTGCCACCCGTTCACCGCTACCCGCTGTCCTTCGGCTGACGGGAGCGTGCCGGGGGCCGGTGCTCAGTCCTCGGCCGCCTGCTGGGTCCAGGTCCAGGCGTACTGCAGCCAGTCCGCCATGGTCACGGCGCCGAGTCCCGCGCAGACCAGCCGGGTGGCGCGGGGCACGACGGTGTATCCGCACACCAGCACGCCGGCCGCCCAGACGGACGTGCAGAACGGACAGGTCACCAGATCGCCGACGGCGCGGTGCACGCCGTGCCCCCGCGGCTCGTCCATGACCTCCGGGCCCTCGCCCTCGCCGCTGCGGCGGGCGAACGGCGCCCGGACGAAGCTCGTGATCTCGTCCTTGGTCAGCAGCCTGGACGCCTTGTACGTCGCCGCGCCCTCGAGGGCGACGTCCCAGGGCGGGACCTCACTGGGCGGCCGGATCCCCCGCCGCCGTACGAACGCGGCGAAGGCGGTGACACCGGCCGTGAAGGCGGCGGCGAGGGTGGCGTACCCCGCGAGAGGGGCGCCCCCGTGGTCGTACTGCGCGGTCTGCCCGCTCATGGAACCTCCCTGGACCGCCCGTACTCCCTGCCTCGGGCGCGCCCCGGGTTCCCCGGGCGGTGCAGGTCACACGCGGGGAAGGGAAACGGGCTTCGCCGCCCTCCACCGCGACGCCTACGGCCGGTCGCCGCACAGCACCCTGCGCGACTCCTGACCGCCCGCGGGCGCCGCTGTCGTGGTGTCGCCTCAGCCGATCTCGACCAGCAGGTCGCCGCCCTCCACCTGCTGGATCCGGTTGATCGCCAGCCGGTTCACGCGGCCCGCCCGGGACGCGGTGATCGCGGCCTCCATCTTCATCGCCTCGATCGTGGCCACGGTCGCCCCGGCGTCGACCTCGTCGCCCTCGGCGACCGCGAGCGTGACCACACCGGCGAACGGCGCCGCCACGTGGCCGGGGTTGGACCGGTCGGCCTTCTCGGTGACCGGCGCGTCGGAGGCGGCCGCCTTGTCGCGGACCTGGATGGGCCGCAGCTGGCCGTTCAGCGTGGACATCACGGTGCGCATGCCGCGCTCGTCGGCCTCGCCGACGGCCTCCAGCTCGATGAGCAGCCGGACGCCGGGTTCGAGGTCGACGGCGTACTCCTTGCCCGGGCGCAGACCGTAGAAGAAGTCCTTGCTGTCCAGGACGCTGGTGTCGCCGTAGGTCTGGCGGTGGCTGTCGAACTCGCGCGTCGGGCCGGGGAAGAGCAGCCGGTTGAGGGTCGCGCGGGGCTCCTTGGCCAGGCCCTCGCGGTCCTCCGGCGTCAGCTCCTGGACCGGCCGGGGCTCCGCACGGCCCTCCAGCGCCCGGCTGCGGAAGGGCTCCGGCCAGCCGCCGGGCGGGGTGCCCAGCTCGCCGCGCAGGAAGCCAATCACCGAGTCGGGGATGTCGAACCTGTTCGGCGTCGCCTCGAAGTCCTCGGGGGTGACGTCGGCGCCGACGAGGTGCAGGGCGAGGTCGCCGACCACCTTGGACGACGGGGTGACCTTGACCAGCCGGCCGAGCATCCGGTCGGCGGCCGCGTACATCGACTCGATCTCCTCGAAGCGGTCGCCGAGGCCGAGCGCGACGGCCTGGGTGCGCAGGTTGGAGAGCTGCCCGCCGGGGATCTCGTGGTGGTAGACGCGGCCGGTCGGCGAGGCGAGGCCCGCCTCGAAGGGGGCGTAGATCTTGCGGACGCTCTCCCAGTACGGCTCCAGGTCGCCGACGGCCTGGAGGTCGAGCCCGGTGGGCCGCTCGGAGTGGTCGGTGGCGGCGACGATCGCCGACAGCGACGGCTGGGAGGTGGTGCCCGCCATGGAGGCGACCGCGCCGTCCACCGCGTCCGCGCCGGCCTGGATCGCGGCCAGGTAGGTGGCGAGCTGGCCGCCCGCCGTGTCGTGGGTGTGCAGGTGGACCGGCAGGTCGAACTCGCGGCGCAGCGCCGAGACCAGCTTCGCGGCGGCGGGGGCGCGCAGCAGTCCGGCCATGTCCTTGATCGCCAGGACGTGCGCGCCGGCCGCGACGATCTGCTCCGCCAGCCGCAGGTAGTAGTCCAGCGTGTACAGGCGCTCGCCGGGGTCGGACAGGTCCGAGGTGTAGCAGAGGGCGACCTCGGCGACCGCGGTGCCCGTCTCGCGCACGGCGTCGATGGCGGGGCGCATCTGGCCGACGTCGTTGAGGGCGTCGAAGATGCGGAAGATGTCGATGCCGGTGGCGGCGGCCTCGTGCACGAAGGCGTCGGTGACCTCCGTCGGGTACGGGGTGTAGCCGACCGTGTTGCGGCCGCGCAGCAGCATCTGCAGGCAGAGGTTGGGGACGGCCTCGCGCAGGGCGGCCAGCCGCTCCCAGGGGTCCTCGGCGAGGAAGCGCAGGGCGACGTCGTACGTCGCTCCGCCCCAGCACTCCAGGGAGAGCAGCTCGGGCAGCGTGCGGGCCACCACCGGAGCGACGGCCAGCAGGTCCTTGGTGCGCACCCGGGTGGCGAGCAGCGACTGGTGGGCGTCGCGGAAGGTGGTGTCGGTGATGCCGATGGTCGGGGACGCGCGCAGGGCGCGGGCGAAGCCCTCGGGGCCGAGCTCGACGAGCCGTTGGCGGGAGCCCGCCGGGGGCTCACCGGCCGGCAGCGGGGGCAGCTTGGTGTCCGGGTCGATCAGCTCGGGCCGATCGCCGTGCGGCTTGTTGACCGTGACGTCGGCGAGGTAGGTGAGCAGTTTGGTGCCGCGGTCGGCCGAGGAGCGGGCGGTCAGCAGGTGCGGGCGCTCCTCGATGAACGACGTCGTCACCCGCCCGGCCTGGAAGTCCGGGTCGTCCAGCACCGCTTGCAGGAAGGGGATGTTGGTGGCGACGCCGCGGATGCGGAACTCGGCGACGGCGCGCCGGGACCGGCCGATCGCGGCCTTGAAGTCCCGTCCGCGGCAGGTGAGTTTGACCAGCATCGAGTCGAAGTGCGCGCTGATCTCCGTACCGGCGTGGGTGGTTCCGCCGTCGAGGCGGATGCCGGAGCCGCCGGGCGAGCGGTAGGCGCTGATGCGGCCGGTGTCGGGGCGGAAGCCGTTGGCGGGGTCCTCGGTGGTGATACGGCACTGCAGGGCCGCGCCGTGCAGCTTGACCGTCTCCTGGGACAGGCCCAGGTCGGCGAGGGTCTGGCCGGAGGCGATGCGCAGCTGGGCCTGGACGAGGTCGACGTCGGTGACCTCCTCGGTGACCGTGTGCTCGACCTGGATGCGCGGGTTCATCTCGATGAAGACGTGGTTGCCGTCGCGGTCGAGGAGGAACTCGACCGTGCCCGCGTTGCGGTAGCCGATCTCGCGCGCGAAGCGGACCGCGTCGGCGCAGATCCGGTCCCGCAGCTCCGGGTCGAGGTTGGGCGCGGGCGCCATCTCGATGACCTTCTGGTGGCGGCGCTGGAGGGAGCAGTCGCGCTCGAAGAGGTGGATGACGTCGCCCGTGCCGTCGGCGAGGATCTGCACCTCGATGTGGCGGGGGTCGACGACGGCCTTCTCCAGGAAGACGGTCGGGTCGCCGAAGGCGGAGGCGGCCTCGCGGGACGCGGCCTCGATGGACTCGCGCAGCGCGGCCGGGTCCTCGACGCGGCGCATGCCGCGCCCGCCGCCGCCCGCGACCGCCTTCACGAACACCGGGAAGCCGATCTCCTCGGCGGCGCGCACGAGTTCGTCGACGTCGGTGGAGGGCTGGGAGGAGCCGAGCACCGGCACGCCGGCCGCGCGGGCTGCGGCGACGGCGCGGGCCTTGTTGCCGGTGAGCTCCAGCGTCTGCGCGCTCGGCCCGACGAAGGTGATGCCGGCCTCCTCGCAGGCCTTGGCCAGCTCGGGGTTCTCCGACAGGAAGCCGTAGCCCGGGTAGACGGCGTCCGCGCCGGCCCGGCGGGCGGCGCGGACGATCTCCTCGACCGACAGGTAGGCCCGCACGGGGTGGCCGGGCTGGCCGATCTCGTAGGCCTCGTCGGCCTTGAGCCGGTGCAACGAGTTGCGGTCCTCGTGCGGGAAGACGGCGACCGTCCGCGCGCCCAGCTCATAGCCGGCGCGGAACGCCCTGATCGCGATCTCACCACGGTTGGCGACCAGCACCTTGCGGAACATCACCGCTCCCTTCAGCCTGCCGACGAACGTCCCCCATGGTGTCGGTGCCATGCGCCCGTGGCCATGTGACCCGGGCCACTCAGGGAGTGATTTTCGTGGCCGCCTTGTTGATCGCCTCACGGATGCGGGCGTAGGTGCCGCAGCGGCAGACGTTCTCGATGCCGTCGATGTCGGCGTCGGTGGGGTGGCGTGTCTTCTTCAGCAGGGCGACGGCGGCCATGATCTGCCCGGGCTGGCAGAAGCCGCACTGGGAGACGTCGCAGTCGAGCCAGGCCTGCTGCACGGGGTGCAGGGTGTCGCCGTCGGCCAGGCCCTCGATGGTGGTGACCTTCCGGTCGGCACAGTCCTTGACCTTGACGACGCAGGGCTGGATCTCCTCGCCGTCGAGGTGGCTGGTGCAGGCCCGGCAGACGCCGACGCCGCAGCCGTACTTGGGGCCGGTGACGTGCAGCAGGTCGCGCAGCACCCACAGCAGCGGCATGTCGGCCGGGGCCTGGACGGTGACCTTCTCGCCGTTGAGGACGAAGGAGTAGGACGGCATCGGCACCTTCTCGAAGAGGTTCAGAAGTTCAGGAAGGAGGTTCAGAAGTTCAGCGGGAAGCGGCGGGGTCTGGTGCCGGTGGCCCGGGCGTAGGCGTTGGCGACGGCTCCGGAGGCGGCGGGCACGCCGAGTTCGCCCGCGCCGCCGGGCTCGGCGGTGGACGGCATGATGTGCGCCTCGAAATGCAGGGGGGCGTTCCGCTGGCGGGCCCAGTGGAAGTCGGCGAAGCTGCCCTCGCGGACGGCGCCCCGGTCGATGTGCAGCCCGGCGCTCAGCACCGTGGAGATCCCGTCGACGGCGGTGCCCATGAGCTGGGCCTGAAGGCCGCGCGGGTTGACGGCGGTGCCGACGTCGGCGGCCATCACCACCTTGACGACCCTCGGTTTCTTCGGGTCGGTGGCGTCGATCTCGGCGAGGCAGGCAACGCAGGAGCCGTACTCCTCGTGGACGGCGACGCCCTGCCCGTGTCCGGCGGGCAGCGGCGCGTTCCAGCTCCCGGCCTCGGCGACCTTGTCGAGCACGGCCCGGACGGCCTTGCTCCGCAGGGTCGTACGGCGGAAGGCGACCGGGTCGACGCCGAGGCTCCCGGCGATCTCGTCGACGAGGATCTCCTCCGCGGTGCGCATCGTCCCGGAGTCCACCGAGCGCCAGGCGCCGACCGGCATCGCGAGTTCGACGCCACCCGAATCCCCGGACAGGCGGCCGAAGTTGTACAGCCCGGAGTCGCTGGGGGCGGGGCGGGCGGCCGGCCGGACGAAGAGCGCCTGCCGGGCGCCGCCCTTGCTGCCGTAGGACTCGTCGACGGAGGCCATGGCGTGGGCGAAGGCGACGACCCGGCCGTCCTTGTGGCTGGCGCGGAGGCGGTGGTGGGTGGCCGGGCGCATCCGGCCGTGGCGGGTGTCGTCGTTGCGGCTCCACATGAGCTTGACCGGCCGGCCGGCCGCCTTGGAGATCAGGGCGGCCTCGACGGCGGCCTCATGCGTCAGCCGCCGCCCGAAGGAACCTCCGCCGCGCATGACGTGGACCGTGACCGCCGAGGCCGGCAGGCCGACCGCGGAGGCGATGTCGTCGCGGGCGGCCATGGGTCCCTGGGCGGAGAACCACATCTCCGCCCGGTGCGCGCGCACGTCCGCGATCGCCGTCAGCACCTCCATCGGGGCGTGGCTGACGAAGGCGAACTCGAACTCGCCCTCGACCTGCTTCGACCCGCGCGGCGGGGCGCCCAGCTTCGGGACGGCGGCCTTGAGCCGGGCGCGGATGCCGGCGTCGGACAGCGAGCCCAGCGGGCCCGGCGCCCACTTGATCTTCAGGGCGTCGCGGCCCTGGAAGGCGTGGTGGAAGGTCTCGGCCACGACGGCGATCCCGCCGGGGACCCGTACGACCGCGTGGACCCCCGGCAGGGCGCGGGCGGCCCGGTCGTCGACGGTGACCACCTTCCCCCCGAACGTCGCCGGCCTCGCGACCACCGTCGGCTTCGCCCCGGCCACGTGCAGGTCGCCGGCGTAGGTGGCCCTGCCGGTGACGATGTCGCGGCCGTCGACGCGGTTCGTGGGCCGGCCGATCAGTTTGTGCCGGGAGGCCGGCTTGGGCCGGTCGGACACCGAGGTGCGGCGCACGCGGGCGGCGGCCGCGCTCAGCGAGCCGAAGGTGGCGGTGCGGCCGTCCGGGGCGATGACCTTGGTGTCCTCGGTGCGCAGGCTCCAGGCGGGGACGCGCCAGCGGCGGGCGGCCGCGGTCACCAGGCGGGCGCGTGCCGTGGCCGCCAGCCGGCGGGCCGGGTCGTACAGCGAGCGGACGGAGTCCGAGCCGCCCGTGTTCTGGTTGCCCTTGGTCCGCGCGTCCGCGAGGGGGATGTCGACGTCGGCGAGGCGGGCGTCCAGCTCCTCGGCGATCATCATGGCGACGGCGGTCGTGATGCCCTGGCCGACCTCGACCCGGGGCAGTCGTACGACCACCTTGTTCTCCCGGGTGACCTCCAGGACCAGCATCTCGTCGTCGGTGCCGGTCACCACCGTGTCGGCCGGCGCGCGGGCGGGTTCGGACCCCTGGGCCGTCGAGGTGTCGCAGCCGAGCGGGGCGGCCACGACGAGGCCGGCCGTGGACAGGGAGTACACCATGAACCGGCGGCGGGAGACCGTGCGCGGTCCGGCGGTGGAGGCGTCGATGCCGTCCAACAGACACTCCTCGATCGGGTCGGCCACTGCGTCAACCGATAGGAGGGGCCGGCCGCCCTGTGGGTTCCCTTCCCGCCACCGGCGACTCGGTGACCTCTGCCGGCCCACGGAATACTGGCCGATCATGACGACCGACGAATCCCGCGTCCGGCAGCGCGCCGACCACGATCTCGACGCCTGTGTGGCGGCTCTCGCCGCCGTGCACCGGCACAGCGGCTACCCGGTCAACTGGCCGGCGGACCCCGCTCGCTGGCTCACCCCGAGTTCGATGGAGGCCGCCTGGGTGGCCGAACTCGACGGCCGTGTCGTCGGGCACGTGGAGCTGTCGCGGCCCGACGGCGGTGACGTGGCACCCGGTCTGTGGAGCGCCCGCGCCGGGGTCGATGTGGCGGACACCGCCGTGGTGGGGCGCCTGTTCGTGTCGCCCGCCGCGCACGGGCGCGGTCTCGGTGCCGCCCTGATGGCCCGGGCCGTCGCCCAGGCGCGGGCGCGCGGTCTGCATCCGGTGCTCGACGTCGTCGTCTCCAACACGGCGGCGACGGCCCTGTACGAGCGGCTCGGCTGGGAGCTGCTGGCCGTGGTGGAGCGACGCTGGGCACCGGACCAGCTGGTCTCCCTGGGGTGTTGGGCCGCTCCCTAGCTACTCCTTTTCCCGCTGCCGCAGCCCCTGCCGCCGCCCCCGCTGCCGCGCAACCCTCTCGCAACCTTGTCCGTGGTGTTCTGGACGGCATGGACGAGGAGATCCCGCGCGTCGAACTCACCCCGGCCGCCGCCGACCTGCTGCGCGCCCTGCGGGCCACGCACGGCCCGCTGATGTTCCATCAGTCCGGCGGCTGCTGCGACGGCAGCGCGCCCATGTGCTACCCGGAGGGCGAGTTCCGCACCGGTGACTCCGACGTGCTGCTGGCGGAGCTGGAGGTGGAGGGGGTGCCGGAGCCGGTGACGTTCTGGATGTCCCGCAGCCAGTACGCGGCGTGGAGCCACACCCGGCTGATCGTGGACGTCGTCACCGGTCGCGGCAGCGGTTTCTCGCTGGAGGCACCCGAGGGGGTGCGTTTTCTCACCCGTTCTCGCGTAGTCGACGCGTAGTCGCTGCGCGGACCACCGCGGTCTGCTGCACTTCCCCTGAGCGTTCGGAGAGTTGACGAGACCTCAGGGGGCACAGTGACGCGCCGTCAGAAGCGTTCCAGAGCAGGCAGATCCGTACTCTCGTTCGTCACGGCATTCGGCGCGCTGGCCGGTGCGGCCCTGGTGGGGGCGGCACCGGCCGGCGCCGCGTCCGCCGCCACCGCGATCGCGCCGGGCGTCACCTACCGGCAGTTCGACCTCCGGGGGAGCAAGGGGCCGGCCCACGCGCACCTGCTCACCGTCGATCTGCGCGATCCACGCGTACGGCTCGGCCTGCTGTATCCGGGGGCGGTCGCCGCCCGGGCCACGGTCTCCCGGCTGGCCGACGCGCAGGGCGCCGTCGCGGGCGTGAACGGCGACTTCTTCAACATCTCGGAGACCCAGCACCCGGGCGTCGAGGCGACCGGCGCCACCGACGGACCCGCGATCGCGGCGGGGCACGTCCTGAAGGCGGCGGTGCCCGACGGTCAGCGCTTCGGCCCCGCCCTGCCGCCCGGTACCGGCACCGAGGACGTGTTCGGCGTGGGCGTCGACCGCAGGGCCCGGCTGGACGGCCTCGCCCTGGAGGGCACGATCCGCACACCGGCCGGACGCCTGCCGCTGCGCGGACTCAACCAGTTCGCGCTGCCCGAGAACTCGATCGGCGCGTTCACCTCGGACTGGGGCGCGGCCTCCCGGGTCCGCGCGACCTGCGGCACGGACACCGACCGGGGCGCCGCGTGCAGCACGGACACCTACGAGGTCACCGTCCGCCGGGGCCGGGTCGTGGCGGCGGCCGCCACCCCGGGTCAGGGGCCCGTCGCCGTGGGCACCACGGTGCTCGTCGGCCGCGAGGAGGGCGCCCGGCGCTTGCGGAAACTCGCCGAGGGCGAGCCGGTGAAGGTGACGCACCGCCTGGTCGCGGCCCACTCCAAGGTCGCCTACCGATTCGCCCTCGGCGGCTATCCCGTGCTCCGGCGCGGACAGCCGCTGCCCGGGCTGGACGGCACCGTCTCGGCCGTCCGCACGGCCGTCGGCATCACGGACGGCGGCAGGCGGCTGCTGCTGTTCGCACTGGACGGCGCGCCCGACTACCGCAAGGGCCTGACCATCGCCGAAGTCGCCGAAGAAATGCGCGAGTTGGGCGCTACCGATGCCTTCAGTCTGGACGGCGGCGGTTCCACCACGCTGGTCGCGCGCGCTCCGGGGGCGAGCACGGTGACCGTGCGCAACCATCCCTCGGGCGACGCGGAACGCCCGGTGCCGAACGGCATCGGGGTGTTCACGACGCCCTGACCGCGGGCCGGCTCAGGGCCGCAGGCTGCCGAGGATGTCGGCGGTCGCCGTGACGCCACTGTGGATCGTGGGCGCCACGCTCGTGCCGGCGAGGAAGAACCCGAGCAGCGCGCAGACCAGGGCATGGGAGACCTTCAGCCCGCCGCTGCGCAGGAAGATCACCGCCAGGATCAGGAGCAGCAGCACCACAGAGATGGAAATCGCCATCGTCAACCTCCTCCGCCACGCCCGTTTCGCGGCGTTCGGCCGCAAGTGTGGCGTAGCGGAGGGCCGGTCGGCACGGCTGACCTGTCCCCCGAACGTGTGGTTCTACGCCGTCCGGTGGGCGTCGAGGAAGGACTCGAGGCCGGCGAGGTCGTCGGTGTTGAGGTAGTCGACGCCTGCGTCCAGCAGTTCGGCCCACAGCGCGTCCCGGGCGGGCCCGGGCAGGTCCGGGGTGTTCCAGAAGCGGACCTTCTGGCCGGCCGCGTGGGCCCGGGCGAGGAGGGCGCGCAGCTTCTGCCGCTCGGCGTCGGGAAAGGCGCCCTCGCCGAGCCAGGTGAAGTTGAGCTGCCAGTTGTCGCTGATCAGCGGGATGAAGGAGGCGGGCGCGGGGGTGCCGAGGTCGGTGAGCCGGCCGTCGTAGAAGGCGCGGCGCACGCTCTGCGCCTCCATGGGCGTGCGGGCGGCCCGGTCGCCGGAGATGACGTTGGTGAGCGCACCGGGGTACACGCGGCCGTGGGCATAGGTCGTGAACAGGTGCCGGTAGCGCCGCAAGTGGCGGTCGAGTTCGAGGTAGGTGGAGGAGCCCTCGGTCTTGATGTCGATGAGCAGCTGCAGCGGTTTGCGGTAACTGCGATACACGGAGCCGTGGTTGGCCTTGACGAGGGCGGCCAGCGGGTCGAGGTAGAGCGATTCCAGGGTGCGGGTCGGGTCGAGGTCGCTCTCGGTGTGGCCGATCAGGAGCTGGTCGCCGACGAGGAAGATGTCGGCCTCGACGCTGCCGAAGCGGTGGTCGAGGGCGTCGAAGAGGGGCCTGGGGTGCTCGTAGTCGTTGTGGGCGTGAGCGCGCCACAACGGGGCCTTGCGGTGCCGCCGTTCGGCGGCGAAGGCGCTTCCGGCGGGCGGGGCGAGGACGGCGGCGAGCGTGGCGCCGAGGGCGGTGAGAGCTCTGCGGCGGGTGACGAGGGCCATGTTCTGCCTCCCTGTGGGGCGGGTCCGAACCACAGGGAGTATGGGGCCGCCGAAGCCCCAAAGTATCTGTACATGGCAGGAGTTGGCCGGACCGCCGCCGTCCGTTCACTCCTTGCGCCGAGCGCACGAAGAAGCCCGCCCCAGGTGGGGCGGGCTTCACCGGGCTTCACCGGGCTTCGCCGAGGGACGCTCAGGGGGCCTGCAGGTCGACGAGTTCGGCCACCTCGGAGCGATGCGCGCCCGCCGTGCCGTAGGCGATCGAGTCGGCCTTGGCGCGCTTGAGGTACAGGTGGATCGGATGCTCCCAGGTCATGCCGATGCCGGCGTGCAGCTGCAGCGCCTCCTCGGCGGCGTGCACGGCGACGGGCGCCGCGTAGGCCTGGGCGACCGCGACGGCCAGGTCCACGTCCTCGCCGGTCGCGAGCGCGTCGGCGGCGTTGCGGGCGGCGGCGCGGAGGTTGACGACCTCCAGCCACAGCTGGGCGAGCCGGTGCTTGAGCGCCTGGAACCCGCCGACGGGACGGTTGAACTGCTTGCGCTCCTTCAGGTAGCGCACGGTCTCGGTCAACGCCCATTCCGCCAGGCCGAGTTGTTCGGAGGCGAGCAGTCCGGCGCCGGCGCGCAGGGCCCGTCGCACGGCGGGATCGGCGTCCCCGAGGCGGCGGCCGGGGGCGCCGGTGAGGACGACGCCGGCCAGCGGCCGGGTGAGGTCGAGGGAGACCTGCGGGGTGACGGTGGCGTCGGACGCCTGCACGGCGTACAGGCCGCCGTCCTCGGCCGGCACGAGCAGCACGTCGGCCGCCGCCGCGTCCGCGACGCCGGTCAGCTCCCCGTGCAGGGTGCCGTTCTCCAGCCGTGCGACGGCGAAGGCGGTGCCCGGGGCGCGATGCAGCCCGACCGCGAGGGCCGCCACGGTCCGCCCGGAGGCCAGCCGGCCGAGCAGTTCCTCGTCCCCGCACTCCAGCAGGGCCTCGGTGGCGACGACCGCGCTGGTGAGGTAGGGCACGGGGGCGACGGCCCGCCCCAGTTCCTCCAGCACGACCGCCACTTCGCGGTGGCCGGCGCCCTGCCCGCCCTGTGCCTCGGGCACCAGCAGGCCGGCGAGGCCCATGCCGTCGGCGAGCGCCTTCCAGGCGGCGAGGTCGTGCGGGGCGTCGGACTCGGTGCGCGCGATGACGCCGGGCGCGTCGCAGTGGTCGGCGAGCAGGTCCCGTACGGCGGCCCGGAGCGCCTCTTCCTCCTCCGAGTACAGCAGGTCGGTCATCGGGCCAGGTCCTTCCAGGCGACGTCCTTGTCGGTGCGCGGCTCGGCGGGCAGGCCCAGGACGCGCTCGGCGACGATGTTCAGCAGGACCTCGCTGGTCCCGCCCTCGATGCTGTTGCCCTTGGAGCGCAGGTAGCGGTAGCCGGCGTCGCGGCCGGTGAAGTCCACCAGTTCGGGCCGGCGCATGGTCCAGTCGTCGTACAACAGGCCCTCCTCGCCGCGCAGTTCCACCTCCAGGCCGCTGATCTCCTGGTTGAGGCGGGCGAAGGCGAGCTTCATGCCGGCGCCCTCCGGGCCGGGCTGTCCGGCGACGAGCTGCTGGCGCAGCCGCTCGGCGGTGAACCGGGCCACCTCGGACTCCACCCACAGCTTCAGCAGCCGCTGGTGCAGGTCGTGGGTGCGCAGTTCGGGCCGCTCGCGCCAGGTCTTCGCGACCGGGGCGATCATGCCGCCCTCGCGGGGCAGCCGCATGCCGCCGATGGCGACGCGCTCGTTGTTGAGCGTGGTCTGCGCGACCCGCCAGCCGTCGCCGACCTCGCCGAGGCGGCGGGAGTCGGGGATGCGGACGTCGGTGAGGAAGACCTCGTTGAACTCGGCCTCGCCGGTGATCTGCCGCAGCGGGCGGACCTCGACGCCGGGGTCGGTCATGTCGCACAGGAAGTAGGTGATGCCGGCGTGCTTGGGCACGTCCGGGTCGGTGCGGGCGATGAGGATGGCCCAGCGGGCGAGGTGGGCGCTGGAGGTCCACACCTTCTGCCCGTTGACGACCCAGTCCTCGCCCTCCCGAACGGCCCGCGTGCCGAGCGCGGCCAGGTCGGAGCCGGCGCCGGGCTCGCTGAAGAGCTGGCACCAGACCTCCTCGCCGGTCCACAAGGGCCGCAGATAGCGCTGCTTCTGCTCCTCGGTGCCGTACTTGAGGATCGTCGGCGCGGCCATGCCGAGGCCGATGCCGATCCTGCGGGGATCGTTGTCGGGGGCGCCCGCGGCCTCCAGCTCGGCGTCCACCACGGCCTGGAGGGTCCGCGGGGCGCCGAGGCCGCCGAGGCCCTCCGGGTAGTGCACCCACGCCAGTCCCGCGTCGAAGCGGGCGCGGAGGAAGTCCGGCCGGTCGGTCGTGGCCGGCGGATGCGCCTTCAGCAACTCGGCGGTGCGCCGCCGGAGTTCGGCTGCGTCGACGCTCATGCGGCGGCTCCGTTCGCGAGGGACGGGACGACGACGACCCGGCCGGTGGTGACACCGTCGGCGACGCGCTGCACGGCGGCGGCCGCCTCGCCGAGCGGCACGCGCTCGCTCACCAGCGGCTTGATGGCGCCCCGGGCGGCCAGTTCGGTGAGCTGCTCGTGGCAGTGCAGGACCAGCTTCGGGTTCTTGGTGTTGTACAGCCCCCAGTGCAGGCCCAGGATCGAGTAGTTCTTCACCAGCGCGTGGTTGAGCGCGGGGCTGGGGATGGAGCCGCCGGCGAAGCCGACGACGACGATCCTGCCCTCGAAGGCGACGACCTTGGTGGACTGGGTGTAGGCCTCGCCGCCCACCGGGTCGTAGATGACGTCGGCACCCCGGCCGCCGGTCGCCTCCTTGACCGCGGCGACGACGTCCTCGCTCTTGCGGTCGACGACCACGTCACAGCCCAGCTCGCGGGCCACGGCGGCCTTGTCGGCCCCGCCGACGACACCGATGACCGTCGCCCCGGCGGCCTTGCCGAGCTGCACGGCCGCGCTGCCGACCCCTCCGGCGGCGGCGTGGACGAGGAGCGTCTCGCCGGCTTCCAGACGGGCGCGGCGGTGCAGACCGAACCAGCCCGTCTGGTAGCCGATGTGCAGGGCGGCGGCCTCGGCGTCGTCCAGCGAGTCCGGGGCGGGCAGCAGCGCGGCGGCGTCCGCGACGGCGTACTCGGCGAAACCGCCGTACGGCAGCGCGGGGTTGGCCAGCACGCGGCGGCCGTCCTCGGTCTCGCCGCAGATCTCCACGCCGGGCGTGAACGGCAGCGGCGGGCGCACCTGGTAGTGGCCGCGGGCCATCAGCACGTCCGGGAAGTTGATGTTGGCGGCCCGCACCTTGAGCAGCACCTGGCCGTCGCCGGGGGTGGGCGCCTGGACGTCCTGGAGCCGCATCACCTCACTCGGCTCGCCGAGCTCGTGCACTTGCCATGCCTGCATGCGGTGCCTCCACGGGACAGCGTCGTCGGACCGGGGTATCGACCGGGATCCACCGCATACTAAGCGGTCGCTTGCCATGGAGGGAACAGGACTGCCGGGAAGGTCACACCCCGGGGTCCTACACCGAGGGCCTGGTGCCGTCCTGCCGCTCCCGCACCAGGGCGACGGCGTCCGCCATCCGCTGCCGCACCTCCGCGGACAGCGCGGAGCCGTCGACGGCGCCCATCAGGTCCTGGGCGAGCTGGTGCAGCTTGGTGTTGCTGTTCTGGGAGGCGGTGACGAGGACGGCCCAGGCGGCGTCGGCGCTCAGTCCGAAGCTCGCCATCAGGATGCCGCGGGCCACGTCGATGACGGGCCGGGTCCGCATGGCCCGGCGCAGCTGGGCGACCTCCGTGCGCAGCTCCTGATCGGCGTCCGCGCGCCGGACCGGGGCCTCGGCGACGGCGACGGCGCCCCGTCCGCCGGGGGCGGAGGGCGTGAACAGCTCGCGCGTGCCGGTCAGTTCGAACAGCCGGGCCACCGCCGGGCTCCAGGCCCGCACCCCGACGGTCTTGCCCCGGTCGAGGGCCTGCCGCCGCAGGTCGAGCAGGAGGTTCAGGCCGCCGCAGTCGCAGAAGCCGACCGCGGTCAGGTCGAGGTCGATTCCGGTGGCCGAGCGGTCGAGGACGTCACCGAGCGCGGTCCGCAGCCCGGCGCCGCCGACGTCGAGCTCACCGTGCACGGTGACCAGCGCGCGGTCGCCTTCGGTGACGGACTCGATCGCGGCCAGACACGGCACCGCGGCGCGCGGACCGTCGCCGGGCGACCGTCCCGGGGACTCCTGTGCGGTGAGGGGCTGCGCCGAGTCCGCGGATTCCGGCATGGCCCTTCTCCCTCGTGTACACGTCTGCATGGCCCCCTCAGATTCCCTCTTGTGCCCCAAGCACGTCAACCAATACACGAAATCGCGTTCCGGTTTTTGAATACGTGAATGGTCGCTCGCTAGAGTGGAGGCATGGATGGAGTGCCCGAGTCACACACCGGATGGACGTTTCTGACGAATCACGCACGCGTGCTGGCCGCGATCGCCGACAACCAGAGCGCCAGGATCCGCGACATCGCCGCGCACTGCCGGCTCACGGAACGTGCCGTGCAGAAGATCATTTCCGACCTGGAGCGGGACGGCTACCTCTCCCATGTCCGGGAGGGGCGCACCAACACCTACCGCATCGAGCCGAGCATGGTCCTGCGCCACCCGGCCGAGGCCGGCCTGACCGTGGCGTCCCTGCTGTCGATGCTGGCGCACGCCGAGGCCGACCGCACGACGTCCGACGGCCGGCCGAACACCCCGGCCTGACCCGCGGGCCGGGTCACCCGCGGGGCCTTGCCGTCCGGGCGGGTCACGCCCGCTTGGGCCGTGCCCGCACGTGCATCCGCTCCCCCTGGGGCCCGAACAGGCTCAGGAACTCCACCGGCCCCTCCCCGGTCGAGCCGAACCAGTGCGGCACCCGGGTGTCGAACTCCGCCGCCTCCCCCGCCGCGAGCACCACGTCGTGCTCGCCGAGCACCACCCGCAGCCGCCCGGACAGCACGTACATCCACTCGTAGCCCTCGTGGGTGCGCGGCTCGGGTTCCTCCGTGCTGCGGGGCACCAGCACCTTGAACGCCTGCAGTCCACCGGGCTGCCGGGTGAGCGGCCAGAAGGTGCGGCCGTGGCGGACGACCGGCTTGCCGTGGACGCGCGGATCCTCCGTCCGCGGCTGGCCCACCAGCTCGTCCAGCGGCACCTGGTGCGCCCGCGCGATCGGCAGCAGCAGCTCCAGACTGGGTCTGCGCAGCCCCGACTCCAGCCGGGACAGCGTGCTCACCGAGATGCCGGTCGCCGTCGCCAGACCGGCGAGCGTGACCCCTCGCTCCTTGCGAATGCGGCGCAGCCGGGGACCGACCTCCGCGAGGACACCGTCCGTGTCGTCCGTCATGAAGCCATTGCAGTTTCGGCAAACGCGTTTGTCAAACCGGCATCGGTTCGGCGACCGTCGGGCGTGGAGGTGGTCACCCATGACCGAGCAGTACGAAGTGATCGTCGTCGGCGGCGGAGCGGCGGGGCTCTCCGCCGCGCTGGTGCTGGGCCGGGCCCGGCGCCGCACCCTGGTCGTCGACGCCGGCGAGCCGCGCAACGCGCCCGCCGCCCATATGCACGGCTATCTGACCCGGGACGGCATGCCGCCGGCCGAGTTCCTGGCCGCCGGCCGGGAGGAGATCGCCCGCTACGGCGTCGACCTGGTCCGGGACCGGGCGGTGGACGTCGCCCCCGGCTTCACCGTCTCGCTCGCGAGCGGCCGGACCGTCCGGGGCCGGCGCCTCGTCGTGGCCACCGGCCTGAAGGACGAGCCGCCGGCGGTCCCCGGGGTCGCCGAGCGGTTCGGCCGCGATGTGCTGCACTGCCCGTACTGCCACGGCTGGGAGGTGCGCGACCGGGCCTTCGGCGTGCTGGCCACCACCCCGATGGGCGTGCACCAGGCGCTGATGGTGTCCCAGTGGTCGAAGGACGTGACGTTCTTCCTGCACACCGTCCAGGAGCGGGAGCTGACGGACGACGACCTGCGCAGGCTGGCCGCGGCCGGCGTGAAGGTGGTGCCGGGCGAGGTCTCGGAGCTGGTCGTCGAGGACGACCGGCTGACCGGCGTCCGGCTGGCGGACGGCACGACGCACGCGCGCGAGGTCGTCTTCGTCGCACCCCGGGCGGTGCCGCGGACGGATCTGCTGGAGCGGCTCGGCGCCGAACTGCGCGAGACGCCCTTCGGCGCGTATCCCGTGGTCGACGAGACCGGACTGACGACCGTGCCCGGTGTCTGGGCGGCCGGCAACGCGATGGGCTTCGCCGAGCAGGTCGTCAACGCGGCGGCGGGCGGCTACCGGGCGGGCGCGACGATCAACGGGGAGCTGCTGATGACCGACCTGGACGCGACGCCGTAGCAGGGCCGCTGTGTCGGGGTACGGACCCGCCGCACGGGCGCGGCCGGCACCCGGACCCGCTCGTCCAGGTGTCACCGGGGCGAGCGCGTTGCACCATGGCAGCATGCTGCTTGCCCGCCTGGCCCATGTGTCCCAGGAGGTCGCCGCCACCTCGGCGCGGTCCCGGAAGATCGCCCTGCTCGCCGAACTCTTCGGCGACGCCGAGGCGGACGACGTACCGATCGTGATCCCGTACCTGGCGGGACGGCTGCCCCAGGGGCGGCTCGGCGTCGGCTGGAAGGTGCTCAGCCGCCCGGTCGCCCCCGCCGCCGAACCCACCCTGACCGTGCGCGAGGTGGACGCCCTGCTCACCGGCCTCGGCAAGGTCGCGGGCCCCGGCTCGCAGGCCGAACGAGGACGGCTGGTGGGTGAGTTGATGGGCGCCGCCACCAAGGAGGAACAGCGGTTCCTGTTCGGCCTGCTCACCGGCGAGGTGCGGCAGGGCGCCCTGGACGCCGTCGCCGTGGAAGGGCTGGCGCAGGCCACCGGGGCGCCGCCGGTTGACGTCCGCCGGGCGGTGATGCTGGCGGGCTCCCTGCAGACCGTCGCCGAGGCCCTGCTGAGCGAGGGCCCCACGGCGCTGGACCGCTTCCGCCTCACCGTCGGCCGCCCGGTCCTGCCGATGCTGGCGCACACCGCCTCCTCGGTGACCGAGGCGATCGACAAGCTCGGCGCCTGCGCCGTCGAGGAGAAGCTGGACGGCATCCGCGTCCAGGTGCACCGCGACGGCGACGCCGTACGGGTCTACACCCGCACCCTCGACGACATCACCGACCGCCTCCCCGAGGTGACCGGCGCCGCGCTGCGGCTGCGGGGGCGGCGGTTCGTGCTGGACGGCGAGGTCATCTCCTTCGGCGAGGACGGGCGGCCCCGCTCCTTCCAGGAGACGGCCGGCCGCGTCGGCTCGCGGGTCGACGTGCCCACGGCCGCCAAGTCCGTCCCCGTCTCCCCCGTCTTCTTCGACGCCCTGTCCGTCGGCGACCGCGACCTGCTCGACCTGCCGTTCTCCGAGCGGCACACCGAACTGGCGTCGCTGGTGCCGGAGCCGATGCGGGTGCGCCGCGCGCTGGTGACCGGAGCCGAGGACAGCGACATGGCGGAGGCATTCATGGCCGCGACCCTCGCGCGCGGCCACGAGGGAGTGGTGGTCAAGGCCCTCGACGCCGCCTACAGCGCCGGCCGGCGCGGCGCGTCCTGGCTGAAGGTCAAACCGGTGCACACCCTCGACCTGGTCGTGCTGGCCGCCGAGTGGGGCCACGGCCGGCGCTCCGGCAAGCTCTCCAACCTCCACCTCGGCGCCCGCACCGCGGACGGCGGCTTCGCGATGCTCGGCA
The DNA here is from genome assembly GCF_023516615.1 of Streptomyces panaciradicis. Lineage (GTDB taxonomy): Bacteria > Actinomycetota > Actinomycetes > Streptomycetales > Streptomycetaceae > Streptomyces > Streptomyces panaciradicis. The sequence goes on from NZ_JAMGBF010000042.1 coordinate 82,949, forward strand.
AGACCTTCAAGGGCATGACCGACGCGATGCTGGAGTGGCAGACCGAGCGGCTGCGGGAACTGGCCGTCGACAGCAGCGGCCACGTGGTGACCGTACGCCCCGAACTCGTCGTCGAGATCGCCTACGACGGGCTGCAGCGCTCCACCCGCTACCCGGCCGGCGTCACCCTCCGCTTCGCCCGCGTGCTGCGCTACCGCGAGGACAAGCGCCCCGAGGACGCCGACACCGTCGAGACCCTGCTCGCCGCGCACCCGGAGGTGGGGGTGTGACCGCACGGCGCAGCGCGGGCCTGCTGTTGTACCGGCACACCGAGGACGGCCTGGAGGTGTTGCTGGGCCATATGGGTGGGCCGTTCTTCGCGAAACGTGACGCCGGGGCGTGGACCGTCCCGAAGGGCGAGTACGAACCCGACGAGCCCGCCTGGGAGGCGGCCCGCCGGGAGTTCCGCGAGGAGCTGGGTCTGGAGCCGCCCGACGGGCGGGCCGTGGAGCTGGGCGAGGTGCGCCAGACCAACGGCAAGACCGTCACGGCGTGGGCGATCGAGGCCGACCTGGACCCGGCGGCGATCACTCCCGGCACGTTCGTCATGGAGTGGCCGCCGCGGTCGGGCCGGACGCAGGAGTTCCCCGAACTGGACCGCGTGGCCTGGTTCGGCCTGGACCGGGGCCGCGAGGTGATCGTCAAGGCGCAGGCCGCGTTTCTCGACCGGCTGGCGGAGCACTCGGCCGGAAGGGGCTCCGCGGAGCCCTGAGCAGACGCACACGCGTTGCGGTCGCCCGCCCCGCGCGGGAAGGTCGTAACACCAAGCCGCAGGGAGGTCGGCCATGCCCATCGCGACGGTGAACCCGGCGAACGGCGAGACGCTCAAGACGTACGAGGCCATGGGCGAGGAGGAGCTCGAGCGCCGGCTCCAGCTCGCGGAGGCGACGTTCCGCACGTACCGGACGACGTCGTTCGCCGAGCGCGCCCGGCTGCTGAACCGGGCCGCCGAACTGCTCGACGGGATGCAGCAGGACATCGGCCGGGTGATGACCACCGAGATGGGCAAGCCGGTCAAGCAGGCCCGCGCGGAGGCCGCCAAGTGCGCCAAGGCGATGCGCTGGTACGCCGAGCACGCCGAGGAACTCCTCGCCGACGAGGAGCCCGCCGACTCCGACGTCAAGGACTCGGGCGCGTCACGGGTGCGGGTGCGCTACCGGCCGCTCGGCCCCGTGCTCGCGGTGATGCCGTGGAACTTCCCGCTGTGGCAGGTGGTCCGGTTCGCCGCGCCCGCGCTGATGGCGGGCAACGTGGGCCTGCTCAAGCACGCCTCCAACGTCCCCCAGACGGCCCTGTTCCTGGAGGACCTCTTCCACCAGGCCGGCTTCACCGAGGGCTGCTTCCAGACGCTGCTCGTCGGCTCCGGCGCGATCGACGACATCCTGCGCGACGACCGGGTCAAGGCGGCCACGCTGACCGGCAGCGAACCGGCCGGGCGGGCGGTGGCCTCCACCTCCGGCGAGATGATCAAGAAGACGGTGCTGGAGCTGGGCGGCAGCGACCCGTACGTCGTCATGCCCTCCGCCGACATCGACCGGGCCGCGCAGATCGCGGTCACCGCGCGGGTGCAGAACAACGGGCAGTCGTGCATCGCCGCCAAGCGGTTCATCGTGCACACGGACGTCTACGACCGGTTCGCCGAGCGGTTCGTCGAGGGCATGAAGGCGCTCAAGGTGGGCGACCCGCTGGAGGAGGACACCGAGGTCGGGCCGCTCTCCAGCGAGCAGGGTCGGGCCGATCTGGAGGAGCTGGTCGACGACGCGCGGCGCAGCGGCGCCGAGGTGCTGTGCGGCGGGCAGCGGCCGGACGGACCCGGCTGGTACTACCCGCCGACCGTGCTCGCCGGGATCACCCGGGAGATGCGCATCCACCGCGAGGAGGCGTTCGGGCCGGTCGCCACGCTGTACCGGGCGGCGGACCTGGACGAGGCCGTGCTGATCGCCAACGACTCGCCGTTCGGACTCAGTTCGAACGTGTGGACCCGGGACGAGGCGGAGGTGGACCGGTTCGTCCGGGACCTGGAGGCCGGCGGCGTGTTCTTCAACGGCATGACCGCCTCGCACCCGGCGTTCCCGTTCGGCGGGGTCAAGCGGTCCGGCTACGGACGTGAGCTGGCCGGGCACGGAATCCGCGAGTTCTGCAACATCACGACGGTTTGGCACGGGGCGTGAGTGTTGCGCGGCTAACATCCCGGTTGTGAACCGCGAAGTGACTCTGCCTCTGATCGTCGACGACCGCGGGACCCTTCAGGTGGCCGCCGCCGACGTGAGCAAGTTGTTGCGGACCGTGGGCGGTCGGTGGCTGCACCTCGTGGAGGCCGGTGAGCAGGGTCTCGACGAGGACACGGTGGCCGCGCTGACGATCGAGCTGGCCAAGCTCGCCGACCGGATCGACGTGGCGTGCATCGCCCACAGCAGCGGGGGTGCGCCGTAGGGGTTCAGGGCAGCGAGGGCAGCGTCGACAGGGTGCTCCAGAACATCGCCTCGTAGCTCTGCAGCAGCCGGCCGTAGGCGTGGGCGCGTTCCTCGCTCAGGGTTCCCGCGTCCAGGCCCGCCTGCACCGCCGCCCGCGCCGTGCGGTCCAGTTCGGGCGCCGGCTGCGCGAAGAGGTCGAAGAAGGCGCAGGCCTCGTCCTTGAAGCCGTAGTGGAGCCGCAGGCCCCTGGCGATCCGCTCGCAGTAGCCGCCCCACGCCGAGAAGTTGGCGGTGATCGCCAGGACCGTGTCGGCCGGGGAGGCGTTGAGGGCGAGCCAGGCGACGTAGGCCGGGTAGGCCTGGCAGCCGGGCAGGGGGTCGTAGGCGCGGGAGCGGGCCTCGTCGACGCCGCACGCCGACGCGAACGGCCGCAGCCGCTCCTGGGCCAGCGACTCCCCCTCGGCGAGCATCGTGAAGAACGCCGCCGCCTCCGGCTCCTCGCTCGCGCGTTCGGCCAGATGACGGAACGCCGCCCGGTCCGCGGGGATCACCCACTGCTGTTCCAGGGCCAGGGTGGCGAGCGCGTCGCGCGGGGCCTCGCCGCGGGCGATCAGGGGGACGAGGGGGTTGGCGTGCGGGTCCGGGGCGAGCTGTGCGGTGGTGCTCTCCAGCAGTTCCGCGGCCGTCGGCGCCATCGTGTCCTCCGTCGATCGGGTGGGGGGCTCCTGCTCCGACCTTCGCACGGATCGCGGGGACGGAAGCAGCCCGCCGCGGGAACATCGCCCTCTCGGCCGCGTGGTCGTGGAGCGCGTTCACTCCCGGACGCCGATGGCCTCGACCGGGCGGATCCGCAGCAGCAGCCGGGTCGGCACCATCACGCCCGCGGTGGCCAGGGCCGCGAGGGCGCCGGCGATCACCGCGTAGCCGAGCGGGGGCACGGCGGGCCACGGCGTTCCGCCCAGCGCGAGGGCGACCAGGAGGAGCGGGAAGACGGACAGCAGCGTGCCGGTGCCCACGCCGGCCAGGACGACGACGGCGCTCTCCCTGCGCATCATGCCGGCGACCTGGCGGCGGGCGGTGCCGGACAGCCGGAGCAGCGCGAACTCGCGGCGGCGCGCGGCGGTCGTCATCGCGAGGGAGTTGACGACGGTGATCGCGGTGTAGGCGATGATGACGCCGACGACGAGGTAGTTGACCCAGGCGTTCGCGCGCTGTTCCGCCAGCTGGTCGTCGGCGGTGAGGCCGCTTCGCACCGTCGTGCCCGGGTAGGCCGCGGCGAGCCCGGCCAGGGCGTGGGAGAGGCCCTGCGCCCGGGGCGCGGCGCGGACGAGCACCGAGGTGTCGGCCTTGCGGGTGGTGTGGGCGAGCAGGAGGTCGTGGTCGAGGGTGACGTCGGCGAAGCCGAGGCCGCGGCCGTAGACGGCGATGACCCGGCCCCGGAACGGTGTGCCGTCGCCGAGGTGGAGGCGTGCGGTGTCGCCGACGCCGAGGCCCAGCCAGGAGGCCGCGGTGGTGCTGAGCGCGACCGTGCCGGGCGCGAGGGAGGCCAGGTCGCCCTCGCGGGTGCGCAGGTCGAGGGTGGCGGTGAGGGCGCGAGGGTCCACGCCCTGCGCGCTCAGCGACACGGCCTCCTGCGCGCCCATGAGTTCGCCCGCTGCCACGACCTTGGACTTCACCAGTCCGGTGGCCGCCGCGACCTGCCCCAGTCCCCGTGCCTTCGCCGCGAGGTCGGGCGACACCCCGGCCGGCGCGGTGATCACGTGGTCGGCGAGAAGGCCGGAGCGGATCTGGTCGGCGGACTCCCGCAGGGCGGTGGTCTGGGTGAAGACGACGGTCGAGGCGAAGGACACGGCGAGGATCAGCGGGGTGATCGCGCCCGCCAGGCGTCCGGCGTTGGCGCGGGAGTTGGCCGCCGCGAGATGGCCGGTGACGCCGGTCCGCTCCAGCAGCGGGGACAGCAGGCGTACGGCCGTGCGGGCGAGGAGCGGCCCGAGGACGGCGCCCGCGATCACCAGGAGGAGGACGAGGGAGTTGGCGAGGCCGACCAGGGTGAGGAAGTCGGCGTGCTGCACCAGGCCGGTGACGAAGACCCCGGCCGAGAGCGCCAACAGCACCCCGCCGGTGATCCGGCGTCCGCGGCCGAGGCCGGCGGGCTCCACGGCCGCCTCCCCCAGCGCCTCGGTCGGCCGGATGCGGCTGGCGCGCAGCCCGGCGGTGAGAACGGCGGCCGGCGCGGTCAGCACGGTCACCAGGACCGCGGCCAGGAACGGCAGCGGACTGAGGGCGAGCGCGAAGTCGGGCGGCACGATGCCGTGTCCGGCGAACCGGTCGCGCAGCCAGTGCACCAGGAGCAGGCCGAGCGGGCAGCCCAGCAGCCCCGCGACGAGCCCGGTGACGGCCGCCTCCGCGGCCAGCATCCGCCTCAACTGGCCGGGCGTGGTGCCGATGGCGCGCAGCAGGGCGATCTCGCGGCGGCGGTGGCGGACGGACAGCGCGCCGGTGGCGTACAGGACGAAGACGGCGATGAGCAGGACGTTCCCGCCGACGGCGCCGGCCAGGACCGTGAGGTCGGATCCGCTGACGGCGACGTCGAGGAACTCCGCCCGGCCGCGCCCCTCCCCGGTGTGCACGGCGAGCCGGTCGTCGCCGAGCGCGGAGCGAAGGGCGTCGGCGAGCCGGCCGGGTGAGGTGCCGGGAGCCGCGCGGACGCCGAACGCGTAGGTCGCGGGGCCGAGTTGGCGCAGGCCGGGGCCGGTCAGGAACAGCACCGACTGGCGGGGCGCCCGGCCGTCGTCGAGGGCGACGAGTCCGCTCACGGTGTACACGCGCGGCACGGAGGCGGTCATCAGCCTCACCGTGTCGCCGGGGCGGATGCCGGCCCGGCCGGCGAGTTCGGTGTCCAGGACCGCCTCCCCCGCCGTGCGCGGCGCGTGCCCCCGGGTGAGCCGGAAGTCGCCGAGGGCCAGGCCCGACCAGTTGTGCGCCTGGGGTGCGCCGCCGTGCCGGCCCGGCACGGACCGGCCCGCGGCCGTGGCCAGGCGTACGGTCGCGCCGTCGTCCTCGGTCACCGCGCGGACGCCGGGCACCTTCCTGATCCGCTCCGCCAGGGACGCCCGCAGCGGCACGCGCTCGGGCAGCGGCTGGGACTGCTTCAGCGTCGAGCCGTCCACGTCCTTCAGGGTGAGCTCGACGTCCTGCCGGCCGGTGACGAGGACGTCGGCCGCCGCGTACCGCTCGGGCGGGGAGCCCGCCCGGATGCCGGACTCCAGGAGGATGCCGCAGGCGCTGAGCACGGCGGCGCCCAGCAGCAGCGCGACGAAGGTGCCGGCGAACCCGGCCGCACGGGACTTCAGGGTCCGCAGAGCCAGTCCGAGCATCACGCCGCCCTCCGCAGGCCGGACATGACCTCGGCGACGCGGTCCGCGCTGGGGGTGACCATGCCGTCGACGACGCGTCCGGCGCCGAGGAAGAGGACCTGGTCGGTGTGGGCGGCGGCGACGGGGTCGTGGGTGACCATCACGACCGTCTGGTGCAGGTCGGTGACGGCCTGGCGCAGCAGCACCAGGATGTCGCGGGCGGTCTCGGGGTCGAGGGCGCCGGTGGGCTCGTCGGCGAAGATCACCTCGGGCCGGGTGACCAGGGCACGGGCGATCGCGACGCGCTGCTGCTGGCCGCCGGAGAGCTGCGCGGGGTAGCGGGTCAGCCGCCCGCCGAGGCCGACGGCGTCGACGATGTGGCGCAGCCGGTCCGGTTCGGGCTGCCGCCCGGCCAGGCGCAGCGGCAGCAGGATGTTCTGCTCGACGGTCAGCGACGGCAGCAGGTTGAAGGCCTGGAAGACGAACCCGATCCGGGTGCGCCGCAGTTCCGTCAGCCGCCTTTCCTTCAGCGCCGACAGGTTCTGGTCGCCGAGGCGCACCTCGCCCGCCGTGGGCCGGTCCAGGCCGGCCGCGCAGTGCAGGAAGGTGCTCTTGCCGGAGCCCGAGGGGCCCATCACCGCCGTGAAGGTGCCGGGTTCGATGCCCGCGCTGACCCCGTCGAGGGCGAGGACGGCGTCCGGGCCCTCCCCGTACCGCTTGGTCACGTCCGTGAGGTGGACCGCGTACCGGCTTGCGCGCACCGTGACTCCCCTTGCGACTGTCCGTCAGTGGTGTCTCAAGTGCATCGCGGGCGGCGGGACTCGGCCTCGGCCACGCAGTCGAACCGGTGTCTCGGCCGGGTGGGCGAGGCGGGCGGGCGCCTCCTCCTCACGGAGGAGACTCCACGGAGGAGGGCCGCCCCGGCTTTCCACCTCAGGGGAGATCACGGGGGTTCGCGGTCCGTCTACGGTAAGAGCCATGAACCGGATGGAGTCGCTGGCGGGGCGCCCCTGGCCGCGGGCCGTCACCGACGCGGCTCTCGCCGTGCTGCTGACCGCCGGCTGTCTGGTCCTGCCGCTGGCGATGCCGCACGGCGGCCCGGAACTGCGCGAGCCGGACGCCACCTGGGTGATCCTCGTCCTGCTGACGACGCTCCCCCTGGCGGTGCACCGGCTGTGCCCGCTGCCCGCCCTGCTGGTGACGGCGGCGGCCGCGGGCGTGCTGCAGGGCCGCCACTACGTCCCGGACCTGTCCGGGCCCGACGGCACGTCCATCGGCCCCACCTACCTGACCGTCGCCACGGCCGTCTTCCTCACCGCCACCCGCAGCACACCACGCATCGCGGCCCTGGTCGGCTCGGTGCTCATTCCGGCGGCCGCCGTGACGGAGGCGGTGGTCGCCCCGGCCGGGCACCGCATCGCCGCGCTGCTGACCGAGGGGGTCCTGCTGATCGCCGCCTGGGCGCTGGGGCGGCTGGCCAGGGCACGGGCCGCGATCCGGGACCAGGCGCTGGAGCGGGCCGCCGCGCTCGAACGGGAGCAGGCCGCCGACGCGCGGGCGGCGGTCATGGCGGAGCGCGCCCGGATCGCCCGCGAGCTGCACGACATCGTGGCGCACAACGTGAGCCTGATGGTGGTGCAGACGATCGCCGCCGACCGCGTCCAGGACCGCGACCGGGACAAGGCCCACGAACTGCACGGCGCCATCGAGGAGACCGGGCGGGCCACCGTCACCGAACTGCGCCATCTCCTCGACGTGCTGCGCACCGACGAGGAGGGGCCGGGCGACCCGAGCAGGGAACCGCCGCAGCCCACCGTCGAGGCGCTGCCCGCGCTGGTGGACTCGGTGCGCTCGGCCGGGCTGCGGGTCGACTTCAGCACCAGCGGTGAGCCGGTCGAACTGCCCGCCGGATCACACCTCGCCGTGTACCGGATCGCGCAGGAGGCGCTCACCAACACGCTCAAGCACGCGGGCCGCACCAGGACCGCGCTCACCCTGGCCTGGGAGCCGGAGCGCGAGCGGCTCACGGTGCGGCTGTGCGACGACGGACCCGCCTCCGACGGCGAGCCGGTGCGGCCGCCCGTCGCGGCGCACGGCACCGGGCACGGCCTGGTCGGCATGCGCGAGCGGGTCGGCGCGGTGGGCGGCTCCCTGCACACCGGCTCCCGGCCGGGCGGCGGCTACTGCGTGCACGCCGTCATCCCGCTCCCGGTCCCTCAACCCCGGCACGAAGGGCACAGCGCATGAAGGCCATACGGGTCCTGCTGGTCGACGACCAGCCCATGATCCGCACGGGATTCCGGCTCATCCTCGAAGCGGAGCCCGACATCACGGTCGTGGGCGAGGCGGCGGACGGCACGGAGGCCGTCGAGCTGACCGGGACACTGTGCCCGGACGTCGTCCTGATGGACATCCGCATGCCGCGCACGGACGGTGTGGAGGCCACGCGGCGCATCGTGGAGGCGGGTTCGGCCAGCAGGATCGTGATCCTGACGACCTTCGACCTGGACGCCCATGTCGTGGACGCCCTGCGCGCCGGAGCCAGCGGGTTCCTGGTCAAGGACGGCCCCGCCGACTCCCTGGTGGGGGCGATCCGCACGGTCGCCGAGGGCGACGCCGTGCTCTCGCCGCGCGTCACCCACCGGCTGCTGGACCGTTTCGCGCACCTGGGCGCGCCCGCCGAGGCGCCCGTGCCGGCCCGGCTCGACGCCCTCACCGGGCGCGAGCTGGACGTGCTGAGGGCGCTCAGCCGCGGTCTGTCGAACGCGGAGATCGCCCTCGAACTCGGCGTGGGCGAGACGACGGTGAAGACGCACATCGCCCACATCCTGGAGAAGTACGGCCTGCGCGACCGGGTCCAGGCGGTGATCCTGGCCTACGACAGCGGCCTGGTCGTGCCGCGCGCTGGCCGCTGAGCCCGCGCCGGGCGGACCCGGTGAGGTCCGCCGCGGGTCCGCGACGCCCGCGAAGGGGCGCGGGGCTGCGATCGACAGGCGGCTCCGCCGCGGGCGCGCGACCGGCCACGACGGCGCCGCGGACGACCGACCGCGCCTCGCGGCCCTTCGGCGGGGCGCTCAGCGGATCGGCATGCCCGACAGGGTGCGGGCGATCACCAGGCGCTGGATCTCGCTCGTGCCCTCGAAGATGGTGTAGATCGCGGCGTCCCGGTGCATGCGCTCCACCGGGTACTCCCGGGTGTAGCCGTTGCCGCCGAGGATCTGGATGGCCTGCGCGGTGACCTTCTTCGCCGTCTCGCTCGCGAACAGCTTGGACATCGAGCCCTCGGCGGCGGTGAACGGCTTGCCGTTGACCGCCATCCACGAGGCCCGCCAGACCAGCAGCCGCGCCGCGTCGACGGAGGTGCGCATGTCGGCGAGCTGGAAGGCGACGCCCTGGTTGTCGATGATCGGCCGCCCGAACTGCTCGCGGGTCTTGGCGTAGTCCAGGGCGACCTCGTAGGCGGCGCGGGCGGTGCCGACCGCCATCGCGCCGACGGCCGGGCGGGAGGCCTCGAAGGTGGCCATGGCGGCGTTCTTCACGCGCTCGCCGCCCTGCTTGGCCCGCTCGCGGGCACGGGCCAGGCGCTCGTCGAGCTTCTCCTTGCCGCCGAGCAGGCAGGAGCCGGGGACCCGGACGTTCTCCAGGACGACCTCGGCGGTGTGCGAGGCGCGGATGCCGTGCTTCTTGAACTTCTGGCCCTGCGACAGACCGGGCGTGTTCGGGGGGATGATGAAGGAGGCGTGGCCCTTGGAGCCGAGTTCGGGGTCGACGACCGCGACGACGACGTGGACGTTGGCGATGCCGCCGTTGGTCGCCCAGGTCTTCGTGCCGTTGATCACCCACTCGTCCTTGGTCTCGTCGTAGACGGCACGCGTGCGCATGGAGGCCACGTCGGAGCCGGCGTCGGGCTCGGAGGAGCAGAAGGCGGCGACCTTGACGTCGTTCGCGTCGCCGTACATCTGGGGGATCCAGGTGCCGATCTGTTCCTCGGTTCCGTTGGCAAGAACGCCCACGGCGGCCAGACCCGTGCCTACGATCGACAGGGCGATGCCCGCGTCGCCCCAGAAGAGCTCCTCCATGGCCATCGGGATGCCGAGCCCGGTGGGGTCGAAGTACTGCTGGGCGTAGAAGTCGAGGGAGTAGATGCCTACCTTCGCGGCCTCCTGGATGACCGGCCAGGGAGTCTCCTCACGCTCGTCCCATTCGGCGGCCGCGGGGCGGATGACGTCGGCGGCGAAGCCGTGCAGCCAGTCCCGGACCTCCTTCTGTTCGTCGTTGAGCTCCATGGTGAACTCGGCCATGTCCCCTCCAGCGGCGACGTGCAAATGTGTTACTAGCGGTAACACGAGTCTGTTACCCACCGGTAGGAAAAGTCAACTCCGACGACGTCTCGGCAGCCTGTTCGATGCAGTGGGTGTGTCGGGTGTTAGTTTGCGCAGGCGTTACCGATTCAGCACGGGTGGGGAGAGCTCATGGACACCACACAGCGGACCGAGCAGCAGCGGTCCGCCGACCGCCGTCGGCGCGAGTTGCTGGAGGCCGCGGACAGGGTGGTGCTGCGGGATGGCCCACAGGCCTCGATGAACGCCATCGCGGCGGAGGCGGGCATTACGAAGCCCATTCTGTACCGCCACTTCGGCGACAAGGGCGGACTGTACGCCGCGCTCGCCAAGCGGCACACGGACGCGCTGCTCGACTCCCTGCGCGCCGCGCTGGACGCGCCCGCGGAGCGCCGCGAGCGCGTGGAGGCCACGCTGGACACCTACCTCGCCGCGATCGAGGCACGGCCCCAGGTGTACCGCTTCCTGATGCACCCGGCGGAGGGCGGTACGGCGGCCGAGCAGGGCTTCGACGTCGGCAAGCACTCGGCGCCGCTGCTGCGCAGGATGGGCGAGGAACTGGCCCAGGTCATCGAGGACCGGCTGGACCTGGGTCCGGAGAGCCAGCGGCTGGCCCGGGTCTGGGGGCACGGGATCGTCGGGATGATGCACGCGGCCGGCGACTGGTGGCTGGGCGAACGCCCCTGCTCGCGGGCGGAGTTGGTGCGCAGCCTGGCCGACCTGCTGTGGGGGCGGCTGGCCGCGGCCGGAGACCGGATCGGCGGACCGGGCTTCTAGCGGTCGCTGTCTCCCGATCGCGGAGATCCGCCGGAAGGGCGGTGCCAGGACGCCTTCCCCACCTGGCGCAGATGCCTGCGTCTGCGCCATCCCGTGAGGTGATCGGCGTAGACCCGGCCCTCGAGATGGTCGCACTCGTGCTGCAGACACCGTGCGAAGAATCCCGTCCCGTGCACGGTGACCGGTTCCCCGGTCACCGTGAAACCCTCCACCACCGCGTGGTCGTGGCGCTCGGTCCCCGCCTCCAGGCCCGGCAGCGACAGGCAGCCCTCCGGACCGCGGACCACCACCCCGTCGGTCTCCACCAGGCGCGGGTTGACCACATGGCCGAGATGCCGCACGTCCTCGTCGTCCGGGCAGTCGTAGACGAAGACCCGCAAGGACTCCCCCACCTGGTTGGCCGCCAGGCCCACGCCCTGGGCCGCGTACATCGTGGCGAACAAGTCCTCCACGAGTGCCGCCAGTTCGGGGCCGAAGTCGGTGACGTCCGCGCAGGGGGTGCGCAATGCCGTGTCGCCGAGCAGGATGAGGGGCCGGACTCGCCCACGGGCGCCCGGAATGGAGCCGTTTCGCATGGCCGCAAGCGTACGGTCGCGCGCGCTTTGGCCATGCCGTGGTTCGGGACTGCGAGTGGATCTCGATAGGCTGAGGTCCACACCACGTTGCCGTCAGGCTTGAGGCGCGGCGCGTACGCAAGGAGGATCGAGAACTGATGTCAGGCAACTCGGACCCGCTCACGCCGCGGGCCAAGCTGGCCGTGACCGCGGGCAAGGCGGTCGCAGCGGCGTCGCGAGCCGCGGGGCGCGGCAGCGGTTCGGTGATCGGCGGCCGGGTGGCGCTCAAACTCGACCCCGACCTGCTCGCCCGGCTCGCCCAGAACCTGGACGTGGTCCTGGTGTCCGCGACCAACGGCAAGACGACCACGACCCGGCTCATCGCCGAGGCGCTGCGGGCCGCCGGACCGGTCGTCTCCAACGCCCTCGGCGCCAACATGCCCGCCGGCATCACCTCCGCGCTCGCCGGCAGCTCCGACGCGCGCTACGGCGTCATCGAGGTGGACGAGAAGTACCTTGCGGGCGTGGCCCGGGACACCGCCCCCAAGTGCATCGCCCTGCTCAACCTCTCCCGCGACCAGCTCGACCGCGCCGCCGAGACGCGCATGCTGGCGGAGAACTGGCGTGAGGGCCTCGCGGGTTCGAAGGCCGTCGTCGTCGCCAACTGCGACGACCCGCTGGTCGTGTGGGCGGCCTCGTCCTCCCCGAACGTCGTCTGGGTCGCCGCCGGGCAGATGTGGAAGGACGACGCCTGGTCCTGCCCGTCCTGCGGCGGCGTGATGCAGCGGCCCGGCGACGACTGGTTCTGCGGCGAGTGCGGCTTCCGGCGGCCCACGCCGAGCTGGGCGCTCTCCGGTGACCACGTGCTCGACCCGCACGGCTCGGCCTGGCCGATCCATCTGCAGCTGCCGGGCCGCGCCAACAAGGCCAACGCCGCCTCCTCGGCCGCCGTCGCCGCCGTCTTCGGGGTCCCGCCGCAGGTCGCCCTGGAGCGCATGTGGCAGGTGCAGGCCGTCGCGGGCCGTTACGACGTGGTCCAGTTCCAGGGCCGTGACCTGCGGCTGCTGCTGGCGAAGAACCCGGCGGGCTGGCTCGAAACGTTCAGCCTGATCGATCCTCCGCCGACGCCGGTGATCCTCTCGGTGAACGCGCGCGGCGCCGACGGCACCGACACCTCCTGGCTGTGGGACGTCGACTACACGCGCCTGTCCGGTCACCCGATCTGCGTGATCGGCGACCGCAAGCTGGACCTCGCGGTGCGTCTGGAGGTCGCCGACCAGAACTTCCAGGTGTGCGACAACCTCGACCAGGCGGTCCAGGCGTGTCCGCCGGGCCGGATCGAGGTCATCGCCAACTACACCGCCTTCCAGGACCTGCGCCGCCGCGTCGGCAACTGAGACATCAGGGGACTTTTGTGAGCGACAACCAACTGCGGATCGTCTGGATCTACCCCGACCTGCTCAGCACCTACGGCGACCAGGGCAACGCCCTCGTCGTGGAGCGCCGGGCCAGGCAGCGCGGCCTGGACGTGGCCCGGCTCGACGTGCGCAGCGACCAGCCGATCCCGACGTCGGGTGACATCTACCTCATCGGCGGCGGCGAGGACCGGCCCCAGCGGCTGGCGGCCGAGCGGCTGCGCCGGGACGGCGGCCTGCACCGGGCCGTGGGCAACGGCGCGATCGTCTTCTCCGTCTGCGCCGGCTACCAGATCCTGGGCCACGAGTTCATCAACGACCTCGGCCAGCGCGAGCCGGGCCTCGGCCTGCTCGACGTGGTCTCGGTCCGCGGCGAGGGCCAGCGGTGCGTCGGCGACGTGCTCGCCGACATCGACCCGCGCCTGGGCCTGCCCCCGCTGACCGGCTTCGAGAACCACCAGGGCGTCACCCACCTCGGCCCGACGGCCCGCCCCCTCGCCCAGGTCAAGCTCGGCAACGGCAACGGCACGGGGGACGGCACGGAGGGCGCGTACAACGACACGGTCTTCGGCACCTACATGCACGGGCCGGTGCTGGCGCGGAACCCGCTGATCGCCGACCTGCTGCTGAAGCTGGCGCTCGACGTGAACGCGCTGCCCCCAACCGACGACCGGTGGTACGAGGCGCTGCGCAACGAGCGCATCGCGTCGGCTCAGCAGCCCGCCTGACACCTCCTGTCCCACCCCCGGCAACCAGCCCGTCTGACGCCGAGTACGCACAGGTGAGCGGGGTCGTCCAGCAGTCGGACGCACGGTGCGGCCCCGCCCCCTCCTGCCGCTAGGGTGGCGGGGTTCGAGCCGGACAGCGCGGTCCGGTGCCGACCACGTTGAGAAGGTTTTCTCGGGCTATGCGCATTGGTGTCCTCACGTCCGGCGGCGACTGCCCCGGCCTGAACGCCGTCATCCGGTCCGTCGTCCACCGTGCCGTCGTCGACCACGGTGACGAGGTCATCGGCTTCCGGGACGGCTGGAAGGGCCTCCTCGAGTGCGACTACCTCAAGCTCGACCTCGACGCGGTGGGCGGCATCCTGGCCCGCGGCGGCACCATCCTCGGCTCCTCCCGGGTCCAGCCCTCGCACCTGCGTGACGGCGTGGCCCGGGCCAGGGAGCACGTCCAGGAACTCGGCCTGGACGCCATCATCCCGATCGGCGGCGAGGGCACGCTGAAGGCGGCCCGGCTGATGTACGACAACGGCCTGCCCATCGTCGGGGTCCCCAAGACCATCGACAACGACATCGCCGTCACGGACGTCACCTTCGG
>NZ_JAMGBF010000043.1 GCF_023516615.1 Streptomyces panaciradicis
AGGCGGCCCGGCTGATGTACGACAACGGCCTGCCCATCGTCGGGGTCCCCAAGACCATCGACAACGACATCGCCGTCACGGACGTCACCTTCGGCTTCGACACGGCCGTGGGCGTGGCGACCGAGGCACTGGACCGGCTGAAGACCACCGCCGAGTCCCACCAGCGGGTGCTGGTCGTGGAGGTCATGGGCCGGCACACCGGCTGGATCGCCCTGCACTCCGGCATGGCGGCCGGCGCGCACGCCATCGTCGTCCCCGAGCGGCCCTTCGACATCGAGGAGCTGGCCGCCCGGGTGGGCGCCCGCTTCGACCAGGGCAAGCGGTTCGCCATCGTGGTCGCCGCGGAGGGCGCCAAGCCGCGCGCCGGGACCATGGACTTCGACGAGGGCGGCAAGGACATCTACGGGCACGAGCGGTTCGCCGGCATCGCCCGCCAGCTGTCCATCGAGCTGGAGGAGCGCCTCGGCAAGGAGGCCCGCCCGGTGATCCTCGGTCACGTCCAGCGCGGCGGCACGCCGACGGCGTACGACCGGGTGCTGGCCACGCGGTTCGGCTGGCACGCGGTGGAGGCCGCGCACCGGGGCGAGTTCGGCAACATGACCGCGCTGCGCGGCACCGACATCGTGATGGTGTCGCTGGCCGAGGCGGTCGAGACGCTGAAGACGGTGCCGGCGGAGCGCTACGACGAGGCGGAGTGCGTCCTTTAGACATGGAGCGGGAACTCGCGATCGCCACGGAGCTCGCCGAGTGGGCCGCGGAGCGCATCCGCCGGCCCCGCGGCACGGACGAGGTGCGCGAGAAGGCCTCCCCGGCCGACATCGTGACGGACACGGACGAGGCGGTGGAGAGGCACGTCCGTGCCGTGCTGCGCCGGGAGTTCCCGCATCACGGCATCGAGGGCGAGGAGTACGGCGTCCACGAGGGCGCGCCCGGCGCCCCGCACTGGGTGATCGACCCGGTGGACGGCACGACGAACTACGCGCACGGCATCGGCTGGTGCTCGTTCTCCCTCGGCCTCGCCACGGCACAGGGCGAGCCGCTGCTGGGCGTGGTGGCCGACCCGTGGCGCGGCGAGGTCTTCTCGGCCGTCAAGGGCGGCGGCGCCCGTCTCAACGGCCGGCCGATCCACGCCGCGGCCCACGACACCCTGACCGGCCACGCGTTCCTCACGGAGTGGGCGGCCCACGCCCACTGGCCCGGCATGGACGACCTGCTGCGGGAGCTGGCGTCCCGCCACTGCACGGTACGGATCATGGGGTCCACGGCCCTGTCCCTGGTGCAGGTGGCGGCGGGCCGGGCCGTCGCGGCGGCCATCGGCGCGTACCACCCGGTGGACGCCCTGCCGCCGCTGCTGATCGCGACGGAGGCGGGCGCGGTGGCGGTACCGCGGCTTCCCGCCTACGACACCCCGCTGCTGCTCGTCGCCCCGCAGGCGGCGCCCGAGGCCACGGCCCTGTGGGAGAAGTGGGTGCCGCACCGGGACGGGTGAGGGGCGGCCCCGGTCGCGGGGGCGTTCCCGGGCAGTTCTAGTCTGTCTGCGGACACACTTGCACAACCCCCACGAATCAGGAGCCGGCCGATGGATCACAGCGGGCACGGCATGACCATGGACCTGCCGCCGTTCACGCTGGGACGCGGGCTGGAATGGTCCGCGGACCCGTTCTTCCTCGTCGCCTGCCTGCTGGGACTGGCGCTGTACGGCTGGGGTGTCGTACGGCTGCGGCGGCGCGGGGACAGCTGGCCGGTGGGCCGGACCGTCTCGTTCGTCACCGGCGTGCTGACCATCGGGCTGGTGATGTGCACCGCCCTCAACGACTACGGCATGGTCATGTTCAGCGTGCACATGGTGCAGCACATGATCATCAGCATGCTGTCGCCGATCCTGATCCTGCTGGGCGCCCCCGTCACCCTCGCCCTGCGCGCGCTGCCCACCGCGGGCAAGGGCCGCAAGGGGCCGCGCGAACTGCTGCTGATGCTGCTGCACAGCCGCTACATGCGGATCATCACGCACCCCGCGTTCACCATTCCGCTGTTCATCGCGAGCCTCTACGCCCTGTACTTCACGCCGCTCTTCGACTTCCTGATGAGCTCGAGGACCGGGCACGTCGCGATGATGGTGCACTTCCTCGCCGTCGGGGTCGTGTTCTTCTGGCCGATCATCGGCGTGGACCCGGGCCCGCACCGGCCGGGCTATCTGATGCGGATGCTGGAGCTGTTCGCGGGCATGCCCTTCCACGCGTTCTTCGGCATCGCCTTGATGATGGCGTCGACGCCGATGGTCGAGACGTTCAAGAACCCGCCGGCCTCCCTGGGCATCGACGCCCTGTCCGACCAGACCGCGGCCGGCGGCATCGCCTGGGCCTTCAGCGAGGTGCCGTCCGTCCTGGTGCTCCTCGCCCTGCTGTTCCAGTGGTACAGCTCCGAACAGCGGCAGGCCAAACGCAAGGACCGGGCCGCCGACCGGGACGGCGACAAGGAACTCGAGGCCTACAACGCCTATTTGGCCTCATTGAACGCACGCGGAAACTGAAAGGCTTCGCCGTTCGGCGGCTTTCAGTAGCATGAGGCGTCAGGGGGAAACCGCCGGGGGGAGCGGTGATGACGTTTCGCGCAATGATGCAAAGGGCCGGGAATTCGGCGATCCGCAGGATCGCCGTCCTCCTCGTCCTCGTCCTCGTCCTCGCGGTCGCCGGCTGTGATCGCGGCACGCCGCTGACACTGGTGCGGGCGGTCGCGGCGGGCGCTCCCGCCCTCGCGCCGTTCTTCGACGAGCACCGCGGCCTGGGCCACGACCAGGAGATACGCGCGGCGGCCGGGCGCGGCAGCCTGCAACAGGGAGACACGCCCGGCCTGTACGGCGGCACGCGGCGGACGAGTGTCTGCGACGTCGACAGGCTCAAGGCCTTTCTCACAAACCCCGCCCATCACCGGAAGGCACAGGCGTGGGCGGACGCGCTCGGCATCACCACCGATCGGATTCCGGGATATCTGGACCGGCTCACTCCCGTCCTCCTGCGTCACGACACTCTCGTACGGAATCACGACTACAAAAAGGGAAAGGCCGTTCCTTTCGACTCTCTGCTGCAGGCGGGAATCGCCGTTCTCGTCGACGAACAGGGACTTCCGGCGGTGAAGTGTTCGTGCGGAAATCCGCTGCGGCCTTTCACCGGTGACACGAACCGCATTTCCGTCAGGTTCGGAAAGGGCAGCCGGGAGTGGCGGGGATACGAGCGTTCCTCCGTGGTGGCGGTGCGGCCGGCGCCCCACAGGCTGCGGCAGCTCGCCCTGGTCGACGTGACCGACCCCGCCCGCGGACTCGCCCGGCCGGTGGGCACGACGGGCGCCCACGACACGTCCTTCGACGCGGGCACGCCCCGTACGGTGCCCGATCTGACCGGAACGACGTTCGCCGAGGCGAGCCGGCTGCTGACCGGGCGGGGGCTGGCCGTCGGCTACGCCGGGAAGACGCGGCCCGCCGACGACGCGCCGGTCACGGCCTCTGATCCGCCGGCGGGGACGCGACTGCGGTTCGGTCAGTACGTGACCCTGAGCACCAGCGACGGGACCTCGTCGGCCCCGGGCACCTCCGGGACGCCGACCGCTCCCCCGCCGACCTCGCCGTCCGCAACACCCTCGTCACCCTCGTCACCGTCCTCGCCGTCCAGGACGTCCAAAGCCCCGCCGCCGCCGTCCTCACCCCACTCGTCCGCACCGCCGTCGTCCTCTCCCCCTTCGTCCTCGCCGCCGCCGTCCTCCGCTCCGGCGAAGCGCAGCGCACCACCTCCACCGCCGCCCAGCGCCCCGGTGACCACGAGTGCGCCGCCCCCGTCGAGCGCACCGGTCACCACCAGCGCGCCCCCTCCGAGCAGCGCGCCCGTCACCACCAGCGCCCCCGCCGCGAGCGAGCCCGCTTCCTCGGGGCCCGCGTCGAGCGCGATCACGTAGTGCCCCCGCACAACCCGGGAGTCACCGGATGCCTTCAGGATCACCGACGTCGGGAGTGGGCCGGGTCATCGCCGGCCGTTACCTGCTGCTGAACCGCCTCGGCAGCGGCGGCATGGGCCATGTGTGGCTCGCCCACGACCAGAGACTCGCGTGCGAGGTGGCGCTCAAGGAGATCGTCTTCCGCGAGCCGGAACCCACGGGCGAGGAGCGGGAGGCCCGGGTGGCGCGGGCGCGGGCCGAGGCCCGGTACGCGGCGGGCCTGCGCGGCCACCCGCACGTGGTCACGGTGCACGACGTCCTGGAGCACGAGGGGCTGCCGTGGATCGTCATGGAGTACGTGGCGGGCGCCACCGATCTGCGCGGTCTGGTCGAGCGGCGCGGCCCCCTCGCGCCCGCTGAGTGTGCTCGCGTCGGCCTCGCCGTCCTCGACGCGCTGAACTCCGGGCACGAGCGCGGCGTGATGCACCGGGACGTGAAGCCGGCGAACATCCTGCTGGCGCCGGACCGCACCGGGGCGCCCTACGGCCGCGTCCTGCTCACCGACTACGGCATCTCGGTGCGGCCCGACGCCGGGGAGACCCGGTACACGCTGGCGTCGGTGCTGGTGGGGACGTCCGGCTACCTGGCGCCGGAGCGGGCCACGGGCGGTCCGCCGACGCCGGCCGCCGACCTGTTCTCGCTGGGCTGCACCCTGTACTTCGCCGTCGAGGGCCAGGGACCCTTCGAGCGGGACTCGAACCTGGCCGAGGTCACCGCGGTGGTGATGGAGGAGCCGCGTCCGCCCGTGCGGGCCGGCGCGCTGGGCCCCGTGCTGCGGAGCCTGCTGGAGAAGGATCCCGGGCGGCGGCCGTCGGCGTCGCAGGCCGAGGCGGCGCTGTCCGACGTCGTGACGCCGCGGGCCGAGCCGTACGCCCGGACCAGGACCGATCTCGGCTCGCAGCCGCCGTGGGCGGCCGTCGCACCCGCGCCGTCCCCGCCGGCCCCCGCGCCGGACGGCTTCGGGCCCGTCGTGGTGTCCCCGTCCGCTCCCCGGCACCGGCGGGAGGTCCCCCACGTCCTGCGCGCCGTCCTCGCCGCCTCCCTCGGCCTGCTGCTCGCGCTGGGCGGCGTCTGGTACGCCATGGCCCACCAGGGCGGCGGAGGCGCTGCGGGGAAGGCGCTGCCGTACGGCTCGGCGGTCGGGCTGGCGCGGCCGCTGCGGGACGGTGACTGCGTGCTCGCGGACTGGCCGGGCGCCCGCTTCAGCGGCACGCCCCGGCTGCGGCTCGATCCCTCCTGCGGCGCCCGGGTGCCGGACGGGCAGGTCATGGCGTTCGCCGCGGCGGCCTCGGCGGCCGAGGCCCGCGAGAAGGGGCCGGCGCGGTGCGCGGAGCGGACCCAGGAGATCCGGGAGCGGCTGGCGGACGTTCGCAGCCTCGCCGTCGTGCCGACCGGGGCCGGTTTCGAGGCGGCGGGGCGGCGGACGGCCTGTCTGGTGCTGGGCGCGCACGGGCCCGTGTACGGGCCGCTGGGCGCCCACCGCGGCCTCGGCTCGCCCTTCACCGACACGGCGAACATGCAGCGCAGGGACTGTCTGCGGACCCGTTCCGGCCGGGACGCCGACCTGGTCTCCTGCTCCGGCCCGCACGACGAGCAGGTGCTCGGTTTCACCCGGCTCGGCAAGGACGTCACGCTCGGCGAGGCCCGTACGGAGTCCGACGCGGCCTGCGCGAAGGACGTGCCGCCGCGCGACTACGGCTTCGACCCGTCGGTCTACACGTCCGGGTCCTGGACCAGCCAGGGACCGTGGAAGTCGGGCACGCATTTCGTCGTGTGCACCGTGCGGAAGCAGAACGGGGGCACCATGGAGGGGGACGAATCCTGAGGAGGGTGTCGCGATGCCCGGTTCCACGGACGGTTCTACCAAGGCAATGGGGGTGCTCACCGTCGGCGGTCTCGTCGTGGTGACCGCCTACACGGTGGCGCTCGGCAGCAACGGCTGGCTGTGGTTCGGCTGGGTCGTGCTGGGGCTGCTCACCCTGGGGATGATCGCCACCCGCAGCAGCGCGTGAGGCTCACTCCCCGGAGAGGTCGTCGGCGAAGTCACCGGCGAACCCCCCGGCGAAGTCCCCCGGGAGCTCCTGGGTGATCCGCCCCGCCGAGTGCACGCCCGGCTGGTACTTGGGCAGCCGGGCGGT
The DNA here is from genome assembly GCF_023516615.1 of Streptomyces panaciradicis. Lineage (GTDB taxonomy): Bacteria > Actinomycetota > Actinomycetes > Streptomycetales > Streptomycetaceae > Streptomyces > Streptomyces panaciradicis. Next base: position 6,123 of record NZ_JAMGBF010000043.1, read on the forward strand.
GACCTTCATGCCCGCGCCCACGGCGGTCTCGATGACGAGCCCGTAGTCGTCGCCGTAGACCTGCCGGAGCCGGTCGTCGACGTTGGACAGCCCGATGCCGCCGGAGGGGCTGACCTCGCCGGCGAGGATGCGGCGCAGCACCACCGGGTCCATGCCGACGCCGTCGTCCTCGATGACGACCAGCGCCTCGGCGCCGGCGTCCTGCGCGGTGATGGAGATGCGGCACTTGCCCCCGGCGGAGACGGCCCCGCCCTCCAGCCCGTGCTTGACGGCGTTCTCGACGAGCGGCTGCAGGCACAGGAAGGGCAGGGTGACCGGCAGCACCTCGGGGGCGATCTGCAGGGTGACGGAGAGCCGGTCGCCGAAGCGGGCCCGCACCAGCGCCAAGTAGTGGTCGATGGCATGGAGTTCGTCGGCGAGGGTGGTGAAGTCGCCGTGCCGGCGGAACGAGTAGCGGGTGAAGTCGGCGAACTCCAGGAGCAGTTCGCGGGCGCGTTCGGGGTCGGTGCGGACGAACGAGGCGATCACCGCCAGCGAGTTGAAGATGAAGTGCGGGGAGATCTGGGCGCGCAGCGCCTTGATCTCGGCCTCGATCAGGCGGGTGCGGGACTGGTCGAGGTCGGCCAGTTCGAGCTGGACGCTGACCCAGCGGGCGACCTCCCCGGCGGCGCGGACCAGCACGGCGGACTCGCGGGGCGCGCAGGCCACCAGGGCGCCGTGCACCCGGTCGTCGACGGTGAGGGGGGCGACCACCGCCCAGCGCACGGGGCAGTCGGGGTGCCCGCAGTGGAGGCGGAAGGCCTCGCCGCGGCCGGTCTCCAGGGCGCCCGCGAGCCGTTCCATGATCTGCGTGCGGTGGTGGGCTCCCACGCCGTCCCAGACCAGGACGTCCTTCTGGTCGGTCAGGCACAGCGCGTCGGTGCCCAGCAGCGAGCGCAGCCGGCGGGCCGACTTGCGGGCGGTCTCCTCCGTCAGGCCCGCGCGCAGCGGGGGCGCGGCGAGCGAGGCGGTGTGCAGGGTCTGGAAGGTGGCGTGCTCGACCGGGGTGCCGAGGCCGCCGAGGCTCTCGGGCCGGGTGGTGCGCCGGCCCAGCCAGAAGCCGGCCGCCAGCAGCGGGAGCGCCGCCACGCACAGGCCGGCCAGGAAGCCGCTCACGCCTTCACCTCCGCCCGCAGTTCCTCCGGCAGATGGAACCGCGCCAGGATCGCCTCCGTGCCGGTCGGCACCCGGCCGGGCGTGGCCAGGGACACCAGCACCATGGTGAGGAAGCCCAGCGGCACCGACCAGAGCGCCGGCCAGGCCAGCAGGGCGTGCAGCGGGCCCGTGCCGGGGAAGCCGGCCATCGTCGCGGCCACCGCCACGAACGCCGAGCCGCCTCCGACGAGCATCCCGGCCGCCGCGCCGGGCGGGGTCAGCCGCTGCCACCAGATGCCGAGCACGAGCAGCGGGCAGAACGAGGACGCGGAGACGGCGAAGGCGAGGCCCACCGCGTCGGCCACCGGCAGCCCGCCGACCAGCAGGCTGGCGGCGAGCGGTACGACCATGGCGAGCACGGTGCCGAGCCGGAAGTGCCGCACGCCGCGGGTCGGCAGGACGTCCTGGGTGAGGACGCCGGCGACGGCCATGGTCAGTCCGGACGCCGTCGACAGGAACGCGGCGAAGGCGCCGCCCGCCACCAGCGCGCCGAGCAGGTCGCCGCCGACGCCGCCGATCATGCGGTCGGGGAGCAGCAGGACGGCCGCGTCCGCGTTCCCGCTGAGGGCGAGTTCGGGGGTGTAGAGGCGGCCGAGGGCGCCGTAGAGGGGCGGCAGGAGGTAGAAGGCGCCGATCAGGCCGAGGACGGCGACCGTGGTGCGGCGGGCGGCGACGCCGTGCGGGCTGGTGTAGAAGCGGACGACGACGTGCGGCAGGCCCATGGTGCCGAGGAAGGTGGCGAGGATCAGTCCGTAGGTGGCGTACAAGGGGCGTTCCTCGCGGCCGGAGGCGAGGGAGGTGGACATGCCGCCGTTGGTGCCGGGTTCGGCGGAGGGGACGGCGGTGCCCTCGGCGAAGGTGAGCCGGGTGCCCCGTTCGATGCGGTGGGTGCCGGCGGCGAGCCGTACACGTCCGCCGTCGTGCGGGGAGCCGTCGACGGTGCCGGTCACGGTGACGGTCAAGGGCCGTTCGAGCCGGAGGTCGAGGCCGGCGGCGACGCGCACGGAGCGCTGTTCGCGGAAGGTCGGCGGTTCCGCGAAGGCGTGGTGGGGCGCTCCGTCGCTCTGCCAGGCCAGGGCCAGGAAGAGGGCGGGGACGAGCAGGGCGGTGAGCTTGAGCCAGTACTGGAAGGCCTGCACGAAGGTGATGCTGCGCATGCCTCCGGCGGCGACGGTCGCCACCACGACGACGGCGACGATGACCCCGCCGAGCCCGTCGGGGGCGCCGGTGAGGACGGTGAGGGTCAGGCCCGCGCCCTGGAGCTGGGGCAGCAGGTAGAGCCAGCCGACGCCGACGACGAAGGCCCCGGCCAGCCGCCGTACGCCGTAGGAGGCGAGGCGGGCCTCGGCGAAGTCGGGCAGCGTGTAGGCGCCGGAGCGGCGCAGCGGGGCGGCGACGAACAGCAGCAGCACCAGGTAGCCGGCGGTGTAGCCCACCGGGTACCAGAGCATGTCCGGGCCCTGGATCAGGACCAGTCCCGCGATGCCCAGGAAGGAGGCGGCGGAGAGGTACTCGCCGCTGATGGCGGCCGCGTTGAGGCGGGGGCCGACGGTGCGGGAGGCGACGTAGAAGTCCGAGGTGGTGCGCGAGACGCGCAGGCCGAAGGCGCCGACGAGGACGGTCGCCACGACCACCAGGGCCACCGCCGGAACGGCGTAGCCGGAGTTCACCGGTCCTCGACGAGCCGGACGAAGTCCCGCTCGTTGCGCTCGGCGCGGCGGACGTACCACAGGGCGAGCAGCACGAGGGGGGCGTACAGGCAGAAGCCGAGGATGCCCCACTGCAGGCGGTGCGCGTCGGGCATGGCGGCGAAGACCAGCGGCAGCGGGCCGATCAGCAGGCCGAGGACCGCGAACACGGCGAGGGCGGCGCGCAGTTGGGTGCGCATGAGGGAGCGGACGTAGGTGTGGCCGAGGGTGGTCTGCTCGTCGATCTCGGTGCGCGGCCGGTAGTAGCCGGAGACGCGCCGGGTGCGGCGGGGCGGGCCGGTGACGACGACACGGCGTTCGGTGGGGTCCTGGCTGGGCACGTGCTACGGCCTCCTCATCAGCAGGTCCCGCAGCTCGCGTGCGTGGCGGCGGCTGACCTGCAGTTCCTCGCCGCCGACGAGGACGCTGACCGTGCCCGCGTCCAGGCGGAGCTCGCCTATGTGGCGCAGGGCGACCAGATGGCGGCGGTGGATGCGGACGAAGCCGCGGGCGCGCCAGCGGTCCTCCAGGGTGGACAGCGGGATGCGGACGAGGTGGCTGCCCTTGTCGGTGTGCAGGCGGGCGTAGTCGCCCTGGGCCTCGACGTGGGTGATGTCGTCGACGGCGACGAAGCGGGTGACGCCGCCGAGTTCGACGGGGATGTGGTCGGGGTCGGGTTCGTGGACGGGGATGCGCGGGGTGTTGCCGGTGAGTTCGGCGGCCCGGCGGATCGCCTCGGCGAGGCGTTCCTTGCGGACGGGCTTGAGGACGTAGTCGACGGCCTTGAGGTCGAAGGCCTGGACGGCGAAGTCCTCGTGGGCGGTGACGAACACGACCAGCGGCGGCTGGGCGAACCCGGTCAGCAGCCGGGCCAGGTCCAGCCCGTCGAGGCCGGGCATCTGGATGTCGAGGAAGACGACGTCGATCGCCTCGGGGCCGCCGGGGCCGGACTGCAGCGCCCGGTTGATGCGGCGCAGCGCCTCGGTCGCGTCGCCGGCGCCCTCGGCGCTGCCGATGCGGGGGTCGGCGTTGAGCAGGTAGAGCAGTTCCTCCAGCGAGGGGCGTTCGTCGTCGACGGCGAGGGCGCGCAGCATGAACCCGGAGTGTAGGAGGAATCCGCACGGGTGGACATGTGCCGGGGTGTGGACGTTCGCGCTGGATACAGTGCCGACATGAACAGCAGGCCCGCCCCGTTCGACGAGCTCGACCGGAAGATCGTCACCGCCCTGATGGCGAACGCGCGCACCAGTTTCGCGGAGATCGGCTCGGCCGTCGGGCTGTCGGCGACGGCGGTGAAGCGGCGGGTGGACCGGCTGCGCGAGAGCGGTGTGATCACCGGGTTCACGGCGACGGTCCGGCCGTCGGCGCTGGGCTGGCGCACGGAGGCGTACGTCGAGGTGTACTGCGAGGGGGCGGCGCCGCCGCGGCGGCTGGCGGAGGTGGTGCGCAACCATCCGGAGATCACCGCGGCGATGACGGTGACGGGTGGGGCGGACGCGCTGCTGCACGTGCGGGCGCGGGACGTCGAGCACTTCGAGGAGGTGCTGGAGCGCATCCGCGTGGAGCCGTTCATCCGGAAGACGATCAGCGTGATGGTGCTGTCCCATCTGCTCCCGGAAAGCCCGGAAGCGGGCGCGACCCAGGCCGCGCCCGAATAAACATTCGTCCACGCAGCAGCCCTGCTTCTCACCGGCCAAAGACGCAGCATTCCTGCGCGGACACGCAATTATCGTTTCTTGTCGCCCGTCTCGGTCACTTCCTACCTTGGTGTCAACCCTCAGTCGACACCAAGGAAGCGGAGGAACCCCTCTGTGTCCGACTCCCGTGTGCCGCGCCGGCGGCGGTACCTCGTCTGCGAACCCAGACACTTCGCCGTGCAGTACGCGATCAACCCCTGGATGCAACCCGACGTCCGCGTCGACGTCGATCTCGCCCACCAGCAGTGGCAGGCGCTGATCGGCGCCTACCGGGCCCACGGCCACGACGTCGACACCGTGGAGCCCGCCCCCGGCCTGCCGGACATGGTGTTCGCCGCGAACTCGGCGGTCGTCGTGGACGGCCGCGTCTTCGGCTCCTTCTTCCACGCGCCCGAGCGGCGCCCGGAGTCCACGCACTACGACACCTGGTTCAAGACGGCCGGTTTCGACGTGCACCGCCCGGAGTCCGTCTGCGAGGGCGAGGGCGACCTGGTGTGGACGGGCCGGTACGTGCTGGCCGGCCACGGCTTCCGCACCACCCGTGAGGCGCACCGCGAGGTGCAGGAGTTCTTCGGCCACCCGGTGATCAGCCTGACACTGGTGGACCCGCGCTTCTATCATTTGGACACGGCACTGTTCGTCCTGGACGACGACAACGTCTCGTACTACCCGGAGGCGTTCTCGCCGGGCAGCCGCGAAGTGCTGGCGCGGCTGTTCCCGGACGCCGTGCTCGCCACCCTCGACGACGCGCTGGCCTTCGGCCTCAACTCCGTCTCCGACGGCCGTCACGTCTTCATCGCGCCCCAGGCCGAGGCGCTCACCACCGCCCTCGCCGACCGCGGCTACGTCCCCGTGCCTGTCGACCTGTCCGAGTTCCGCAAGGCAGGCGGCGGCATCAAGTGCTGCACCCAGGAGATCCGTTCATGACCGCTCCCGTCGACATGCGTTCGTCCGCCGAGCTGATCCGCGCCGAGGAACCGGTCCTGGCGCACAACTACCACCCGCTGCCCGTGGTCGTCGCGCGCGCCGAGGGCACCTGGGTGGAGGACGTCGAGGGCCGCCGCTACCTGGACATGCTGGCCGGCTACTCGGCCCTGAACTTCGGCCACCGCCACCCGGCGCTGATCGAGGCCGCCCACCGCCAGCTGGACCGGCTGACCCTGACCTCCCGCGCCTTCCACAACGACCGGCTGGCCGAGTTCGCCGAACGGCTGGCGGGGCTGACCGGCATGGACATGGTGCTGCCGATGAACACCGGCGCCGAGGCGGTGGAGTCCGGCATCAAGGTGGCCCGCAAGTGGGCCTACGACGTCAAGGGCGTCCCCGCCGACCGGGCCACGATCGTCGTCGCCGCGGAGAACTTCCACGGCCGTACGACGACGATCGTCGGCTTCTCCACGGACGAGACCGCCCGCGCGGGCTTCGGCCCGTTCGCACCGGGCTTCCGGATCGTGCCGTACAACGACCTGGCCGCGCTGGAGGCGGCGGTCGACGACACGACGGCCGCGGTGCTGATCGAGCCCATCCAGGGCGAGGCGGGCGTCATCATCCCCGACGACGGCTATCTGGCCGGCGTACGGGAGCTGACCCGCCGCACGGGCTGCCTCTTCGTCGCCGACGAGATCCAGTCGGGCCTCGGCCGCACCGGCCGCACCCTGGCCGTCGAGCACGAGTCGGTCGTCCCCGACCTCGTGCTCCTCGGCAAGGCGCTGGGCGGCGGCATCGTGCCGGTCTCCGCGGTGGTCGGCCGCCGGGACGTGCTCGGGGTACTGCATCCGGGCGAGCACGGCTCCACGTTCGGCGGCAACCCGCTGGCCGCGGCCATCGGCACCGCGGTGGTCGACCTGCTGGAGACCGGCGAGTTCCAGCGCCGCGCCACGGAACTGGGCGTGGTCCTGCGCGGCGGACTCTCCAGACTGCTGGGCAAGGGCGTCGTCGGCTTCCGGGCGCGGGGGCTGTGGGCGGGCGTCGACATCGATCCTGCCATCGGCACCGGCCGCGAGGTCAGCGCCCGGCTCATGCGCAAGGGCGTCCTGGTCAAGGACACGCACGGCTCGACGATCCGGCTGGCGCCGCCGCTGACGATCACCGGCGAGGAGCTGGAGGGCGCGCTGGGCACACTGGCGGAGGTGCTGACCGAGGGTTCCTGACCCGGGCACGCCCCTGGGGACGGCCGGTCCCGGAGAGCCCCTCGGGGCCCGGGCCCGTGCCGTCCGCACGGCTTCGCGGGATCGGGGCGCGCGCCGTCCGGTCGGCCGGTTTCGTGCGAAGGGTGAAGACTGGGTCAAGAGGTGGTAGACCACTGTCAGCGACAGAGAGGTCGGCCGTGGGCACGCAAGAGGAGCAGGACGCTGCGGGGCAGCGCTTCGACGTGGCCGATGCCGCGCCCCTGCTGCTCGACGCCCAGGGCGTGGTCCGCAGCTGGACACGGGACGCCGAGCGGCTGCTGGCCTACACGCCCGCCGAGGTCGTGGGCGGTTCGGTGGCCGGCCTGCTGGTCCCCGACGACGCCGCCCGGGTGCCGGAACTGGTCGAGCGATGCCGCAGGGAGGGCGGCTGGGCCGGGCTGCTGACCGCCCGGCGCAAGGGCGGGCGGGCGGTGCGGGTGATGACGCGGATCACCCCGGCGATGGAGCCCGGCGGCGCGCCGCGCTGGCTGGTGCTGCTCTCCGACGTGACGGCCGGGGCCCGCGGCTGGGACATGAGCCGCACGGTGCTGGAGCAGATGGTGACCGGCTCCCCGGTCGGCATAGCGATCGTCGACGCCGATCTGCGGTGCGTCTGGTCGAACGCGGCCCTGGAGAAGTTCGGCGGCGGCTCGGCCGCCCAGCGGCTCGGGCGGCGGCTGGCGGAGATCCAGCCGGGCATCGACTCCGAGAGCATCGAGGCCCAGATGCGCCGCGCGCTGGAGACCGGGCGGCCGGTCGTCGGGTACGAGCATGTGGGCCAGGTGCGCTCGGCACCGCACCGGGAGACGGCGCACATGATGTCGTTCACCCGTCTCGAGGACGACCGCGGCCACCCGATGGGCGTCTACTACACCGTCGTCGACATCACCGACAAGCACCGGGCCCGCAGCCGCCTCGCCCTGCTCGACCGGGCCGGCGAGCAGATCGGCCGCACTCTGGACATCATGCGGACCGCCCAGGAACTGGCCGACGTGGCCGTACCGGGGTTCGCCGACTACGTCTGCGTCGACCTGCTGGAGTCGGTGCTGCGCGGAGCGGAACCCCCGGCGGGGCCGCCCGTCGACACGGAGCTGGTGCCGCTGCGCCGGGCCGGGCAGCAGTCGGTGAACCCCGGGGTGCCGGAAGCCGTCGTGGCCATCGGCGAGGTGGCCACGTACCTGGCGGGCTCGCCGCCCGTCCGCTGCCTGACCACGGGCCACTCCTGGCGCGAGGAGCGGCTGGACCCGCTCGCCAAGGAGTGGGCGACCGACATACCGGGCGGCCGGGAGGCGACCTTCCTGGAGCTGGGCCTGCACACCGTGGTGATCGTGCCGGTGCGCGCGCGGGGCGTCACCCTCGGCGTCACCACCTTCTTCCGGCGCGGACGGCAGGAGCCCTTCGACGCGGACGACCTGTCGCTGGCGGAGGACCTGGTGTCCCGGGCGGCGGTCTGCGTGGACAACGCCCGCCGCTACACCCGGGAGCGGAACGCGGCCCTGGTGCTGCAGCGCAGCCTGCTGCCGCACCGGCTGCCCGAACAGGACGCGGTGGAGGTCGCCGCCTGCTACCGGCCGGCCGACGAGCTGACCGGCCTCGGCGGCGACTGGTACGACCTCATCCCGCTGTCCGGCGCCCGCGTCGCCCTGGTCGTCGGCGAGGTGCCCGGTCACGGCATCGACGCCGCCGCGGCCATGGGGAGGCTGCGCACCGCCGTGCGCACTCTCGCCGCTCTCGACCTGCCGCCGGCCGAGGTTCTCGCGCACCTGGACGACCTGGTGGCGCGCACGGCCCGGGAGGAGGGCGTCGACCCGGACGCGCCGGACGCCGTCGACGTCCAGGTCACCGGGTCCGGCTGTCTCTACGTCGTCTACGACCCCGTGGACGGACAGTGCACGATGGCCGCCGCCGGCCATCCCGCGCCCGCCGTCGTGCTGCCCGACGGCTCCGTCGGCTTCGTCGACCTGCCGCAGGGGTCCACGCTCGGCTCGGGCGGCCCGCCCTTCGAGGCGGTCGAACTGGTCCTGGCCGAGGGCAGCACACTCGCCCTGCACACCGACGGACTGCTCGCCCGCGAGGACGAGGAGTGGTCCCTCGACGGCGACCGCGACCGGCTGCGCCGGGCCCTGGAGCGGGCCGCGCCCTCGCTGGACCTGCGCTGCCGCACCGTGGTGGACGCGCTGATGCCGGCCCGGCCGCACGACGACGTGGCGCTGCTGATGGCCCGCACCCGGGTGCTGGGCGCCGACCAGGTCGCCGACTGGGACCTGCCCGCCGATCCGGCGGTCGTCGCCGACGCCCGCAAGGAGGCCGCCCGGCAGCTGACCGAGTGGGGCCTGGAAGACCTGGTGTTCACGACGGAGCTGGTGGTGAGCGAGCTGGTCACCAACGCGATCCGGCACTCCCAGGGCCCCATCCGGCTCCGGCTGATCAGGGAGCGGGCGCTGGTCTGCGAGGTCTGCGACGGCGGTGCCACCGCACCCCACCTGCGCCATCCGCGCACCACCGACGAGGGAGGCCGCGGCCTGCTGCTGGTCTCCCAGTTCACGGACCGCTGGGGAACCCGCTTCGTGCCCGAGGGCAAGGTCATCTGGGCCGAGCAGTCGCTGGACGGTCCCCCGGGCTGACCGACGGGATCCGGGCCCCTTTCGCTTGCGTGAAGAAAACAGTGCAGAACCCGGCGGTGAGGCGGAAGCCATGAACGATGCGGCTATCGACTATGCGGGGGTGTTCCAGTGCCTGCCGGGGATGGTGGCCCTGCTGACGCCCGACCTGGTGTACGCGGACGCCAACGAGGAGTTTCTGCGGGTGTCCGGCCGCCGGCGCGACCAGGTGGTCGGGCGGTACCTCTTCGACGTCTTCCCGGACAACCCGAAGGACCCCGCCGCCTCGGGCATGCGCAACCTGGCGGCCTCGCTGCAGCGGGTGCTGGACACCGGCGAACGTGACGCGATGGCCTTGCAGCGCTACGACGTGGAGGATCCCGAACGTCCCGGGGAGTGGCAGGAGCGCTACTGGAGCCCGGTCAACGCCCCGGTGCTCGACGGGGACGGCAAGGTGGTGCTGCTCGTGCACCGCGTGGAGGAGGTCACCGAGCTGATCAAGGCCCGCGGCGGCCCGAGCGGCAGCCGGGCGCGGGTCCTTGAGGCCGAGCTCTACACCCGTGCCAGGGAACTGCAGGAGCTCAACGAGCGGCTGCGCCAGTCCCACGCCCGGGAGCGCGAGGTCGCCCTCGCCCTGCAGGAGGCGATGCTGCCCGCCTCCCGGCAGGTCGGCGACCGCCGGGCCGCCGTGCGCTACCGGCCCGCGATCGGCGCCCTGAACGTGTGCGGGGACTGGTACGACATCGTCGACCTGGTCGGCGGCCACCGCATCGGCGTGTCGGTCGGCGACGTGGTCGGCCACGGGCTGGCCGCCGCCGGGGTCATGGGCCAGCTGCGCAGCGCCCTGAGCGCCGCCTCACGCGTCGCGGCGGGCCCCGCCGAGGCGCTGAACGTCCTGGGCCGGTACGCGCACGTCGTCGACGGCGCCGAGTCGGCCACCGCCGTCACCACGTTCATCGACTTCGACGCGCACACCATCGGCTACAGCAGCGCCGGCCACCCCCCGCCCGTCCTGGTGCACGCCGACGGCCGGGTGGAGTTCCTCGACCAGGCCACCGACCCGCCGCTCGACGCGAGACCCGACCCGATGCCGCGGCCCCAGGCGTTCACGACCTACACGGCGGGCGCCACCCTCGCCCTGTACACCGACGGTCTGGTCGAGCGCCGCCGTGAGGACATCGGAACCGGCCTCACCCGCCTCGCGGAGTCCCTCGCCCGCCACCGCGACCTGGACGCCGAGTCCCTGGCGGACGTGGTCCTGCTGGAGCTGCTGCCGCCGGGCGGCGCGACCGACGACACGGCGCTGGTGATCGTGCGGCTGTGAGAGGCGCGGCGCCGGTCATCCGGTGGGCTTCTCCCACACCGAGACATGTCTCGGGCTGTCACCGGTGAAGGGCGTGCCCGTCCAGTCCTCCCAGCGGTCGCGCAGCTTGAGTCCGGCCAGCCGCGCCATCAGGTCCAGCTCGGCCGGCCACACGTACCGGAACGGGATGGACCAGTGCTCGGCGCGTCCGTCGACGACGGTGACGTAGTTCGAGCTCATGGCCTGGGTGGCGAGGTCGTAGGTGTCGAAGGCCCACTTGGTCTCGCCGATGTGGAACGGCACGGCGTTCTGCCCGGGCGGCAGCTTGCGCAGTTCGGGCACCATCACCTCGACGGCGAAGCAGCCGCCGGGTCCGAGGTGCCGGGCGACGTTGCGGAAGCACTCCACCTGGGCGTCCTGCGTGGTCAGGTTCATGATCGTGTTGAAGACCAGGTAGGCGACGGAGAACTCGCCGTCCACCCGGGCCGTGGCGAAGTCCCCGATCGTCACTCCGACGGCCGAACCGCCCTCCTTGGCGCGCAGCCGGTCCACCATCGCGCGGGACAGGTCGATGCCGTGCACCGGCACGCCGCGGCGGGCCAGGGGCAGCGCGATCCGGCCGGTGCCGATCCCCAGTTCGAGCGCCCTGCCGTCGCCGGCCAGCCCCGCCAGTACGTCGACCGCCGGGCCGACGGCCTCGGGGCGGAACATGTCGGCCGCCGAGTCGTCGTAGCCGGCCGCGATCTCTTCTCCGAAGTAGCCGTCGTCGTCGAGCATTTGGGGACCGTACCGCCGGAGGCCCGGTCGGCGCGCGGGGTTTTTCCCGGGAAGATCACGCCAAACCCGTGCGATCGACTTGCCTCGTGTCGATCAGTGACACGAGGCTGGTCGGGCAGGCGTTCCCCGCGGGCGACACGGCGTCCGTCATGTTCCGGCGGACTGCGCCTGCACATACACTGGCAGCCCCACGACACGCCGGTTGACCTGCTGGAACGCGGCGGCCGAGGCGATCCGCCGGAGTGAGGAGCGTCCCCTTTGTTCTACTACGTGCTCAAATACGTGTTGCTGGGACCCCCGCTGAGACTGTTCTTCCGGCCCCGCATCGAGGGCCTCGAACACGTCCCGGACGAAGGCCCCGCCATCATCGCGGGCAATCACCTGTCCTTCTCGGACCACTTCCTGATGCCGGCCATGCTCAAGCGCCGCATCACCTTCCTGGCGAAGAAGGAGTACTTCACCGGTCCCGGCCTCAAGGGCCGGCTCACCGCGGCCTTCTTCCGCAGCGCCGGGCAGATCCCGGTCGACCGCACCGGCAAGGAGGCGGGCCAGGCCGCCATCCGCGAGGGCCTGGGCGTGCTGCGCAAGAACGAACTGCTCGGCATCTACCCCGAGGGCACCCGCTCGCACGACGGCCGGCTGTACAAGGGCAAGGTCGGCGTGGCGGTGATGGCGCTCAAGGCACAGGTCCCGGTCATCCCGTGCGCGATGATCGGCACCTTCGAGGCGCAGCCGCCCGGCAAGGTCATCCCCAACTTCCACCCGGTCGTCATCCGCTTCGGCAAGCCCCTCGACTTCTCCCGCTACGCCGGCATGGAGAACGAGAAGGCGATCCTGCGCGCCGTCACCGACGAGATCATGTACGCGATCCTGTCGCTCTCGGAGCAGGAGTACGTCGACGAGTACGCGGCCGTCGCGAAGGCGCAGGAGACGGAGACGAAGGGCGCCAAGGAGCGCAAGTTCCCGCGCGCGCCGCTGAGTTGACCCCGGGGACATGAAGACAGGGGCGGCCGGAGGAGTTCCGGCCGCCCCTTGCCGTGTGGCCGGTGGCTACGGCTTGGGCGTGGCGTGCGGGGTGCAGGTCACGTCGGCGCCGTCCAGCTGGCCGGTGAGCAGGTAGGAGTCCACCCGCTGGTTGATGCACGGGTTGAGCAGACCGGTCACACCGTGCGAGCCCGCGTCCTTCTCGGTGATCAGGCGGGAGCCCTTGAAGCGGTGGTGCAGTTCGACGGCGCCGTCATAGGGGGTGGCGGCGTCGTTCGTGGACTGCACGATCATGACCGGCGGCAGACCCTTGCGGGTCTTGACGTTCACGGGCGTCTGCTGCTTGACCGGCCAGGTGGCGCACGGCAGGTTCATCCAGGCGTTGGCCCACGTCATGAACGGGTAGTTCTTGTTCAGCGCGGTGTTGTCGCGGTCCCACTTCTTCCAGCTGGTGGGCCACTTGGCGTCGGTGCACTCGACGGCCGTGTAGACGGCGTTGCCGTTCTCCGCGGATATGTTGCCCGCGGTGTCCGACATGTCGGGGGCGGCGGCGTCGATCAGCGCCTGGGTGTCCCCGGCGACGTACTTGCTGAAGACCGTCGCGATCGGCACCCACGAGGAGTCGTAGTACGGGGCGCTCTGGAAGAAGGAGATCAGCTCGGCCGGGCCGACGACCCCGCCGATGGGGCTCTTCTTGGCGGTGGCGCGCAGCTGGAGCCACTTGGCCTGGACGGCGTCGCGGGTGGTGCCGAGGTGGAAGGCGGCGTCGTTGGCGGCGACCCAGTCCTCCCAGTCCTTCCAGCGGCCCTCGAAGGCGACGTCCTGGTCCAGGTTGGCCTGGTACCAGATCTTGTCGCGCGAGGGGTTGACGACGCTGTCCACGATCATGCGGCGCAGGTGGCCCGGGAACATCGTGCCGTAGACGGCGCCGATGTAGGTGCCGTAGGAGACGCCCAGGTAGTTGAGCTTCTTCTCGCCGAGCGCGGCACGGATGACGTCCAGGTCGCGCACGGTGTTGGGCGTGGTCATCTGCTGGAGCATCGCCTTGCCGGTGCGCTCGGCGCAGCCCTCGGCGTACTCGCGGGCCAGCTTGCGCTGGGCCGTCTTGTCGGCCTCGCTGTCCGGCACCGGGTCCATCTTGGGCGCCTTGACGAACTCCTGCGGGTCGATGCAGGAGATGGGCGCCGAGTGGCCGACGCCGCGCGGGTCGAAGCCCACGAAGTCGTAGGCCTTGGCCGCGTTGGCCCAGATCGGGTTCTTGTTGGTGACGCGGGTCGGGAAGCGCATGCCGGACCCGCCCGGGCCGCCCGGGTTGTAGACGAGGGCGCCCTGGCGCTCCTCCTTGGTCCCCGTGTTGGCGATGCGGTCGACGGCGAGCTTGAGCTGCTTGCCGTACGGGTGCGCGTAGTCGAGCGGGACGCTGACCCAGCCGCACTGGATGGGCTTGGCGAAGCCCCAGTCGGCGGGGCAGTCCTGCCAGTCGATGCCTGCCTTCGCGGCACGCTCGGCGGCGATGGCGGCGCCCCGGGCCTCGCGGTCCTGCCCGTGCCCCGCGCTCGCGCTGGCGGTGGGCACCGCGGCGGCCCCGGCCATCAGCGTCGCCGTCACGAGCACTCCGGCCGAACCGAGCGCCGTGGTACGCCTCTTCGGTCTGTTGCCCCTCAAGTGGGACCTCCCCCTTCATCTGTTCGATTGACAGAGGGATCCTTGCGGCTGTGTGCTGCCTGAGAACAGGGGCTGTTGACCTTCTTTACCATTCCGATAAACGGAGAGGCGCGTCCCGCTCAGCGGAACGTCACGCGTCCAGGCCGGCCAGCGCCTCGTCCAGCACGCGGCGCAGCCGCAGCGCGTCCTCGGCCACGGCGCTCACAAGCACGGCGGGCCCGGCCAGCGGCGCGAGCACGGCCGTCTCCCCCAGCACCCGGGCCGGCACCGGTTCCTTCGCGAACTCCGGGCGTACGACGACCAGTTGCCCCACCGCCCGGTACCCGCCCAGCACGGCGGGACCGTCCCAGCCCCCCGGCGCCCCGGGGCCGCACCCGAGCTCCTGATCGAGCACGGTCCGCCCGGCGACCCGAACGGTCAGACGGCTGCCGAGCCTGCCGGGTTCCTCCCCCACCCGCCCGAGCACCTGCTCCTCGCGCAGCACGAGCCGCGCGCCGGCGCCTGCCTCGACGCGGGTGACGACCCGCAGATCACTGCCGCCGGCACAGATCAACTGCTCCGGCAGCCAGCGCAGTTCACCGCCGTCGGCCACGTCAAGGCGGACGTCGTACCGCGCCTCCCCCTTGACCTGTCCGGGCAGCGCGATGGTGGCGGCGGCGGACCCGACCCGCAACCGGGCCCCGTCACCCACACCGCACTCGATGCGGAAACGGTCCCCGCCGAGCGGCCCGCTCATCGCCCCGACGAGCATCACGCGGGCCTCGTGACCGCTCCCCCGGGTCCGCCGCAGGGCGAGCGGCCCGTCCCCCTCCAGCACGGGCAGCGAGGTGCCGCCCCGCCCGTCCGCCGTCGCCCGGATGCGTGCGGTGGCCCGCACCCCGCCCATGCTCACGCCGTCCAGGCGGCGAGCCGCGCCCGCACCCACGCGGCCACCTCCCGCACGCCGCTCTCGCTCCTCAGCGACTGCAGGACGACGGGCAGTTCGGCGCGCTGCGCCTTCGCGTCGGCGGCCATCCGCGCAAGGTCCGAGCCCACGTAGGGCGCCAGGTCCGTCTTGTTGACGACGAGCAGATCGGCGGTGGTCACGCCCGGACCGCCCTTGCGCGGGATGTCGTCGCCGCCCGCCACGTCGATGACGAAGATCTGCGCGTCGACGAGCCCCTTGGAGAAGGTCGCGGTGAGGTTGTCACCGCCGGACTCGACCAGGATCAGGTCCAGCGGCCCGACCTCGTCCTCCAGATCCTCGACGGCCTCCAGGTTCGCGGAGATGTCGTCCCGGATGGCGGTGTGCGGACAGGCGCCCGTCTCCACGGCGGCGATCCGCTCGGGCGGCAGCACGGCCTCCCGCAGCAGGAAGTCGGCGTCCTCCCGGGTGTAGATGTCGTTGGTGACGACGGCCAGGGACAACTCCTCGCGCAGCGCCCGGCACAGGGCGGCGACGGTAGCCGTCTTCCCGGAGCCGACGGGACCGCCGAGCCCGATCCGCAGGGCCCGCCGCGACCCGTCGGGGCGGCGGGCGTCGGCGCTGACGGCACGGGGGCCGTCGTGGGAGTGGTCGAGGTGCATGGGGTGACTCCTACGGTCTTTCGGGCTTGGGCGGGCTCGGGGGTACTACGAGGCGAACAGCCGCACGGCCCAGGCGGCGTGGGCCTCCGCGCCGATCTCCAGCAGCGGGGCGGAGCCCGCGGGCAGCGCGTCGACTCCTTCGTCGATCGCCCTGCGGGCCGCCTCCACCGCCTGGTCGGCCACCCGGTCGACGTCCGGCGCCAAGCGGGCCAGCACCCCCGTGGCGTCGAACGGGTCGAGGCTCAGCAGGCGCACCGTGGCGCTCGCCGGCCCGCTGACGCTCTCGTAGGCCGCGCAGTGGGCGGCGTCGACGGGCTCGAGAGCGGCCGCGCGGGCCACCAGCCCCAGCACCACCGGCTGATGGGCGCCTTTCGGGAACCGCCGTGCCAGAGCGTCGAGTTCGTCCGACGGCCAGGTGGCCCGGGCGGCCCTCGTCAGCTGCCGGCCGAGCTTGCGGGCGGCGACGCGGAGCGCCGGGGAGGGCGTGCGGGCATCGGCGGCGGCGTCCAACTCCGCCGGGTCCGCGCCGAGTACGGCTGCCGCGGCCAGCGAGGCCGCGACCAGGCCCGCCGTGTGCAGCCGTCCCCGGCAGAAGGTCTCCAGGCTCGCGGCGCCGGTGATGCGCCCGGCCTTCACCGCGGCCTCGGCCCCGCCGGAGTGCGCGTGCCCTCCGGCGGGAAACCGGCCGTCGGCCAGGACGAGAAGTGCGGCCCTGGACATCAGAAGAGGAAGTACCGCTGGGCCATGGGCAGTTCGGCGGCGGGCGTGGCCTCGACCAGGTCCCCGTCGATGCGCACCGCGAAGCTGTCGGGATCGATCTCCACCCGCGGCCGCGCGTCGTTCTCCCGCATGTCGGCCTTGGTGACCGCGCGTGTCGACTCGATGGCCACGAACCGCTTCCCGAGCTGCAGCCGCTCCGGCAGGCCGTCCTCGACGGCGAGCGGGGCGACGAAGTTGAACGAGTTCGCGGCGGGCGCCCGCCCGATCGCCCCGTACATCGGCCGGGGCAGGATCGGCTGCGGCGTCGGGATGGAGGCGTTCGCGTCGCCCATCTGCGCGTAGGCGATCTGCCCGCCCTTGATCACGAGGTGCGGCTTGACGCCGAAGAACGCCGGCTCCCACAGCACCAGGTCGGCGAGTTTGCCGGTCTCCACCGAGCCGATCTCGCGGGCCAGTCCCTGGGCGAGGGCCGGGTTGATCGTGTACTTGGCGACGTAGCGGCGTACCCGGTGGTTGTCGGCCCGGCCGTCGCCGGGCAGCGCTCCCCGCCGCCGCTTCATCACGTGCGCCGTCTGCCAGGTGCGCAGGACGACCTCACCGACCCGGCCCATGGCCTGGGAGTCGGAGGAGATGATCGAGATGGCGCCGAGGTCGTGCAGGATGTCCTCGGCCCCGATCGTCGAGGGGCGGATGCGCGACTCGGCGAAGGCGAGGTCCTCCGGCACCGCCGGGTTCAGGTGGTGGCAGACCATCAGCATGTCGAGGTGTTCCTCGGCGGTGTTGACGGTGAAGGGCCGCGTCGGGTTCGTCGAACTCGGCAGCACGTGCGGCTCGGAGACGACGGTCATGATGTCGGGCGCGTGCCCGCCGCCCGCGCCCTCGGTGTGGTACGCGTGGATGCCGCGGCCGTTGATCGCGGCGAGCGTGTCGCCGACGAACCCGGCCTCGTTCAGCGTGTCCGTGTGGATGGCGACCTGGATGCCGGTCCGGTCGGCCACCGTCAGCGCGGCGTCGATGACGGCCGGGGTCGAGCCCCAGTCCTCGTGCAGCTTCAGTCCCAGCGCGCCGCCGCGGATCTGCGACAGCATCGCCTCGTGCGAGACGGTGTTGCCCTTGCCGAGGAAGCCGATGTTGAGCGGGTACTGCTCCATCGCCTCCAGCATGCGCGCGAGGTGCCACGGGCCGGGCGTGACCGTGGTGGCCTTGGAGCCCTCGGCCGGGCCGGTGCCGCCGCCCACGAGCGTCGTGACGCCGGAGGACAGCGCCTCGTCGGCGATCTGCGGGCAGATGAAGTGCACGTGCGCGTCGACGGCGCCCGCGGTCAGGATGCGTCCGTTGCCGGCGATGACCTCGGTCTCCGGGCCGATCACCAGGTCGGGGTGGACCCCGTCCATGGTGTCGGGGTTGCCCGCCTTGCCGATCCCGGTGATCCGGCCGTCCCGGATGCCGACGTCGGCCTTGACGATGCCCCAGTGGTCGATGATGACAGCGCCGGTGACGACCGTGTCCGGGGTGCCCTCCGCGCGGGTGGCACGCGACTGGCCCATGGACTCGCGGATCACCTTGCCGCCGCCGAACACCGCCTCCTCGCCGGCGAGCCCGGGCCCGCCGCAGCGGTCCTCCTCGATCTCGACGAGCAGGTCGGTGTCGGCGAGCCGGATGCGGTCGCCGGTGGTCGGGCCGAACAGGTCGGCGTACGCGGCGCGCGAGATCTCAGGCATCGAGGGCACCTCCGGTCTCGCCGCGCAGTCCGGGCACGACACGGGCGCCGGCGAGCGGGACGAGTGCCACGTCGACGGGGATGCCGGGCTCGAAGCGCACGGCCGTGCCGGCGGGGATGTCGAGCCGCTTGCCGCGGGCGGCGGCGCGGTCGAAGTCCAGACCGGGGTTGGCCTCGGCGAAGTGGTAGTGGGAGCCGACCTGGACGGGCCGGTCGGCGGCGTTGAGGACGGTCAGGCGGGTGACCTCGCGGCCCGCGTTGCAGACGATCGGGTCCTCGGCGAAGAGGATCTCTCCGGGAATCACGGCGCTCCCCCGTCAGACGATCGGGTCGTGGACGGTGACGAGCTTGGTGCCGTCGGGGAAGGTGGCCTCGACCTGGACGTCGTGGATCATCTCCGGGATGCCCTCCATGACGTCGTCCCGGGTGAGCAGCCTGCGTCCGGAGGCCATGAGCTCGGCGACGGTGCGGCCGTCCCGGGCGCCCTCGAGGATGTGCGACGTGATGAGGGCGACCGCCTCGGGATGGTTGAGCCGCAGCCCCCGGGCCCGGCGCTTCTCCGCCACGTCGGCCGCCACGTGGATGAGCAGCCTCTCTTGCTCGTGCGGGGTCAGTTGCACGTCCCACCTCACCTCTCGCTCCGGGCCGGGCGGGCCCGGTTGCCGCGGCCACGGGGCAAACTGCCTGGTGGCGTGGAGGGGAAGGCTAGTTGGGCCGGGTTTCGTGCACGTTAAACGTATACGGCCGCCATGGCCGGAGCGCGGACCCGGTGCCTGGGGCGTGTGTCAAAAGTCCCGTCGTCCGCCCGAAGGGCGGGCCACGCACCAGGCGTCGCGGGGCAGGCGGGACTTTCGACACACGCCCTAGGAGGCGCCGGTCCCCCGGTGGTGCGCCGCGATGCCGAAGCGCTGCTGTTCGCGGGGCGCGGACGCCACGTCGCGCACGTTCGACACGGAGCTGATCACCTGCTCCTCGTCGGGGTCCTGGAGCTGGTCGAGCCGTTCCAGGTCGGCGGCGGAGACGAGGGCGACGAGGGGCTTGCCGTGCCGCGTCACGACGACGCGCTCGCCGCCGTACACCACCCGGTTGATCAGATCGGCGAGCTCAGCCCTGGCTTGCGTCACCGGAATCTCGTAGGCCATACCCCCATCATAACGTCACGTACATCCTGTACATTTTTTACAGAGCCAGCTCGGCGAGAGACAGCTCGGCGAGAGATCGCTCTGCCGCGAGGAGGGGTACGCCATGAACCGACCGTCCGCCCGCTACGTCCTGCCCGAGTTCACCGAGCGCACGAGCTTCGGGCACCGGACGATGGACCCGTACGCGAAGCTGCTGGAGGAACGGATCGTCTTCCTCGGCACCCGGATCGACGACACGTCGGCCAACGACGTGATGGCCCAGTTCATGCACCTCGAGTACCAGGACCCGGACCGGGACATCTCGCTGTACATCAACTCCCCGGGCGGCTCGTTCACCGCCATGTCGGCGATCTACGACACGATCCAGTACGTCGGCTGCGACGTGGAGACGGTCTGCCTGGGGCAGGCGGGCTCCTCGGCGGCGGTGCTGCTGGCGGCGGGCACGCCGGGCAAGCGGTCCGCACTGCCGGGCGCCCGCATGGTCATCCGTCAGCCGGCGCTGTACGAACCGGTGCAGGGGCAGGCGAGCGACCTGGCCATCCAGGCCGGCGAGCTGGCGCGACTGCGGACCCGCCTGGAGGAGATGCTCGTACGGCACACGGGACGCTCCCCGCGGCAGGTGACCGAGGACATCGAGCGCGACAAGATCCTCGACGCCCGGGAGGCCGTGGAGTACGGGCTGGTGGACCGGATCGTCCCCGCCCGCAGGTCCACCCTCGTGCCGCCGACGGGCAGGTGAGCGGACGGTGCTTCCACCCGAGCTCCCGCCGCTGCCCGCCCTCACCCGCGCCGAGGGCGAGTTGATCGACCGTTATCTCGACGTGGTCGACCTGCTCGGCCGTATCAACCCCGCGCACGACGGAGACACCTACCGGGGACTGCGTGCCGCCCAGGCGCTGGTGACCAAGGCGGCCGAACTGCGCGACGCCCTGGCGGTGATGCACCGGCGGGGCGAGACCGAGCTGCACGCCCCCACGCTGGGCCGGGCCCTGCGGGTGCTGGACGGGGAGCGGCGCACGGCGAGGGTCACCGTGCCGTCCCCCTCCGGCAGTTGGCGCGAGCGTCCGGACCGGGGTTGAAACGGACCAAACGGCGTACCCCCTTTTGGAGTAGACGCGGCTGTAGTTTCGGGACCGTTCCGGTTGCGCAACGCGCCTACCCGAAGGGCGGAATGGGACGTTCCGCCCCTGGTCCGGGGCTCCTCGATCCGGTGACGGCTGTTCGAAAAACAGGGTGTCCACCCGAACGGGTGAGTGGTGAGTAACGCCACAAATCCCCGATTCCATTGGGATTTTCGGACATCCGTGAGTCAAGATCCCTGTCTGACGACAAGCCCCCGCCGCAGCGGCGGGGCGATCCGGGCGGACGCCGAGTCCTGCCGCCGCCCGGATGACCGGTCGACAGGAGTGGATCGGCAGGAGTGGAGGACCCAAGCACGACGGGTCGCCGGCACGGTCACGCCATGACCGGACCGAGCAGCCCTTGGGGTGAAGCCGCGCATGCGGCCGGGCAACTTCGCCAGCCCGAATCCGACAGGTCATCCTTCACAGGCGGCTGACGAAGGGTTGCGCATGACTGCGCTCAATCGTGTCCCGTCGCTGATGGTCCGAGCCGGCACGGCCTCGGCTCTCACCCTGGCCGCCGTGGGCGGCTCCGTCGTGATCCCGGGCATCGCCACCGACGCCTCGGCCGCGACGACCGCGACGAAGGCGCTTCAGGTGGCGGCGTCCAAAAAGGGATCCCCGTACAAGTGGGGCGCCACCGGACCGCGTCGTTTCGACTGCTCAGGGCTGACGCTGTACTCGTTCAAGAAGGCCGGCAAGACACTGCCCCGGACGGCGGCCCAGCAGTACAACAGGACCCACCACATCTCCGCGAGCCACCGCAAGGCCGGGGACCTGGTGTTCTTCCACTCGGGGTCGAACGTCTACCACGTGGGCATCTACGCCGGGAAGGGGAAGATCTGGCACGCCCCGAAGACCGGGGACGTCGTGAAGCTCCAGAAGATCTGGACCCGGAGCGTCTGGTACGGCCGGGTCAGCTGACTCTCCCGTGGGGGTGACGCCCTCCTGACCGGCCGTCACCCCCACGGGGCTCCCTACTCCGCACCCAGGCCGTCGCGCCTGGGCGTCGTGGTTCAGGGCTCCTTCGTGGTTCAGGGCTCCCGCTCGCGGTTCACGGCTCCTGCTGCCCCGCCGTGACGGGCCGGGCCCGCGCGCTCCACGGCAGTTCGATGGAGACCGTCTTGCCGCCCTCTCTCGTGGGCCGCACGCGCAGCTTGCCGCCGCACTCGGCCGCCAGCCAGCGAATGATCACCATGCCCCGCCCGTTGTCCTGCTGGACCGCGGCCGGCAGCCGCTTGGGGAAGCGCGGATGGCTGTCGGTGACGCCGATGCACAGTTGCTCGTCCCGGTCGAGCCGCAGGTCCACCGTGAAGGTGGGAGACTGCCCGAAGGTGTGCTGTACGGCATTGGTGGCCAGTTCGGAGACAATGAGGCGGATCGTCTCGGCCGCTTCGGTGTGGGCGGGCAGACCCCATTCCGCCAGAGTGGTGACCACGTAGCCGCGGGCGGCGGAGACCGAGGCCGGCTCGCTCGGCAGAGTGACGGATGCTTCCAGGTGGTCTGCCATGGCGACGTCGTCCCTTTCCCACGGGACCGGAGTCCGACACGGAGCGGATGGTTCGAGTACGGTCCCGGACTGGTGCTTCCTCGCCAGACTGCCATTACCGCGACGGTCACGGGTGGCGATCCACCAAGATATGCATATATCTGTCGCTCAAAGCGGTGAACTCTACGACGGAAGACCGTATTTGGGCACCCCGTAAGGAGTAAGGAGTACCGCATGCAGAACGGTCCCGCGGTGCGCCGCCGGAAGCTGGGCACCGAACTGCGCGCCCTGCGCACGGCGGCGGGTCTCACCAGCGGTGAGGCGGCCCGGCAAGTGGGCTGGCACCAGTCCAAGGTGAGCCGGATCGAGACCGGCGCCAGCGGGGTGAAACCGGCCGATGTGCGGTTACTTCTCGACGCCTACGGAGTCACGGACTCTCAACTACGCGAGTTTCTACTGGTGCTGGCCGGGTCGGACGAGAGCGTGGGGCGGCACCACTGGTGGCACGCCTATCGCGGAATTCTCCCGCCCACCTATCGCGACTTCATCAGCCTCGAGTCGCAGGCGAGCGCGATGCGCACGCTGGAGACGTCCGTGGTGCCCGGTCTGCTGCAAACGCCCGAATACGCGCGTGCGGTCACCCGCGCGGCGGTCGACGGACTGGACGACGAACGGCTGGACGCCCTGGTCGAGGTGCGGCTGGCACGGCAGGACGTCTTGCGCTCGGATCCGCCGCTGGAGCTGACAGCGGTCCTGGACGAGGCCGTGCTGCACCGGGAGATCGGTGGTCCGGACGTCATGGCACGGCAACGGGAACGCCTTCTGGAAGCGGCCCGTCTGCCCCAAGTACGGCTTCAGGTACTGCCGTTCGCCGCGGGGGCACATGTCGGTGTCACAGGCCCTTTCGTAATCTTCTCATTTTCGAGCACTTCTGATCTGGATGTGGTTGTTCTCGACCACTTGACGAGTAGCCTCTACCTCGAACGGAAAGAAGACCTGGAGGCCTATACCCAGGCCTTCAACGCCCTTCGGAATCACGCCCTTTCACCCGAGGACTCGTTGGATTACATCGCCGCGACAGTTTGACGGCGCGTAAGGAGGCACCATGTCCGTACTGCCTCGGAACGTACCTTCCAGCACCCGACTGCACGGCGTGCGGTGGCTGCGCAGCAGCTACAGCACGGGAGCGAACAACTGCGTCGAGACGGCACTGCCACAGTCCGGCCCCTGGGCCGGACTGCTCGCCGTGCGCGACTCCAAGGACGCCGCGGGGCCCGCGCTGCTCTTCTCCCCCGAGAGCTGGGCGGGCTTCCTCACGGCCGTCCGGTCCTGATCAGTTCGTGATCGCGCGGCACACGGCCGTGTCACGCCGACTCATGGTCGCGTCTCGCCGATCACCTTCACCGCGTGCTCGATCTGTCCCTCGGAGAGGTCCGCGCGGGCGGTCAGCCTGAGCCTGGAGACGCCGTCGGGAACGGAAGGAGGACGGAAGCAGCCCACGGCGAGGCCTGCCGTACGGCAGTCGGCCGCCCACCGCACGGCCCCCTCCGGGGACGGCGCACGCACCGAGACGACCGCGGCGTCCGGACGCACCGCCGCATGGCCCGCCGCGGTCAGCCGCGCGTGCAGCTCCGCCGCCACCGCGCG
>NZ_JAMGBF010000044.1 GCF_023516615.1 Streptomyces panaciradicis
ACCCTGCGGTTCCTCGGCGAGCGGACCGTGGTGGTCAAGGCGGTGGCGCACAGTCCGTTCAAGGTCGGCACCGTCACGTTCACCAGCGCCATCACCCAGCGTGCGATCGTCGACGCCAGTAAGCAGGTGCCCGGGCAGGCGAGCTGACCGCGTGAGCGCGGGGCTGCCGGTGCCGCGCAGGCAGGCCCGCGGGTGTCGGGGGTGCTGACCGGCGCCGCGCGCTCCGCCCCCGGTGGTGAAAAAGGCCCCGGCTGGACGGGGGAGACCAGCCGGGGCCGTACGGGGTGGCTTGCGGAGGGCGGTCGCCTCTCGGCGGGATGCTCCATGGGGCTTCAGCCGAACGATCGTCCCCATGGGCGGAAGGTGAGGCCCGGGGACACTGTCCCCTCCGCAGCCACACCTGAATGAACGGTCGACCACCCGGGACTGTTCCCGGTCCCTCCCCCCTGCCGGGGTGATGTGAGGCACACCCGCCGGAGAGGGATCACCCGATGAAGTCGGCCACCAGAGCGGCGAATTCGTCCGGGGTGGCCAGGCGGACGCCCAGGGTCTCGGCCTTGGCCCGCTTGGAGCCGGCGCCGTCCCCGGCGACGACCAGGCTGGTCTTCTTGGAGACGCTGGAGGAGGAACGGCCGCCGGCCCGTTCGATCAGCTCGTTCATCTCGTTGCGGCTGAGCTTCTCCAGTGCACCGGTCATCGCGCCGGTGACCACCACCGTCATCCCGGCCAGCGGTCCGCCCTCCGTTCCCGCGGCCTCACCGCCGGCGTCCGCGTCGCCGGTCGGGGCGGCGGCCGACGGGGGAGTGGCGCCGGGTTCCGTCATGTTCACCCCGGCGGCGGCCAGCTTGTCGATGAGCGGGGCGAGTTCGGCGAGCTCGGCGACGATCGACGGGGCCTTCTCGGTGCCGATGCCCTCGACCTGCTGCATCGCCTCCGCGTCCGCGGCGCGGATGTCGTCCATGGTCGCGAAGTGCCTCGCGATACGGCGGGACATGGAGCGGCCGGTGCCGCGGATGCCGAGCGCGCACAGCACCCGGGACAACGGCTGCTCCTTGGCCGCGCCGATCGCGGTGAGGAGGTTGTCGGTGCTGGTCTCGCCCATTCGCTCCAGCCTCATCAGCTGCTCGCGGGTGAGGGCGAACAGGTCGGCGAGATCGGCCACCAGGCCGGCATCCACGAGCTGGACCACCCGAGTGTGCCCGAGGCCCTCGATGTCGAGCTGATCGCGGCCGGCGGCGTAGGACAGGGCGGCCACCAGGTGGCAGTTGCGTCCGTTCTCGCAGCGCCAGCGCTGCTCGCTGGTGTCGATCCCGGCTCCGCAGCGCGGGCACACCTCGGGGAAGGCGATGGGCCGCTCGTCGCCGGTGCGCAGGTGGGCGACGGGGGCTTCGACGCGGGGGATGACGTCGCCGGCCCGGTGCACCATCACCTGGTCGCCCAGCCGCAGGTCGCGGCGGGTGATGTCGGCCGGATTGTGCAGGGTGGCGTAGGTGATGGTGGCGCCGTCGATCTCGACCGGCTCCAGGACGGCACGCGGGGCGATGATGCCGGTGCGGCCGACGTTCCACTCCACCTCCAGCAGCCGGGTGATCTTCTCGACCGCCGGCAGCTTGTACGCGATGGCCCAGCGCGGAGCGCGCGAACCCGACCCCGCCGCCTGCTGGTCGGCGGCCAGGTCCGCCTTGACGACGATCCCGTCGATCCCGAACGGCAGCTCGGCCCGCAGCGCGGCGATCTCCTGCACCCGGGCCAGCACCCGCTCGGTGGTGTCGGCGGTGATGCCGGGCACCGCGGTCGTGGCGGTGGTGTGGACGCCGTACGCGGCGGCCTGCGTCATGAGCTCGCTGTGCGCGAGTTCGCCCAGCCGTGCGGCGAGCGCCGCGTCGGTGTCGGGCAGGGGCAGCAGGCCGTAGCCGAAGAACGTCATCGGTACGGTGTAGGCGCGCTCCTTGGCGCGCAGGGTGCCGGCGGACGCGCCGCGCGGGTTGGCGAACGGCTGCCCGCCGTGCGCCGTACGGACCTCGTTGGCGTGCTCGAACTGGGCCGTCGTCATGAGGACTTCGCCGCGCACCTCGACGGTGACCGGTTCGGCGAGTTCGTCCGGCAGGCCCTCGATGGTGCCGATGGCGTGCGAGACGTCCTCACCGGCCGTCCCGTCCCCGCGGGTGATCAGCTGTCTCAGACGGCCGTTGGTGTAGCGGGCGGCGACCGCGAGACCGTCCAGTTTCGGCTCGACGCTGAACCGCTCGGGCTCATGGCCGATGCGGCGGGCGAGCGAGGCCGTCCAGGCGGTGAACTCGTCCGGCGAGAACACGTTGTCCAGGCTCAGCATCGCCACCGTGTGCGGGACATCGCCCTCCACGGCGCCGCCGGCGACCTTCCCCGTCGGCGTGTCGGGCAGCACCTGCTCGGGATGGTCCGCCTCCCACGAGGCGATGCCGCGTACCAGACGGTCGTAGGCGTCGTCGTCGAGTGCCGAGGTCCCGCCCGCGTAGTAGGCGGCGGCCGCCGTCACCGCCTCTTCGACCGCCTGGGCGTAGGCGGCGGCATCCGTGATCACTGCTGCAGGTGTCGTCATGTCCGTCATCCTGCCTGCCACCACTGACAATGCCCCCGAGGAGCGGGCCGCGGGCGGCCGGGTCTCAGTGCTCCCACATGTCCGGTCCGCCGCCCCGCCACTCGATCGACCCCGACTGCCGCACCCACGCCTCGTCGGTGCTCTCCAAGCCCGCGAGGCGCAGGAACTCGATGATGTCCAGCAGCCCGTACGCCATCCCGACGAACCGCTCCGCCACCCGCACCCGCCGCCCTCCGTCTTCGGCGGGCGGGTAGATCACGATGGGCTGCGTGCTGGTCATGGCACCAGCGTGCGGTCTCGGGCGCCGGCTCGCATGCGGGACAGCGGCCCACGGGAGGGGCCGCATCGAGGTGTCCCGCCGTGGCGCACGAGTCAGCGGGCCGTCCGCAGGGCGTCGGCGTACTGCTCGTCGGTGACGGGCTCCAGCCAGGTGGTGCCGTCGCCGTCGGCGTTGCCGACGACCATGGCGATGTGCGCCATGAGGGTGGTGTCGGTGGCGCCGTGCCAGTGCTCCTCGCCCGCGGGGCACCTGACGGTGTGGCCGGAGCTGACGCGCACGACACCGCCGTCGCGGGTGCCGACCAGTCCGGTGCCGTCGGTGACGTAGAGGGTCTGGCCGTTGGCATGCCGGTGCCAGTTGGTGCGCGCACCGGGCGTGAAGCGGACCAGGGCGGCGACGAGGCGGGCGGGTTCGGTCGGAGTGTCGATCATGTTGAGGTAGACGTCGCCGGTGAACCGTTCGGCCGGTGCCTTGGCGGTAGGGGTCGAGGTGATGTGCTCCACGTTGATCTTCCTGTGGTTCGGTGGTGTCGGTCTGTGCCGGGGTGCGTCCGGGCGGAGGCGCGTTCGGCGGCGATCTTCAGGCCCCTGCGCTCGTCGCGTTGGGCCGTCCGGCGTGGCCGGCGCGGGGGCCGTGGCTTCGGGCAGCGCTGGGACGTCGCGCTGCGCGCAGGTCAGGGCTTGAGCAGGGTCTTGATGGCGCGGCGCTCGTCCATGGCCTTGTAGCCCTCGGCGACCTGGTCGAGCGGCAGGGTGAGGTCGAAGACCTTGCCCGGGGCGATGGCGCCGGTCAGGACGCGGTCGATGAGGTCGGGCAGGTAGCGGCGAACGGGGGCGGGGCCGCCGCGCAGGCCGACGTGGGAGAAGAACAGCTCCTGTCCGTCCACGGCGACGCCGTGCGGGACGCCGACGAAGCCCACGTTGCCGCCCGGCCGGGCGCAGCGCAGGGCCTGGTGCATGGCCTCCTCGGTGCCGACGCACTCCAGCACACTGTCCGCGCCGATCCCGCCGGTCAGCTCGCGGATCCGGGCGACGCCGTCGTCGCCGCGCTCGGTGACGATGTCGGTGGCGCCGAACTCGCGGGCCAGGTTCTGCCGCGGCTCGTGCCGCGACATGGCGATGATCCGCTCGGCGCCCCTCTCCCTGGCGGCGATGACCGCGCACAGGCCGACCGCGCCGTCCCCGACGACCACGGCGGTCGAACCGGGGCCGACCTCGGCGGCGTCCGCGGCCCACCAGCCGGTGCCCATGACGTCGGACACGGCCAGCAGGCTCGGCCACAGCTCCTCGCCCGGAACCCGGTCGGTGGCGACCAGGGTGCCCTGGGCGTTGGGGATGCGGACGTAGTCGGCCTGGCAGGTGGACATGAACTCGCGGTGCAGACAGTTGGACTGGAAGCCGTTGCGGCAGTTGGCGCAGGTGTTGTCGGAGGTGGCGAAGGAGCCGACGACGAACTGGCCCGGCTTGACCGCGGTGACCTCGCTGCCGACCTCCTCGACGAAGCCGACGTACTCGTGGCCCATCGGGTGCGGCCGGTCCGTCGGCTCCAGACCTCGGTAGGGCCACAGGTCCGAGCCGCACACGCAGGTTACGGCCGTACGGATGACGGCGTCGGTCGGAGCGAGGATCTCGGGGTCGTCCAGGGTCTCGAGGCGGATGTCACCGGGGGCGTGGATCATTGCGCCGCGCATGAGGGAGTCCTTCGCGTGCCGGGGCGACGGACCAGGGGGAACGGCCGCCGCCGGGTGCAGAGCCATGGGGCGTCCGCCCGCCGGCTCGCGGCCGGGGGAAGAGCACCACGTCCTCCATCCAACCCGCGCCCGGCACGCGGAGCGAGGCACCGTCGAAGGGTGTACTGCCAGTACATCCCTGCGGTCGCGCAGGGGACGTACCGTCGAAGGCGTGGACAACCAGGCAGAGGTCCGCGAGTTCCTGACCTCGCGGCGCGCGAAGATCACCCCCGAGCAGGCCGGCCTGCCCTCGGGCAGCCGGCGCCGGGTGCCGGGCCTGCGCCGCAGCGAGGTCGCGGCCCTGGCGGACATGAGCGTCGAGTACTACTCCAAGCTGGAGCGCGGCAACCTCGCCGGCGCCTCCCCGGCCGTCCTGGAAGCCCTGGCCCGGGCTCTGCGGCTCGACGGCGCCGAACGCGCCCACCTGCTCAACCTCGCGCACGCGGCCGACGGCTCCGACACCCTCACGCGCCCCCGGCGCCGCTCGACGCAGTGGAAGGCGCACCGCAGCCTGCAATGGGTCCTGGACGCCGTCACCGCCGGTCCGGCCTTCGTGCGCAACGGCCGTATGGACCTCCTCGCCGCCAACCGGCTCGCGCGCGCCCTTTACGCCGACGTCTACGCCACGCCCCACAACCAGGCGAACCTGGCCCGCTTCAGCTTCCTCGACCCGGCTTCGCGCCGTTTCTACCCCGACTGGGACCTGGCCGCCGACATCGCCGTCGCCATTCTGCGCACCGAAGCCGGCCGCAACCCCCACGACAAGGGCCTCCACGACCTCGTCGGTGAACTGTCCACCCGCAGCGACGACTTCCGCACCCGCTGGGGCGCCCACGACGTCCGCCACCACGGCACCGGCACCAAGCGCTTCCACCACCATGCCGTCGGCGAACTCACCCTCGCCTACGAAGGGTTGGAGATGGCCGCTGAGCCCGGCCTCACCCTCACCATCTACACCGCCGAGCCGGGCTCCCCCTCCGAGGAGGGCCTGCGGCTGCTCGCCTCCTGGGTCGCCACCCGGGACGCCGGGGCCGCGGAGACCTCCGCGCCGAACTGACCCCCTGACGCGCCACAGGTTCGCTCACAACCACTGTTGTGCCGGGGTCACGGCATCTTGACGGCGTCCTTGCTCAGCTCGGCCGTGAACTGCGCGCCGCTGAGCAGCGCGAGGTTGGACAGCCACAGCCAGATCAGGAACACGACGGCGCCGGCGAGGGAGCCGTAGAGCCTGCTGTACGTGCTCAGCGTGGAGGCGTACAGCGCGAAGCCGGTGGAGACGGCCAGCCACAGCAGGGCGGCCAGGACCCCGCCGGGCAGACTGTGCGCACGCCGGCGTGCGGTGACCGGACCGGTGTGGAAGACCACGATGACCAGCAGCGCCACCAGGCACAGCAGCAGCGGCCAGCGCAGCACGCTCCAGCCCCAGGCCGCCGTGGCGCCCAGGCCGAACACCCGGCCCACGTTCTCGGCGACGGGCCCCGTGAGCAGCAGGGCCAGAGAACCGGTCAGCAGCAGGACGAGCAGTCCGAACGCGGTGAGCACGATGCGGTGGGCCCGGCGCAGCGGCGAACGGCTGTCCTCGACCCGGTGCATTCGGTGCAGCGCACGGCGGAAGACGGCGAGATAACTGGAGGCCGACCACAGTGCGCTCACGGTGCCGACCACCAGCAGGGGCCACGCGCCCCCGTCCACGCCCAGCATCCGGGACAGGGCGGCGTGCAGGGCCACCGCCGACTCTGCGGGCGCGTAGGCGGTGACCTGCGTGACGAACTCCCGGGCCGTGCCGGGACTGATCAGCCCGAACGCGAGGACCGCCACCAGCAGAGCGGGCAGCACGGCGAGGATCGCGTAGTACGTCAGGGCCGCCGCGAAGTCCGAGATGTCGTCGTTCCACAACGACACCGGCGTACGCCGAAGCGCCGGCCACCAGGTGGCCGGCGGCCGGGACGCGCGGGCGGTGCGCACGGCCGGGCGGGTGTCACTGGGGTACGGGTCAACGGACATGAGGCTCACGATGCGATACGGCGCCGAGGCGCAGGTGGAGGTGCGGAAAAGACGGCGCTCCGGAGCGTCCGGCTCTCCAGGTCACCGCGTTCAGGACGGGCGGCAGAGCGGTGCCGCCGCAGCCGGGTGCGGCCGGTCTCCGGGCCGTCCCCGCCTCCGGGGCCGGAGGCCCGCAGACATCCATGGTCACGGTGATGGTGTCCTTTCCTGCCGTGCTCGGTCGTCAGGGCGTCATTCCCTGTTTCGACCCGCTCCGGCCGCTGCTGTGACGCGGATGCCCCGAAAAGAGCTCGCCAGGCCACCGCGGTCGCGCTCGTCGACGTTGATGCCCAGAGCATCCCCGTACCGGTCGATTTCATCCGCCCGCGAGCGGCGCCGCATCCCGGCCGCCTTCCACTGGCGCGTTCTCGTGCTCCCGGGTACGTGCGGGAGGCGGGGGCGTAGGCTCGAGCGGACCGAGGGTTCCTCGTGTGCCGGCCAAGACGCCGCACCGTTCTCGGTGAACGACGACGCCGGGTGCCGGACTCCGTCCGGTCGCGGAGCAAGGTTCGTCCCATGACCGCGCACAAGCCGGCCCACCCGGCGACCAGCCGTCCCAGGCCGGTGGGGTCACACCGGAACTCCCCCGAGGAGCCGATGCCGCACGCGCGGCGGCGGGGAGCGCCGCCCGAGGAGGGTGAATTCGTCAGGGCGCTGACCAGGCGCCAGGTCGACGACCGGATGGGGGAACTCGACGCGTTGTACGCACGCACCGCGACGTGCGCTCCGCGGGAGCCGACGTACGGGGGACCCTCGGGCCAGGACCGTGGCACGGCCTTTCAGCGGCGGCTTGCGGAGCATGCGCGGCGGCCGGGGTTCGAGCTGCTCGTCGCGGAGGCCGTCGGTTCTTCGGGTGCGAAGGCACTCACGGCGTGTGCCTACGGTTTCCCGGTGCACCGCGCCGGGTCCTGGTGGCGGGACCTCGACGGATATCTTCCACAGGACCTGCTCGACCTCGCCGCCGTGGACGGGCTGTTCGTCGTGGCCGGCATCCTCGTCGAGCGCCGCGTGCGCACCCAGGACCAGACCCGCGACTGGAACCTCGCCCGGCGCCTGCAGAAACGGCTGCTCGGTGGTCACACCGGCGTTCCCGCCGTCACCCTGGTGGACGGCGGCGACCTGGAGTCGTACCGGGCGCTGCTGGCCTGGGGCTGGCGCCCCTCGCCGGCCGGGACCTGGGGGACCTCCCGTTTCGCTCCTCGCCGCCTCCTGGTGCTCCGCTGACGGCGGCGGGCGCAGCGTGCAGGGCAGTGCCGCCTCCGGCCGTCGGCACGGGTCGGGGCCGGGTGCGGTGTCGGCGCGTCGGCATCGAGGCCGACGTGCCCGCACCCGGCCCCTCGCCGGACATGGACGGGCGGTTCAGCGGGTCGAGGTGACCCGGTGCTCCTTCAGGGCGGCGCAGTTGGAGCCCGTCACCTGGACGGTCACGTTGGAGATGCTGCCGCCCCAGTCGATGCAGTGACCCTTGCCGTACACGTACGCCGGTCCCGCGTACGACGTGTACTGCCCGAAGTCATTGGCGCCCTGGTCGGTGTCGGGCACGTAGATCCAGGTGGACATGTCCACGGCGGTACCCGGGTTGCTGCGGATGGTCGCGACGCAGTTCTTGCCGTTCGTGGCGTTGTACGTCAGGTAGACGGTGCCCAGAGAGCCGACGGCGGCGGAGTTCACGGTCTTGTAGGCGCTGCCGCAGACCTTCTGCGGCGTGGTGTTGGGCGCGGCGGAGGCCGGCGCCGCCAGGGCCGTCGCGGCTCCCAGGGCGACGGCGGCCATGGCCGTGGAGATCAGGGCGGACCGATGGAATCTCATGTTTTCCCCCTTGTGACGGTCACGTGCGGTGCTCGCGCTCACCTCGGTCGGGTGCGGCGCGGCAGCCAGTCTCCGCCGAGGAGACAAGGCGTCACAAAGCTTTCGACGAGGCTCGAACCGGGGGCCTACCCGTCACCGGGAACCAAACAGGCACCAGGCACACTCTGCGTGTTGTAGTTCCATCGACGGAGGAAGCGCACACATGATCACGCTCACCAAGGAAGACGGTCCGGCCGACCTGGACGGGGTGACCCACCTGTCCATCGGCGTTTCCTGGGATCCCACGGCCGGCAGCAGCGGCGGAGTGCTGGGCAAGCTGCGCCGCAAGAGCGGCACCGATCTGGACCTGATCGCCATCGCCCTGCAGGGCGGAGATCCGGTGCGCCTCGCGGGGCTGGACTCGCTCGACCCGATGGGCAACGGCTCGTTGGTCCACAGCGGCGACAACCAGACCGGACACGGCGACGGCGACGACGAGAAGGTCACCGTCGAGTTCGCCCGGATCCCGCCCAACATCACGTCGATCGTGTTCGTGGCCGCCGCCTACAAGAAGGGCAGCTCCTTCCAGAAGGCGCGCAACGTGAGCTTCAAGGTCTACGACGCCACAGGGGGCAGCTCTCAGCAGGTCGCCGACATCTGGCCGAGCCTGCTCACCCAGGACAACGGCTGCGCCGTGGCGAAGGCGGTGCGCGTCGGGGGCAGTTGGAAGCTCGAAGTGATCAACACGACGGGGAAGATCAAGCAGGGCGACGAGCATGCGCTGATGCGTTTCGCCGCCAGCAAGTAGGAGTTCGGCACTGAGGTCGGCTCATCGAAGGCCGGGGACGGGTCTCGCCGGCGGTGCACTGGGTGTGCCGCCCGGCGTGGGGCGACGTCACGAACGGTCGGTCTCGTGCCCCGCCGCGTCGATGGCGTCGCGCCTGCCGGTCCCGCCGGATGGCTGCATCGGTCGGCCAGCGCGCGTACGTCCCCGCCGCTCTCCCGGACCACCAGCACGGGCACGTCGTCCACGGTGCGCCGCACCGCCCGGCCGGCCGGGAACTCGGCCACGGCACCGATCCGGTGCCCCAGGAAGGCGAGTCCACGGCCGGCTCCGGTGCGGTTCGTGGCACGGCAGGCGAGCGAGGCGGCGTACAGCCCGACGGCCGCCGTGTTCGCCAGCGCGTGCACCAGGCCGACGCGCTGCTGGGGGCGATGCAACTCGGCCCAGTCGACGGCTCCCGCCAGCGTGGCCGGGGCGGCGGCGGCCAGGCCGACGCCGATCAGCAATCCCGCCTCGCGTGAACGCCCGGGCCGCAGATCCAGCACGGCGGCGGACAGCCAGCTGCCGATGGGGACCTGCACCATCAGCGGATGCACGGGATGGCCCAGCCACCTGCCGTGCAGCAGGTCGCGGCCACCACCGCCCAGCGGCAGGGCCCGCACGCCACGGCTGACCAGGTCGATCACCGTGTCGGTACGAGTCTGCCGCTCCAGGCCGTCCAGCAGCCGCAGCAGCCTGTTCTGCCCCGTCCGACGATGTCGTGTGTCCCTCATGGGGCGCAGGGTCCCCCTCAGCGCAGGGCACGAACGGCCCGCCCGGCCGGGACGGGCGCGTGACCCGGCCGAGGCGGCCGGTCCGGGGACCCGAAACGGTTTCGACGGCGTACGACGGTCCCGTCGCCGGTCACTGGCCTGCCGCGTTGAGCAGGTCCAGCAC
Organism: Streptomyces panaciradicis; assembly: GCF_023516615.1. GTDB lineage: Bacteria > Actinomycetota > Actinomycetes > Streptomycetales > Streptomycetaceae > Streptomyces > Streptomyces panaciradicis. The sequence continues at coordinate 10,139 of NZ_JAMGBF010000044.1, forward strand.
GCTTTGCTGGCAGCCGTAGTCGCTGCTGCCCGCTCCGCCGTTCCAGTGCGGGCCGTACTGGTCGAGGGCGTTGCGGTCGTGGGCGTAGGCCGCGTCCGCCCAGCGGTCCAGGGTGGCCGCGTAGGGATGGTCGGACAACTGGGCGTCGAGCCTGCCCAGGCCGCGGACGTAGGCACCCTTGAAGGACGGGCCGTCGCCTGTGCAGCCGTCGGACTCGCCCGGTTCGCGCAGGACCCCGTCGGTCTGAAGGCGGACCGTGGAGGCGTCGGCCAGCTGCCGGGCCGTGGTGAGCAGAGAGCTGTCTCCCGTTGCCCGGTACAGCTCGGTGAGCCCGCCGAGGACGACGCCCTGGTTGTAGGTCCAGGTGGTCTGGCCGTTGTTCGCGCAGGCGTCGGTGAGACCGTCGTTGATCAGGTGATCGCCGTTGATCATGCCGCTCTGCCGGAACCAGGCCCACTCGTTCCTCGCCCGGGCCAGATAGACGGAGTCACCGCTGATCCGGTTGTGGAGCGCTGCGTTGAGCTGGAGGAACAGTTCGTTGGTGATGGCGTTCTTGTAGGTCTTCGTCTCGTTCCAGAGCACTCCGCCGCCGCAGGTCGCGGTCCAGTAGGCGTTCATGTGGTCGGCGTCGGCGCGCGCGGTGTTCAGATAGCGGCTGTCCCCGGTGGCGTCGTAGGCGGCGACCCAGGCCAGGCCCCACCAACCGGTGTCGTCCAGATAGTCGTTGGTGAAGTTGCCGCCCTGGGCGCCGATGTTCTTGTCGTAGGTGGAGGCGATGGCGTACCGGTAGCTGGGCATGCCGCTGACGCGGGCGTTGTCGAGGACGGCGGTCAGGGCGTTGGCGGCCGTCCACCAGCCGTTGCCGCCGAACAGACCCGTGGTGCGGTCGTACGACATCATCAGCGCGGTCGCCGCGGCGGTGCCCCGGCTCCAGGCGTTCCAGTCGACCCGGGCCCAGGCCGTGCAGGTGATCTCCGGGCGGTCCCCGGCCTTGCCGCAGGCGCGCAGCGCTCCGACGCCGCTGGTGTTCCAGTCGTCGACGTTGTACATGAGGGTGCGCCAGCCGCGGGAGCCGGCAGGTGTCGTGGTGTCGCCGAGTTTGCTGCCGCCGGACCAGCTGCGGCCGCCGTCGAAGCTCCGGTCCAGCCAGACCTCGTCACCCGGGTTGCCGTCGTCGATGGAGGCCCACCCCATGACATCGTTGTCCGAGAGATGCAGTCGCACGGTGCGGCCGTACAGGGTGCTGCTGACGGGAGTGCGGTCGGAGGTGGCCGACGCGGGGTCGCGGGCGTCGCAGTACTTGTTGCAGATGCCGGCCGCCGCGGCCGCGTCCGCGGGCGACGGCGTGCCGAAGGTCAGCAGCGCGCCGAGGACGGCGGCCGCCGATGCGGTCGCCGCGGCGCGACGGGATCCGGGTGAGTGAGGCACTGGCCACCTCCGGTGGGGGTGCGGAAGTCTGGTACGGACCTGTGCGGGAAGGCTCTCAGCGTGCCGCTTGGTAGAGGACATGTCAATGAGTGAGCGGCCCCGTGCTCAGGTCGCGACGGTCACTCGTCGAACGCCTTCAGCGCGTCCCGCAGCGCGGCACGCGACGTGATGCCCAGCTTGGGGAACACCCGGTAGAGATGAGCGCCCGCTGTGCGGGGCGAGATGTTGAGCTGCTGGGCGATCTGCTTGTTGGACAGCCCGCTCGCCGCGAGTTCGGCGATACGGCGCTCCTGCGCGCTCATCGCCACCCTGCCTCCGCCCTGCGGCAGCCCGACGTCCACGCCGGCCGCCCGGAGCTCGTTGCGGGCGCGGCGGGCCCACGGGGGCGACTTGAGATGCTGCTCGAACAGTTCCAGGGCCGCGCTCAACTGGACGCGGGCGGCGGTGTATTCCCGGCGGCGGCGCAGCCATTCGCCGTACAGCATGCGGGTGCGGGCGTAGTCGTACGTCCACAGGCCGGCGTCCGGCAGGGCGAGTGCGGCTTCGTAGAGCTCCTCCGCCTGCTCGTCGGGTGCGGTGATCGCCCTGCCGGCGGCGAGGATGAGGGCGTGGTGCGGCGAGATGGCGTCGATGCGCGCCTGCCGGCCCGCTTCCACGTGTGCCCGGGCCTCGGCCACCCTGCCGGTGCGCATCGCGGATTCCACGAGGTCCAGGAACACGCGGGGGAAGTGCGGAAAGTGCGGGGTCAGCTCTCCCGGTGGCGTCAACGCGGCGGTCAGCGCGAAGGCCTCCTCGAAGTCCCCGCGTCCGACCGCCGCACGTGCGCGAGTCTCGTTCACCGTGCTCAACAGCAGGTTCATACGGCGGGGTTGGGCCCAGGCGGTGATCGCCTCGCAGTGCCCGCGCAGCGCCTCTTCGTCGCCCCGGCCGGAGGCCACCATCGCCAGCCCGTAGGTGAAGACCATGTGGAGCAGGTTGTACTCGTGGTCGGCGGCGTCCGCGATGTTCCTCGAGCCGACGGCGATCATCTTGTCCCAGTCGCCCAGCATGAAGGCGTCGTGGGCCCGCGCCACTTGGGCGAAGCGCAGACTGTCGTACGCGTCGTGGCCGACAAGGTCCCGCCACACACCGTCGTAGAAGGCGAAGCAGTCCACGTACATCGCCGAGTAGATCAGCCAGGTGACCCGCCACGAGGGGGTGGCGGGGGAGAGGGCGGCCGTCGCGCGGTCCAGCCGCTGCCGTACGTCATGGGCGGTGCGGGCGGGGTCGGCGACGGCGTCGAAGCACATCCGTGCGGCCTCCGAGACCCGGCCGAGCAGGTCGTACACAGGTGGCCACAGTTCGGCGCGTCCTGCCCAGACGGCCGCGTTGAGCAGGACGTAGAAGGCGTCGTCGAACGCGTCGGAGTCCTCCAGGACACTGTCTTCGGCGGCCGCCCGCATGACGGGGACGAGGACGCGGAAGACGGCGTCGATGTCTCCCTCCCGGTGGAACAGCACGTAGGCGGCGGCCGCCGTCCCCCGCAGGGTCTCCGCGCTGTTCGCCTCGGCCAGTTCGCGTGCCGTCTCCAGCAGGCCGCCGATGCCGGCGGCGAAGGCCGCCTTGTCCAGACGGCCGGTACGGGCGGCCCGGTCCTGGCTGAGTTCGGCCGCACGACGGAACGCCGCGGCCGCCTCCGCGGCGCCGCCGCGGGCCAGGGTCCGCTCGGCGGCTTCGGTCAGCTCGACGGCCACTGATTCGTCGGGTCCGTCCGAGGCGTGGGCGAGGTGCCAGGCACGTCGTTCCGGTTCCCCCTTCGCGACGGAGGCCAGCAGCCCGTGCGCGGCTCTGCGACGGCCACCGGGCGACATGTGCACCACGCAGGAACGGGCCAGGGGGTGGCGGAAGGTGACCTGCTCCGCCAGGTGGTCGACGCGGATCAGCCCGACCCGCTCGGCGGCCTCCAGCAGGCGGTCGACTTCCTCCGCACCGGCCTGGGCCGACGCCGCCCTCACGTCTCGCAGGTTGCCGGGGCGCTGCCCGTCCAGCGCGGCCAGGAGCAGCGCGAAGCGAGCCGGCGGCGTCAGTGCGCGAAAACGGTCGGCGAAGACGCTCTCGAGGCGGCTGCTGAGGGGGAGATTCACCGGCAGAGCCTCGATGCCGTCCCGCTGGGCGGCGCTGAGCTGACCGGGAAGCTCCACGAGGGCCAGGGGATTGCCCTCGGCCTCCTGCAGGAGTCGTCGCCGCGTCGGTTCGGCCAGCCCGGGATGTCTGTCGTTCAGCAGCGTCAGCGCGTCGGCGGGCGCGAGCGGGCCGACGTCGAGCACGCGCAGTCCCGTGGTGTCCAGGAACCCGTTGCCCTTGCTGCGCGCGGCCATGACGAAGGCCGCTCTGCAGCTGCCGAGGCGGCGCGTCAGGAAGGTCAGCACCTCGGCACTGGAGCGGTCGATCCAGTGGACGTCGTCCACGACGACCGCCAGGGGCCGCTCCTCGGACGCGGCCTGCACGAGCGCCAGCGCCGCCGCGGACAGGGCGAACCGGCCCGGTGCCTGGCCCTCGCGCAGGGAAAGGGCCTGCTCAAGGGCGCGACTTTGGAAAGAGGGCAGTTTCCCGAGGTGGTCGAAGAGCGGGTAGAGCAGCTGGTGCAGGGCGGAGAAGGCCAGTGCCTGCTCGCTCTCGACGCCGACGAGCCGCAGCAGACGCAGCCCGTCCGCCCGGGCCCGCGCGGCGACGGCATCCAGCAACACGGTCTTCCCGACCCCGGGGTCGCCCTGCAGCAGCAGTGCTGTCCCCTCGTGCTCCGCACCGGCCAACACGGCCCGAAGAGCGTTCAGTTCGGACGTACGGCCCACCAACGACAAAGTTCCTCCCACACCGGCTGCCGGTTGTCCCGTCCGGCGCCACCATGATGCGGCCGAAGGGACGCCGGACGCATCTGTCGGTCGACTGGTGGCGGCGAAGGACGCGGAATCGGTGAGGACCCGGCGCCCGCGCCTACGGTCATATGGCCGATGGCCGGGCCCGGACCGGCGGGCACACTCGACGACGTCCCCGTGTGCCGCCCGACCTCCCCGCCTGACCGACTGCCGAGGAACCGACATGTATGTGGATGCTCCCAACCAGGTGATCAAGGCTGCTGACGGGGTGCGGTACGCCTACCGGCGCAGCGGTCCCACGGGAGCCTCCCCCCTCGTCCTGTTGCAGCACTTCCGCGGCACACTCGACAGCTGGGACGGCGCTCTCATCGACGCCCTGTCCGCCGAGCGGGACGTCATCGTCTTCGACAACGCCGGGGTGGGACTCAGCACCGGGCGGATCTGCCGCACCGTGCGTGAACTGGCCGCTGACACCTTCGCCTTCCTGGACGCCCTGGATGTGCGCCGGCCCGACGTACTGGGCTACTCGATGGGCGGCTTCACCGCCCAGGAGATGGCGTTGCTGCGCCCAGCCGCGGTGCGCCGCCTGATCCTCGCGGGCACTGCTCCCCGGGGTGCCACGGGGACGCACGGCTACCCGGACGATGTGCTCGCGCACGCCGATGTCGAGCCTTGCAGTATCCAGGACTACCTCTACACCTTCTTCAACCACACCCGGACGAGCCAGCGCAGCGGACTCGGGTCCATAGGCCGGGGCATCGAACGCGAGGACGACCGCGATCTTCCCCTCACGACGGCCGGCCGCGCCGCGCAGTACGAGGCCGTGGTCGAGTGGGGCGTCCCGGACCACCGGTCCCTGCAGCGCCTCGCCGGCGTCGGCCATCCCGTGTTCGTGGCCGGAGGGGATCGTGACCTCGTCGCGCCTGCGCGGCTGCTCCACCTGCTGGCCGGTCTGCTGCCGAACGCACAGGTGAAGATCTACCCCGATGCCGGCCACGGCTTCCTCTTCCAGCATCACCGGCAGTTCGCGCAGGACGTGACGACCTTCTTGAGCTGAGCGTTCAGCGGCGTGGACCATCAGGGACGCCTGCGCGAGGGGCCGGGACTCCGACGAGGCAAGCCATCCGTGATCCGCTCACCGGCCGCGCCCATCGGCTTCCGGGCGCGAGACGTGGGGGCACCGGACCACGTTCGCTGCCCCCGAGCATGGCGTCAGTCCACCCACTTGGTGAACAGCGCGTTCAGTCCTTCCGCCATGGTCGGATGGGCGATCAGTCCGTCGCGGAGCCGGGTGAAGGGCATGCCGGCCCACATCGCCGTCTGCACCACGCTGAGCACCTCCGAGGATTCGGGGCCGAGGAGCGCCACACCGAGGATCTCCTCGGTCCGCCGGTCGACGACCGCCTTCCACAGGCCCCGGGTCTCGCGCAGCGTGCGGGCGCGGGGTATGGCGTCGACCGGCAGCTTGGCGACCCGGATGTCACGGCCGGTGGCACGGGCCTGTTCCTCGGTGAGCCCCACCCGGGCGAGTTCCGGGTCGGTGAACAGGTTCCACGGGACCAGGCGTCCGGCTGTGCTGCGCGAACCGCCCTCGATGTTGGCCTTCACGATCCGGTAGTCGTCCAGCGAGACATGGGTGAACTGCGGACTGCCCGCCACGTCGCCCACGGCCCAGGTGTGCGGGGCGTCGGTGGCGAGGGTGTCGTCGACACGGATGAAACCGCGCTCGTCGGTCCGTACGCCCGCCGCGTCCAGGCCGAGGTCGCGGGTGACCGGTTCACGGCCGACGGCCACGAGCACGTCGTCCGCGACGAGGGTCCGGCCGTCCTCCAGCACCAGGCGCACGGACTGCTCCTCGTCCCGGGAGACCTCCTTGACGGCGGCGCCCACGAGCACGTCGACACCGTCCTGGCGCAGGCAGTCGGTGAGCACCCCGGCGATGTCGGCGTCCTCGTGCGGCAGCAGGCGGGGGTTGTGGTCGAGCACGGTGACCCGGCTTCCGAAGGCCGCGAACATCTGCGCGAACTCCAGGCCGACATAGCCGCCGCCGATCACCGCCAGCCGCTCCGGGATCCGCGCCAGCCCCAGGAGCGTCTCGCTCGTCAGCGGCCGGACGTCGGCCAGTCCCGGCAGCGAGGGCAGCCGCGGCACCGTACCGGTGTTGATCACGACGTCCGCGCCGCGCACGATGCGGCGCCCGCCGTCGTTCACATCGATCTCGACCGTCCGCTCGGCCACGAAGCGGGCCGTGCCGAGGACGAGGTCCATCCCGCTGTCCAGGAACTGGCGGTGGTTGAGCTCGACCATGTCCGCCACCACGCCCTCCTTGTGGGAGCGCAGCATCGGCAGGTCGACCTCGAGCTTGCCCAGACTGAGTCCGAGCGACTGCGCGGCAGCGGCCCGGCGAGCCAGCCGGGCGCTGGTGACCAGGGACTTGGTGGGTATGCACGCCACGTTGATGCACGTGCCGCCGATCATGCCGCGCTCGACCATGACGACCCTGCGACCGGCCCGCGCCATGTCCATGGCCAGGGTCTTCCCCGCCTTCCCGCCGCCCACGACCAGCAGGTCGACGTCCTCCACGACATCACCGGGATCGATCATGACTGTGCGTCCTCCTCGAAGGTGTACCGCTGCGCGTACGGCGACCGGACCCCCAGCACGTCGCGGGTGTGTGCCGCCGTGCCCCAGCATCGTCCCGCGCCTCCGGACGCGCATCCGTCGAATGACTCGTGTACGAATGCCGCGCGGCCTTCCGCCGGACCGGCGTTCCCTTGCCGGTGCATGCCGCCCGTGACGGCGCCGCGCCGTCCGTCCCACGGGCGCCGTCCGCGGACGTACTCGACGCGGCAGTGAGTCATCCGACCGATGGCTGACGTGGCGGCCCGACCTACGTTGGTCGGGCGGCCAGGGCCGGAGGACGCGTCACTCGGCTTTCACACGGAGGTTGAGCATCCGCGCGCCGCCCACCGACCGGTGGCGCCGGGCCGCCGAGGAACGAGGGGAGACCGTCATGGACAGCACAGAACCGACCAGCGCACGGCGCGTCCCGGCGGCGTACCACCCCGGGCGCCCGGTGCACGCGGGCCTGCGGCACGGACGGGCGGGGGCGGTCCGCCGATGCCCGTGACAGCGGAAGCACCGATCACGGAACCTCCCGGCGAGGCCGTCCGCTTCGCCGTCCTGGGACCCGTCCGCGTGTGGCGGGCGGGGCAGGAGGTGCCGCTCGGGCCTCGTCAGCAGCGGCTGGTCCTGGCCGCGCTGCTGGCCCGCGCCGGACGTCCCGTCTCGTTGACGGAACTGGTGGCCCTGCTCTGGGAGGAGGACCCGCCACGCAGCGCGGTCAACGCGGTGCACCGTTACGTGGGCGCGCTGCGGCGCCTGCTGGAGCCGGGGCTGCCGGCCCGGGCGCCGGGACGGTGGCTCGTACGGCAGGCCGGCGGATATGCGCTCCGGGTCGATGCGGACCGGCTCGACCTGCTGGCGTTCCGAGCAGCGGTGCGACACGCGCGTGCTGTGGCCGCGGCAGGCGACGCGCGGGAAGCGGCGAACCGGTTCGGCTCGGCCCTGGAACAGTGGCAGGGACGCTGCGCCGCCGACCTGGAGGCCGCCGTCGGCACCCACCCGCTGTTCACCTCCGTGGACAACGAGTACGTCGCGGCCGTGTCGGAGGCGGCGGACGCCGCCCTGCACGGCGATCCGCCCGCGTCCGTCCTGGCGGCCGTGCGCCAGGCGGCGCAACGCCACCCTTGGGACGAGGGTCTGCAGGCACGCCTGTTGCTCCTGCTCGCCTCGCACGGCCGCCAGGCCGAGGCGCTGCTGCTGTACCGGCGCGTCAGCGCCATGCTGCGGGAGGAACTCGGAGTGGAGCCCGGGGCGGAGCTGCGTGCCGCGCACGAGCACGTCCTGCGGGGTGGCGAACACGAGCACCGGGGCCGCTCCGGGCCGCAGGGCGCCGTCGTGGGCGCGGACCTCGACGGCCCGCCGGGCGGCGGGCCCGCGGTCGGGCCGCCGTATCCGGTGCCGGCTCAACTACCTGCCGACCTGCCCTGTTTCGTCGGCCGGGAACGGGCGCTGGAGCAGGGGATGGCCCTCGCCGGGCAGACGAGCGGAGCCCTGCGTGTGCTGGCGATCGACGGCATTCCCGGCGTCGGCAAAACCGCCTTGGCGGTCCGCCTGGCCCACCGCGTGGCCGCGCGCTTCCCGGACGGCCAGCTCTTCGCCGACCTCGGCGGCTTCACCGCCGGCGAGGGCGGCCCGTTCGATCCAGGTGAGGTCCTGTACGCGTTCCTGGAATCACTCGGCGTGGAGCGGCAGCGCATTCCGCGCACGACCCGGTCCAGAGCGGCGCTGTTCCGCAGCGTGCTGGCCACCCGCAGCGTCCTGGTGGTGCTGGACGACGTCCGTGACGTGGAACAGGTACGACCGCTGCTGCCCGGCGCGCCGCGGTGCATGGTCGTGATCACCGGCCGAGGGCGGCTGAGCGGGCTGGCCGCGGCCCATGGTGCGCGGATGATCGGTCTCGGCGTGTTCTCGGCGGCGGAGGCGGTCGGATGTCTCGCCGAACGGGTCGGGTTCGGCTCCGACGCGGACACCGGCGTCATCGAGGAGATCGTCGAGCGGTGTGGCCGTCTGCCCCTGGCCCTCAGCATCGTGGCCGCTCGTGCGGTCGGTCGTGCCGGCGGTCTGTCGAGGCGGACGGTGGCGGAACTGGCCGACGCCACCAAGGGCCTGGACGTATTCAGTGACGACGACCGCGGCAACGACCTCCGCGCCGCCTTCGCCCGGTCCCACCGCACTCTGAGCCCCGACGCGGCCCGAGCGTTCCGTCTGCTGCCCTCCCACGGGAGGCTGGACTTCGCCACCTCCGACCTGGCGATCGCGACAGGCCTGTCGGCGTCGGCGGCCGCGGCGGCCGTGGGCGATCTGGTCCGTGCCCGACTGCTGACGGCCCTGGGTCCCGACCGGTACGAGGTCCACCCGCTGATCCTGGCCTACGCCGCCGAACGGGGGCGCGTGCCACGGGACCGGTGGGCCGTCGTGCAGCGTCCGAGTGCCGACCGTGGCAGGGCGCAGGCACCGGTGCCCGAGCTGACAGACCTGTTGCCGCGCGTTTCTCGTCCCGGCCTCGGCGCAGTGTCCGGCGAGGCCGTGGTGGGCGCGGGCCCCGACACAGACGACGCGCAGGCGTTCCTGGCGGCCGTGGGGCTCGGCGGTCTCGCGCGACCGCCCCATTCGGCGGCCCCGTCCGGCAGGCAGGGCGACGACCGGGTCCGCGCACGGTCCCCGTCGGGGTAGGGCTCTCGTGCGGTGGGGTGTTCGGCGGGGGATCTGGGTCCTCCTTCTGCCGCCTCCCGTCGAGGTGCCCGGCCGACGGCGACGAGCGTCCGGCGGGGCCGTCCGCGGTGCTTCCCGTAGCCATGTGACCTCACGAAATGTCCTGCTAGGCTCCCTCTTCGGGTGAATGGGCGCTCGCCCTTGCGACGACGTCCAGCCGGGAGGTGGCATGGCTGCGGGAGACGACGCCGAGCGGGCTACGGGCATCGTCGGACGTGAGGCCGAGCTGACCTGTCTGCGGGAGTTCCTCTCGGCCGCCCACCCGGATGCGCACCCCACGACGCTCGTCGTCCAGGGCGAGGCCGGATCGGGCAAGAGCACGCTGCTGAACGTGGCGGCACGGCAGGCGTCCGGCCGAGGTGTCCGCGTGCTGCGCTGTGCGGGACACCAGGGTGAACGCGACCTCGCCTTCGCCGGCCTGCACCAGCTGCTCGAGCCGGTCCGGGACGGCGTCCACGCGCTGCCGCCGGCGCAACGGCGAGCCCTGCTGGCCGTCTTCGGCTGCGGCGAGGGCGAACCGTGGGCCGGCCAGGACCTGCCCGGGCGGCTGCTGATCAACCTGGCCGTGCTGACCCTGCTCTCGGAGGCCGCCGCCGAGCAGCCGCTGCTGCTCGTCGCCGACGACGCGCAGTGGCTGGACGCCTGTTCGCTCGACGCGCTGGCCTTCGTCGCACGGCGGGTTTCCGGTGAGCCGGTGCATCTGCTGATGGGCGTGCGCGGCGAGGCCGTTCCGCGGCAGTTCGGGGCGGACTTCGTTCTCCTGCCCGTGCCGCCGCTGGACGGCGAGGCCGCCGAACGCCTCCTCGACGCCCAGCCGCGATCGCCGCACGGGCGGTTGAGGGAGCACGTACTGCGCCAGGCCGTCGGCAATCCACTGGCCCTGGTGGAGCTCGCCCGCGCCACGGCCGGAGCCGCGTATCCGCTCGCTTCGGCCGGGCCCGCCGAGACGCTTCCGCTCACCGCACGCCTGGAGGACATGTTCGCCGAGCGCCTGGCCGGACTGCCGACGCAGACCCGTCGGGTGCTGCTGTTCGCCGCCGCGGCGGACGCCCCCGACATGCCCGCGGCCCTTCTCGCGGCCGCGGCCTCGGCGTCGGCGGACGTGGAGACGTGGTCGGTCGCCGAGGAGGCCGGGCTGATACGGCTGGAGAGCGGCCGGGTGGTCTTCCGGCATCCCTTGATGCGGTCGGCGATCTACGGCTCGGCCTCCTTCGCGGCCCGCCGTGAGGTCCACCTGTCCCTGGCCCAGATGCTCGACGGCGATCCGGACCGGCGGGCCTGGCACCTGGCCGCCGCGACCCTGGTGCCGGACGAGTCGATCGCCGCGGCCCTCGAGGAGACCGCGGGCCGGGCCCGTCGCCGAGGCGGGTATCGCGTGGCCGCGGCTGCCCTGGAGCGGGCCGCCGAACTCAGTCCCGAGGGAACGCAACGGGCGCGACGGCTGCTGGAGGCCATCGAACTGGCCATGAACGCCGGCGAACCGCTCTGGGTGGAGCAGCTGGCCGCGGGCGTGGTGTCGGCGACCGACGACGAGGCCATGCTGATGACGGCCCGCCTGTGGACCGGCTGGGCGTTGGCGGCGACGACGCGTCAGAAGGCGGCGCTGTCCCATCTGCTTCCGCTGGCCGAGGAGGTGGTGAAGGCTGCGCCGGTCAAGGCGCTGACCGCGGTCGGGCATGCGGCCTTCGTCGTCTACACCACCGGTGAGGAGGACGACCGACGGCAGATGCTCGATCTGCTCGCCCGGATCCCGGTCGACGCGGGCCGGGACTTCGACCAGGTCTGGACCCGTGCCTGCTGCGACCCCTTCGCCGCGCGTGAGACCTCCCTCGAACTGCTGCGGCGCTGCCTGGCCGACCCCGACCGCAAGGTCGACCAGCTGACCATCATGGGTGGCGCGGCCTGGGTGCTGGACGAGACGGCCACCGCGGTCCGGCTCCTGGGGGCCGCCATGGAGCACCTCCAGTCCGCCACGACCGTCGGATCCAACGCCACCCTCGGACAGGCGCTGGCACTGGCGCAGTTCGAGACCGGTGCGTGGGAAGCGGCGTGGGCCTCGGCCGAGGACGCCCGCCGGGTCGCCGCGGAGAACGGCCTGGAGATGGCGGGCCGCGCCGCGATGTTCGTCGCGGCGGCACTGCTGGCCCTGCGGGGCCGGTCCGACGAGGCGCGAAAGGCCATCGACCGTGCCGTGGAGGGGGTGGACCCGGCGGAGAGCCGTGCGCTGGGGGTCCGCGCGAGCTGGGTGCGCGCGGCCGTGGCCGGGGCGGAGGGCAACCACGCCCTGGAGTACGAACTGCTGCGCAGCCTCTTCTCGGTCGGGCCGGACCCGCAACCGGTGCACTATCACGCCTCCTACTACGCCATCGGTGACCTTGCGGCCGCGGCCGTGCGGGTCGGCAAGCAGCAGGACGCCGCCCAGGTGTTGGACGCGGTGTGGCGCCGACTGGAAGGTCACATGTCCCCGCGGATGCTGCTGCTGGTCCGCAGGGCGGGCGCGGTCCTCGCCGAGGACGACAGCACGGAGGAGCTGTTCGCCGCCGCGCTGCGCGACCCTGCGGGCGAACAGTGGCCCTTCGAGCGGGCGGTCGTCCTGCTCGAGTACGGCGAGTGGCTGCGCCGCAGGCGCCGCACCACGGAGGCGCGCACGGAACTGGCGGGTGCGCTGACGGTCTTCGAGCAACTGGGTGCCCGCCCCTGGGTGGAGCGGACCTCGGCGGAACTGCGCGCCTGCGGGGTGAGCGTGCACGGCGACGGCGGTGCGTCACGCGGGATCGACCGGCTGACTCCTCAGCAGTTGCAGATCGCGAGACTGGCGGCCACCGGACTGACCAACCGTCAGATCGGCGAACGGCTGCTGCTGTCCGCCCGCACCATCGGCTTCCACCTGTACCAGACCTATCCCAAGCTGGGCATCACCAACCGCGCTCAGCTCCGCGACGCGCTCAGCGGCATGGGAGCCTGACCGGCCGCCCCCGGGCACTCAGGATGCGCCGGCCGGGTACTGGGAGGTGGCCGAGACGTACAGGGTGTAGGGGTTGCCGCGCTCGCCGTGGGCCGCGGTCATCGTGCGGATCACGTCGGCGGCGCTGTCGCCGGCCCGCACCGCGGCGTCGAAGTCGCTCAGGTAGCGGCGGGAGGCCGCGATCACTCCTGCCGGGTCCGTCTCGTCGGCGCCGGGAGGCTGATGTCCGGCCACCAGCCGGTGCGGACGCAGGTCCTCGACGACGTCCAGGGCGCGCTGCCAGCGGTCGCGCGCCGTCCGATCCGTCTGGGCGAGCCACATGTGGATGCCGTTGTAGGCGACGTCGCCGCCCACCACCGCGTCGAGGTCCGGCACGTGCACCACGGTGGAGGGATCGGTGTCGCTCTGCCCCACCCGCACCGGCCTGAGCTCGTGCCCGTCGACGTCGATCACGTCGCCGTCCAGCGGGCGCGGGCACACGTGCCGGTGGGGCAGCCGCCCCGGGAACAGAGACTCCCAATAGGCCAGGTACGGGGCGCTCAGTTGCTCCTCGGCGTGCGGCACCACCTCGGGCAGTGCCACGGCCACCGCGTCGGGGAACGCGTCGAGGACGACGGACAGCCCCAGGAAGTGGTCCGCGTGACCGTGGGTGACGTACACCGTGGTGAGGATCTTGCCCGTGGCCCGGATCCACTCGGTCAGGTCGCGGGCCTCCTCGGCGGTGATGAGCGCGTCGACGAGGGCGGCCTCGCGCCGTCCGTGCACGAGGGTGGCCGTGCTGGCGGGCCAGGTGGCCCGCTGCCGTGCGTCCCAGCCCGGCGCCGTGGCGGCGATGGGCTTGTAGTCGCTGGTGAAGACGTCGATCGACAGCATGTGTGCTGCTCCGTTCCTGTCGGCGACCCGTGCCGGCGGTTCGCCGGTGCGGCCGGCCCGGTGCGGATGCCGCAGCGTGCTCGACGGGCCGCGCGGACCGCGCCGCGGTGGGGTGGGGTGCTGGGTCCGTGCCACCGTAGGCGCGGTCAGTGGAGCGTTTGTGGACGCGGGAGCGACGATGTTCTCCCTGCTCGTCGATGCCGCTTTCCGGGGGGTGCCGCTCAGAAGCCGCTCAGCGTGATCTTGCCGATGGCCTTGCCGGATTCCAGGATGCGGTGGGCTTCACGCAGGTGAGCGGGTGAACATGAACTCCCTGGAAGGAGATGCTCTTGGACTTCAGCAAGCCGATCTCTACCGGGCCGAAGGCGTCGAGGGCGACGAGCTTGCCGCGCGGCTTCAGGATGTCCGCGTAGGCGGCGAGGCTGCGATCCGTGCCGGTGCTGAAGACGAAGTCCACCGTGCCGGGCGCCAGTTCGGCCACCCTGCGGGGCCAGTGGCTCAGGCGGTGCCGATCACGGTGAGGCTGGTCAGCGCGCGGGCCGACTGGGCCACCATCGCGCCGACACCGCGCGCCGCCGTGGTGCAGACCGAGGTGCTCGAAGAGGCCCTCCCATGCGGTGAGGGATGTCAGCGGCAGGGCCGTCGCCTCGGCGAAGGTGAGGCTCGCGGGCTTGCGGCCCACGATGCGCTCGTCCACGGTGTGGAAGCGGGCGTCGGCGCCCGGCGTGGACCGGATCATCCACCCCGCCGTCCCGCTGCACGTCGAGTACCCCTCACCGACCTCGGCCGCAGCGTGGCCGGGCCGCTGGCGCAGTTGCGGACATGGGGGGAGGACCACATCGACGAGATCGCCTGGGGACTGTTCTCGGGGTGCCGGAAGAGAAGCCGGTGCCCGCCGTCGCTGCGCGCCGTCGGACGCTCCGGCCGTGCTGGCACAGCTCAGCCGTGGGTGGCCAGGGAGAGGTACTGGTGTACCGAGCGGACCGCGCTCGCGCCGTCGCCGGCCGCCGCCGCGACCCGCTTCATCGACTCCGCCCGTACGTCCCCGGCCGCGAACACCCCGGGAACGCTGGTCTCGTACGGCAGCGGCTCGCGCCCCAGGTCCCGCCACCGCGATCCCCGCACGGCCGGTGTCAGCGCCCGGTCGGTCGGGATGAACCCCGCCTCGTCCAGGGCCACGTGGGTCAGCCAGCCGGTGGCCGGTTCGGCGCCGATGAAGCAGAACAGTCCCGCGCACGGGATCCGGCGCGTCGCGCCACCGCCGCGCTCGGCCACGGTGACGCCCTCCAGGCGGGTCCCGCCGTGCAGTTCGGCCACCTCGGTCCGGGTGAGGACCGTGATGCGCGGGTCGCTGACGATGCGGTCCACGAGGTAGGAGGACATCCGTGCTCCGAGGTCACCGCCGCGCAGTGCCAGGGTCACGTCGGCCGCGTAGCGCGCCAGATGAAGAGCCGCCTGCCCGGCGGAGTTCGCGCCGCCGACGACGAGCACCGGGCGGCCGGCCATCGGCTGCGCCTCCAGGTCGGTGGCCGCGTAGTAGATGCCGTTGCCCGTCAGCTCGGCCCAGCGGTCCACGGGCAGCGCGCGGTAGGAGGCGCCGGTGGCCAGCACGACCGCGCGGGCGCGGATGCGGGTGCCGTCGGCCAGGGTCACCGTGTGCGCGCCCCCGTCCGTCTCCAAAGCCGCCACCGGGCAGGGGCTCGCGATCTGCGCCCCGAACTTCAGTGCCTGCACCGCCGCTCGCGCGGCCAGGTCGGCGCCGCTGAGGCCGAAGGGAAACCCCAGGTAGTTCTCGATCCGCGCGCTGGTGGCGGCCTGGCCGCCGGTGGCGACCGCGTCGAGCAGCACGGTCTGGAGCCCTTCGGAGGCCCCGTACACGGCGGCCGCCAGGCCGGCCGGACCAGCGCCCACGACGGCCAGGTCCGCCGTCGCGGGGCCGGTGCGGCGGTAGGCCAGGTTGAGCCGCTCGCTGAGCGACCCTGGACTGACCCGCGGCATCACGTCGTCGCCGATCAGGGCCAGCGGCAGATCGGCCGTCGTCGATCCGGTCGCGGCCCGGATGGTGTCGGCCGCGATCGAATCGTCCTCCACCCAGGCATAGGGGACTCCCTGACGGGCCAGGAAGGTGCGCAGAGCCATGCCCGCCGCGGAGTCGGCGTCCCCCACCAGGCGCAGTGTCTGTTCGGTGGCCTGCCGCAGCAGCCGACGGCGGGCCAGGAACGTGCGCAGGAGGAGGTCGGACAACTCGGTCTCCTGCTGCATCAGCAGGCGCAGGGCCCGCGCGTTCACGCGGTGGATCGTGCCCGCCTCGCTCACCCGCACGGTCAGGGTCTGCCGCTGTCCCGTCAGCAGCGCGAGCTCACCGGCGAACTGACCGGGTCCGTAGTTGAAGAAGACGTCCTCGCAGTCCGCGGCCGCGGCGGGGCACAGCGCCTCCAGCCGGGCGCTGCCGCACAGCACGAGGTCCCCTGAGTCGTCCCCGATGTCGAAGAGGACCTGTCCGGCGGCCACCTCCTCCCGCCGCGCGTAGCGGACCGCACTGCTGAACTGCTCGTCGGTCAGCCGGGGCGCCGCGGCGACCGCGAGGTCCTCGGCACCGTCGCCTATTTCGGGGAAAGAGGTCGCCATGTCGTTGCGTATTCCATCGGTAGGTGTCTGGTGGCGTCGGCGCCCGGGCCGACGGGCCGGCTCACCGCGGCGTCGTACCGCCGGGACCGGCGTGGGCCCCGCCTCGGCCGCGGGGAGGTGAGGCCCGTCCGGAGCGGCTACTTGCCGAGGAAGGCGAGCAGCGCGCTGTTGACCTCTTCGGCGTGCGTCCACAGCAGGCCGTGGGGAGCGCCCTCGACCTCGACGTAGTCGGCGTGCGGGAGCGCCTTGTGGAAGGGCCGGGCGGTGGAGTCGATGGGCAGGATGTTGTCGGCGGTCCCGTGGAGGATGAGCGCCGGGACGTCGATCTTCGGGATGTCCTGACGGAAGTCGGTGTACCAGGTCAGCGGGGCGGCCGACGCGGCGTACGATCCTCCGCCCGCGGCCACGTTCCAGCTGTTGCGCACGGCTTCCTCGCTGATGCGGATGCCGAGGTTGTCGTCGAGGTTGTAGAAGTCTTTGTAGAAGGCGGTGTAGTAGGCGTACCGGTCCGCCTTGACGGTGTCGGAGATGCCCTGGAAGAACTCCTCGGGCGCGGCGCCCGTCGGGTTGTCGTCTGTCTTGAGCAGGTACGGTTCCAGGGAGGCGAGGAAGGCGACCTTGGCGATGCGGGCGGTGCCGTACGTGCCGACGTAGCGGCCGACCTCGCCGGTGCCCATGGAGAAGCCGACGAGGACGGCGTCGTTGAGGTCCAGGGTCTCCAGGACCTTGTGGAGATCGGCGGCGAAGGTGTCGTAGTCGTAGCCGGTGGTGACCTGGCTGGACTGGCCGAAGCCGCGACGGTCGTAGGTGATGACGCGGTAGCCGGCGGCGAGCAGGGCCGCGCTCTGCTTCTCCCAGGAGTGCCCGTCGAGCGGGAAGCCGTGGATCAGCACGACCGGCTGTCCGCTGCCGTGGTCCTCGTAGTACAGCTCGATGTCGGTGGTGTTCTCCTGGCCGACGGTGATGAACGGCATGGTGTTCCCCTCTCAGGGTGTGACGTTGTCTGCGGGCACGGTCGGCGGCGGGCCGACCTGAGGCCGTGTGGCCGGTGCGGCGCCGAGCGACTTCCCCAGCTTGCCTCCGATCGGCGCGCGGGGAATCTGTCTATTGACTTAAGCGATGGCGGTCGACGACCGGCCGGCGCGGGCCGTGCCTCGTCCGGTGGGCGTCATGGAGGGGCACTGGTGGGGCGCCTGGGGCGAGCGTGACGGTTGGGCCATGCAGGTGGCGGGCGCGGCGGCGGGGTGGTCCACGCCAGGGCCGCCGCGGGCGGGACGCCGTCGTCTCAGCCGCGGGAGAACGGGTCGCTGAGCGCCTCGAAGTCGGCCTGCGACATCTCCAGTGCGGCCGCCGCCACGTTGTCCTGCAGGTGCTCCACCGAGGACGTGCCGGGAATCGGCAGCACGACGGGCGAGCGGCGCAGCAGCCAGGCCAGCGCAGCCTGCGACGGCGAGGCGCCCAGATGGGCCGCGACCCGGTCGAGCGGACCGCCCGGCCGGGCCAACTGGCCGGTGGCCAGCGGGAACCAGGGCAGGAACGCGATGTCGTGGGCCTCCGCGTAGCGCAGCACGTCCTCGGAGTCGCGCTGGGCGACGTTGTACAGGTTCTGCACGGAGGCGATGGGCACGATGCCGCGGGCCCGCTCCAGCTCGTCCACACCGACCTCGGAGAGACCGACGTGCGCGATCTTGCCCTCGTCGCGCAGCTCCTTCAGAACGCCGATCTGGTCGTCGAACGGCACCGAGGGATCGATGCGGTGCAGCTGGAAGAGCGGGATGCGCTCCAGGCCGAGCCTGCGCAGGCTGGACTCGGCCTGGCGGCGCAGGTGCGCGGGGCGGCCGTTCGCCTGCCACTGGCCGGGGCCCGGCCGGGTCAGGCCGGCCTTCGTGGCGATCACCAGGTTCTCCGGATAGGGGTGCAGCGCCGTGCGCAGCAGTTCCTCGGCCGTCCCGGGACCGTAGGAGTCTGCGGTGTCGAACAGCGTCACACCGAGTTCCACGGCGCGGCGCAACACCCGCACCCCCCTGGCCTGGTCGGGGAAGGGACCCCACACGCCGGGGCCCGTCAGCTGCATGGTGCCGTAGCCGAGCCGGTTGACCCGCAGTTCACCGCCGAGGGTGAACGAACCTGAGGATGCGGCTGAGATGTCGTTCATGGCTGTCTGTCTTCCTTGTACGGGCGGGGGCGCGGCTGCGGAGTGGTCAGGAGACGGTGACGTTCTCCAGGCGCACCGAGACGACCAGCGGCTCGGGCACCCTGTGGCCGTTCTCGTCACGGCTGTAGATCATCCGAGTGGTGGGGACGACCAGTCCGGAGACCTCCTGGTGACCCGAGATGTAGTGGACCGCAGGGGTGTCGCCGGCGATCGCGACGCTGTAGTCGCGTCGGCGGATCAGACCCGAGCCGTCGACGTAGAGGGTCTGCTCGCTGCTCAGGGTTGCGATGGTGTCGGGGAAGGCGACGCGCAGGCGACGGAACTTCTCCCCGTTCTCGGTCCATGTCCCGATCTCCTCGGTGCACACGCCGGGGAAGGTCAGTGACAGCGGCTCGGCCAGGTAGGTCCACATCGCGCTGCCGGAGAAGTAGGCGAGCTGCAGCCTGGTCCACGGGGTCGTCAGGTCGTGCCCGGCGAAGGAGGCGCGCGGGTCGAGGAGTTCCTCCACGAGGCCGCCGTCGGCGTCCTCCACCGCGACGCGGTCCGGTGCGAACGACACGTGGTGGCCGTCCTGGAAGAAGGGCTCCTGCCGGACGTGCTGCCGGTGCAGGTCCACGGTCACGTCGACGTCGTCGAGCGCTCCGGGGTGGCCCTTCATGCCCCACAGGGCGCCGCCGAAGAACTGGCGGGCGCTGATCCGCCGTGCCTCTTCCCAGCGGGCGCGGCCGCCGTGGGCGTCGAAGACGGTGTCGAGAAGGTCGGACATGGTGCTGCTCCTGGAGGTGGTGAGGCGGTGGAAGGACGGGTGGGGTCAGCCGAGGAAGTCGTTGACGTCCTTGGCCACCTCGGTGGGGTACTGGAACAGCGACGCGTGCGCGGCGTCCGGGTAGATGTGGATCCGCGCGTCCGGGATGAGGCCCGCCAGCAGGTGGCTGACCCGGGTGGGGATCATCAGGTCGTTGTCGCCCTGCACGATGAGGGTGGGGCACTCGATGCCGGTCAGCCGCTGCAGCGCGCCGTGGTCGGGGATGCCCCACTCCAGTACGGCGTCGTACTGGGCGTCGCGCGAGGCTAGGCTGCTGGGCGTGTCCCGGTCCTCGGTGCGCGCCGTGAAACGGCCCAGGAACTCGACGCCCTTGGCCTGGCTGGTCTCGGTGTGGGCGAAGAAGATGTAAAGCAGGTCCTCGCCGGTGGGCGTCTCGGCGCGGGCGTGCGCCTCGATGTCCTTGCGCCAGCCGTGCATGCCCGGCGCTCCCTTGGGTCCGGTGCCGGCCAGCACCAGGCGGCGGATCAGCCGCGGTCGGATCAGCGCCATGTCCTGCGCGACGAAGCCGCCGATGGAGAACCCCAGCAGGTCGATGTGGTCCAGGCCGAGCGCCACGGTGAACGTGATCATCTGCCGGGCCATGGCGGCCACCGTGGTGGCGGGCGTGCCGGTGGAGGCGGACACACCGGGATAGTCGACGAGGACGACCTCGCGCTCGGTGGCCAGCGCGTCGACGAGGGCGGGGTCCCAGTTGTCGAGGTTGCCGGTGAAGTGCTGCAGCATCACCAGCGGGACGGTGCCTTCCGGGCCGAGCCGGCGGTAGGCGTAACGGACGCCGTCCGCCTCGACGAACTGCGTGGGTGCGGTCTGGTGCGTCAGTGCGGGCATGGGGTGCTCCCTGGCGGGCGGTGAAGGGGTGCGGTGACCGGGTCGGTGACGCCTGGGCGGGACGGTCCCGCGGACGGTCCGCCGGCTGCCGCCCGGCCCTGTGGCCGGCCCGGTTCGCCGGGCCGCTCGCTGCCACGTGGCCAGCATGGCTGTGCCTTGTGGAGACTTTGTGGCCCGCGACTTGACCCGTCGCTCCGCGCCCTTGCCCGCGCTCGCGGGGCCGGCGCAGGGGCGGTTCCCGCGTCCGGTCCGGGCGGCGGTGCCGGATGATGCTTGCGCCGGACGGTGCCTGGGCCGGCGGGCGTCTGGGCCGGATGGTGTCGGGACAGGCCCAACGGCCCCTGTGCAGCTCTGGCGGGGTGGCGTTCGGTGGACTTGGCGGACGTTCGCCGCGGCGCGGCCGAGAGGCGGTGCCGCCTGTCGTGGAGGATCGCCATGACTGTTCTGGTGGCATACGCGACCGCTCACGGATCCACGCGCGAGATCGCCCACCGCATCGGATCGAGGATGCGGGCGGCGGGGGTGGAGGTCGATGTGCGCGCGGTGGAGGCGGTCGACGAGGTCAGTGGGTACGACGCGTTCGTCGTCGGCAGTGCCGTGCATGATCAGAAGTGGCTGCACGCGGCACGGACCTTCGTACGCCGAGACATCGCCGCTCCCGGCTCCCGGCCGGTGTGGCTGTTCAGCGTGGGCATGCCGGGTGCGCTGCGCGGCCCGTGGAAGCGGCTGATGTACAAGGAGATGCCCGTCATCGAGGCGGATCTCGCGGCTCCGTTCCCCGCGCGCGGGCATCGGCTGTTCTCCGGCGTCATCCGGCCCGAGCATCTGTCGCGTCGCGGCCGGTCGATGTTCCGGCTGATGGGCTGCCGGTACGGCGACCACCGCGACTGGGACGAGATCGACGGCTGGGCGGAGCAGATCGCGGGCGCGCTGACGCCTCGCTGAGGCAATGGGGCCTGACTACCGACCGCTGGAGTACATGCCCGCGAAGTGGCCGCCGGGAAAACTCCGGCAGCTTCTGGATCTGGACGGACGGCGGATCAGGCCACAGCCCACTCCGTGTGGCAGTCGTACTCCTTGCCGTTGTCGGTCTGGCACGACTCCAGCTTCACCGAAGTCCCCTCGGCGATGGTCAGACATTCGCCCAGCGCATCGAACTTCACCGAATCGACGCGCTGGCCAGTGGAATCCTGATGCCAGACGTAGCAGCACTTGCCGCCGGCGTCTCCGTCGGCGGTGAAGCAGGTCGCCTCCAGGGCACAGGCGTTGCCCTGCTGAAGTCCGAACAGCGCCGCGAACGCTGCGAAGACGAGGGCGGCGCGACCGAGAGCAAGTCTGCTTGTTGCAGGGCGAGTTGGTAGTCGTCGATCGCCCTCGTCGGTCGGCCGCAGCCGGCGCGCGGTGTCCGGTCGCGGCTGAAAACCTGCCGCAAGCGGTCCGATTTGCCTGATCTTCCTGGCCAATTCAAGCCGTTGCCTTGACCAAGGCATGACAGTGAACGCCGGCGAGTGTCACCCTTCTGCGGAAGTTCACCGTTCCTTGACAGGTTCCTCACGCGGCACAGCCGCGGCACCACCCCCTCCACCCCCCACCTCCTTCCACCCGCATGCCGTGCAGCCTCCGGACCGGCGCACCCTGCCGCTCCGTGCCGTCCACGGCCCCCACAACGGGCCGTCGTCCTGAAGGAGTTCCGTTGCCCCTGCGACCCCGCGCCCTCCTGCGGCGCAGACGCGCCACTGCCCTCGCCCTCGCCTCCGTCGGGTCCCTGCTCAGCCTCGCCGTCGCCGGTCACGCCGGCGCCGCCCCCGCGGCCCCGAGCCCCGTGAAGATCACCGCCAAACCGCGCGCCGGTGCCCTCCCTGCCTCCCTGACACCCGCCCGCCGCGCGGCACTGGTCAAGAACGCGCAGTCCGCGGCCGCGGACACGGCGCGGCACCTCGGCCTCGGCTCCAAGGAGAAGCTGCTCGTCAAGGACGTCATCAAGGACGCCGACGGCACGACGCACACGCGCTACGAGCGCACCTATGCGGGCCTGCCCGTGCTCGGCGGCGACCTCGTCGTCCACGACAAGAGCGGCCGCCTCACCGTCACCAAGGCCCACCGGGGGGCGCTCTCGGTGCCCTCGCTCCGTTCGAAGATCACCGCGGCCGGCGCCGTCGACCGGGCCGAGGCCGCCTCGAAGCGCGCCAAGGTCACCGGCTCCGAGACCGGGAAGAAGCCCCGCCGGGTGGTCTGGGCGGCCACCGGCAAGCCCGTCCTGGCCTGGGAAAGCGTCGTCGAAGGCGTCCAACCGGACGGCACACCCAGTGAGTTGCAGGTCGTCACCGACGCCCGCACCGGCAAGCAGCTGCTGGCCGCGCAGAAGGTGGAGACCGGCACGGGCACCGGCCAGTACGTCGGCACGGTTCCGTTGGGCACCACCCCGTCGGGATCGACGTACCAGCTCGTCGACCCCGACCGCGCGGGGCACAAGACGTACGACCTCAACCAGGGAACGTCGGGAACCGGCACGCTGTTCACCGATGACAACGATGCCTGGGGCGACGGCCTGCCGTCGAACCGTCAGACCGCCGGCGTCGACGTGGCCTTCGGCGCCGCGGCCACCTGGGACTACTACAAGGACACCTACGGCCGCAACGGCATCCGCAACGACGGCGTCGCCGCCTACAGCCGCGCCCACTACGGCAGCAACTACGTCAACGCCTTCTGGCAGGACTCCTGCTTCTGCATGACCTACGGCGACGGCTCCGGCAACACCCACCCCCTGACCGCCCTGGACGTGGCGGCCCACGAGATGAGCCACGGTGTCACCGCCGCCACCGCGGGCCTGAACTACTCAGGTGAGTCCGGTGGCCTGAACGAGGCGACGTCCGACATCTTCGCCGCCGCCGTGGAGTTCTACGAGAACCTCCCGGCCGACCCCGGCGACTACCTCGTCGGCGAGAAGATCGACATCAACGGCGACGGCACACCGCTGCGTTACATGGACAAGCCCTCCAAGGACGGTGCCTCCCGCGACAGTTGGAGCTCCACCCTGGGCAGCATCGACGTCCACTACTCCTCGGGCCCCGCGAACCACTTCTTCTACCTGCTCTCCGAGGGCAGCGGCGCGAAGACCGTCAACGGCGTCTCCTACGACAGCCCGACGTACGACGGTCAGCCCGTCACCGGCATCGGCATCCGGAACGCCGCCGCCGTCTGGTACCGCGCGCTGACGACGTACATGACCTCCACGACCGACTACGCCGGAGCCCGCACCGCCACCCTGTCCGCCGCCGCCGACCTCTTCGGCGCCTACAGCCCGACCTACCTCGCGGTCGCCGACGCGTGGGCGGCGATCAACGTCGGCAACCGCGTCGCCCTCGGCGTCAACCTCGCCCCGGTCGGCGACCAGGTCAGCGGCATCGGCCAGGCGGTCAGCCTCCAAGTGGACGCCTACACCACCAACACCGCGGCGTCCCTGACCTACGAGGCCACCGGGCTGCCCGACGGCCTGAGCATCAGCCCGAGCGGTCTGATCAGCGGCACGCCGACCACCCTCGGCACGAGTGACGTCACGATCAAGGTGACGGACAGCACGGGGGCGTCCGCCTCGAAGACCTTCACCTGGCGCATCGCCTACGTCTACGCCAACGCCGCCCGCGTGGACATCCCCGACAACGGGCCCGCCGTGGAATCACCGGTCACCATCACCGGCCGCGACGGCAACGCCTCCGCGACGACCTCCGTCTACGTCAACATCGTCCACACCTACCGCGGTGACCTGACCGTCGACCTGGTCGGCCCGAACGGCACCGTGTACTCCCTGCTCAATCGCAGCGGCGGCTCCGCCGACAACGTCGACCAGACCTTCACCGTCGACGCCTCCGCACAGCCGCTCAACGGCACGTGGAAGCTGCGCGTGCAGGACCGGGCGTCCATCGACGTCGGTTACATCGCTCGCTGGCAGCTGACACCCTGACCCACACCAGCGGTACGCGGTTGCCCGGGCCCCGACCGGCCCGGGCAACCGCGCGCCGGTCGGTTTCGAGTCTTTGATTCCCGTCTCTTCGGCCGATGGGCCGTCACACCGCGACGGGGGCTTTGATGGCCGGGTGGTGCCGGTAGTCGAGCAGCTCCACATCGGAGTAGGCGTAGTCGAACAGCGACTCCGCTCGGCGCAGACGCAGACGGGGAAACGCGAACGGCGTGCGCGAGAGCTGCTCGGTCACCTGCTCGACGTGGTTGTCGTAGACGTGGCAGTCGCCGCCCGTCCAGATGAAGTCGCCCGCCTCGAGGCCGGTCTGCTGGGCCACCATGTGCGTGAGCAGGGCGTAGCTGGCGATGTTGAACGGGACGCCGAGGAACAGGTCCGCACTGCGCTGGTACAGCTGGCAGGAGAGCTTGCCGTCGGCGACGTAGAACTGGAAGAAGGCGTGACACGGCGCCAGGGCCATCTTGTCCAGCTCCGCGACGTTCCAGGCGGAGACGAGCATCCGGCGGGAGTCGGGGTCACGGCGCAGGGTGTCGAGGACGTCGCCGATCTGGTCGATGTGGCGGCCGTCCGGGGTGGGCCAGGAGCGCCACTGCGCGCCGTAGACCGGGCCGAGCTCACCGTCCGCGTCGGCCCATTCGTCCCAGATGGTGACACCGTTCTCGCGCAGCCAGCCGACGTTCGAGTCGCCGCGCAGGAACCACAGCAGCTCGTACACGATGGATTTGAGGTGCACCTTCTTGGTGGTGACCAGGGGGAATCCCTGCGAGAGGTCGTAGCGCAGCTGGTGCCCGAAGACACTTCGGGTGCCGGTGCCCGTCCGGTCGGCCTTGGCCGTCCCGGAGGTGAGCACCAGCCGCAACAGGTCTTCGTACTGGGTGTCCGCCACGGGTGTGCAGTCTACCGACGGCGGCGAGGGGCCTTCGCGGCGGAGGTCAGCCGGGCAGGCCGGTCAGGGTGAGGAATTCGCTGCGCGAGCGGGCGTCGGTGCGCAGCAGGCCCAGGAGGGTGGAGGTCAGGGTGGTGGTGCCGGTGGCCTGGACGCCCCGCAGGGTCATGCAGGTGTGTTCGGCCTGGATGACGACCCCGACGCCTTTGGGCCGCAGTTGGCTCTGCAGCCAGTCCGCGACCTGTTTGGTCAGGCGCTCCTGCACCTGCGGACGGCAGGCGAAGTGTTCCAGGATGCGGGCGAGCTTCGACAGTCCCAGGATGCGCCGGCCCGGGAGGTAGCCGATGTGGGCGGTGCCGACGAAGGGCAGCAGGTGGTGCTCGCACACCGAGCGCAGGGGGATGTTGCGGGCCAGGACCAGTTCGTCGTACCCCTCGTCGTTGGGGAAGGTCGTCAGGTCGAACGGGCGGGGGGAGAACAGTTCGGCGTAGGCGCGCGCCATGCGGCCGGGGGTACCGCGCAGGCTCTCGGAGTCGGTGCTGATGCCGAGGGCCCGCAAGAACTGTGCGGCGGCCTGCTCGGCGGCTGCCAGATCGGCCTCCTGCCCGACGGGGGAGACCACATGCAGGGCAGGAGCCTGCGGGATCGGCTCGGACGAGTGCGGCAGGGCGGCGTCCTGCTGGGACATGTCAGCTGGCCCCGATGCTCAGAGCGGACAGCAGGACGAGCACCACGGTCACCACGGCGAACAGTCCGTGAGCCAGGATCACGACGAGGGGGAAGTGCCGCTCGGCGGGAACGTCCTGTCCCGCGCCGGCCGGGACGGTGTCGTGCGTGCGGTGGACCGGGATCCAGCGGGCCAGCATGACGAAGCCGAGCAGCGCGACGGGCACCAGCAGGATGAAGGCGGCCCAGGCCAGGGCCTCCTTGTCGGCGACGACGTAGACGATCCATACGACCAGGCCGAGCGCGGCGAGCGCGAAGTGACCGAAGACCACCGGGACCGGGAGGTGGCTGGTGCCGCCGCGGGCACCGCCCCGCGAGAGCCAGGTGCCGAGCAGGTAGAAACCGCCGAGAGCGGTGATCACCCAGGTGATCAGTGCGGCGATGTCCATGAGAACTCCAGTCGGGGAGAAAGAGGCTGCCACGGCCGATGCCGGACAGGAGCGGGGCAAGAGCGGTCGGTCAGCCCGTACGGCCCTGTGACCCGGTGTGCGCGGGGGTGAACCCCTCCGACTGGGTCACCTCGTCGGCGACGCGGACGCCGTAGCGGTAGGACAGCTTGCCGCCCAGCCATCCCGAGACGCCCAGGACGGCGAAAGCGGCGGCGTTGAGCGCCAGCGGCCCCGGCGCCACGCTGCCGGAGGGCCCTCCACCGGCGTGCCGCCACAGGAAATTGCCGAGGTAGGCGGCGGTCACCAGCAGGTTCAGCGTCATGTGGACCAGGCCGACCCGGAAGGCACGCGTGCCGGTGGGGATGGCGAACAGGTCCAGGAAGCCGACCATGGCGGCGGCCAGAGCCCCGATCACGCCCAGGGCGATGAGCCACATCGCTCCGCGGGACAGGAACTCCGGTTCCTTCACGAGGTGGGAGGCGATGTCGAAGACCAGGCCTGCGGCCCAGGCTCCGAGCGGCACGGTGACCAGGATCGGGTGGAACGGGTGCCCGTAGGGACCGGCGAGCGCGGCACTGACCGGCTGCTTGGCCTGATGCGGCTGGGTCATCGGGGCCACCTCCTTATTTCACCAATGAAGCTTGGTCTTATTCGGTGGCGTGGTCAAGGGTGGCAGCTCATGTGCTTGTATTCGGGCTCTGGGCGACAATTATTGGCGTTACCGGGCCCTTGACGGCGACGGTCTGGAGGTACGGTGAGGGCGTGAGCTCAGACATGACCCCGCCGGCCTCTTCCGGTGACGCCGCGATCGACTCCGTCAGCGCGCTCGGCGAGGGCACCCGGCGGCAGATGTTCGCCTTCATCCGCCGCGCCCGTTGCCCCGTCACACGCGACGAGGCGGCCGCCAGCGCCGGGATCTCTCGCAAACTCGCCGCGTTCCACCTGGACAAGCTCGTCGACGCGGGCCTGCTGCGCGCCCGCTACGCCTCTCCCGAGGGTGTCCGCAAGGTGGGCCGCCGGCCCAAGGTCTACGAACCCACCGACACGCCGATCCGCGTCAGCATCCCCGACCGCCGCCACGAGCTTCTGGCCGACCTGCTCGTGCAGGCGGTCGTGACCGAAGGCGAGCACGAGACGGCGGTCCAGGCGGCGATGCGCACCGCCGGGCGAAGGGGCGAAGAGCTCGGCGAGGAGGAACGCACCCAGTTGCGCCTCGGCCGGCTCGGTGCCGAGCGCGGCCTGACCCTGTGCGAGCGCATGCTCGACCGGCACGGCTTCGAGCCCGCACGCGAGGCGCCCGACCGCCTGCGACTGCGCAACTGCCCCTTCCACCCGCTCGCCGCCCAGGCTCCCGACCTGGTGTGTGGCATGAACCACGCCTTCCTCACCGGCTACCTGCAAGGACTCCGCGCTCCGGCGGTCGAGGCCGTGCTGGCTCCGCGCCCCGGCGAATGCTGCGTCGAACTGCGTCACGCGACGGCACGCGACGAGACGGAGACCGGTTGATCGGGTCGTACAACCTTGCCGATCCCTCGGGCGTCTGAGGAACGTCAGCGGGAACATGAAGAGCGGTGGAAACGGAAGGCGCTGTGGGCGGGTCTGTGGTGCTTGCGGGGCAGCCGGTGGTGGCGCCTGTCGGCTGGGTCGAAGCCCTCTTCCTGCTGAGCTGGCTCGCCCTGCTGGGAGGTCTCTGTCTCCTCGTCGCCGTCGACTATCGCAACTTCGGTCTCTGGGTCTACGACTACTTGGATCGCAAGAACCCCGTCACGGCCAGGCCGAGGATGACTCCGGATCTTCTCAGGGTCGTGGCCGGCGTGATGGCAGCGGTGTTCCTGTGCATGCTCGTCTATCTGCTGAGCGCAGTGGTGACCACACGAATTTAGGTGTGGATGGTGTGGGGCCCGGCCCAACCAGTGGCGGTGACGACCTCCCGCGCGATGTCGACGACGCCCCGCCCGTCCGTCGCCACGCGCACGGTCCCTGCCGGGGCCCGCTGATCCAGAAGCCGCGCCTTGCGGACGCTTCCCTCCAGCTCCTGTCCCAGCTCCGAGCCCAGTTCCCGACCCACCAGCCGCTCGTGGGCGGTCGCGTCGGAGGCGGTCAGCAGGACTCGTACGATCCTCACTCCGGCGCCCATGGCACGCTCGAACATGCCCGTCGCCTCCGGCAGCACGCTCGTGGTGTTCGTGTAGATCAGACGCCGGTAGCCGCGCCGGGCGAAGTTCGCCCACACGGCGGCCAGGTTGATCTCGGTGATCTCCGCGCGGTGAGGGTCCCCCTCCGGCGCCGGATGCACCTGACCCATGAAGTCACCGTCGATGACCGCGTGAGCGACCGCCAAGGCACGCAGCAGCGCCGAGACCTCCCACCCGACCGTCGTCTTGCCGACACCGGCACGTCCTCCGATGAGCAGCACTTCTGCGTGGTCCATGACGACAGGGTGCCAGCGGGAGACGAGCCCACGCGATCGGATATCGATCCGGCCATGCCCGTCATGGCGATGGCGGGCCTCTGCCGTATCCGGAAGGCGGGGGATGAGTGGGACGAGCCTGCGTCACATGGTCTGAGGCGGCCAACAGCTCGACGGAGACGCAAGGGTGACGGGCTGTCAGGGGACTCCGAGTTCGAACAGTGCGTAGCCGGCGTAGGAGCCCGAGGCCGCTGCCACGATGGCCAGGAGTGTGCACAGCAGGGGCAGGCCGACCGTGCGGAGTCGTACGGCCAGCGGGATGAACAGGGGGAAGGCGGGGAGCAGATAGCGCGAGACGTTGCCGAAGATCTGCTGGCTGCCCAGGACGAGGACGAAGGTGAGGACGGTGTAGACGGTCAGCACGGCGGGCGGGCGGAGCCGGATCAGGAACGGGATCAGCAGCAGACCCGTCAGGACGACCAGCACGCCGATGACGTCTTCGAACGGGCTCGGGAAGAGGTAGTCGGTGCGGCCCACGGCGAGGGACGTGAAGACGTCGAGGGTCTGTTTGCCGTAGTCGAAGGTGTGCGCCCAGGCGCCCTTCTGCAGTCGGAAGTAGCCGGTGAGGTCGCCCATCCGGTCTCCGACCCAGAGGAGGTAGCCCATGAGGCCGAGTGGGGCGATGAGGATCGCGGTCATCGGGCGGGCGACGTCCTCGTGACGGTGGTGCAGCGTCCGCAGTGCCGCGACGGTGAGTGCGGCGATGAGTGCGAGTGCGGTGGGGCGGGCCAGCCCCGCGGTGAAGGTGAGCACGCCCGCGGTCAGCCAGCGGTCGCTCATGACCGCATGGCAGGCCCAGACGGCCAGGGCGACGTAGAGCGACTCCGAGTACCCCGACCACTCGGTGCCGGAACCGGGCCACACCGCCCACAGTCCGGCCGCGGCGAGCCCCGCGCGCCGGCCGCCGAAGCGGGCGGTGACGGCGTAGATGCCGAGTGCGGCGACGAACGAGGCGAGGATCGAGACCAGCAGTCCGGCGCCGTACAGGCCAAGGCCCGTGCAGGAGGAGACCAGCCTCATGGCGGCCGGGTAGAGCGGGAAGAAGGCGGCTGAGTTGCCTTCCAGGGTGATCAGACCCGAGGCCTCGGGGATCCGGACGAGTGCGGGGTCGTAGCCGTGGGCGGCGATCTGCTGGTACCACCAGCCGTCCCAGCTGGCCAGGACGTCCCAGGCGTGGGCGCCGCCGCCGAAGCGCGGGTCCCTCTTGCGGAACTCTCCTGCCGCGTCCAGCAGGTGCAGGAAGACGGCGAATCCGATGAGCTTCAGGACGCCGTACATCGCCAGGACGGGTGCGTGCTGCCGGAGCGGGCGCCGCGCCGCGTGCAGAAGGGCGGCAACGCGGTTTTCGGCGCCGAGCGTGGGGGAGTCGGTGGCGGGGCGAGTGTCCGGGGTCAGGGTGTCGTTCATGCGGTCGCCGAGCCCGTCCCGTGACGGTGGGCGCGGAACACCCACGCGCGCAGCAGCGCGAAGCGGACGAGGGTGGCCGCAAGGTTCGCGGCGACGAGCACCGCGATCTCCACGGACCGTACCGCCGCGGGGACCAGGTGATGCAGCGCGGCCAGGGAGCCACTGGTCAGGGCCAGGCCGAGGACGAACACCAGCAGGCCCTTGGCGTGGTGGCGCAGGGCGCCGCCGGGGCCTCGCAGCCCGAAGGTGAGCCGCCGGTTCGCCGCCGTGTTGGCGAGAGCGCACAGCAGCAGTGCGCCGGCGTTGGCGGCCTGCGCTCCCGTCGCGGGGCGCAGTGCCGCGTACAGGAGTACGTACCCGACGGTGCTGACGGCTCCGACCGCGCAGAACCGCAGCAGTTGGCCGGCCAGGCCGCTCGACGGTCCGCCGTCGTCGCGGCGCAGTGCGGCCGTCGGCAACGCCCCGCGGGCCAGTGCCCGGCCGATCCGGGCGATGCCCCGCAGGTCGGCCAGGGCCGTGGACAGGATGTCGACTCTGCTGTCGGGGTCGTCGACCCAGTCGACGGGTACCTCGTGGATGCGCAGCCCGGCCCGCTCCGCGATCACCAGGAGTTCCGTGTCGAAGAACCACCCGGTGTCCTGCACCAGGGGCAGCAGCCGTTCGGCGACGTCGCGCCGCACGGCCTTGAAGCCGCACTGCGCGTCGGAGAAGCCCACCGCGAGCGTGGAGCGCAACAGGGCGTTGTAGCAACGGGAGATGACCTCCCGGCGGGGACCGCGGACCACCCGGGCGCCGCGGGCCAGGCGCGTGCCGATGGCGATGTCGGAGTGCCCGGAGATGAGCGGGGCGACCAGCGGCAGCAGCGCGGCCAGATCGGTCGAGAGGTCTACGTCGACGTAGGCGAGCACCGGCGCCCGCGAGGTCGACCACGCGGCCTGCAGGGCGTGGCCCCGGCCCTTCTGCGGCAGGCGGAGCCAGTGCGTCTCGGGAAGCGTGGCCGCGAGGCGGGCCGCGATCTGTGGGGTTTCGTCGGTGCTGGCGTTGTCCGCGACGGTGATGCGGAAGGGGTAGGGGAACGTCTCGCGCAGGTGCGCGTGCAGCCGCCTTACGCTGCGCTCCAGGTCTGCCTGCTCGTTGTACACGGGCACGACCACGTCCAGGACGGGGTCGCGGTGGTGCGCCGACACCGGTGTGGGCAGCGGCAGTTGCTTCGTCAGTTCTGTCACGGTCCGTCCAGATTCAGGTGTCGGTGCAGGGCATGCCGAGGGCAGACACGGCGGTTTCGCGATGCGGTGTGCGGTGCGGTCAGGAGAGGGGACTCGGAAGGACGGGCTCCGCTCCTGTCACCCCGGACTGGCGGAGCCCGCCGCCGAGGCCGGTGCCGTCGACGGCGCTGTCGGGGAGGGGGGTGTCGACGTGCGCTCGGGCGGCGGCGTCGTCGTCGGCGAGGTCGGCGGCGGGGTGGAGACGGATGTGGAGGAACTCGGGTTCGGGGGCGGTGCCGTGGTCGACGAGGGCGGTTGACCGGTGGCGTCGGCGGTGCTCGACGGGGTGGTCGTGCTGGGGGGTGCTGCGGTCGTGGGTGTCGGGGGCGGTTCCGGTGCCGGGGACACCTGGCTCGTCGTGGGCTCCGGGTGCGGTGCCTGCGGCCTGTTCTCCGCCGGGGCGTGGGGCAGCATGAAGAAGCCGAGCCCGAGTCCCGCCACGGCGAGGACGGAACCGGCCGCCGTCCGCACCGTGCGGACCCGCTTGCGGGTCTGGACCCCGGCGCGCAGACGCGCCTGGTGCTCGGCCCCGAAGGGGGTGAATTCCTGGGTGTCGCGCATCATCCGCGCCAACTCCCGTTCGAAGTGGTCCATCGGCTCCTTCACCCCACCGGCTCGATGACGTCGAACAGGATGCGACGCAGTTGGGCCACGCCACGCGAGGCATGGGACCGGGCGGTGCCCACCGGGCAGCCCAGTACTTCGGCGACCTGCTTCTCGGAGAGGTCCTGGTAGTAGCGCAGTACCACCGCGGCCCGCTGCCGCGGCGGCAGTTGGGCCAGGGCCCACTCCAGCCGTGAGCGTTCCGCGACGGCCGCGGACACGTCGCCCGCCGCGGGCAGGTCCGGCAACTGCTCGACCGGGCGCTCGCCCCACCAGCGTCGCCGTGCCGAGCGCGCCGCCGCGCGTGCCAGCACCTTGCGCACGTATGCCTCCGGGGCCTCCTCGGCGATCCTCGGCCAGACGAACCAGAGCTTGACCAGGGCTTCCTGCAGCAGGTCCTCGGCCCGGTGCCGATCGCCTCCCACGAGCAGACGGGAGAGGTGGAACAACGCCGACCAGCGACTTGCCACGAACCCGTCGAACCCTTCGGCTCGACCCTGTTCCACACGCACCGTCCCCGTTTTCGACCAGGCCCCTACATTCCTGAAAAGACATTGGACCCCACGCCACGATGCACCTGACGCCTGTGATCCCGGTCACGTCCCGATGGGGGTGCGGGGACCCGGAACAGGCCGGACAGCAGCGGCCTGTCGCTGGCCGCTGCGGTCCCCTCTGTGGCCGCAGGGGTCAGTTCGTGGCGTTCGCGCGGTGCATAGGTTCCCCGCAACCCCCCAAACGTCGAAGAAGGATCGAAACAGTGAGTGAGAACGAGCACGACACCTGTGTGATCGGTGCCGGACCCGCGGGACTGGCGGTCGCCAGGGCGCTGGCCGAGCGGGATCTGCCGTACACGCACATCGAGCGCCACACGGGGCCGGGCGGCCTGTGGGACATCGACAACCCGGGCAGTCCGATGTACGAGTCGGCGCACTTCATCTCCAGCAAGTCGCTGTCCGGGTTCGGGGGTTATCCGATGCCGGACCACTTCGCCGACTACCCGCCGCACCGGCAGATCCTGTCCTACCTGACCTCGTTCGCCGAGGCCTACGGGCTCGTGGACCGGATCGAGTTCGGCACCGAGGTCCGCAGCGTGGAGAAGAACCCGGACGGCACCTGGACGGTCACCCGGGCCGACGGCCGGGCCGGTGTCCACCGGCAGGTCGTCGTGTGCACGGGATCGCAGTGGCACCCCAACGTCCCCGATCTGCCGGGCGACTTCACCGGAGAGATCCGGCACACGGTCACCTACCGCAGCAGCGCGGAACTGCGGGGCAAGCGGGTGCTGGTGGTGGGCGCGGGCAATTCCGGGCTGGACATCGCCTGCGACGCGGCGCGGTCCGCCGACCACGCGGCGATCAGCATGCGCCGCGGCTACTGGTTCATCCCCAAGCACCTGTTCGGGCGACCTGTGGACACCATCGCCGCGGGCGGCCCGCACCTCCCGATGTGGCTGCAGCAGAAGCTGTTCGGCGGCCTGCTGCGCCTCGTCAACGGCGACCCCCGCAGGCTCGGTCTGCAAAAGCCGGACCACAAGCTGTTCGAGACCCACCCGGCCATCAACTCGCTGCTGATGCACCACCTCCAGCACGGCGACATCACCGCCCGGCCCGGCATCGCCCGCACCGAGGGCCGGACGGTCCACTTCACCGACGGCACCAGCGACGACTTCGACCTGATCCTGCTGGCCACGGGATACCTCCACAAAGTCCCCGTCGCGCAGCGGTACTTCGGCGACGAACAGCACCCCGACCTCTACCTGTGCTCCTTCTCCCGCCGGCACGAGGGCCTGTTCGGCGTCGGCTTCGTGGAGACCAACTCCGGCGCCTACCAGCTCTTCGACAGCCAGGCCCAGTTGATCGCCTCCTTCATCCGCGACAGCGGGGCCGGGCTGGCGACCGCCGAGCGGTTCGCCGGCCTGATCCGCGACGACCGGCCGGACCTGTCCGGCGGACTGAAGTTCGTCGACTCGCCGCGCCACACCGGTTACGTGCACAGCGACGCGTTCGTGAAGTACCTCGGCAAGGTCGCCGGGAAGATGGGCTGGCGGACCGCGGGTCTGCCGCCTCGGGCGGCGTCCGTGCGGCAGGAAGCGGTGGCGTCATGACGTACGACTTCCGTGACAAGGTCATCCTGGTGACCGGCGGCGCCGGGGGCATCGGCAGTGCCCTGTGCCACCGCTTCGCGGCAGGCGGTGCGCGGCTCCTCGTGGTCGACATCGACGCGGCCAAGGCCGAGCGGACCGCCGCCGAGCTGCCCGGCGCCGGGCACGCCGGGCTGGGCTGCGACCTGCTGGACGGCGCCGCCGTACAACGGATGCTCGACGGCGTCGCCGTCACCCACGGCCGTGTCGACGTCCTCGTCAACAACGTGGGCATGACCAGCGCGGAGCGCTTCGACGTGCGCAGCGTCGACAGCATCGAGCGGGAGATCGACGTCAACCTGGTCGCCCCGCTGGTCACGACCCGGATCGCCGTCCCGCTGCTGCGGGCCTCCGGCGACCCGCGCGTGGTCACCACGGTGTCGCTGGGCGGGATCTTCCCGCTGGGCGAGACCCCGATCTACACCGCCTCGAAGTTCGGGCTGCGCGGCGCGATGCTCGCCATCGGCCTGGACCTCAGGGACAAGGGCATCCAGGCCGGTTCGGTGCTGCCGTCGGCGACCGACACGCGGATGCTGCGGCAGGAGGCCGTGGACGGCGGGAACTCGATGCAGTTCCAGGACGCGCCGCAGCAGCCGTCCGACGTCGTCCGCGCGGTCGTTCGCCTGCTGGACAAGCCCCGCCTGGAGGCGTACGTCCGCTCCGGCGAGTCCCGGCTGGTGCGGTGCGCGATGCTCGCGCCGAACCTGCTCCCGAGGCTCTTCCCGCTGTTCCGCAAACGGGGCGAGCGCGGCATGGCCCGCTATCTGGAGGACCTGCGCCGCAGAGGACTGGCCCGCCAGGTCGGCGGCCGGTGGGAACTGGTGGAGGAAGCATGAGCCGGACGGCCACCACCCGGGTCGAGGAGACGCTCGACGTCGTCAACCCGGCGACCGGGGAACTGATCACCACCGTGCCGGCGACGAGCGAGCAGGACGTCGCGCGGGCGGCCGAGCGGGCGTACGAGGCCGTCGCCGACGGCGTCTGGGCCGGCCGGCCCCCACGGGAGCGGGCGGCCGTCCTGCTGCGCCTGGCCGACCTCATGGAGCGCGACGCCGGGACGTTGGCCCGGCTGGACTGCGAGGACGCGGGCAAGCCGATCACCGAGTGCCGTACGGGAGACGTCCCCGCGGCGATCGAGTCGATCCGCTGGTTCGCGGAGGCGGCCGACAAGGTCTTCGGCCGCGTCGCCCCCACCGGCCACGACGGCCTGGGCCTGGTGAGCCGGGAACCGATCGGGGTGGCCGCCGCGATCCTGCCCTGGAACTACCCGCTCGCCATGGCCGCCTGGAAAGTCGGCCCCGCACTCGCCGCCGGCAACTCGCTGCTGCTCAAGCCCGCCGAGGCCACCCCGCGCTCCACCCTGCACCTGGCCGCCCTGGCGGCCGAGGCGGGGCTGCCGGACGGCGTGCTCACGGTCCTCACCGGGCACGGCACCGTCACCGGTACGGCGCTCGCCCGCGACCCGCTGGTGCGCGCCCTGTCGTTCACCGGCTCCACCGCCACCGGGCGCCGCGTCCTGGCCGACGCCGCCGCGTCCAACTTCAAGCGGGTCAGCCTGGAGATGGGCGGCAAGAGCCCCCAGATCCTCATGCCGGACGCCCTCGAGTACGGCGACGTACTGATCGACCACATGACCGAGGCCGCCTTCCTGACCACGGGACAGAACTGCACCGCCGGCTCCCGCGTCCTGGTCCACCACAGCATCGCCGAGGAGGTACTGGAGAGGTTCACCGCCGCCGCGAGGCAGCTCACCGTCGGTGATCCCGCCGACCCGCGCACCCGGGTGGGGCCGCTCATCGACCGTGCGGCGTTCGACCGGGTCGCGGGCGCCGTGGACGCGGCCCGCTCCGCCGGTGCCCACATCCACACCGGCGGCCTGCCCCACGGCCTGCCGGCGTACGGTGCCTACTACCCGCCCACCGTGATCAGCCGGGCCCCGGCGGACAGCGACGTGCTCACCAAAGAGCTGTTCGGCCCCGTCGTCACCGTCCAGACGTTCACCTCGGAGGACGAGGCGGTGCGGCTGGCGAACGCCACCGAGTACGGGCTCGCCGCCTCGGTGTGGACCCGCGACCTCGACACCGCGTTCCGGCTCGCGCGAGGCGTCGAGGCCGGGGTGGTCTCCGTCAACTCCTACAGCGAAGGCGACATCACGACGCCGTTCGGAGGGTGGAAGCAGTCGGGATTCGGGGGTGCGGAGAAGTCCACGGACGCCTTCGCCCAGTGGACCAGGCAGAAGACCGTCTGGATCCGTACGCGCTGACGCCTGGCACGGCGGTTGCGTGCTGACGCCTGGCCGGGGGACAAGGGCGTCCGCCTCATGGTTCCCCGGCGCCCCCGCGCAGCCGGGCCGGGGTCACCCCGTGCCAGCGGTGCACCGCCCTGCGCAGGGCGCGCACGTCGGAGAAGCCCGCCTGCCGGGC
The DNA here is from genome assembly GCF_023516615.1 of Streptomyces panaciradicis. Taxonomy (GTDB): domain Bacteria; phylum Actinomycetota; class Actinomycetes; order Streptomycetales; family Streptomycetaceae; genus Streptomyces; species Streptomyces panaciradicis. Next base: position 46,319 of record NZ_JAMGBF010000044.1, read on the forward strand.
GATGTCCCGCAGGGTCGGCTCGGTCCGGCGCAGCAACTGCTCGACCCGCTCGCGGCGCACTCCGTCGACGACCGCCTCGTACGTCGTGCCGCATTCGGCCAGGCGCCGGCGCAGCGTGCGCTCGCTCAATGCGTGCCGCCGGGCCTGCTCGACGAAGGACGGCACCTCGGGCAGGCTCTGCGCGATCGAGATCTCCAGCACCTCCAGCAGATCCTGCCGATCGCGCGTCGACGCCGCCTGCTCCTCAAGGATCTCCACGACGGAGGCGTACGTGACCGGGTCGCGGCCCGGCATCGGCCGCGCCGCCCATGCCGTGGGGAACACCAGTCGGTTCGTCACCGCGCCGAAGCGGACCGGGCAGCGGAACAACTCCGTGAACGGCCCAGTGTCGCGAGGGGCGGGAAAGGCGAACTCGACGACCGACGGCGCGAACTCCTGCCCGGAACTGAGCCGTGTGAGGGCGACGACGCTTGCGAACGCCTCCTCCGCCAGGAAGACCGCGACCGTCGGGTCGAGGGCGGGATCGGGCAGTTCGGTCCGCAGCACATATCCGGCGTCCTCCGGCCCGGCCGACCAGACCACCATCGCCCCGGACAGGTTCTGGAAGCGCACACCGGTCTCCACGGCCTCCCGCAGGGTGCCGGCGGCCATCAGGGCGAAGCCGAGGAGCCCCCAGGAGGTCAGGTGCTGAGCGGCGCCCACCCGCAGGCCCAGGTGAGGGTCACCGGTGAGCTCCAGCGCACGCCGGATGACGGCACTGCCCTGGCGGTAGGAGACCCGCAGCGCCGCCGAACGCATCATCGCCTCGTCCAGCCCGACCCGGCTCAGTTCGGGCCGGAGATCGACCCCGCACCTTTCGGTGACCGGGCTGAGGCAGCGCAGGATGTTCGGCGCGATGGTCGCCGAGGTACTGCGGCTGGTTCCCGGCTGCGTCGGGACGGGGCTGTGGGGCATGGCGTTCCTTGAGACCGGGTGCTGCTCGCTGCGCACACCCTAGAAGGACCATCGTGACAAGAGCGTCTTCCGCGAGTACGTGGCTCGGCGCAGACCCTCTTTTTGCGGTTCGGTGGTCCGCGGATGTCGAGAACGTGCCGTCGGCTCCGTCCCAGGGACGTCAGCGGCCGGCACCGGCCGTACGAGGAAGAAGGAGCACGCAGCATGGCGATTCAGCGGATGGACAACGTCGGCATCGTCGTCGAGGACTTGGACGCCGCCGTCGCGTTCTTCGTGGAACTCGGCATGGAGCTGGAGGGAAGGGCGCAGGTCGAGGGCCCCTTCGCCGACCAGTGCACCGGACTCGAAGGCGTCCGCTGCGACATCGCGATGCTCCGGACCCCGGACGGACACAGCCGGCTCGAGCTGGCGAGGTACCGCAGCCCGGCGGCGCTCGGCGTCGAGCCGCGCGACCGGCCGCACAACGTTCTGGGCACGCACCGCGTCATGTTCGCCGTCGACGGCATCGAGGACACCGTTGCCCGCCTGCGCCCTCACGGCGCCGAACTCCTGGGCCGGATCGCCCGGTTCGAGGACAGCTACCTGCTCTGCTACGTCCAAGGCCCGGAAGGGATCATCGTCGGGCTGGCCGAGCAACTGCGCTGAGAAGGACGAGCGAGACCCCGCGGGGGGTCACTCCTCCCCGTTGAGCAGGGCGGCTGTCAGCACGGTGCCGCCCAAGCCCCAGCCGCCGTCGACGACCTCGTCGATCAGTACGAGGGTGTTGGGGCGGGCCCGCTCGCCGTAGATCTCGGCGTACAGGTCGGTGGTGCGCTCGACGATCTTCTTCTTGTCCTCGGCGCTGATGGTGCCCGCGGGAACCTTGAAATGGGCGAAAGGCATGAGTGTGTCTCCTTGAACGGGTTGTCGAGCGTGATCAGAGGCTGGCGTGCGGGGCGAGGAGTTCGTCGATCCCGATGCGGCGGTAGAACTCGGCGCGGATCCGGTCGTACATGATCGACACCACCTCGCTTCCGTCCCGGCTGGGATCGACGTGGGTACGGAAGGGGCGTTCACCATGCGGCAGACCGACGACCCGGACGATCTCGTCGGCCACCTCCCCGGCCTCGCGGCCGGCAGGGAAGATGTCGCTCAGCCTCTCGGCCATGGTGCTCCTGAGGCGGCCGTACAGCTCGTCGTACTCCGTGGCGCGCACGGTGTCGGCGGGTGCGCCGGCATGGGCGAAGTGGTTGGTGCCGCTCGGGTAGGCGCCGGGGATGACGAGGGTGGTCTCGACGCCGAACTTGACCGCTTCGGCGGCGTAGCTCTCGGCGAGGGCGTCCATGGCGGCCTTGGCGGCGAAGTAGGGCGCGAGGAACGGCGGATGTCCGCCCCGGGTCGAGGAGGAACCGACCCACACGAGCAGGCCCTGTCGTCGGCGGCGCATGATCGGCAGCACGGCGCGGTTGACCCGCTGGGTGGACAGGACGTTGATGTCGTAGACCTCGGCGAGCTGATCGGGGGTGAAGGCTTCGGCCGGCCCGAGGACCATGTGGCCGGCGTTGTGGACCACGATGTCGATGCGCCCCTGCTCGGTCATGACGTGGTCGATGGCGGCGTCGACCGAGTCCTGGTCCTGGACGTCCATCTCCACGGCGGCCGTGTGCAGGCCGCGCTCCTTCCCGAACCGGGCGAGTGCGGCGACGGCGGGTGCGTTGCGGTCGGTGGTGGCGCGCATGCCGGCGTACACATGGTGGCCGGCCTCGGCCAGGGCGCGTGCGGTGAGGTTCCCGAAGCCACTGGACGCTCCGGTGACCACGACGACGTTCGGTCGATGCGTCACACCATGCCTCCGTTGGCGCGCAGGATCTGGCCGTTCACCCAGTGCCCTGCCGGACTGGTGAGGAAGGCGACCACCTGGGCGATGTCCTGCGCGGTGCCCAGCCGCTCCAGCGGCGGGGCCTTGGCGAGCCGGTCGATCTGCTCGGGCGTCTTGCCTTCGAGGAACATGTCCGTGGCCGTGGGGCCGGGGGCGACGGTGTTCACGGTGATGTCCCGTCCGCGCAGCTCGCGGGCGAGGATCAGGGTCATCGACTCGACGGCGCCCTTGCTGGCCGCGTACGCGCCGTAGGCCGGGAACTGCGTGCCCACCACGGACGTGGAGAACCCCACGAACGAACCGCCCGCCCGCAGCCGCCGGGCGGCCTCGCGGGCGACGACGAAGGTGCCGCGGATGTTGGTGCGGTGCATGGCGTCGAGTTCCGCCAGGTCGAGGTCGGCGATGGGGGAGAGGGCCATCCGGCCGGCCGAGTTCACCACGACGTCCACGCCGCCGAACTCCTCCTGCGCCCGGTCGAACAGTGCGGCGACCTCCTTCTCGTCCGCCACGTCCGCCTGTACCGCGAGCGCCCGGCCGCCGTCGGCGGTGATCGCCGCCACCGTTTCCTCGGCGGAGTCCTTGTCCCTTGCGTAGTTCACCACGACGGCCAGGCCGTCCTCGGCGAGCCGGTGGGACACCCCCCGGCCGATGCCGCGCGTACCGCCGGTGACGATGGCGACCCGTACGGCCGCCGACGTGCTGTGTTGCGAAGTCATGTCCTCCACGATGCGGGGCTGCGGCGGGCGGAACCAGGTGATGCCGTCCCCTGGTTCCGTCTCTCCGGCCGGACGCACAATGGCAGGCATGGGTTCTGGGAAATACACCGAGCTGGGGCTCTTCCTGCGTTCCCGGCGTGAGCGCATCCGCCCGGCCGACGTGGGGTTGCCGACCGGCCCTCGGCGCCGGGTGCCGGGACTGCGCCGGGACGAGGTCGCGCAGCTCGCCGGAGCCTCGGTGGACTACTACAACGAGCTGGAACGCGGAGCCGGGTCCCAGCCCTCCGAGCAGATGATCGCCGCGCTGGCACGCGCGCTGCGCCTGACCGCCGACGAGCGCGACTACCTCTACCACCTGGCGGACCGCCCGGTGCCGGCGCACGGCTCGGCCGCCTCGCACGTCCATCCCGGCATGCTGGATCTGCTCACCCGTCTGACGTCGACCCCCGCACAGGTCATCACCGATTTGCACGTCACTCTCGTACAGAACCCGCTCGCGGTGGCGCTGCTCGGGGACCACTCCGGTTTTCGGGGCCCGCGGGCCAGCTTCGTGCACCGGTGGTTCACCGACCCCGCGGCCCGGCGGCTGTATCCCGAAGCCGACCACGCGGCGCAGTCCCGCGCCTTCGTCGCCGACCTGCGGGCGGCGGCCGCCCGACGCGACAGCAAGGACACCGAAGCCGGCTCGATGATCAGCTCGTTGCTCGCGACGTCCCAGGAATTCGCCGCCCTGTGGGCCGACCACGACGTGGCGTTCCGGCGCAACGACCGCAAGCGCCTCAACCATCCCGCACTCGGCGTGATCGAGGTCAACTGCCTCAATCTGTTCAGCGAGGACGGCCGGCAGCGGCTGCTCTGGTTCACGCCCGCGGTCGGCACCGACAGCGCCGACGCCCTCGACCTGCTCGCCGTCCTCGGCACCCAGCAGATCACCGAATCCACACGCTGAAGTTCTGCCTCGCCCCCCATCTCCCGGCCGCCAACGGCGCCCTTGGTTACGGTAGCGTAGGTTACGGCACCGTAAGTACGTGTTCCGAACCGGCGATCATCCTTGCGAGGAACCATGAGCACACCCGGGACGAAAACGGACCTGCCCTGGCTGATCCAAGGGGGAATGGGGGTGGGGGTGTCCGGCTGGCGCCTGGCCCGTTCCGTCGCGCGGACCGGGCAGTTGGGCGTCGTCTCGGGCACCGCCCTGGACACCCTGCTGATCCGGACGCTGCAGAGCGGTGACCCCGGCGGCCACCTCAGGCGGGCCCTCGCCGCCTTCCCCGTCCCGGAACTCGCCGACTCCATACGGCAGCGCTACTTCGTCGAGGGCGGGATCGGCGCCGACGAGCGATACGCCGCCACACCTCGGCTGACGGCCGACGAAGCCTGTGCGGCAAGGGAGTTGACGGTCGTCGCCAACTTCTGCGAGGTGTGGCTCGCCAAGGAGGGCCACGACGGACGGGTCGGCATCAACTACTTGGCGAAGGTCCAACTCGCCACGGCTCCTGCCATGTTCGGCGCGATCCTGGCCGGCGTGGACTACGTCCTGGTCGGCGCCGGCATTCCGGCGGAGATCCCGGGCATGGCGACCCGCCTCGCCCAACTCCAGCCCGTCACGGCCCGGTTGGACGTCGAGGGTGACGACACCGCCGTAGAGCTGGCCTTCGATCCGGCCTCCGTCCTGTGCGGTGCGCAGGCGGGCCCCCTGCGCCGCCCCGACGTCCTGGCCATCGTCTCGCTGCCGGCCCTGGCGTCGTATCTGAGCCGGTCGCCGCAGACCACGCCCGACGGCTTCGTCGTCGAAGGCCACGGCGCAGGCGGGCACAGCGCGCCACCGCGCGGGCCGATGCGCCTGGACGAGCAGGGCGACCCCGTCTACGGACCGCGTGACATCCCCGACTTCGCCAAGATGGCGGCCCTCGGCCTGCCCTTCTGGATCGCCGGCGGCCAGTGCGGACCCGAACAACTGCGCCGGGCACGGGCGGCGGGAGCGGCCGGCGTCCAACTCGGCAGCGTCTTCGCGCTCTGTGAGGAGTCGGGCCTCGACGCGCCGCTGCGGCGCAGGCTGGTCGAGCGTGAGCTGCGCACGGAACTGACCGTCCGCAACGATCCCGCGGCCTCTCCGACCAGCTTCCCGTTCAAGGTCGCCGACCTGCCCGGCACACTGGCCGACCCGACCGTGAGCGCGGCACGCCGCCGGCTCTGCGACCTCGGCTATCTGCGCACCCCCTACCGCACCGAGCACGGCGCCGTCGCCTACCGCTGTCCTGCGGAACCGGCCGCGATGTACGTCCGCAAGGGCGGCGCTCCCGACCAGACGAAGGGCCGGCAGTGCCTGTGCAACGGACTGCTGGCCGCCGTCGGGCTCGGTCAGCGCCGCCCGCACGGCGTGGTCGAACCGCCCATCGTCACCATCGGCCAGGACCTCGGCTTCCTGCGGCAGTTGGCCCCCGAAGGCCGGACCTACAGTGCCGAGTCGGTGGTGCGATGGCTGTCGACGGGCCTGACGGAAGCGCCCGTCTGACCGCGGTCCCGGGACGACCGGCCTTCAACGGAGATGGACCAGGATCCGGCCGGCGTTGGTCGGATCCGTCTCCACGCGGGCGTACAGCTTCCTCAGGTGCTTCTGCGCCAGCACGGCCAGCACGCGCTTCTTGAGCTGGCCGGTCCCCTTGCCCGGGATGATCTGGACGACGTCCTCCCCGGTGGCGGCGGCCTTGAAGAGAGCCTGCCGAAGGGCCGTGTCGATGGCGCGATCGCTGCGGAAGACGGGGTGCAGATCCAGGGTGATCAGGGCCATCGCCTCCGGTGGGCCGGGTCCCGGCCGCTGCCGGACCCCGCGGGACTCGTCGTACGGTCGCAGCGTATGTGATCCCGGGGATTCCGGGGCCCTTGGCGTCAGACCGCCGGGCCTGGGTTCCTTGAGCTCGATGAACAGAGAATGGGTGGCTGTTGGGCCGACGTTGCGGCCCTGGTGTTCCTGGGCGTCCAGCCAGCGCGCCTGCCCTGCCTCCAGCGTGACCGGGACCTCTCGGCCTCCGGCCGTGATCACCCGCTGGAACGACGACAACGTCACCATGACGCTGTCCGGATGGGCGTGCAGATGCGTCTCGTCACCCGGTGCGTCGCGGTACTCCAGCACCCGCACCCGTTCGTTCTCCCACACGACCCGATACAGCTGCGGATCAGTGACCACAGGATCGTTCATGGGACTACGGTACCATGAAGGCATGGCAGTACCATATGAGTCGACGGGGCGAATCCGGCAGAAGCGGCGCACCCGCGACGCTCTCCTCGAGGCCGCACGCGCCCTGTTGGACAGCGGGCAGACCCCGACCGTCGAGCAGTCGGCCGACGCCGCCGGCATCTCCCGCACCACGGCCTACCGCTACTTCCCCAATCAGCGAGAGCTCCTCCTGGCCGCGATCCCGGCCATCGACCGGCCCAGCCTCCTCGGCCAGAACGCACCCGACGACGTCGGTGACCGTCTGGAGTTGGTGATGGCCGAGCAGACGGAGATCCTGCGCAGATGGGAGCCGCAGCTGCGAGCGGCGCTGCGGCTGTCCCTGGATCAGGAACCGCGGACGCCGCGCGACGGCCGCCCGGTCCTGCGGCAGGGCAGAGCGATCACTTGGATCGAGGATGCCCTGGCGCCGCTGGCCGAGTCGCATCCGCACATCGACCGCAGACGCCTCGCCGTCGCCATTCGTGCCGGTTCCGGAATCGAAGCCTGGGTCTGGATGGTCGACGTCGCCGCCGTGTCACGAAGGGAGGCGGCGGCCCTGATGCGGGAGTCCGCACAGGCGTTGCTGGCCGCCGCCCTGGCACGAACCGGCGCTTCTGCGGAGGCGTAGCCCTTGTGGAAACCGGTGGGGTCACGGCCGCCGGGCATGGTCAATGCTTGTTCACAGGATGCCGGTTCAGGCGGCGCGTCTCGCCGGATTCGAGTTGGCGGCCCACGAGCCCCGCGTAGTGGCCGGGCCGCCGCAGCAGCTCATGATGGTTGCCCCGTTTCACAATGGTCCCGTGGCCGAGCACCACGATGGTGTCGGCGTCACGGATTGTGCCCGGCGCCGGGACCTCGACCACAAGGCATCCACACAGATCATTCGCGACAACCAAGCGGTGTACGTGGAAGATCTCTCGGCTCTGCTCGGCTTGGGGAATCCGGGACGGCCCCAAGCCCCTGCACGTCCGTGCGTGGACCTGCGGCCCGGGCGGGCGGAGACTCTATACGCCTGTGGAGCGCCGGCAAGACGGGCACCCGTGCCCGCACAGCGCGGTGAAGCAGGAAGCCTCCGGAAGGGGCAAACGACCCAGGCCGGGGTGGTCGCTCGGCTTGGGGCCGGGCCTTCTGGCCGGCCAGTCCACTGCCGGGGCGCAGGTACGTCCCCGATCGGTGCTACAGGATTGCGGTCAGCCCCAGTTGGTTCATGATGGCGCCCGTGTCCAGGTAGGCGCGGCCTTCGTGGATCTTGCCGTCGTGGATCTCGTAGATGTCGCACGCGTGCACCGTGACGTGACGTCCCGTGGCGGGCAGGGTGCCGGCCGGCAGGGTCAGGTCTCCGGTCTGGGTCCCGCTGGTCGTGTACTCGATGACGACGGTGTCGCCCTGGCTGGTGAGGTGGTCGAGGGTGTACTTGCCGTCGGGCATCGCGTCGAACATGGCCTTCGCGAGCCGGGTGAAGCCTTCCGGCCCCTGCAGTGTCCTTCCGCTGCCCTCCTCGGTGAGGGTGCAGTCCGGAGCGACCGATTCGGTGATGGCGTCGTAATCCCGGTCGTTCCATGCCCGGAACAGGTCCCGGACGAAAGTTTCGTTGTCAGCCATGACAACCTCCGTTTGCGAGAAGTCCCCTGCCTTCCATGGTGATCCCGCATGTCGAGCCATGCATCCGTACGGAGCAGACCTTCGGGTCCTGGAAGGGTCTGCTCGGCCCTGGTGCGGCGGCAACGGGACGCCTGTAGTGGAAGAGAAGGGCAAACGGCACCGACCGCTTGGTCACGCAGATGAGATCGGGACCGTATGCCAAGGAGGGACGAGCGATGAGCATCAGCGGTGACTGGTACAACGAGATCGGCTCCCACATGCGGATCACGACGGATCCGGCCGGCAACGTCAAGGGCACCTACGTCTCCGCCGCCGGGCACGCCATCGGGACGTACCCGCTGGTCGGCCGGTGCGAGGCGGCTGCCGATCCGGAGCACGGAACCCCGCTCGGCTGGACGGTGGCCTGGCGCAACGGACGGACGGACGCCGGGTCGGTGACCAGCTGGAGCGGCCAGTACTACGACGACGGCGACGAGCGGATCTGCGCCACCTGGCTGCTCACGGCATCCGCCGCCGCGGCCAACACCTGGGAGGCCACAGCCGTCGGGCAGGACGTCTTCACCCGTGAATCGCCCTCCCCGGAGCAGGCCGAACAGCGGCTGCGGCACGTGGGGGCCGCCTCCCACCCGCGCCCCGTCAACCTCGATGAGGTCACGCCCGTGTGAGGAGCGCTATGACGCCCGCGCGCCCGGCAGCCACGGTGCGCGGCGTCCACGGCCCCGCACGTCCGGCTGGGCCGGGCAGCCCGGTGCGCGGGGACGGTGGGCCCCTGTGGGGGCATGGGTGCGAGCGCGACAGTGGAGGTGCGAGCCGGCATCCGACCGCGCCGTCCACCCCTTCTGCTCCGCTCGCCGCGCGTCCGCCTTCGCCCCCGACCCCGCACCCGGTGGGCCCGCCCGAGAACGCATGGAGACGCCATGACCAAGCAGGCCCAGCCACCGCCACCGGGCGACCGGCCGGCGCCGACCGCGCCGCCGCGCCCGCCCGCCTGGCGGCACTGGCTGTGGCCCCTGGCGATCGTCCTGGCCCTCGGCCTGTGGACGGTGCTGCCCGCGACGCGGTCCACCGAGCCGCAGAAGGTGAACCTGACGTACTCGACGTTCCTCACCGACGTCGACGCCGGCAAGGTCAAGTCCGTCACGATCAAATCCGACGGGCAGACCAGCGGCAGGCTCGCCAACGGGCACACCTTCAGCACCGTCGTCCCGGTCCAGCTCGCCGGCGATCAGCTCCTCAGCCGCCTGGAGAAGCACAAGGTCGAGGTCACCGCGTCCCAGCCGTCCACCACGACGTCCTTCGGCTCCCAGGTGCTGTCCTTGATCCTCCTGCTGGGACCGTTCATCATCATCTTCTGGTTCTGGCGGCGGCTGTCGGGGGGCGCGGCCGCGCAGATGACCGGAGCGCTCGGCGGGGTCGGCAAGTCCCGGGTGAAGGTGTTCGACGCCGAACGGCCCGAGACCACGTTCGCCGACGTCGCCGGGTACGAGGGTGCCAAGGGCGAGATCGCGGAGGTCGTCGACTTCCTGCGGCGGCCCGAACGCTACCGCCGCGCCGGGGCGATGGCTCCGCGCGGCGTGCTCATGGTCGGCCCGCCGGGCACCGGCAAGACGCTGCTGGCCCGCGCGGTCGCGGGCGAGGCGGAGGTGCCGTTCCTGTCGGTGGTCGGTTCCAGCTTCGTGGAGATGTTCGTGGGTGTGGGCGCAGCCCGGGTGCGCGACCTGTTCGCGGAGGCGCGCAAGCGGGCCCCGGTCATCGTGTTCGTCGACGAGATCGACGCGCTCGGGGGCAGGCGGGCCGCCGCCGGGGCCGTCGTGTCCAACGACGAGCGCGAGCAGACGCTGAACCAACTGCTCTCCGAGATGGACGGGTTCGAGGCGGCCGAGGGAATCGTGGTGCTGGCGGCCACCAACCGGCCCGAGGTCCTGGACCCGGCCCTGCTGCGCCCCGGTCGCTTCGACCGCCAGGTCACCATTCCGCTGCCCACCCTCGCCGAACGCGCCGCGATCCTGGCCGTGCACTGCCAGGACAAGCGACTCGGCCAGGACGTCGACCTGGACGTGGTGGCTCGCGGCACGCCCGGCTTCTCCGGCGCCGACCTCGCCAACCTGGCCAACGAGGCCGCCATCGTCGCGGTCCGGGACGGCCGCGAGGTGCTGGCGGCCGCCGACTTCGACGCAGCCCGCGACCGGATCCTGCTCGGCCGCCGGGAGGGCTCCAACGTGCTGCTGCCCGCGGAGAAGGAAGCCGTGGCGGTGCACGAGGCGGGCCACGCACTGGTCGCCGCTCTGTCCCCGAGCGCCGACCCGGTCGCCAAGGTCACCATCCTGCCGGCCGGCCAGGCCCTCGGTGTCACCGAGCAACTGCCGCTCGTCGAAAGGCACTTGTACGGCGAGGACTATCTGAACCAGACCCTCGCCGTGCGGCTGGGCGGGCGTGCGGCCGAACTCGTCGTCCTCGGCCAGGGCTCCACCGGCGCGGCCAACGATCTCGCCGGAGCGACCGAGCTGGCGATCAAGATGGTCCGCGAGTTCGGACTGTCGTCCGCGCTGGGTCCCGTGGGCTATCCGCAGGGCGGCTCGGTCTTCCTCGGCCGCGGCACACCCGCCATGAGCAGCCGCCCCTTCGCCGAGGCCACCCAGGCGGCCATCGACGACGAGGTCGCCCGCCTGCTGCGCGAGGCCGAACGGCATGCCACCGACCTGCTCAGCCGGCACCGCGTGCAACTCCGGGAGCTGGCGGACCTGCTGCTCAGGCGGGAGACCGTGGACGGCTCGGTGGTGTACGGCCTGCTCGGGATCCAGCCCCCGAGTGCGCGCCCCGCGGGAGAGACCATCGCGCCCCGCCGGGTCTCCGTCGCCAAGAAGCCCGCCGGAGAGCGCGCAGGCCAGACATCCGCCGGTCCGGCCTCCGGCACGGACCGGACCGGGAGGCTCTCGCAGAACGGGGCCGAGTGAGCGGGTCGGGGACGGGGCGTTCGGGGCAGCGGCAGCGCTGGCGGCGCCCGCCACGCTGACGGGGGACCGGGCCCGGAGGCGGCGAGCATCGGTTGTGCCGGACGGTCCCCTCGGCCCGGCGGAAGCCGGCCTTCCGGGCGCCCGGCGCGGGCGTGGAGGCGACGAGGCCTGGGGCCGGGCGTCCCCGTACGTAGTACCTGTGGCCCATGCCCGGCCGGCGTGCTCCCACGGATGCTGGTGTTGAGAAGCCGCGAGCGAGGGACGGTGACGGGTGATGAAAGGATCGTCCGGTGGCCGTGTCATCGTCGGAGTGGACGATTCCCCGGCGGGTCTGCGTGCCCTGCACGCAGCCGTCGCCGAGGCCAGGGCGCTGGGCCGGGAGCTGATGGCCGTGCGGGCCTACCCGGTACCGAGCGGCGCTGGTGCGGCCCCGCCGAACCCGCTCGACTGGCGACTGCCCCGCATGCCGCAACCGCCGACGTCCGAGCCCTGGGACCAGTTGCAGGCGGCTTGTGAGCAGCGGGAACTGAGGACGGTGACGCGGGCCTTCGAGCACGCGCTGGGGGGACTGCCCCATGACGTACGGGTCAACCTGGTGGCGGCGATCGGCCGCCCCGGTCACGTGCTGGTCGCCGCGGCGCACCGGGACGACGACCTGCTGGTCGTGGGCAAGCCGCCCGTCCGCCGCCTGCGGCGACTCTGGCCATGGCGCTGGTTCCACCGCTCCACCTGCCGCTACTGCGCCAAGCATGCCGCCTGCCCCGTCCTGACGGTTCCAGAGGGCGACCTCGTCGGCTGGAATGCCGACGACAGCCTCCGTCGGCCTCCGCAGAAGAAAGCTCTCGACGACGTGCGACAACCACTCCATGCCGACCACAAGCCCCACGACACCCACGCCGACACCGTTGACGACGGAGCGATCAGGTGGCCCACACGGGCGTGCTGCTGCTCCGCCCCACCACAGGTGAAGATCCTCATACCGGCCGGCAACGGCCGCCCGGTCGACCTGTACCTGTGCGGCCACCACTACCGGGCCTCCATCGGACCGCTGGTGATCGCCGACGCGATCGTCCACTTCCGGAACCGGCCGTCGACCGTGTCGCTCGCCGCGCACACATAGCGAACACGCCGACGCGGCGGACCTCGGCACTACGGCGCCGCCGGGGCCGACTGTCCTTCGAGGTGGGCTGTTCGACCCACCCCGCACGCCGCAGTCGAGCGTGAGACTCAAAAATCCGGAAGGTCGGAGGTGGAGATCATGACCGTCACGATCGCTCTGGCGGGTGACACCATGCTGGGCCGCGGGGTCGCCGAGGCGCTGGCGCACCGCAAGCCGCGCCCGCTGTTCACGCACGCTGTCCAGCAGCTGGTCCAGAGCGCCGATCTCTTCCTGCTGAACCTCGAATGCTGCGTCTCCGACCACGGCACGCCCATCGACGTGCCGGGCAAGGCGTTCTTCTTCCGCGCTCCGCCCCGCGCCGCCGACATGCTGGCCGACCTCGGCGCGGACACCGTGTTCCTGGCCAACAACCACGCCTTGGACTACGGCCCCGAAGCGCTCATGGACACCCGCGCCCACCTGGCCCGCGCCGGCATCCGCACGGTCGGGGCAGGGGCGAACGCCGAGGAGGCCCGCGCACCGCTGGTCCGGAAGGTCGGCGGGCTCAGCATCGGGATCATCGCCGTCGCGGATCACCCCGCCGAGTTCGCCGCCGCGGACGCCAGGCCGGGCGTGGCCTATGCCGACCTGTGGCACGGAGAGGTGCCCGCCTGGCTCGTCGACGCGATCGGCGCATTGGCCCGCACTACCGACATCGCCCTGGTCAGCGTCCACTGGGGTCCCAACATGACCGCGCGGCCCGTCCCGCACGTCCGCCGTGCCGCCTCCGTCTTCGTCGACGCGGGGGCCGACCTGGTGGTGGGGCACTCCGCGCACGTCTTCCACGGCTTCACCCGCGGCGTCCTGTACGACCTGGGTGATCTCATCGACGACTACGCGGTCCACCCTGCCCTGCGCAACGACCTGGGCCTGCTGTGGCTGGTCACCCTGGACGAGCACGGCCCGGTGCGCACCGAGGCGGTTCCGATCGCCCTGGACTGCTGCCATACCCGGATCGCCGACCGGGCCGAGTACACATGGACCGCCGACCGGCTGATCCGCGCCTGCGCCGAGATGGGCACCGAGGTCACGGACGAGGGCGACCGGCTGACCGTCGACTGGGTCCGTTCCCCGGCCCGCACGAGTCGACCGGGCCCACGGCGCCGGGCAGGTCGTACGTCGTAGGAGAGGCTCCGGTGACACACCACCGGTTCGTGACGACCCGGCAGAGGGCCGATCGGCCCTCGCGGGCGGGCCCGTCAGCGGCTATGCCGGACATAGAGAGAAGACCTGAGGGCGTCCCTGCGCACGGATGACCGAGGCAGGGGCCACATGGCCTTGTGGGAAGGGGAGTTGCCATGCCCGGGAAGCTTGCACGGCGTCGACCGCTGCTGCCCGACCTCTTCGACTGGATCGAGTCGGGCGTTCCGCCCTGGCGGGGTGTGCCCGGAGCGCACGGCATCCGCATCGAGGAGCGGCTCACCGACGAGGGGTACTGCCTGCGCGCCGAACTGCCCGGCCTCGACGTGGACAAGGACGTCCGGCTCGACGTTCGGCACGGAGTGCTCCGCCTGCGCGCCGAGCGCGGCGAAGAGACGATGAAGCGGCACCACACCGAGTTCCGTTACGGCTCCTTCGCCCGCGCCGTCCGTCTGCCGCGCGGCGCCAAGGAGGACGAGATCACGGCCGAGTACAAGGACGGCATTCTCAACGTCACCGTGCCGCTGACCGCTGTGGAGAAGCCCCCGGTCACCCGGATCGACATCCGCCACGGCGGGTAGTCCCGCACGGCGCCGCCCGCAAGCGCCGGTGCGCGGCCGCGGCTCCCACTCCCGCGCACCGGCTTTGTGCGGCCGACTGCGTGGGGTACGGCCCGCGGAGGCTCCCGGGAAGGAGGAGAACCATGTCAGAGCAGGCCGTCATTCCGCCCTACGCCATCCGCCGCCGCTGGGACGGTCACCGGCAGGTCATCGAACTGTGCGGCGAGATCGATGTGTTGGCCGCGCCACCCGGCAGCGACTTTCTGCGCGACGCGCTCGGCTGCCCCGGCGCTGAAGCGGACACCGTCATCGACCTGCGCGGTGTCACCTTCATCGACGGCAGCGGCCTGAACGCCCTGCTGCGCACCGCCGACCGTCTCCACGCGTGCCGTCACGACCTGACGATCGTGGTCACCAACCCCTTCCACCGGCGCCTGCTCCGTCTCATCGATCTCGGTCCGAACGTGACGGTGCGGACAGACCTTCCCGACACCGGTACGCCCCCGCCGTCGCCCGACAGCGCTCGGCGACCGCTCGACGGGCTGGCCCGGAGCGCGTAGCCGCTGATGCGGTCGTCGGCCTGAGATCAGCCGGCGGTCTCGGAGGCCTCGGAGGCGACGAGGGCTTCCTCGAGCGTCGCCATTGCGGCGAACTGTCCGCTCAGGCCCGTGACGTCCAGGATCTTGAGAATCAGGGCGTGGGGACAGACCAGCAGAAGCCGGCCGCCTCGCTCTCTGACCCGACGCTCGGCGCGGTGCAGCAACCGCAGGCCGTAGCAGTCGAGGAACTGGGTGGGGGTGAGATCGACGATCACGGTCCGGTCCACCGCCGCGGTCGCGGCATCCAGCTCCGGCATGATCGGAAGAGCGGTGGCGATGTCGAACTCACCGCGGAACTCGATGACTTCGACCCCGTGGACTTCGTGGACCCGGATGCGCCCGGTGGGCCATGTAGTCGCCTTCTGCACGGCGGCTCCCCCTGAAAGAGCCTGGCTCTCCGCATGCTCCCCGGAGAGCGGCGCTGATGGTTCAAGTCACCGGGGACCGGGGTGACCGCAGATGCCGAGCCTACGGTGGGCTGGTCACTTGTGAAGAGAAGGAACGATTCTTCCTATGAGATTCCCGCATGCGGACTGTTTTCAAC
This sequence comes from Streptomyces panaciradicis, assembly GCF_023516615.1. Lineage (GTDB taxonomy): Bacteria > Actinomycetota > Actinomycetes > Streptomycetales > Streptomycetaceae > Streptomyces > Streptomyces panaciradicis. The sequence goes on from NZ_JAMGBF010000044.1 coordinate 61,622, forward strand.
GTACTTTTCCTGGCACTCCCGTCTAAGCGCCGCGACAGATGTGCCGGTCCGGCGGCCGATGCGTCCGCGGCATGTGGAAGACCGCCTCTCACAAAACGAGCGACGCGGTCGTAAGCTGGGTGACCGTGCCCCGGACCCCGGCCGACGCAGTACGAGTGCGGCCGCGGAGGCGTTGAACTGGCCCCGCCTTTCGCGGCCCGCCCTCCGCCGAGCAAGACATGTGCCGGGAGCCGCAGATGACACGAACCCCGATCCCGCTTCCTGCCGTACCGCGACGCGAGCGCGCGGCTGGAACCGGCTGAAGCCCTCCCCGCCCGCCATCCTCCCGCGTGGTGGGCGGGGACTCCGGTGCCCGGCCGGCGGTGAGGGGGCCGGCCGGGCACAAAAGCCCTTCTCGACAAGGGTGAAGGCCGTCGGTGCCTCTCGAACTCATGCTGTTGCCGGATCGGCTCGCCGCGTCAGCGAGGCGTGGTCCACCGCGGTGCGGTCTCCGCCCAGGCCGCGTCCCACCGGGCGAGGTTGTGGCGCTGCAGCCTGCGTCCGGCGTAGCCGTATGCGGCCGTACCGAGAAGGGGGACGGCCAGGGCGGCGAGGACGGCGCAGCCCATGGCGCGATGGCGGGCCTCTTCCGCGGACATGGGTGGGTCAGTGATCCTTCCTCCGGCGTCGACCCAGATGCGGACGGTGCTGCCGACGGCCAGCGCGGGTTCGACCTCGGTCTTCGCCGTGACCGTCTGTCCGTCAGGGGCGGTGAAGCGGACGGGGACGGGGTACAGGGTCTTCTTCGCCTCCTCCGATCCCGGTTCCGGATGGCGAGGAGCATCGCGGACCAGCACGGCCGACGTGTGATGGCGGGTGGCGGCCTGGTGCCGTGCGGTCTCCTTGTGGTGGCGGTGGGCGGTGGTGCCGGCGAGGACCATCGCGGCGGGAGTGGCGGCCAGCACGGCCAGGGTGAGACCGAGGGCGATCCACGCCTGTGCGAGATCCGTGCGGCGGCGCAAGGGGTTGCGTCGCCATCGCCACAGGAGGACGCGTGGGAGTTCTTCGGGTGGGTGCGACGGTGGTGTGGCGCGGGCCACGGTGTCTCTCCTTTCGCCTGAGCGTGTGGTGCCTCGCCGCGCGTTCGGTGACGGCCCGGGCCCGGGCGGGGTGGGGGCTAGGAGCTGTGGCCGGTGCGGGTGACGGCGGCGGAAGGGTGGGCGTGGGCGGCCTGGAGGAGTTTCGCGGCGCCGCGCACCGCGGCGGTGTGCGGCGCCGGAACGGGCCGGAGGGGAGCGTGGAGCCGCTCGGTGAGGGGACCGGTGAGGTCGGCCCGCAACGCGCCCCCTCCGGCGAGGAGCACGCCCCGCTGGAGGGCGTCGGTCATCTGGGAGGTGCGGTCCTGCGCCAGCATGGCGGTCACCATGGCGACGAGCGCTTCGGCGATCCGCCCGGGCGGGGTGAGGCCGTCCAGGTCGCTGGTGCCCAGGGCGGTGCAGCGGGCGTCGGTCACCGCGCCGTCGGTGAGCAGTGTGACCTCGGTGAGGTGGGCGCCGAGATCCACCACGAGCAGAGGACGGCCCAGGTCGCAGTCCGCGACCGCGGCCACGGCGCGGGCGGCGGGGACGGTCAGCACCGTGCGCGGACGCAGGACGTCGACCGCTGTGCGGGCAGCGGCCCGGTAGGCGACACCGCCCAGTGCGGGCGTCGTCAGGATGATCAGCGGGTGGCCGGGAGGGCGCAGGCGGTGGCCGAGCAGCCGGTCGAGCATCCGGGCCGTTGCGGCCGTGTCGACGATGGTGCCGCGCTGGACGGGGTGCGTGGTGCCGTCGCCGGGGAAGCCGGCCGTGGGCACGTCGAGGATCGTGCGCCGTCCGGACACGCAGGCACGGGTGCGGGCGCTGCCCAGGTCGAGGGCGATGCCGGTGCACCGCCTGCACCACGGCCAGGAACGGTGCCGGTTGGTCATGGGGCGGGACCCCGGTGCGGCGGTCAACGGCCGGCCTCCCTGACCTGCTGGCACCGGGCGCAGTAGCGGGCCTGCGGCACGATCATGAGCCGCTCGCGCGCGATGGGCCCGCGGCACAGGTGGCAGGTGCCGTAGCGGCCCTGGTCCATCCGTGCGAGGGCGGCCTCGACGTCGGCCAGAACCATACGGGCGGAGGCGGCGAGCTTGACGCGGACCTCGGTCTGGGCGGCGGCCCGCTGGTCGAGCAGTGCGTCGGCGCGAGTCGTGGCGGCGGCCGAGAGATGCAGCAACTGCTCCTGGCGGAAGAGGCGTTGCTCGTGCAGGTTCTCGCGCAGCGCGGCGACGTCCTCGACCGACAAGATGGTGTTGCGGTCTTCGATGGTCCGGTGGTTCACCAAGTCACCCCCTGGGCAGGGCGGAAGCGGAGGGCGGAGGGGCGGTCAGGCGGCGTTGCGCTGGCAGGGCACGCAGAAGGGCGTGTAGGGCAGGATCTCCAGACGCTCGACCGGGATCGGCTTGCCGCACGTGCCGCAGACGCCGTAGCTGCCGTCCTGAACGCGGGAGAGGGCGGCCTCCACCTCGGCGAGGACGCGACGGATGGTGTCCTTCTGCGCGGACACCACCTGCTCCTCCCCGGCACCGGCTTCGCCGATGGCCCGCAACTGGGTGAGGCGGGAGGCACGTTCGTGTTCGAGGCGCTGCACCGCCTCGTGCGGCGTCAGCCGCTCACGGGAGGCGGGGGACCGGTGCGTGTCGAGGGACATGGAGCTTGCCTTTCGATGAGGAGGCGGGCGTGTCGGGCGCCCAGCGGACGTCGGCCGGGGTGGGTAGTCAGGGGCGAGGGTTCATGTCTCCACCGTGACGGGCATGCCGTACGAAACCCATCGGGCGCGATACCCATCTGCGGCACGGCTCGGGGTCTGCCGCGGCGCGGTGGAGCAGGCCGGAGAAATGGGCATTGGAGCCCATCGACGCTGTGAGCGGCAGCGGGCAGGCTGGGTGGCAGGCCGGTCAGGACCTGTGGCCGTGGCTCACGCTCTGGGGGCGCGGTGGCCGACAGTAGAGGCACAGCCGTGTCACCCAGCGAAAGGCGTCTTCCCGTTGTCCCTGTTCTGGCGGATCTTCGCGCTCAACGCGGTCGTGCTGGGAAGCGCCACCGCGCTGCTGCTGTGGGCTCCGGTGACGGTCTCCGTTCCGGTGGTGCTGACCGAGGCGGTCATCCTCGTGTCCGGTCTGGTCGTCATGCTGGTCGCCAACGCGGCCCTGCTGCGGATCGGGCTGGCCCCGCTCGACCGGCTCACCCGCCTGATGGCCACCGTCGATCTGCTGCGCCCCGGTCAGCGGCTCCCGGAAGGGGGCCGCGGCGAGACCGCCGAACTGATCCGCACCTTCAACGCCATGCTGGAGCGCCTGGAACACGAACGGGCCTCCAGCAGTGCCCGTGTCCTGCTCGCCCAGGAAGCCGAGCGGCGTCGCATCGCCCAGGAACTGCACGACGAGGTCGGCCAGAGCATGACCGCGATCCTGCTCGCCCTGGAACGGGCCGCCGACGAGGCGGACGAGCCCCTGCGCGGTGAGCTGAGGCAGGCGCAGGAGATCACCCGCGGGAGCCTGGACGAGGTACGGCGCCTGGTACGCCGGCTGCGGCCGGGCGTGCTGGAGGACCTCGGTCTGATCAGCGCCCTGACCTCGCTGACCACGGAGTTCGCCACCCACGTCGGACTGCGCGTGGTCCGCCGCTTCGACACCGGCCTGCCCGCCCTGGACCAGCAGACGGAACTGGTGCTGTACCGCGTCGCCCAGGAAGCCCTGACGAACGCGGCCCGCCACGCCGAGGCCGGCCAGGTCGAGGTGAGCCTGCACCGCACCGGCGAGGCGGTGGTGCTGGCCGTCGCCGACGACGGTCGCGGAAGCGGGGTCGCCCAGGAAGGGGCGGGAATCCGCGGAATGCGCGAGCGGGCCCTGCTCATCGGGGCCACGCTGGACGTCACCTCCCAGCCGCAGGCCGGTACGACGGTCCGCCTGACCGTGCCCCTCCTCAGGAAGCAGCCATGACCACGCCCCACACCTCCGTGATCCGCATCCTCCTCGCCGACGACCACGCGCTGGTACGTCGGGGAGTGCGGCTCATCCTCGACCGGGAGCCGGACCTCGAGGTCGTCGCCGAGGCCGGGGACGGCGCGGAAGCCGTCGACCTGATCCGCACCCATGACGTCGACCTGGCCGTGATGGACATCGCGATGCCCCGCATGACCGGTCTGCAGGCCACTCGCGAACTGCTCCGGCTCAAGCCCGCCCTGCGCGTCCTGATGCTGACGATGCACGACAACGAGCAGTACTTCTTCCAGGCGCTGAAGGCCGGCGCCAGTGGATACGTCCTCAAGTCCGTGGCCGACCGCGACCTGGTCGCGGCATGCCGCGCCGCCATGCGCGACGAGCCCTTCCTGTACCCCGGCGCGGTCACCGCCCTGATCCGCAACTACCTCGACCGGATCCGCAACGGCGAGGAGCCGCCCGAGCAGATCCTCACCCCGCGCGAGGAGGAAGTCCTCAAACTCGTCGCCGAGGGCCACTCCTCCAAGGAGATCGCCGAGATGCTCTTCATCAGCATCAAGACCGTGCATCGGCACCGGGAGAACCTGCTGCACAAGCTCGGTCTGCGGGACCGGCTGGAGCTGACCCGCTACGCGATCCGCGCAGGACTCATCGAAGCCTGACCCTGCCCACCACCGTGAGCGTCCGGATGTCCGTGCACAGCCGGACTCCGGAAAGCCCGCACCGCTCACGGCAGACCACGACCGACAGGGAAGGAACCCCGGGGGGATGGCGATGGCCCGCTTCGCGCACACCGTGCCGCGCACGCGCCGATCGCGCTGGGCCGTGGTGTGCGTCGTCCTGCTCGGCCTGGTCGTCACCCTGCTCGGCCCGTCGGGTCCGGGGGCGGGGCACCTCCGCGTCCCGGACGGTCCGGTGCCCGCTGCCGGGACCGTCTCGGCGCACGGTGCCGTCCATCGCGGCGAGGTGCTCGCGGACGACGCGGACCCGGACGTCCGCACCGTCGCGGTCCGAAGCCATCGGGACGCCACCGGAGAGCGTCCTGCCCCGCCCGCCCCCACCCCCGCCCCGTCAGGGACGGCCGGCTCGTGCGGGCCGGCCCGGTCTCGGACCCGGCCGGCAGTCCTCCCTGCGCAGGAGCAGCCTGCCCACCGTCACGGGGTGAGGGCACCCCCTCCGTTCTCCGGCACCTGACCCCTCCCTCACCTTCCCCCCTTCCCTTCCTTGCCGACCGCCGCCACTGCCCTGGCCGCGGTGTGCCCGCCGGAGGCGCGCTGTGAACCGATCCCCGCACATCAGAGGGCTGATCGCCCTCGCCGTCGTTGCCCTGTCCCTGTACGTCGCTCTCACCAGACCCGTCCACCTCGGACTCGATCTGCGGGGCGGCACACAGATCATGCTGGAAACCCGCCCCACCGCCGCAGCCGACACCGACAGCGAGGCCACGGACCGCACCGTGGAAGTGCTGCGCGGCCGCATCGACGCGCTCGGCGTGGCCGAACCCACCATCGCCCGCTCCGGCGACGACCGGATCGTCGTCGAACTGCCCGGCCTGCAGGATCCACGGAAGGCGGCCGACGTGCTCGGCCGCACCGCCCAGCTCACCTTCCACCAGGTCCTCGGTACGGCGACCGACGCCCCTGAGGGGCTCCCCGGACAGCCCCGCGAGCGGGTCATGGCCGACGAATCCGGCCGACCGCTGCGTCTCCAGGCGCCGTCGGTGACCGGCAAGGACGTCGAGAAGGCGGCAGCCCGCTTCGACCAGAACGGCGTCGGCGGATGGCACGTCACCGTCGACTTCAAGGGACCGGGACAGCAGGGGTGGGCGCGCCTGACCGGCGCGGCCGCCTGCCACGCGGCCGGGGATCCGGCCCGCCGTGTCGCCATCGTCCTGGACGACAAGATCATCTCCTCGCCGCAGGTCGACCCGTCCGTCGCCTGCCGCACCGGCATCACCGGCGGCTCCACCCAGATCACCGGAAGCTTCGACGACACCGAGGCCAAGGAACTGGCCCTGCTCATCAACGGGGGAGCGCTGCCGGTGCCGGTCGAGATCGTCGAGCAGCGCACCGTCGGCCCCACCCTCGGCGCGCAGGCCATCACGGCCAGCGCCTGGGCCGCCGTCATCGGCACCGCTTTGACGTCGCTGTTCATCATCGCGCTCTACCGGGTCATGGGAGTCCTCGCGACCGTGGCCCTGGCCTGCTACGGCCTCATCTCCTACGCCGCCCTCGCCGGCCTCGGGGCGACGCTCACCCTGCCGGGCCTCGCCGGATTCGTACTGGCCATCGGCATGGCCGTCGACGCCAACGTGCTCGTCTTCGAACGGGCTCGGGAGGAGTACGCCTCCCGGCACCGTCCCACCCCGCGGTCTTCCCTGACCGCGGGATTCCGCAGAGCCTTCAGCGCCATCGCCGACTCCAACATCACCACGCTCATCGCCGCCGGCCTTCTGTTCTTCCTGGCCTCCGGGCCCGTGCGCGGATTCGGTGTCACGCTGGGCATCGGCGTCGTCGCGTCCATGGTCAGCGCACTGGTCATCACCCGCGCGCTCGGCGACTACGCCGTAGCCCGCCCTCACCTGCGCCGCCGCCCCCGCCTCACCGGCATCGCCCACGTCGGCGGCGTCCGCGCCCGCCTCACCCGCACGCGGCCGAATTTGATGCGCCACCCACGCCGGTGGCTGGCCGCCTCCGCAACCGCCCTCGTCCTGGCAGCCTCCGGGATCGTCGTGCGCGGCGTCGACTTCGGCATCGAATTCACCGGCGGTCGCCTCATCGAATACACCACGACCGCTCCCGTCGACCCGGACCGTGCTCGTACGGCGCTCACCGACGCCGGATTCCCCAGGGCCGTCGTCCAGACCTCCGGCGACCACCGGCTCACGGTCCGCACCCAGCCCCTGACCAACGCCCAGGCCGAGGCCATCACCGACACCGTCACCGAGCTGGCAGGCCGAGCCGACAAGGTCCGCGACGAAGCGATCGGGCCCAGCCTCGGCGAGGAACTGCGCCGCGGCGCCCTCATCGCCCTGGCCGTCGCCCTGGGCGCCCAGCTCGTCTACCTCACCGCACGGTTCCGCTGGCTGCTGGGAACCTCCGCGATCGTCGCCCTCGCTCATGACGTCGTGATCCTCGTCGGCATCTTCGCCTGGCTCGGCAAGCCCGTCGACGGCGTCTTCCTGGCCGCGCTGCTGACCGTGATCGGCTACTCCGTCAACGACTCCGTCGTCGTCTTCGACCGGATCAGAGAACTCGGCCGCCGCGGCCGTAAGGAGCCCTTCGCCGGCGTCGCCAACCAGGCGCTCGTGCAGACCCTGCCGCGCACCGTCAACACCGGCATGGGCGCGGCGTTCATCCTCACCGCTCTGACCGTCCTCGGCGGCGACACCCTGACCGACTTCGCTCTCGCGCTCCTCATCGGTCTGGTGGTGGGCACCTACTCCTCGATGTTCACCGCCACCCCGCTGGCCGTCGAAATGCATCACCGCAGCAGATGACGGGCTTTACGACGTCACCGCCCGCGGGCGGTACGACGGCGAGCCCGCACGTCGACGGCGGCTGATCGGAGCCAGGGCGGCCGCTCTCGGTTCGGGGTCCCGGTGAGGAAGGGCCGTCGGGACGAGCGCCCGACGGCCCTTCCTCCCGGAGCGCAGGACGCGAAATCGTCACTGCGCCTTGCGGGCACGGCTGCCGCGGTACATGGCTGCTCCACTCAGCAGCAGCCCCGCACTCGCGGCGACCAGGGGCAACGTGCCGTCCGTGCCGGTGTGGGCCAGCGCGGCCGAGACCTGCTCCTGCGGTGCGAAGTCGGCAGCGCGCGGCCCCGGGTGCGGCTGCGGCCGCGCGGGCTGCTCGACCGGGACCGGCGGCGCGCCCGGGGCGGGCGGCTTCACTCCGTCGGGCGTGGTGACGCCCGGCGGCGCGGACTCGCCGGGGGACGTGTTCTTGGCGTCATTGCCGAACACCGGGTTGCCGACGCCCGCCACGTCGACGGTGTTGCCGCTGACCTCGACCGGGAGGTGGAGGGGCAGCTGAACGCCGTTGCCGGAGACGACGCCCGGCGAGTGCCGTTCATCGCCGGTGGCCGCGGCACCGCCGGGTGCCGTGGACGGGCCGGCTTCGGTGGATCGGTCGGTGCAGGCGTTGCCCGCCGCGGGGTTGAGCAGTCCGACGACGTTCACCGTGTTCCCGCACGCCTGGACCGGGGCGTGCGCCGGGAGTTGGATGGTGTTGCCGGAGACCGACCCCGGTGAGTCGGCGGCCGAACCGTCCGCCGCGGAGTCGGCGTACACCGGTCCCGCCACGGCCATCGCCCCGGAGACGACGGCAACGGCGATCACACCGTTTCGGGTGGCGTGTCTCATGGATCCCTGCCTTCCAGACGTGGTCGCGGGCAGTCACCCGCGTTCCATCAACGTCGACGAGCCGTTCCGGTTATGGCTTGTTGATCTTTGTCGTCTCGCCCACTGAACCCCCGGCGGGAGTGCACCCGTGCCCGCGGCCCGGGCCCCGCTGTGCGGGGACGTCGGCGCACGGCATGCGGTTCGGCCCACGAGGCGGGGGAGAGGCTCATGTCATGCATCAGGTGCAGGAGATCGTGGACCTCGTCGACGGCGTCCCGGGACTGGACGTCGTCGGCAGCTACCTGCACGGCTCGTCCGTGCTCGGCGGCCTCAGGCCGGCCGGCGACCTGGACGTGCTGGTGGTCTCCCGGCGGCGCATGGACGGGCGGGCGCGGCGGAACCTCCTCGACGGCGCGCTCCGCGTCTCCGGCTCCGGGAACACGCGCCGACCGGTCGAGCTCACGGTGGTCGTCCAGTCCGAGGTCCGGCCGTGGAGGTACCCGCCCACCTGTGACTTCCTCTTTGGCGAGTGGCTGCGCGAGGAGTACGAGGCCGGGAAGATCCCCCTGCCCGAGCCCATGCCCGACCTGGCCCTGCTGATCGCCGCCACGTCGGCCGGTGACCATCCCCTGACCGGCCCGCACCCGGCGCGGATCCTGGACCCGGTCCCGCGGGCCGATCTGGTCCGGGCGAGCCTGGCGGGAATCCCCGGCCTGCTCGACGACCTGCACCACGACACCCGGAACGTCCTGCTGACCCTCGCCCGGATCTGGACCACACTCGCGACCGGTGAGATCAAGTCGAAGAACGCCGCGGCGGACTGGGCCCTCGCGCGTCTCCCGCCCGAGCACCGCGCCGTCCTCGAGCACGCCAGGTACCTCTACCTCAACTGCCCCTACACGGAGGAGAACTGGAGTGGTGCCTTGCGGGAGGGGGTCTCCCCCCTCGTGGACTGCCTGCTCGCCGAGATCGACCGGCTGCGCACCGCAACCTCACAGGGGTGACCGGGCGAGGGCCGATGTCCGACCCGGTTGCCACCCGGGCCGGGCATCGGCCCTCGCCGATACGAAAATCCCCGCGAGCGAATGGGTCCCGCGGTACTCACCCTTCGACAGGAGCCGTCCGGGAGGCCTCTCGGCAGCCGATGTGCGCGGAGAGGGAGACGACGCCGTCGACGTCGCGGCAGAGCCGCTCGACGATGGGGATCAGGCTGGACGCGTCGACCGTTCCTTTGAGCGTCACCTTCCCGTCGTGCACCTCGACCGTCACATCCGACGGCGCGAGGTGCAGCGTCCGCCGCAGGACGTCCTGGGTGATCTCGTCCCGGATGGCGTCGTCCCGGCGCAGGAAGATCCGCAGGAGGTCACCGCGGCTGACGATGCCCCTCAGCCGGTCCGCCTCGTCCACCACGGGCAGCCGCTTGAAGTTCCGCAGCGCCATCAGCCGGGCCGCCTCGACCGCGGTCCACTCCGGACGCGCGCACACGGCGGGAGAGGACATCAGCTCCCCGGCCGTGGAGGCCTCGGCCTTGGCACGCTCCCACGTCTCCAGACGCGGCAGCGGTGTCCGGCTGGACGGGTCGCTCTGGGCGGAGCACTTGCGCAGCAGGTCGGCCTCGGACACCACGCCCAGGGGGTGGTCCATCTCGTCCACGACGGGCACCGCGGTGATGCCGTTCTCCGCCAGCAGCTCGACGATCTCCTTGAACGGCGTGTCGTACCGGGCCCGGACGACACCATGGGTCATCAGGTCGGCAACAGTACGGTGCTGCATGTCGTCCTCCCTTCGCGGTGTGACAACCGCGTGGTCACATGTCCAGCGTGTCAGCGCCGGCTCGTCGGCAGGAGAGCCACCCAGGACCCAATCAGGGCCGGACGGCCCGGAAGCAGGTCCATCCGGTCCCTCGGATCAGGGTTCCTGAGCCCAAGCGGCCGCAGCCCCCGCATGCCACGTTGGACACAGGAGCGGATGAAGAAAGCGGGTGACGATCATGCGAGCTGAACTCGGTGACGTACTTGTCGTCGAAAGCCCGACCACCGGAGTCACCAAGCGCGACGGCGAGATAGTGGGCCTCCACCACGAGGACGGCACCCCTCCCTACGACGTGCGCTGGTCGGACACCCATGAGGTGACCCTCGTGTTCCCCGGCCCCGACGCGCACGTCCGCCACGTCGAACACACCTAGGCCCGGCCTGTTCGGCCTTCGCCGAGGGGCCTGATGGCCCCTGCACGGGCGTCGGCGAGGGGGACAGCATGGGAGGACGATGTTCAAGCGCACCGGGGCGGAGCGGACACGTTGCGTCGCGGACACCTCCGGAGGTGAGGGGCCGATGTCGGTTCACGAGGAGTTGGCACACGCTCGACACGCTCTCGACGACTTGGTGCGAGCGGTGGATCGGCTTCAGATCCCCCGCGGGAACGACCCGGACGTGCGCCGGGTTCGCGTGGACACCGACCACCTGCGGGAGGACCTCGACCTGCTGCGGCAGAGCATGGCCGCAGAGGAGTCGTCCGCGGATCCCGCGCCGCCACAGATCGTCTTCATTCCCCGCACGCCGTACGACCCTTCGATGTGGGCCGACTGCGAGGACGAAGGCATCGGCTCGCGCCACGGCCCCGAACGGCGGCAGGCCCGTCCGGCGCGGCGGTTGCCCCACCGGGCCTGAGGTCTCGCTCGCGTTGCGGCCGTAGGCCGCCGGGGCGGCGCGGTCAGCCCGAGGACGGATGCGGCCAGGCGGCGAGGCTGCCCGGTGAGGGCGCGGACTGCGCCGCATCCGCTGTCGAGGGGTAGATCTCGTAGCTCTTGCGCATGCCGCTGAGCTCGAAGAGCCGGAGGACCCGGCCGGAGACGGACGCGATGCGCAGCGAGCCGTCGTACTCGCGGATGCGTTTCGTGATCGCCACCATCGCGCCCAGGCCCATCGAGTCCATGAAGGTGACGAAGCCCAGGTCCAGGACGAAGTGGCGGTGCCCCTCGTCGAGGAGTCTGATCACCGCTTCGCGGATCATGGGTGCGGTGTGGGCATCGACCTCGCCGTCGATCTCGGCGACGACCCAGCCGTTGACCACGTCGTAGCTCACCATCATGCGCTCGTGCCGGATGATGTTCGTTCGCACGGTCATCCCTCGTCACTTTCTTCGGATGGCGAAGGCCCCTTGGTCACCGGCCCTCTTCCAGCCAGTCGGCCAGAACGGCGGCCTGACTGTGGGCCACGTCCTTGGTGGCGGTCAGCAGTACGAGTCTGTCGTGCGCTGCCAGGTCACGCAGGTGTGCGGTCGCCTCGCGATGTCCCGCGTCGTGCAGTTCCGCCAGGTAGCGGTGGCGGAACTCGGCGAAGCGGCCGGGTTCGTGGCCGTACCACTTGCGCAGTGCGCTCGACGGGGCGACGTCGCGCAGCCACTCGTCCAGATGCGCGTCCTCCTTGCGCATGCCTCGCGGCCAGACCCGGTCGACCAGCACGCGCTTGCCGTCCCGCGGTGCGGTTTCCTCGTAGACCCGGCGGTGAGTGATCTGTTCGGCCATGACGCTGTCTCCAGATCGGCCGGCCGCTTCGGTCGGGGAGTGGCTGGAGTGCTCCGGGTCGCTGCTGCGATGCGGCTGTCCCGGACTCGCCCCATTTTACCGAGGAGGGGTGACGGACGGCTTGCTGGAAAACCGGGGGTGGGCTGCGAGGACCGTGCGGGCGCCGACCGCGGTGAGGCGTGGTGCCCGGCGGCGATCGCGGCGGGGCGATCCGGGAGTCGGTCAGCGGTGCGTGAGCAGCAGACGCCATGCCTCTGGGCCGCGCTGGAGGTACTCCACCGCGAACGCGCCCGGGTGGCGGTCCTCGATCTGGCCCAGCAGAGGCAGCGGGTCGTGCGGCGCCACCAGGACCAGCGACTGCCCGGAGGGCACTGCGGCGAGCGCGCCGAACACTGTGGCGTGCCTGATCGCGTGGGGGACGTCGCGTACGTCCAGCTCGGGCACGTCGGTGTCGTCGGAGCCACCGCAGCCGCACGTGCCACCGCAGCCACCAGCGGTCGTGGCCGCCTCGGCGGCGGTGCCGTGTTCCTCACCGTGGCCGAGGAGCTCGTGCATGCCCGCGAGGAGTCCGGAGAGGGAGACGTCGGGCGCGCCGGCCAGCAGGGGCAGGACGAGGGCGTTCTCCTTCTCCAGGTGCTCTTCGAACAGCACCTGCAGGGCACGGCCGTCGGCCGCCGCCTGTACCGCGGAACCGGTGGTGCGCAGCGCGTCGACGAGCGCGGCGAGCCTCTTGTGCTCGGCAAGCATGCCGTCGATCAGGAGGCGGGCTGCGGGCAGATCGTGGGCGACGGGGTAGAGGGTCTCCTCCTCGGCGGCCGCGTGCGGCAGCAGGTCGCGGTCGCAGAAGGCGACCAGTTCCGCACAGGCCCGGCCGGCCGCCGCGGTCTCGTGCTCCGCGGTCGCGACCAGCAGGGCGACGCGTCCGGCCAGGTCGCCCGCCAGCTGGGTGTGATGCGCCTCGACGGCTTCGGCGGCCGCCGCGTCCTGGGGGTCCGAGGCGATGGTCAGGGTGCTCATGAGCGTCGTCCTTCCGACGGCCGGCAGCCCGTCCCTGTGCAGTCCGGGCCCATGACCGGAATATACTACGGACATGACCGTGGAAAATAACGGGCCGCTTCCCGGCAGTGGAACCAATCGCGTTCCGCTGTCCCGGCAGCGCCGCGGTGTCCTGCAGTACCTGCGCGGCCAGACCTGCCCCGTCACCGCGAGCGCGCTCGCCCAGGTGTGCGCGCTGCACGTCAACACCGTCCGCGAGCACCTGGACGCCCTCGTCGACGACGGCCTCGCCGTCCGTGAACGCTCCAGCCCTTCCGGTCGGGGCCGTCCCGCCTTCCGCTACCGGGCCCGCCCGCCGCAGGAGTCGCCCGCACGCGAGTACGCCGGGCTCGCCACCGTCCTCGCCGCGCAGATCGCCCGCTCCAGTGCCGACCCGCGCCGGGACGCGCTCGCCGCCGGCGAGGACTGGGGGCGTGTCCTGACCGCAGGGCAGACGCCGTCGACGGACTCCAAGGAGGCGCGGACACGGTTGCTGGACCTCCTCGACGAGATCGGGTTCGCGCCGGAAGCGGACGCGGACGCACATCAAGTCCGTCTGCGGCGCTGCCCGTTCGTGGAGACGGCCCGTGAACACCCCGGAGTCATCTGCGGTGTTCACGAAGGACTGGCGCGGGCGGGACTCGCCGCGCTGGGCGTGGCGCCGCAGGAGGTCGAGCTGCTGCCCTTCGCCGAACCGGACGCCTGCCGCCTGCACTTGGGCCTGGCCGGGCGGCCCGACGACGAGAACCACGCCCGGCCCCCGGCGTCACCCGGCGCACCGCGGGCGCAGCGATGACCTCGGCGTCTGGCCCCGGCTCCGGCGGCAGTGCCGCCCGACGCGCGGGTGCCCGCCGCGCACCGCTGCCGGCCGCCGCCGGAATCTGCCTCCTCGCCGGCCTCGACGCGGTCCTCGGTCTGCTCGGCCTCCCGCCCCCGGTCACCACCGACCGGCTCCCGCAGGTGCACGGCATGCTGATGGTGCTCGGCTTCGCCGGCACGCTCGTCGCTCTGGAACGTTCCGTCGCGCTGGGCTGCCCCTGGGCTCATCTGGCCCCTGGCTGCCTCGGCGCCGGGGGCCTGTTGCTGCTCACCCCGGTCGATCTGCTCATACCCCGGCTGCTGCTCGTCGCCGGATGCGCGGCCCTGGTCGCCCTGTACGTGCGCTTCTGGCGCCGGCAGCCCAGCGCCGCCCTGATCGCCCAGGCCGCGGGGGCGGTATCCGGGCTGGGCGCGGCGCTGCTGTGGCTGGGCGGGATCGACGTACCGCGCATGCTGCCCTGGCTGGTGGCGTTCCTCGTGCTGACCATCGTTGGAGCGGTCCGCCGCCACGAACGCGCGCGGTGGCGCGGTGACGCCGACCGGCCGCACCACCAGGGTCGCGGTGACGATCCGCGACATGCGCTTCGCCGTCCTCCGTCGACGTGCCCACGGGAAACCGTTTGGTGGTCACCCTGCACAACACGGGAACCGGCACCCACGACCTGGTGCTGGAGACCGGCGCCCGCACCGACCGGCTCGGTCCGGGACGGACGGGCACGCTGGACGCGGGAGTCGTCGGCCGCGACCTCGACGGCTGGTGCTCCATGGTCGGCCACCGGCAGATGGGAAGGGTTTTCGCCGTCCACGTCACGGGAGCCGATCCGGATTCCGGGACGGACAGTGGCGGGACCACCCACGACCACAGCGGCCGCGGCACGTCCCCGGCCACGAAGGACACCGCCACGCAAGACACCGCCGCGAAGGCGTTCGACCCGATGGCCGAACCGGCCGCGGAATTCACCGCCCGCGACGCCCAACTCCCGCCCACCACAAGCGGATCAGGCCACCAGGTGCACAAGAGGACGATCACGGTGAAGGAGGTGACGAAGGAAGTCGCCCCGGGCGTACGGCAGAAGCTGTGGACCTTCGACGGCACGGCCCCCGGCCCCGCACTGCGCGGACGTGTCGGCGACACCTTCGAGATCACCCTCGTCAACGACGGATCGATCGGCCACTCCGTCGACTTCCACGCCGGATCGCTCGCGCCGAGCGGACCGATGCGCACGATCAAGCCCGGCGAACGGCTGACGTACCGGTTCACGGCCACCCGCCGCGGGATCTGGATGTACCACTGCTCGACCATGCCGATGTCGCTGCACATCGCCAACGGCATGGTCGGCGCGGTGATCATCGACCCCCGGGACTGCCCACGGTGGACCGTGAATACGTGCTGGTCCAGTCGGAGTTCTGCCTCGGCAGGCAGGGCGGTACGGCCGACCCCGCCCAGGTCGCGGCCAAGGACTACGACATGGTCGCCTTCAACGGCTGTGCCGACCAGTACGATCACGACCCGCTGACCGCGAGGACGGGCAAGCGTGTGCGGATCTGGGTGCTGGCGGCCGGACCGAACGAGTCGAGCGCGTTCCACGTCGTGGGCGGCCAGTTCGACACCGTCTTCCGGGAGGGTACCTACGACCTCACACGGGGACGGTCGCGGAGCGGCGGCGCGCAGGTCCTCGATCTCGCCCCCGCCTCGGGTGGGTTCGTCGAGCTGTCCTTCCCGCAGGCCGGCGACTATCCGTTCGTCACGCACGTCATGAGCGACGCGGAATGGGGCGCGCACGGCGTCTTCCGGGCGCGGTGAGGTGCCGGCAAGCGGCCACCCCACCGCCCTGTCCGGGGCGCCCGGCCCCGGGCGAGTCAGGGATGGAACCGCCACCGGCCTTCGGTGACGACGTCCACCCTGCCGTCCCTGACCCGAACGGCCGTGTCGTCGTCGATGAAGTAGATCGGGAAGTCCGCCCGGGCCACGATGCGGTCGGCCCAGGCGTCGTCCCGCTCGGGGAAGTCCGGCGAGTACAGGTGAGGCTTGAGATACCAGTCGAAGAGGCCGAACGGCGGCTCCATGGTCGTCGCGCCGAGGACATGCAGGTCCTTGGTGTCCCCGATGACGTCCGCGGAGTGTTCGGTGAGATGGCGGCTGAAGATCATCGACCCGGCGCTGAGCCCCACGTAGACCCGGCTCTGCAGCGCTTCCAGGAAGCCCTCGGTCAAGCCGTTGCCGGTGATGCTGCGCGCGAGGTGGTAGTGGTTGCCGCCCTCGACGTAGACGACGTCGGCGTGCAGCAGCCGGCCGAGGACCAACTGTGGGGGCAGGCCGTTGAGTTCCAGGACGTCGAACTCCCGCCAGCCGAGGCCGTGCACCCGGTTCATGTCGGCGAGCATCCACCCGTGGTCGCCGGGCTCGGCCACCGATGCCGTGGGAACGAAGACGACGTTCGCCGATCCGAACGGCTTTCCCAGCATGTCGCGCAGGGCGTCCCGCAGTGTGTCATTGCGCAGGCCGGCGGACGTCAGCAGAAGGTTCATCGGGTGAGCCAAGCACGACTGACGGGCGTCCGCAACGCGCATGGGAACCACGGCAACCGCACGCCCCCGAGGGCGGCTTGTGCCCGGCGGCGGCCCGTCCGTGGAGCCCGCTTCAGCGCGCGATCGAGATGGCGAAGGGCGCGAAACCGCCGGCCCGGATCACGTGCGGTACGAAGAGGACCGCGGCCTCCGTGGCGCGGGCGGTCCGGATGCCGCCGAGGTCGGTGATCCACTCCTTGCGCCAGCCGAGGTCCATGAGCAGTTCCCGGACGACTTCCTTGGCCTGTGGCTCCTCGCCGGAGAGAAAGACCTCGGGTGCCTGGTCGAGCGTGGCCGGCGCGGTCATCACCGTGAAGAGCATGGTGTTGAGCGTCTTGACCACGTGCGTTCCAGGGAGGGCTTCCTGAAGCTGCTCGGCCAGGCTCGATCCGGGGTAGAGCAGGTCGGCGGGCAGTCCGTCCGGGCCGTCGACGGTGGCGTTGGAGACGTCGACGAGGAGCGTTCCGCGCAGCTCCTCGCGCAGGGCGGTCAGCCGGTCCAGCGAACCGGCGCCCGGCGTGGCGTTGATGACGACCTGGGCTGTGCGGGCGGCGTCGGCGGCGGCGCCCGGGGCGCGTCCCGCCACGGTCACCTCATGCCCGGCTCCCGTGAGCGCGGTGGCCAGAGTGCCGCCGACCCTGCCGTTTCCGAGAATGGCGATCGTGGTCATGATGAACCGGTCCTTCCATGTGTGCGTGTGCGTGTGCGTGTGCGGACGGTGGCGCGCGGTCAGCGCGAGAGGGTGGTGACCGCCGCGGCGTGCACGCCGGGCGCGGCGGCCACGAAGCTCTCGCTCCGCGGGGTCCACGGGCGGCCCTCGGCGTCGGAGATCCGGCCGCCGGCCTCGGTGACGAGCAGCGCCCCGGGCAGCAGGTCGGCGCGGGCGCCGGCGAACTGCCAGAAGGCGTCGATCCGTCCGGCGGCCACGTTCAGCAGGTGCAGGGTCGCGGGTACGGCGGTGCGGACCACGAGTGCGTCGGTGAGCATCGCGGTGATCGAGGCGCCGACGCGCCGCACGACCTTCTCGTCCTCGTCCGGCCGGGCCTGGCTGGTGGCCACGATGCTCAGGCCGAGGTCCTCGGTCGGGGAGACGTGCAGGGAACGGCCGTCCAGGTGGGCGCCTCCGCCCCTGAGTGCCGTGTAGGTCTCGCCGGTCATGGGCAGGTGGACCACGGTCAGCACCGGCTGGTTCTCTCGTACGAGGGTGGCGGTCACCGCCCAGTCCGGCAGAGCGTGCAGGTGGTTGACGTTGCCCTCGGCCGGATCCACGACCCACCATTCGCCGGACGGCAGCGCTCCGCCGTCCAGTTCGTCCTCCACCCAGCCCGCCTCCGGGCGCAGGCGGGTGAGGCGGGGGCGCAGGATGTCGAGGGCGGCGTCGTCGTTGGCGGCGAGCGCGCGCATCAGCTCCTCGCGGGTCCGGTGGCGGACCACTTCGCCGAACCGTTCGCGCAGTGCCGCACCGGCCGCCTGCACGGCGCCGGTCGTCCGGTCGAGCAGGTCGGCTTCGGAGATGGTGGCGCCGGTGGGCTGAAGGGTTTCGGACATGGCGGTGATCCTCTGTGAGCAGGGGTGATGAAGGCCGGTGAGGTCGCGCTGCGCGGTGCGTCCTGCGCTCTCGTATCGACCGTATAGAGGGCAATCATTGACTTCAAATGCATGTCAGGCACGCCTAGAGTTACTCGCATGCAATTGGATTTGAATCTGCTCACCGCGCTCGACGCCCTCCTGGAGGAGGGAAGCGTGGCCGGGGCGGCCGCACGCCTGCATGTCACCGCGCCTGCGATGAGCCGGAGTCTGGGCCGGATCCGGCGCACGACCGGGGACCAGATCCTGGTGCGCACCGGCCGCACGATGACTCCGACGCCGTACGCCATCGCAGTCCGGGAGCAGGTGCACGAGCTGCTGCAGCAGGTTCAGGGAGTGCTGGCGCCCAGTCGTGAACTCGACCTGGCGACGCTGGAGCGCACCTTCACCCTGCGCTGGCACGATTCCCTGGTCGCCTTGAGCGGACCCGCACTGCTCGCGGCCGTGCGCGCACAGGCGCCGGGCGTGCGACTTCGCTTCGTCGCCGAATCGAGCGTCGACACGCCCGAGTTGCGGCGCGGCGAGGTCGACCTGGAGGCGAACGCCAACCGCCCGAGCGCCCCTGACGTGCGTGCCGAGAACGTCGGTGAGAGCCACATCGTGGTCGTCGCCAGGAAGGGGCACCCCCTCACCCGCGTCAAGGCCGTCACCGCGAAGCGGTACGCGGCCGCGGAGCATGTCACCGTCTCGCGGCGCGGAAACCTCGGCAACGCCCTCGACGACGCTCTCGAGCGGCTCGGCCTCACCCGCCGGGTGGTGGCGACCGCGCCCTCGGAAGCGGCCGCGTTCCAGTTCGCGCGCGGCTCCGACCTTCTGGTCAGCGTCCCCGAAGTCACCACACGGTCCGCGGTCGCCGACCTCGGCCTGGTGGTGCTCCCCCTCCCGTTCGAACTGCCGTCGGCACCGGTCTATCTGTCCTGGCATCAGCGCTACGACACCGATCACGCCCACGCCTGGCTGCGCGGGCTGGCGCGCACCGCGCTGGCCGTGGGCGGCGGGTCGTAGCGGTGACCGGGACCGCCCGCCGTCGCGTACGCGAAGTCGCCATCGCCGTGTAGAGGCTTGACCGCGGTGAGTGGCGTCATTACCTTTCGTCAGGTCCGCCACATGGACACCGTTCACCATCTCGAACAACTTGTTGTCCTGCCGAACCGTTGAACGGTGACCGGCACGACAGTTGCAGTGGCACCTCCCTCGCACAGCAAGCGTGTAGTCACCCCCGACCGTGGGAGCGCTCCCGCAGTCGGGACGGAAGAAGACCCGGCAGCCAGGAGGAGCAGACATGACATCACGTCGCAACGAGCCCGAGAGCGGGGAGCGCGGATTACCGCGCCGGAGGACGGTCCTGGCGACCATGGGAGCCCTGCCCCTCCTCGCCTCAGCGGTGCCGGCGGCCCGAGCGGCCGATGCCGGAGCCCTGACGGCCGCCGCCACGGCGGTCATCGACCCGTCGGCCTCCCGGCAGACGATCCGCGGCTTCGGCGGTATGAATCACACGGCTTGGATCGGCGACCTCACCGCGGCACAGCGGGACACGGCGTTCGGAGCCGCGGACGGACAACTCGGCTTCTCCGTGCTGAGGATCCCCGTGCCCGAGGACCGGGCGAACTGGAACCGTGACCTGGCGACGGCCAAACGCGCGGTCGAACTCGGGGCGGCCGTCATCGCATCACCGTGGAATCCGCCCGCCTCCATGGTCGAGACCTTCGTCCGCGGCAGCCAGACGAACGCACGACGTCTCAGGTACGACATGTACGGCGCCTACGCCCAGCACCTCAACGACTTCACCACGTACATGCGGAACAACGGAGTGAACCTGTACGGCATCTCCGTGCAGAACGAACCCGACTACGCGCAGGACTGGACCTGGTGGACCGCCGCCGAACTGGTCCGGTTCCTACGGGAGAACGCCGGCTCGATCGGCACCCGGGTCATCGCACCGGAATCCTTCCAGTACGTGAAGAGCATGTCGGACCCGATCCTCAACGACCCGGTGGCGCTCGCCAACGTGGACATCATCGGGGCCCACCTCTACGGCACGCCGTTCGCGAACTTCCCGTACCCGCTCTTCAACCAGAAGGGCGCGGGCAAGGAGCTCTGGATGACGGAGGTGTACTACCCCAACAGTACGGATTCGGCGGATCTGTGGCCGCAGGCTCTCGATGTGGGGGAGCACATCCACCGGGCCATGGTGGACGCCGAGTTCCAGGCCTACATCTGGTGGTACATCAGGCGCAGCTACGGCCCCCTGCGCGAGGACGGCAAGATCAGCAAGCGTGGTGCCGTCATGGCGCAGTTCGCCAGGTTCGTCCGGCCCGGATACGTGCGGATCGACGCGACGGCGAATCCCGCCTCGAACGTCTACGTCTCGGCCTACCGCGGCGGTGGTTCCACATGCGTCGTCGCCGTCAACAAGGCTTCTGCCGCGGTGAGTCAGCAGTTCACGCTGACCAATGGCGCCGGGTCCAGCGTCGCGTCGTGGGTGACCGACGCCACCAGGAACGTCGCGTCCCAGGGCACGACAGGCGCCTCGAACGGCTCCTTCACGGCCACGCTGCCCGCGCGCAGCGCGACCACGTTCATGATCCGCTGAGTGCCGCCCAGACACGTGCGCAAGGGGGCGTCCAAGAGCGCCTGTGTGCCGGTTTCTCCCCCCGTTGTGCGCTGGCGCTCGCTCCATGCGGTGAACTGCGCGCGCCTCCCCTGGTCGTCCTGTCTGCGCCCCGTTTCACTAGGCGCTTACTTGCCTTCAACGCATGTCACCAGCAAGCAAATAAGGGCCATAAGTGATCACTTGTTGTCCCAAGAGCGGGGCGGAGCAGGTATCCACGTCCATGGCCCGCCATGATGCAGGAGGTCTGGGATGGCTCTGAAGCGCTGGACGAACGCGGTCGAGTGGCTGGCAGCTGCCGCTCGGGAGCCGCGCTTGTGCAAAAGCGACTGGCAGCACGGCACCACCGGCATCCATCTCCTCGCCGCCGGGCGGTTCTGGGACGTGCTGGTCGTTCCTGCCTGCCTGGGGCTGCGCACAGCCGACATCCTCGCCTGTCTGCCCCGCCTCGAACCCGGCCCGGTCCTCATGGACAGCCGGACGCGGCACGTCGGCTTCTTCCTGCCACCCGACCCCGCGAGCATCTGGGCCGGGCACGACATCCGCTACCTCACGACCGGCAGCTGGATCGCCACGCCTGCCCCGCACTGCCGTTGGGGCGATCTGCGCTGGATCTGCCCACCCGACGGAAGCGGCACCCTGAACGCCCCCGCGGCCCTGGAGCTCGCCCTGCAAGCGGCCATGGACGAACTGGTCCGCAACCACGGCACCACACACCATCGCGCCGCCCCCCACCGGAGCACGGACGCACCAGCACCGGTCGACCAGAACCGTCCTGCGGTCTTCCCGCCCGCGTGACCGGACGGCCGCCGCCGGGCAGTTCGCCGCAGCGCGACTACCCGTTCGCCGAAGTCGCTTCCCTGGGAGGCGCGGTCGAGGCGCGTACCACGAGTTCGGTGGCCAGTTCGATGTGGTGGGACTCGACCTTCTCGCCGTTGGCGAGTCGGAGGGCGGTGCGCAGGGCCGCACCGCCCATCTCCCGCAGGGGCTGGCGCACGGTGGTCAGGGGTGGTGAGGCCATCTGCGCGAGGCTGGTGTCGTCGAAGCCGACCACGCTCAGGTCCTCGGGGATGCGCAGGCCTCGGGTGCGGGCGGTCTCGATGACACCGAGGGCGATCTCGTCGTTGCCGGCGAAGATCGCCGTCGGTGGCTCGTCCAGGTCCAGCAGTGCCACGGCACCGAGCAGGCCGGTCTCGTAGGTGAACTCTCCCTGCCGGACGTAGGCGTCGCGCACCGGCGCTCCCGCCGCCTCCATGGCCGCACGGTAGCCGTGCATGCGCGCCTGGTTGCACACGGCCATGCTCGGTCCGCCGAGATAGGCGATGCGGCGGTGGCCCAGGGACAGCAGGTGCCGGGTCGCGGACAGGCCGCCGGCGAAGTTCGTCGCCCCGACGCTGTTGACCCGGCTGTCCGGCAGGTGCAGGGGGTCCAGCACGACCAGCGGCAGCCCGGCGCGGGCCAGTTCGTTCAGATGCGTGGCGGTGTACACGCTGGTGACGGCGATGACGGCGCGACGCCCGGCCGAGACCAGATCCCTGGCCCAGTGCGGGGCGCGGGAAGCCTTGCTGATCACCACCGAGGCCCCCGATTCGGCGGCGGAGTCGATGATGCCTTCCAGGGTCTCGGCCACGTACGACTTGAGGCCGGCCTGGAACTGCACCTCGATGGTGGGGCTTTCGGCGGTCTCGGTGTGCCGGAACACGGGCGCGAGGTAGTCGTGCTGGTGCAGCAGTTCCTGCACCCTGGCGCGGGTCTGCGGCGCCACGTCGCCGCGGCCGTTGACCACCTTGGACACGGTCGCGACGGAGACACCGGCCGCTTGGGCGATGTCCGCCAAAGTGGTGCGCCTGGTGTTCCGTGGCATCAGTTCCTCCCAGTCGTACGTCCACCGGTGCGGTGAGCCGCCGGTTGACCGGCACCACGGGTGGAACCGGTCAACCGTACGGCACCCCGGCACGGAGCTCGTCCCGGGAGCTGCCGAGGAGCACCTCGCCCTCGACGCTTCCGGGGACCCGTGCGGGACAGGGCCGGTGCACGCAGCCCGATCGGCGTGCGCACCGCCCCGCTCCCGCGGTGCGTCCAGCCCACATCATCGCACTCTTCTCCGTCTCGGATCTGCACGCTTCGAAAACGTTTCGATGCCGGTCATGGCATCGCAAGAGCTGCTCTGGCCCAGCAATACCCAGCCACAGACTGCCCGCAACGTGCTTGCACATACCTTGACAGGGCGTCAGTCCGAAACCTAATTTTCACCAACGGAGCTCGAAGAAGACTGTTTCGAAAACTTTTCACCATGACTCACGAGATGCCGACGGCTCTCGAGTGCGGAGAAAAACATGGCGCTCTCCCGACGTACCCTCCTCGGCCTGGCCGCCGGCGTACCGGTCTCCGCGGCGCTGGCGGCCTGCGGCTCGTCCGGCCCCGGCAAGAGCGGGGGCGGGGCCACGTACTGGTACCTGAACGGCCAGCCGCAGGAAGGCGTCAGGGCCGGCGCGGTGGACGCCTTCAACAAGGCCCACCCCAAGGAGCAGATCAAGGACACCACCTTCCAGAACGACGCGTACAAGACGAAGATCAAGACCGCCATCGGCGCCGGCCAGGCGCCCACGATCATCTGGGGCTGGGGCGGCGGGACGCTGCGCACCTACGTGGAGGCGGGCCAGGTCGAGGACCTCACCCCGTGGTTCGCCGAGCACTCCGAGGTCAAGCAGCGGCTGTTCCCGTCCTCGTTCGGCGCGGCCACCGTCGACGGCAAGATCTACGCGATGCCGGCCGAGGCCGTGCAGCCGATCATCCTCTACTACAACAAGAAGGTCTTCGAGCAGGTCGGCGTGAAACCGCCGACGTCCTGGGACGACATCATGGCGCTGGTGCCCAAGTTCAACGCGAAGGGCATAGCGCCGTTCTCCCTCGGCGGGCAGTCCCGGTGGACGAACATGATGTGGCTGGAGTTCCTGTTCGACCGCATCGGCGGCCCCGAGGTGTTCCAGGCCATCATCGAGGGCGAGAAGAACGCCTGGTCCCACCCCGACGCCATCACCGCGCTGACCAAGGTGCAGGACCTCGTCAAGGCCCACGGGTTCGTCAAGGGCTTCTCCTCGATCACCGCTGACTCCAACGCCGACCAGGCGCTGCTGTACACCGGCAGGGCCGCGATGATGCTGCACGGCGCATGGTCGTACGGCATCCAGAAGGCCGACGGCGGGGACTTCGTCAAAAGCGGCGCGCTGGGCTACATGACCTTCCCGCCCGTCGAAGGCGGCAAGGGCGATCCGAGCGACACCGTCGGCAACCCGGCCCAGTACCTGTCCATCTCCTCCAAGGCCAGCGCCGAGCAGAAGAAGATCGCCAAGGACTTCTTCGCCAAGGGCGTCCTCCAGGACGAGGAGGTGAAGAAGTGGATCGACAACGGGTCGGTTCCCATCCGGCTCGGCACGGAGAAGCTGCTGGCAGCCTCCAAGAGCGCCGACTTCCTGCAGTTCACCTACGACATCGCCAGCAAGGCCAAGGTGTTCGGCCAGTCCTGGGACCAGGCGCTCAGCCCGACGGCCGCGGAGACGCTGCTGGACAACATCGTCAAGTTGTTCCAACTGTCGATCTCACCGAAGCAGTTCGCCCAGAACCTCAACGCGGTCACCGCGAAATGAGCGCACTGACCGGCCACCCGCCGCGTCGCGAACCGCGCAGCATCCTGCCGTGGCTGGCGACGCCGGCCCTGGTGGTCTTCGTCGGCTTCGCCGTGATCCCGCTCGTCGGTGTCTTCGCGCTGAGCTTCACCACATGGGACGGCATCGGCTCCATCCGTCCCTCGGGGTTCACCAGTTGGCGCACAGTGCTCACCAACCCCGGCCTGCCGCACGCCCTTTGGGTGACCTTCCTGGTGATGGTCGTGTCCTGGGCCGTCCAGACGCCGCTGAGCATTCTGCTCGGCACGTTCCTGGCCGGCCGCCAGCGCTACCGCGCGGTGCTGGGCGTGGTGTACTTCATCCCGCTGATGCTCAGCTCCGCGGCCATCGCGATCGCCTACAAGGCCCTGCTGGACCCCAACTTCGGGCTCGGCGCCGGGCTGAAGATCTCCGCGCTCAGCCAGGACTGGCTGGGGCGGCCCGGGCTCGCGTTCGGCGTCGTCGTCTTCGTCGTCTCCTGGCAGTTCATCCCGTTCCACTCGCTGATCTACCAGGGCGGCGTCCAGCAGATCCCCAAGTCGCTCTACGAGGCGGCCCAGTTGGACGGGGCCGGACGGGTCCGGCAGTTCTTCAGCATCACGCTGCCCCAGCTGAAATACACCATCATCACCTCGTCCACGCTGATGGTGGTGGGCTCGCTGACCTTCTTCGACCTCATCTTCGTCCTGACCGAGGGCGGCCCCGGAGACGCCACCCGCGTCCTCGCACTGGACATGTACAAGCGAGGATTCCAGGCCAGCCTGATGGGACCGGCCAGCGCCATCGCGGTCATCCTGGTCCTGGTGGGCCTGGCCCTCGCCCTGCTGCTGCGCCGGCTCGGCGGCCGCGACGCCGGCGCCAGCCAACTCGAGGGGGCCTGACGTGACCACCACCCTGACCGAGACACGACGACCCCAGAAGGCCGCCGACCGCGAGCGGCAACGCCACTCCCGTCGGACGGCCCGCCGACGCAACTGGATCGGCGGCCTGGTCGGCTGGCTCTGGCTCGCCATCGTCGCCGTACCCCTGTACTGGACCCTCATCACCAGCCTCAAGCTCCAGAGCCGCTACTACGCGAGCAATCCGCTGGTGCCCTCCAGCGACCCCACACTGGACAACTACCGGCTGGTCATCGAGTCCGACTTCGTGCGCTACTTCGTGAACAGCGTCGTGGTCACCGCCGGCGCCGTCGTTCCGGCGGTCCTGTTCTCCTTCATGGCCGCCTACGCGATCGTGCGCGGTTGGCGCATGCGCGTCCTGCGCGCGATGAACGGCCTCTTCCTCATGGGCCTGGCCATCCCGCTGCAGGCGACGGTGATCCCGGTGTACCTGATCATCATCAAGCTGCACCTGTACGACAGTCTGCCCGCGCTGATCCTCCCGTCGATCGCCTTCGCCATCCCGCTGTCGGTACTGGTGCTCACCAACTTCATCCGCGACGTGCCCAAAGAACTGTTCGACTCGATGAAAGTCGACGGCGCCACCGAATGGACGACTCTGTGGCGGCTGGCGGCGCCGCTGACCCGACCGGCCATCCTCACCGTGACCATCTTCAACGCACTGACCATCTGGAACGGCTTCCTGCTCCCGCTGGTCCTCACGCAGAGCCCTGAACGCCGGACCCTGCCGCTCGCCCTGTGGACCTTTCAGGGTCAGTACGGGGTCAACGTCCCCGCCGTTCTCGCCGCCGTCGTCCTCACCACGCTGCCCGTCCTGGTCCTGTACGCGTTCGGCCGCCGCCAGCTGCTGAGCGGTCTGACCGCGGGATTCAGCCGCTGACGATCACCGAAGCGGGACTCGACGCCGACGGCGGCCGATGTGCCCCGCCTTGCATCCTGCTCTACCTGTTCGCCCGTCGCGCCCCGATCCAGGGCCCGACGGGCGTGGGAGGAAAGTGAACCCCAACGTGGACGTAGAGAACACCCACGCCGTCCCCCTCTGGAACGACCCCGCCCTTCCCGTCACCGCGAGAGTCGACGCCCTCATCGACGCGATGACCCTTCAGGAGAAGACCGCCCAGCTGTACGGCGTCTGGGTGGGCGCCTCCGACCAGGGCGGTGAAGTGGCCCCCCATCAGCACGACATGGAGGAGCCCGTCGATCTCGAGGCCCTCCTGCCCACCGGCCTGGGACAGCTGACCCGGCCCTTCGGCACGGTCCCCGTCGACCCCGCCCTGGGTGCGCTCTCCCTGGCCCGCACCCAGGCCCGTATCGCGGCCACGAACCGGTTCGGCATCCCCGCACTCGCCCATGACGAGTGTCTGGCCGGATTCGCCGCCTGGGGGGCGACCGCCTACCCCGTACCGCTGTCCTGGGGCGCCACCTTCGACCCCGCCACAGTGCGGCGCATGGCCGCCGCCATCGGTCGCGACATGCGTGCCGTCGGCGTCCACCAGGGGCTCGCGCCCGTCCTGGACGTCGTGCGCGACGCCCGGTGGGGACGGGTCGAGGAGACCATCGGTGAGGACCCGTACCTCGTCGGCACCATCGGGACGGCATACGTGCAGGGCCTGGAGTCCGCCGGGATCGTCGCCACCCTCAAGCACTTCGTCGGCTACTCCGCCTCCCGTGCCGGCCGCAACCTCGCCCCCTCCTCCGTGGGCCCCCGTGAACGCGCCGACGTTCTGCTGCCGCCCTTCGAGATGGCGATCCGCGAAGGCGGCGCCCGGTCGGTGATGAACGCCTACACCGACACCGACGGCATGCCCTCCGCGGCCGACGAAGACCTGCTCACCGGGCTGCTGCGCGACACCTGGGGCTTCGACGGCACCGTCGTCGCCGACTACTTCGCCATCGCCTTCCTGAAGACCCTGCACGGCGTCGCGGCCGACTGGGCCGACGCCGCCGGCACGGCGCTGCACGCCGGCATCGACGTCGAACTGCCCAACGTCAAGACCTACGGCGCGCCGCTGACCGAGGCCGTCGCCGACGGCCGCATACCGGAGGCGTCGGTCGATCGCGCCCTGCGCCGGGTCCTCACCCAGAAGGCGATGCTCGGTCTGCTCGACAAGGACTGGGACCCCGTACCGGCCGCACTGGAAGGGGCCGACCTGGACGATGCGGCCGCCTTGCGCGGCAAGGTCGACCTGGACCGGCCCGAAAACCGTCGACTGGCCCGCGACATCGCCGAGAAGGCGGTCGTCCTGCTCAGCAACGACGGCACCCTGCCGCTGTCCCGACCGCGCCGCATCGCCCTGCTCGGCCCCAATGCCGACGAGCCCACCGCCGTACTGGGCTGCTACTCCTTCCCCCAGCACATCGGCGTCCGCCACCCCCGGACCCCGCTCGGCATCGAGCTGCCCACGCTGCGCGACACGCTCGCCGCCGAGTTCCCCGACGCCGAGATCACGGTCGCCCGCGGCACCGGAATCGACGACGCAGACCTCTCCGGCATCCGCGAGGCCGCCCAGGCGGCACGCGAGGCCGATGTCGCGGTGGTCGTGCTCGGCGACCGCGCCGGCCTCTTCGGGCGGGGCACCAGCGGCGAGGGCTGCGACGGCGAGACACTCGCGCTGCCCGGCGCACAGCAGCAACTGCTCGACGCCCTCCTCGACACCGAGACACCGGTGGTCACCGTGCTGCTGGCGGGACGGCCGTACGCCCTCGGCCGCGCCGTGCAGGAGTCCGCCGCGATCGTGCAGTCCTTCTTCCCGGGCGAGGAGGGCACGCACGCGATCGCCGGGGTACTGAGCGGCCGTACCAATCCCTCCGGACGTCTCCCGGTCAGCGTGCCGCGCGGGCCGGGCTCCCAGCCGGCCACCTACCTCGGGGCGCGGCTCGCGCATGCCAGCGAGGTGTCCAACATCGACCCGACACCGGCGTTCGCCTTCGGCCACGGCCTGTCCTACACACGCTTCGACTG
The DNA here is from genome assembly GCF_023516615.1 of Streptomyces panaciradicis. Classification (GTDB taxonomy): domain Bacteria; phylum Actinomycetota; class Actinomycetes; order Streptomycetales; family Streptomycetaceae; genus Streptomyces; species Streptomyces panaciradicis. Next base: position 89,639 of record NZ_JAMGBF010000044.1, read on the forward strand.
GACAGACCTGACCGTGGACACCCAAGAGGCCCCGACGGACGGCGAGTTCACCCTCGCCCTCACCGTCCGCAACACCGGTGAGCGGTCGGGGACCGAGGTCGTACAGCTCTATCTGCACGACCCGGTCGCCTCCGTCGTCCAGCCCGTGCAGCGCCTCGTCGGCTACACCCGGGTCGATCTCGACCCGGGCGACTCCCGCCGCGTCCGTGTCACGGTCCCGGCCGACCTGGCGTCCTTCACCGGCCGCGACGGCCGGCGCGTCGTCGAACCGGGCGAGCTGGGAATGCGGTTGGCCGCATCCAGCGCCGATCCGCGCCTGACGGCCAGGGTCACGCTGACCGGAGCCGAACGCCCCGTGGATCACAACCGGCACCTGCACGCCACGTTCGACCAGGAACCGACCGAGCGGGCATGAACGGTATGTGCGCTGCGCCCGCCGCGGTGAGCGGCGGGCGCTGCGCACACAGAACCGCGGACCGAGTCATGGGGTTGTGGTCGTCCGGGCCGGTGTGCGCGGGTACTTCGTCGTCTTCTCACAGCACGCCGCGCCGCGCGAGGTTGCGCATCAGCGCTCCCACGCCGAACGTCCACGGAGTTGCCTGCTCGCTGGGGATGACGGTGTTGACCAGGGCGCCGAGACGTGGGCTGGAGATCCGTACGATGTCGCCGTACTCGTGGGTGAAGCCGGCGCCGGGTGCCTGGCGGTCCTCGGTGGGGGCGAACAGCGTTCCGGTGAACAACGCGAAGCCGTCCGGGTATTGGTGGTGCGGCCCGTGGGTGGCGGCCACCAGGTCCAGTACGTCGCGGCTGATCTCGCGCATGGAGCTGCTGCCGTTGAGTACGTACGCATCGGTGCCGTCGACTCGCAGGTCGATGTCGAGGGCGCGGACGGTGTCGAGGTCGAAGTCGTCGTCGAGCAGGCGGACGAACGGGCCGATCGCGCAGGAGGCGTTGTTGTCCTTCGCCCGGGACAGCAGCAGGGCGCTGCGTCCTTCGATGTCGCGGAGGTTGACGTCGTTGCCGAGCGTCGCGCCGCGGACCCGGCCGCGCGAGTCCACGACGAGGACGACCTCGGGCTCGGGGTTGTTCCACACCGAGGCGCCGAGCACTCCGATGTCGGCACCGGTGCCGACCGCGGACAGGACGGGGGCCTTGGTGAACACTTCCGGGTCGGGCCCGATTCCGACCTCCAGGTACTGCGACCACAGTCCTTCGGACACCAGCAGTTCCTTGGCCTTGGCCGCTTCCGGCGAGCCGGGGCGGATGCCGTCGAGCGCGCCGCCCACGAGCTGCTGCACGCGGGCCCGCACCCGGGCGGCCTGCGCCGGATCGCCGCCCGTGCGCTCCTCGATGACGCGTTCCAGCAGACTCCGCGCGAAGGTGACGCCCGCGGCCTTGATCACTTGCAGGTCGACGGGGGCCAGCAGATGCGGCACGTCACGGCCGCCGGTCGGTGCCTCCAGCAGTTCGTCCAGGCGCCAGGTGTGTCCGCCGTCGGCCTCGCGGACGACTCTCACCGCGTCGTCGCGTTCCATCAGATCCGAGACGGTGGGCGCGACGGCCGTCAGGTCGACGACCTGATCGCCCCGGACCGCGGCCACACACGGTCCGTCCGCCTGCGGGTGGTGGACGCGTGCCACGAGGGCGGCTCGGCCGGCGTCCTCCGGCAGGACGGAGCCGGCGGTGAGGACCGGACGAGGGTGCGCTGCTGCCGATTCCACGATCGATGCTCTCCTGGATTGGAGGGGAAGGTCGCCCGGGGGGACTCAGTGGGAGTCGCGAGGGACCTCGTGCCCACGGCTTCCGCGCAGGAAGCCGAAGTCGGCGCCCCGGTCGGCCTGTTCGACGTTCTGGGTGTAGAGCCAGGCGTAGCCGCTGGTGTGCCGTTCGGCGGGTGCTCGCCATTCCTCCCGGCGCCGGGCGAGTTCGGCGTCGTCCACGTCCAGGCGCAGAGTGCGGTGGGGGACGTCGAGGACGACGGGGTCCCCGTCGCGCACCAGGGCGAGAGGCCCGCCGACGGCGGCTTCGGGGGCCACGTGCAGGACCACGGTCCCGTATCCGGTGCCGCTCATCCGGCCGTCGCAGATGCGCACCATGTCCTTGACGCCGGCCTTCAGCAGTTTGGCGGGCAGCGGGACGTTGGAGACCTCGGGCATGCCGGGATAGCCCTTCGGGCCGGCGTTGCGGATGACGATGACGGTGTTCTCGTCGATGTCGACGTCCGGATCGTCGGCCACCTCGTGATACGCCTCGGGGGAGTCGAAGACGCGCGCGGGACCGCGGTGGGTCATCAGGTGCGGGGATGCGGCGGACTGCTTGATCACCGCGCCGTCGGGGCACAGGTTGCCGTGCAGGACGGCGGTACCGGTGCCGGCCTGCTGGAAGGGGGCGTCGAGGCTGGTGATGACGTCGGAGTCGAAGCACTCGGCGTTCTCGGTGTTCTCGGCGATGCTGCGTCCGGTGACCGTGATCGGGTCGCCGTGCAGCAGCTTGCCGCGCAGCAGCTCGGCCAGGACGGCGGGCAGTCCGCCCGCGTAGCAGAAGTCCTCCATGAGGTACTTGCCGCTGGGCATCAGGTTGACCAGGGTCGGCACCACGCGGGCCAGGTCGTCGAAGTCCTGCAGGCGCAGGTCGACGCCGACGCGTCCGGCGATGGCGGTGAGGTGGATGATGGCGTTCGTGGAGCCGCCGATGGCCGCGTTGACGCGGATGGCGTTCTCGAACGCCTCGCGGGTCAGGATCCGCGAGGGGCGCAGTTCCTCCTCCACCATCTCCACGATGCGCTGCCCCGCCGCCTGTGCGATCTCCATCCGCCGGGAGTCCACCGCGGGCCAGGCGGCCGAGCCCGGCAGCTGCATGCCGAGCGCCTCGGCCATGCACGCCATCGTCGAGGCGGTGCCCATCGTCATGCAGTGACCGTTGGACCGGGCCATGCACCCTTCCGCGAAGAAGCACTCCTCCTCGGTCATCCGGCCGGTCTTCAGGTCCTCCTCGAACTTCCAGACATGGGTGCCGGAGCCGACGTCCTGGCCGCGGTACTTGCCGTTGAGCATCGGCCCGCCGGTGACCATGACGGCCGGCAGGTCGACGCTGGCGGCGCCCATGAGCATGGCGGGGGTCGTCTTGTCGCAGCCGGACAGCAGCACGACGCCGTCGAGCGGGTTGGCCCGGATCAGCTCCTCGACCTCCATGGCCATGAGGTTGCGGTACAGCATGGCGGTCGGGCGCATCAGGGTCTCGCCGGTGGCCATGGTGGGGAACTGCAGCGGCAGCCCGCCCGCCTGCCAGACACCGCGCTGGACGGCTTCGGCGACGCGCGTCAAGTGGGCGTTGCACGGGGCGAGTTCGGAGGCGCTGGTCGCGATGCCGATGACGGGACGCCCGTCGAACACCTCATGCCCGAACCCCTGGTTGCGCATCCAGGAGCGGTACACCATCCCGCTGCGGCCCTGTGCGCCGAACCAGGCCTGGCTGCGGCGGGTCTTGTTCCGACCGTCGGTCATGTGGCACTCCCGTGGCTCTCGCGTCGTCCGCTTGTGCGATGGGGTGATGTCGGGTGAGGCCCAGTAGGCCTTACCCTGGGGCACAATCATTAAATGATTCGATGAATGGCGTCCAGGGGGTGAGCGCAGATCGTGGTGCACTTCCGGACCATGCACCAGCGCGTGGTCGACGAGCTCGGGCGGCGCATCGTGGGCGGCGCGTGGGAGCCGGGGGATCCCCTGCCGGTCGAGGACGTGCTGGCCGCGGAGATCGGCGTCAGCCGCGGAGCGCTGCGCGAAGCGGTCAAGGCGCTGGTGTCCAAGGGGATGCTGCACGTACGACCGCGCACCGGCACGCGCGTGCTGCCCGCGGAGCACTGGAACCACCTGGACCGTGACGTGCTGCGCTGGAAACAGGCAGGTGATGCCACGGCTCTGCTGCGCGACACCGGTGAACTGCGCCGGATCGTCGAGCCCGAGGCGGCCAGACTCGCCGCCCACCGGGCCGGCCCCGACGACGTACGAGCCCTGTACGACGCCTTGGCCGCCATGGAGGCCGCGGCGGCGGAACCCGGCCGCGGCGGCTACGTCGAGGCCGACATCGCCTTCCACCGGGCCCTGCTCGACGCCAGCGGCAACCGTCTCCTCGGCTCGCTGGGCCGCGCCGTCGACATCGCGCTCGAACACAGCTTCCTCGTCAGCACCCAGACCCCCGGCGCCGCGGCGGCGTCTCTGCCCGGTCATCGCGCCGTCGTGGAAGCCGTCGAGGCCCGCGATGCCGCGGCCGCGGCATCGGCGGTGCTGGCGATCATCGAGGCGGCCGAAGAAGAGATCGCCCAGTCACCCGCACTGCCTACCAGCGATGACGGATGACCTACAGGTCGAGGACCGCGCGGATCGCGTTGTCGACGAGTTCCTGCTGTACGGGACCGATGTTTCCGTGCAGCGTGCCGGTTTCGAAGCGGATGGCGGAGAGCTGAAGGAGGTTCACGGCGACGAGGGAGGCATCGACCGGAGTGGTCAGACGCACGCTCATCGCCGTGTCGGGATGCTGCGCGGGGGCGTGCAGGACCAGGACGACGACGGCGTGGTAGGCCTCGGCGAGGCCGTCGAGACTGACGACGAGGACAGTGCGGGTGCCCTTGCCGGTGTCGACGTCCCAGACGTCGCCCTTGCGGATGGTCACAGGGCGTCGCCCTCGCCTGCGAGGTCGAGGGGTGCGATCGAGGCGAGCTTGCGGGCCGCGTCGAGCGTCATCTGCCGGCGTACGGCACGCACGATGTAGTCGTTCAGCGAGGGGGCGTCGGCGGCCGCGTCGCGCAGCGGCTTGTCCATGGCGTCCGGAATCCGAAGGGTGATGGCGGTCATGACGCCAAATCTAGTGGCATGAATGCCGTCACGGAAGACGCGCTGACGACCCGGCGCGCTGCCGAGTGTTCTGTGGGAGCCGTCCCGCGCAAGGAGACGGCAGCCCTACTGCGGCTCCCCTGAACGGTCTCCAGGCTCGGGCCCGGTGAGGTGGGCGAGCAGGAGCGCGGAGTCGTCATGAGGCCGCAGCGGCGTGAGGGTGGCGGTGGCGACCTTGTGGAGGGCGGGAGCGGCGGCGTCGGATGCCGTGGCGACCAGTATGTGGCGCAGCCGCTCACGGGCGTGCTCGGGGTCGGTGTCGGGGGTGTCGGTGAATCCGTCGGTGTACAGCAGGAGCTTGCTGCCGGTCGGGAGGACGAGGCTGGTGGTGGGGTAGGAGGTGCCGCTGAAGACACCGAGGGGCAGTCCGGTCGGAACATGGGGCACGGGGGCGTCGTCAGGGGTGTGGACGAGGGGGCCAGGGTGGGCTGCGCTGGCGCAGTCGAGACGGCCGGTCTCCGGGTCGAGAGCGATGAAACAGCAGGTCGCCAGCAGCGCGTGCTCGGGGTCGGCGTCGTTTTCCGCCGTGAGCATGTTGTTGGTGTGGGCCAGGACGGTGGCGGGGTCGGGGGTGAGGGCGGCGTACGCGCGCAGGGTGGTGCGCAGCCGGCCCATGAGAGCGGCGGCTTCCGTGTGGTGGCCTTCGACGTCGCCGATGGTCAGCGCCATCCGTCCGTCGGGCAGCGGGAAGGCGTCGTACCAGTCGCCGCCGGCGTGTGCTTGAGGGGCGGCGGGCTGGTACGAGGCGGTCAACCGCAGGCCGGGACGCTGGGGAAGGTGGGCGGGCAGCAGGCTGCGCTGGAGGTGGAC